>NZ_CP033204.1:2076000-2768000 GCF_022701295.1 Sphingopyxis sp. YF1
CGATCGACCGTCGCGACGACGGCGAGTGGGTGATCGACGGCGTCGGGGTCGGCGGGCTGCTCCAGCCGCGCGGAGCGATCGAGATGGGCAACAGCGGCACCTCGACCCGCCTGTTGATGGGGCTTGTCGCGAGCCACCCGATCACCGTCACCTTCACCGGCGACGCCAGCCTGTCGGGCCGCCCGATGGGCCGCGTCATCGATCCGCTGTCGCAGATGGGCGCCGACATCAGCGCCTCGCCCGGCGGCCGCCTGCCGCTGATGATGCGCGGGCTCGCCCCCGCCATCCCCCTCGCCTATCGCCTGCCGATGGCATCGGCGCAGGTGAAGAGCGCGGTGCTGCTTGCCGGGCTCAACACGCCCGGCGTCACCGAAGTGATCGAGCCGGTACCAACGCGCGACCATAGCGAACGGATGCTCCGGGGCTTCGGCGCCGAACTGACGGTCGAGACCGCCGCCGATGGCACGCGGCACATCCGCCTGACCGGCGAAGCCGAATTCCGGCCGCAGACGATCACTGTCCCCGGCGACCCGTCGTCGGCAGCCTTTTTCATCGTCGCGGCGCTGGTGGTTCCCGGTTCGGACGTGACGATCGCCAATGTCGGGCTCAACCCGACCCGCGCCGGCCTGATCGAGGTGCTGCGCCAGATGGGCGGCGATATCGAACTGATCGATGCCCGCGAGGTCGGCGGCGAACCGGTCGCCGACCTGCGCGTGCGCCACAGCGCGCTCAGGGGAATCGACGTCGATCCCGCGGTCGCGCCGAGCATGATCGACGAATATCCGATCCTCTTCGTCGCCGCGGCGCTCGCGGAGGGACGCACGGTGGCGACCGGGCTCGACGAACTGCGCGTCAAGGAAAGCGACCGGCTGGCGGTGATGGCGGCCGGCCTTGCGGCAATCGGCGCGCGCGTCGAGGAAAGCGCCGACGGGCTGGTGATCGATGGCACCGGCGGCGACGCGCTGCCTGGCGGCGCCACCATCGCGGGCCATCTCGATCATCGCATCTGCATGAGCTTCGCGATCGCGGGTCTGGTCAGCAAGGCGCCGGTGACGATCGACGACATGGAACCGGTCGCGACGAGCTTTCCCAATTTCGAAACGCTGCTCGCCCAGCTTCAGGGACGCGGCCATGACGCATGATGCCGCATCGCGGATTTCCCTTTGCTGTGACCGCGGTCATCGTGGCGGAGGCCGCACCGTGCGAGCGACCGGGCCGGTCAACAGCCCGCCAAAGGATATGTTCGTGAAGACACGCCCCGCCCTCGCCATGATCGCCGCCGCGCTTCTCGGCACCACGCCCGCCCATGCCGCCGAGCGCATCGCCGACCCGTTCGACCGCGCCGACGCGAGCTTTTCACGCTACCCGCTCAACCTCCGAAGCACGCCCCAGGCGATCGGCAGGCTGGTCAACGGCGACGTGTGCGACGATGACGAAGGCATCGCCTGCGAGTGGGAAGACGAAAAAGGGGTGCGCCATATCTTCGCCGGCGACACGCTGGCGATCAAGCTGGTCGATACTGCAATGCGGGGCGATCGCCCGATCGCGGCGCTCGGCATCGGCACCGCACGGTCGCGCGCCGACGTGCTGGCCGGCGTTCGTGCACTGCTGCCCGAAATCGCGGTCGACTGCCTCGAACCCGGCAAGGCCGGCGAGGGTCCGGGCATCGCATCGTGCAGCGGATCGTTCGACAACGGCGGCTGGTTCAAGCTGCTGTTCGGCCCCGACAACCGTCTGACCAGCGCGCGCATCGACGCGTTCCAGATCAACTGATGATCATCGCCGTCGACGGCCCCACCGCGTCGGGCAAGGGCACGATCGCGCGCGCGCTGGCGGCGCATTTCGGGCTACCGGTGCTCGACACCGGGCTGCTCTATCGCGCGGTGGGATACCAGACCCAGCTCGATCACGGCGACCCCGACAAGGCCGCCGACGCGCTCGCCGCGTGCGACTTTCCCGCTACGCTACTGGAGGACCCGGCGCTGCGCTACGAAAGCACAGGCAGCCTCGCGAGCCGCGTCTCGGTCCATCCGCCGGTGCGCGCCGCGCTGTTCCAGCGGCAGGTCGATTTCGCGAACCAGCCCGGCGGGGCGGTGCTCGACGGGCGCGACATCGGAACCGTCATCGCGCCGCACGCCGACGCCAAGCTGTTCGTCACCGCATCGCCCGAGGAGCGCGCGCGGCGGCGGCATGCCGAAATGCTGGGACGCGGGGTCGAGGTGAGTTACGAGGCGGTGCTCGCCGACATCCACGCCCGCGACGCCCGCGATACCGGCCGCGCCGACGCCCCGCTGCTGCGCGCGGCCGACGCGCTGCTGCTCGACAATACGGCGCTCGACCGCGATGCAGCGATCGCCGCCGCCATCGCCTTTGTCGAGGGGCGGGTCGGGCGATCCTCCTGAATATCGCGGCCGGCGCGGCAGCGGCCGGCCGGGCCTCCGCCCTTTTGCCTTGCCGCCGGCCGCCCGCGCGACTATATGCGCGCCGTCCGACGGGCTTCCGGTCCGGTCGAAGAACGGACAGGCCGCCGCCCCAACCGGGCGTCGGGCGTGACGGGACACACCCGTCGCGCCTTTTTGCCTTGTCCGCGCTTCACCGATCCTGCGCCCCAAGGATGTCCTGCATCGCATCCGGCGGGCGGGACGGTTCGGCCACAAGACCAGCGGATCCAACCGCTTGGCCGGAAACAATGAAGTAAGGAACACATCTATGGCCTCTACGGCTTTTCCGTCGCGCGACGATTTCGCCGCGATGCTCGACGAATCGCTGGGTGGTGCTGATGGCGGCTTTGAAGGCCGCGTCGTCAAGGGCACCGTGACCGCGATCGAAAACGACCTGGCAGTGATCGACATCGGCCTGAAGAGCGAAGGCCGCGTGGCGCTTCGCGAATTCGCGATGCCCGGCCAGAAGGCCGACCTCAAGGTCGGCGACGAAGTCGAAGTCTATGTCGACCGCGTCGAAAACGCCAATGGCGAAACCATGCTGTCGCGCGACCGTGCGCGCCGCGAAGCCGCGTGGGATCGCCTCGAAGAAGAATTCAACAAGGAAGCCCGCGTCGAAGGCGTCATCTTCGGCCGCGTCAAGGGCGGCTTCACCGTCGACCTCGGCGGCGCCGTGGCCTTCCTTCCGGGTTCGCAGGTCGATATCCGCCCCGTGCGCGACGTCGGCCCGCTCATGGACCTGCCGCAGCCGTTCCAGATCCTCAAGATGGATCGCCGTCGCGGCAACATCGTCGTGTCGCGCCGCGCCATCCTCGAGGAAACGCGCGCCGAACAGCGTTCGGGCCTGATCCAGAACCTAGAAGAGGGCCAGATCATCGAAGGCGCGGTCAAGAACATCACCGATTATGGTGCGTTCGTCGACCTCGGCGGCATCGACGGCCTGCTCCATGTCACCGACATGAGCTACAAGCGCGTCAACCACCCGAGCGAAGTCATCAACATCGGTGACACGGTCAAGGTGCAGATCATCCGCATCAACCGCGACACGCAGCGCATCAGCCTCGGCATGAAGCAGCTCGAAAGCGATCCGTGGGAAGGCGTCGCCGCCAAGTACCCGGTCGGTGCGAAGCTCTCGGGCACCGTCACGAACATCACCGACTACGGTGCGTTCGTCGAACTCGAACCCGGCATCGAAGGCCTGGTCCACGTCAGCGAAATGTCGTGGGTCAAGAAGAACGTCCACCCCGGCAAGATCGTTTCGACGAGCCAGGAAGTCGACGTCATCGTCCTCGAAGTCGACAGCGACAAGCGCCGCATCTCGCTCGGCCTCAAGCAGGCCCAGTCGAACCCCTGGGGCGCGTTCGCCGACGCCCACCCGGTCGGCTCGGTCGTCGATGGCGAAGTCAAGAACGCCACCGAATTCGGCCTGTTCGTCGGCCTGCCCGGCGACGTCGACGGCATGGTTCACATGTCGGACATCGCGTGGGGCATCTCGGGCGAAGAAGCGCTGCACCTCCACCGCAAGGGCGAGGCCGTTCAGGTCGTCGTTCTCGACGTCGACGTCGAGAAGGAACGCATCAGCCTCGGCATCAAGCAGCTTGAAAAGGGTGCTCCGGCCGTCGGCGGCGGCGCCAGCGCCGCGGGTTCGCTGAAGAAGAACGACATCGTCACCGTCTCGGTCCTCGAAGTCCGCGACAACGGCCTCGAAGTCCAGGCCGGCGAAGACGGTGCGACCGGCTTCATCAAGCGCGCCGACCTCGGCCGCGACCGCGACGAGCAGCGCGCCGAGCGTTACCAGGTCGGCCAGAAGTTCGACGCGATGGTCATCGGCTTCGACCGCTCGAAGAAGCCCAGCTTCTCGGTCAAGGCGATGCAGATCGCCGAAGAGAAGGAAGCCGTTGCGCAGTACGGTTCGTCGGACTCGGGCGCCTCGCTCGGCGACATCCTCGGCGAAGCGCTGAAGGCCGGCAAGAAGGGCTGATTCCAGCCCCTTTGCCGAAACGGGACAGGAGGCCCGCCGGATGCGTCCGGCGGGCCTTTTGATTCGGCGATATGCTTTTGACCGCCCCCCGATTCATGTTAGTCTGAGGACAGCGTTGGGAGGGGTCTCACGCCAGGGCCGGCAACGACCGGAATTCCTGCATCTCAGGATGCGCGTGACAATAAGGGGAAGCCAATGATCCGGTCGGAATTGGTTCAAAAAATCGCAAGCGAAAACAGTGATTTGCGACTTGAGGAGGTCGAAAAGATCGTCGATGCCTTCTTCGATTCGATCGTCGACCAGCTCGCGAACGGCGGCCGCGTCGAATTGCGCGGTTTCGGCGCCTTTTCGACCCGCAGCCGCGACTCGCGCACCGGGCGCAACCCGCGCACCGGTACCGCGGTGGCGGTGCAGGCCAAGAGCGTGCCCTATTTCAAGCCGGGCAAGGAAATGCGCGAGCGGCTGAACAGCTGACGCCGCGCATTTCGGTCACTGCGATTGTCGTGAAGCCAACCGGGGCCGTCGGCGACGCCCCGGGCGGCTTCCGGCGCGCCCTTGCGCGGGCGTGAAGGCTGTCGGCGCTCAGTTCTTGAGCCGGTAGCCGGTACGGAACATCCAGAAGATCACCGCAAGGCACAGCGCGAAGAAAAAGGCGACCGCGCCCATGCTGACCTCGATGCCGACGTCGCCCTTGCCGAAGAAAGTCCAGCGAAACCCGCTGATCAGATAGACGACGGGGTTGAACAGGGTGATCGTCCGCCACGCCGCGGGCAGCATGTCGAGCGAATAGAAGGCGCCGCCCAAGAAGGTCAGCGGGTAGACGACCAGCAGCGGGATCACCTGCAACTGCTCGAAGCTCTGCGCCCAAATGCCGATGATGAAGCCGAAGAGGCAGAAGGTCACCGCCATCAGCACCATGAAGGCGACCATCCACAGCGGATGCGCGACCTGCACGTCGACGAACAGATGCGCGGTGGCAAAGATGATCGCGCCGATGATCAGCGACTTCGTCGCCGCGGCGCCGACATAGGCGATCACCGTTTCGAGCGGCGACAGCGGCGCCGAGAGCATTTCGTAGATCGTTCCCGACCATTTGGGCATGTAGATGCCGAAGCTGGCGTTGCTGATGCTTTCGGTGAACATCGTCAGCATCATCAGCCCGGGGACGATGAAGGCGCCATAGGGGACCCCCGACACCTCGCTCATCCGCCCGCCGATCGCCGATCCGAAGACGACGAAATAGAGCGCCGTGGTGATCACCGGCAGCGCGAGGCTGGTCCAGACGGTGCGCCCGAAGCGCGCGAGTTCGAAGAGATAGATCGCGCGCACGCCGCGCCAGTTGGCGGTCATGCCGCGGCTCCTTCGCCGCCGCGCGGCTGATGCACCAGTCCCACGAAAATCTCCTCGAGCGAACTCTGTTTGGTGTGGAGATCCTTGAAGCCGACCCCGATGTCGCTCATCCGGCGCAGCAGCGACGGCACCCCCGTCGCCTCGGCCTGGCTGTCGAATTCATAGACGAGTTCGTGTCCGTCGCCCGCGAGCTCGAGCTTCCAGTCGGCGAGTTCGGCGGGCACCGCCGCGAGCGGTTCGGCGAGGTTGAGCGTGAGCGTCTTGCGGCCGAGCTTCTTGATCAGCGCATGCTTCTCTTCGACGAGGATCAGCTGCCCCTTGCTGATCACCCCGACACGGTCGGCCATTTCCTCGGCCTCCTCGATATAATGGGTGGTCAGGATGATCGTGACGCCGCGCTCGCGCAGCCCGTGCACCATCTGCCACATGTCGCGGCGCAGTTCGACGTCGACCCCCGCGGTCGGCTCGTCGAGGAACAGGATTTCGGGTTCGTGGGAGAGCGCCTTCGCGATCATCACGCGGCGCTTCATCCCGCCCGACAGCTCCATGATCTTCGCGTCGCGCTTGTCCCACAGCGACAGGTCGCGGAGCAGCTGTTCGATGAAGGCGGGGTTGGCGCGCTTGCCGAACAGCCCGCGCGAAAAGCTCACCGTCGTCAGCACTGTCTCGAAGGAATCGGTGTGCAGTTCCTGCGGCACCAGCCCGATCATCGAGCGCGCCGCGCGATAGTCGCGCTGATGGTCGTGGCCGCCGACCGTCACCGTGCCGCTCGAGGGGGTCACGATCCCGCAGACGATGCTGATCAGCGTCGTCTTGCCCGCGCCGTTCGGCCCGAGCAGCGCAAAAATCTCGCCCTTGTTGATGCTGAGATCGACCGACGACAGCGCGGTGTGACCGCTCTTGTACGTCTTGCCGAGGCCGGAAATGGTAAGGACAGCTGTCATCGTCATTCGTCTAGCTGACGGAGCCGATCGGGTGAACCCGCAAACAGCGCTTGACCTGCCCCGGGGCATCGGCTTGACCGGCACCGGCGTGCGGACGTGGCGAAATCGGTAGACGCAGCAGACTTAAAATCTGCCATCCTCTGGATATGCGGGTTCAAGTCCCGCCGTCCGCACCAACCGCCGCACGCCGCGGCGCGTTAGCACCCTTCCCGTTTCGTGCCGCATGGCTATGATGGCACCGATGCCGCCGACGATCGATATCCCCGCGAAGAAAAGACTGATGCTACGGGCCGGCGCCGCCGGACTGCTGGCGCTGACGCTCGGCAGCTGCGGGCTGTTCGGCGAGGCGGGGCCGGTGCGCATTGCGGCGATCGGGACGCTCGCCGCTTCGCCGAGCCCGATCAACGGCGAGCTCGACGCCGCGAATGCGGCGCTGCTCAACCTCAGCGCGCAGGGCCTCGTCACCTTCGACGCCGAGGGACAGGTCGACGTCGGCCTCGCCGAACGCTGGACGGTCACCGCCGACGGCCGCAGCTATATCTTCCGCATTCGCGAGGCCAAATGGGCGAACGGTCGCAAGGTCACCACCGCCGACGTCGCCCGCATCCTGCAATCCTATCTCGCGCCGCGCAGCCGGCACGTGCTCAAGGACGATTTCCCCGAAATCGAAACGATCAAGGCGATGACCGAAACGGTGGTCGAGATCCGCCTGTCGGTGCCGCAACCGGCGATCCTCGAACTGCTCGCACAGCCCTCGATGGCAATCGTCAACCGCGGGCTCGGCTGGGGGCCGATGCGCGCGCGGCGCAACGGCCGGTCGGCGCTGCTGTCGCCGGTCCCCGACCCGCTGGCCGAAGACCCCGAGGCGGCCGAGGCCGCGGCGGCGGATCCCGCCGCGTCGATCGAACTCACCGGCACCACCGCGCCGCGTGCGCTCGCGCGCTTCAAAAATGGCTATGCCGACGGCGTCGTCGGCGGGCGCTTCTCCACCCTTCCCTATTTCGCGGCTTCGAACATCGGGCGCTCGCGCCTCGTCGTCGATCCGGTGCCCGGGCTGTTCGGGCTCAGCTTCGTCAGCGACGAGGGCTTTCTCGCGGTGCAGGCCAATCGCGAAGCGCTGTCGCGCGCGATCCGCCGCGAACGGCTGATCGCCGCCTTCGGGCTTCAGGAATGGGAGCCGCAGATGACGCTGCGTCCCGATCTCTACACGCGCGACACCGGCCCGGCGCCGCTGCTGCCGGCGTGGGCCGACTATGACGAACAGTCGCGCTTCGTGCAGGCGCAGCGCACGATCGACGCGTGGCGCGCGGGCGGACGCGAAATCGAAACGCTGCGTATCGCGGTTCCCGATTCGCCCGGCGGGCGCATCCTCTTCGCCTATGTCGCCGCCGATCTTGCCCGCCTCGGCGTACCGACCCGCCGCGTCGCGACGGGCGCCCCTGCCGAGCTCCGCCTGATCGACGAGGTGATGCCCAACGACGACGCGCTGTGGGGCCTGCGCCGCCTGTCGTGCCGACCCGACACCATCTGTCACCGCGATGCGCAGGCGCTGATCGACGAAGCCGCCGCGGCGCCGAACGCCGCCGAGCGCGCGCGGCTGATCGGCGAGGCCGAAGTGCGGCTGGCGGGCTATTCGCCCTTCATCCCGATCGCGACGCCGCTGCGCTGGTCGGTCGCGGCGCAGCGGCTGACCGCGCTGCGCGCCAACGGCCGCGGCCAGCACCCCTTGAATCGCCTTATTGCCTTACCCAGATAATACAGCGGCGCCGCAAATCCGGGCGCTGCCGAAAAGGACCCAAGGATGGCCCCTTCGACCCGCGACACCGACGCGATGTTCGATGCCCTGATTCAGGACCGCCGCGACCCCGCGGCGCTGCGCAAGCGCGTCGAGACGCTCGAATTCCTGCTCGAACGCAGCTTCACCATCCCGGGCATCAACCGCCCGGTCGGGCTCGACGCGATCGTCGGGCTCGTCCCCGTCGTCGGCGACGTGATATCCGGCCTGATGGGCGCCTATCTGATCTGGGAGGCTCGCAACCTGGGCATGCCGAAATGGAAGATCTGGCGGATGATCGGCAATCTCGGCGTCGACACGACGCTGGGCGCGATCCCGCTCGTCGGCGATGCCTTCGACCTTCTCTTCCGGTCGAACACGCGCAACCTCAAGATCATCAAGAAGCATCTCGACAAGCATCACCCGGGGACGATGATCATCGATCAATAGTCGCTGCTTCCCTCCGACTGTCTGATGGTGCTAGCACAGCGCCTTCAGATTCTATCGGAGATCCGGATGTTCCGCGCCACACTCGCCGCGCTCGCCCTCGGCTGTTCCTTCACCGCCGTCGCGGCTGCCGCAAAGGAGGCCGAAGACCCCTGGCTCTGGCTGGAGGATATCGAGGGCAAGGCGGCGCTCGACTGGGTCAAGAAGGAAAATGCCGCCACCGACCGGCTGATCACCGGCCGTCCGGGCTTCGAGGCCGACCGCCAGCGCGCGCGCACCATCCTCGACGACGACCGCCAGATCGCGATACCCGACGCGGTGATGGGCGACACGATCACCAACTTCTGGCGCGACGCCGCCAATCCGCGCGGTGTCTGGCGCCAGAGCCCGCTCGATGCCTATCTGTCGGGCAAGCCCGAATGGACGGTGCTGATCGACGTCGACGCGCTCGGCAAGGCCGAAAAGCAGAGCTGGGTGTGGCACGGCGCCGACTGTCTCGCGCCCGACTACCGGCGCTGCCTCGTCTCGCTGAGCCCGGGCGGCACCGATGCCGATATCGTCCGCGAATGGGACCGCACGACGAAAAGCTTCGTCGAGGGCGGCTTCACCGTCCCGCTCGCCAAGAGCAGCGTGACGTGGGAAGATGCCGACCATCTGCTCGTCGCGACGGACTATGGCGCGGGCAGCATGACGAGTTCGGGCTATCCCAGGATCGTCAAGCGCTGGACGCGCGGCACCCCGCTCGCCGCGGCTGTGACGCTCGTCGAGGGCGAGGCCGCCGACGTCGGCATGGGGGTCGGTGCCTTCATGGACGGCGACACGCGCTGGCCGGTGATCAGCCGCAACATGAGCTTCTACACCACCCGCCACTACCTGCCGAACGCCGACCGTTCGGCGTACAAGAGCACGATCATTCCCGAGAGCGCCGACCTGCGCGACGTGATCGACGGGCAGGCGATCGTCTTTCTCAACGAGGATTTCGGCGAGGGCTTTCCCGCCGGATCGCTGATCTCGCTGTCGCTCGCCGACATGGCCGCCGACCGCCAGGTCCCGATCGTCCCGGTGATGACGCCGACGAAGGCGCAGGCGATCGAAAGCGTCGCCGCGACCGACCATATCCTGTGGGTCAAGGCGCTCGACGATGTCGAGGGCAAGCTGTTCGCGCTGCGCCGCGACCAGCCGAACGGCCGCTGGAGCCAGAAGGAAGTCCCGCTCGCCGCCAATGCGACGGTGCAGATCGCGGGCGCGATCGGCAAGAGCGACCGCCTGCTCGCGACCGCCGAGACGATGCTCCAGCCACCCACCCTCTATGCCGTGACCGAAACCGGCGCGCCGCAGACCCTCCAGAGCCTGCCGGCGCTGTTCGACGCGAGCCAGATGCACGTCGAGAAACGCTTCGCGACGTCGAAGGACGGCACCAAAGTGCCCTATTTCCTCGTCCGCAAGAAGAGCGACAGCGAAACCCCCGTCCCCGCGCTCG
The DNA here is from genome assembly GCF_022701295.1 of Sphingopyxis sp. YF1. Classification (NCBI taxonomy): domain Bacteria; kingdom Pseudomonadati; phylum Pseudomonadota; class Alphaproteobacteria; order Sphingomonadales; family Sphingopyxidaceae; genus Sphingopyxis; species Sphingopyxis sp. YF1. The sequence goes on from NZ_CP033204.1 coordinate 2,086,418, forward strand.
TCCACGCCTATGGCGGTTTCCGCGCCGCGCAGACGCCGGGGTATCTGACCGGCCAGCCCTATCGCGCCGGCCCGCTGGGGCTGTTCTGGGTCGAGAACGGCAATGCCTATGTCCTCGCCAATATCCGCGGCGGCGGCGAATATGGCCCCGCCTGGCACCAGGCCGCGCTCTATGAAAAGCGCCAGAACAGCTTCGACGATCTCCACGCGGTCGCCGAGGATCTGGTCCGGACCGGAGTCAGCGCCAAGGGCAAGATCGCGATCTCGGGCCGATCGAACGGCGGCGTGCTCGTCGGCGCGGCGATGGAACAGCGCCCCGACCTTTATGGCGCGGTGATCTCAGGCTCGCCGCTCAAGGACATGAAGCGCTATACCAAGCTGCTCGCGGGCGCGTCGTGGATGGACGAATATGGCGATCCCGACAAACCCGGGGACTGGGCCTTTATCTCGCAATATTCGCCCTATCAGAACATCCGCAAGGGCGTGAAATATCCGCCGATCTTCCTTTACCTCTCGACCAAGGACGATCGCGTCCATCCCGGCCACGCGCGCAAATTCGCGGCGCGGCTCAAGGACTATGGCAACCGCGTCTATTACCACGAATATCTGGAGGGCGGCCATTCGGTCGGCGCCGACCACGCCGAGGATGCAGTGCGCGCGGCGATGCTCCACGCATTTCTGTTGCGCGAACTGGTCGACACGAAATAGGCAGCGGCGGGGCCGCGAGTGCGGCCGATCATCGTGCGGCTGTCAACCGCATCGACGAGGATCGCGGGTCAGTCCGCCCGCCCCCGCAGCAGCGCGATCAGCGCGACGACCCCTGCGGTCAGCAGGGCGCCGCCGCCCGCTGCGGCGAGCAGCCAGGGCGCGACGGCGCCGAAATCCTCGGGGTCGACGGCGTCGGCGGCGGGCAGCCCCCACGCCAGCGCGATCGCGATCGCGGCGGCTCCCGCACCGGCGAAGATCAGCGCGACGCGCAGCGCCCGCGCCTTGCCGCCGAGCGCGAGCGCTTCGCCGCTCGGGATACGCGCCGCATGCCAGCGCTGAACCTCGCGCGCTGCATCGGTCGCCGCGGACGGCACCGGCACGCGCAGCGCCGTCCGCACCGTCCCACTCTTGGCCGGATAGGCGAGCGCGAATTCGAGGCACGCGAGGTCGGTGCCCGCGACCGCGAGCCAGCGCATCGCCTGCAGTTCGGGAATGCCGCGCGGGCGCAGCACATGATAGCTGCCGTCGACGAGGATCGCGGTCCGCCCGGCGATGATTTCAGCCCCCTCGGCGGGCACATCGGCGCGCGGCAGGGCTTCGTTGCCGAGCCGCGCGGGATCGCTCGCCGAACGCGCGGCATCGAAGGCGTGGAACGCCGCCCAGTCGGCCGGCCCGACACGCCAGCGCGCGATTTCGCCCTCGCCGCGCAGCAACCGGGCCCGCCCCCGCGCGAGCAGCAGCGCGCGTATCAGGAAGACCGGGCAGAAAAAGAGCAGCAGCACGCCCGCCGCCATCACCAGCGCAGTCGCCCCTTGATCGCCGGCGCGGTCGAGGCGCGCGACGCCGATCCCCAGCAGCAGTACGCCGAGGATGACCAGCGACAGGTGCAGCAGCACCGACCGGACCGGATTGCGCATGACGTCCCCTCCATCGGCGCGGCGGTCGGCCGGTCGCCATCAAAACCCCCGCGTGCGTGCCTGCCGGCGTCCGAAACCCGAGCGCAGCAGGCCTATTCGACCGCGGCGTCGGCGGGAGGCAGCGTCGGGTCCTCATGTTCGAGGCGGATGCGCAGCGTGCCGCCGCGCCGCACGAGCACCGCGGTATACGACCAGGTCTCGATCGGCGCGTCGCCCCAGCCCCAGTCGAACAGCCCCGCGACCAGCACCGCATCGGGCCCGACCGGATCGAAGCTGAGGTCGCGCCACTCGAAACTGGCCGGCCGAGTCCAGCTGTCGGCGGCGTAGCGCGCCTCGATCGCCGGGTGCCGTTCGAAGGCTTTCAGTCCGCCGCCCATCAGATAGGCGCCCGCGGGATCGTACCGCGCCACGATCGCCGCGCGGTCGCCGGTGACCAGATCGTTCGCATAGTCGCGCATGAACGCCTCGGCCTCGACGACGAAGCCGGTGGCCGCCGCCGTCGCGGCCGCCTCGCTCGTGTCCGCCGCGACACATGGCACCGGACTTGCCGCCACCAGAAGCATGGCCGCCAACAATCGTTTCATAACCCCTCCCCTGCCGAAAGAGGCGGCAATCCTATGTCGGGCCGGCGCGAAAGAAAAGATCGCCGGCGCGACCGGCAATCGCTCGCCCCCTCCCGCTAGGCGTCGATGTCGCGCTTGTAGGTTTCGGGCAGGAACAGGATGCCGACCACGGCGGTCACCGCGGCGATCACGACCGCGTACCAGAGCCCCTGGTAGATGTTGCCCGTGGCCGCGACCATCGCGAAGCCGATCGTCGGCATGAAACCGCCGATCCAGCCGTTGCCGATATGATAGGGTAGCGACAGCGAGGAATAGCGGATGCGCGCGGGGAACAGTTCGACGAGCAGCGCCGCGAGCGGTCCATAGACCATCGTCGCGAGGATGCCGAAGACGCAGAGGATGAGGATCACCCGGAGTTTGTCGATCGCGGCGGGATCGGCGGCGGCGGGATAGCCGGCGCGCGTGAGCCCCGCCTGCACCTCTTCGTGGAGCGCGGCGATGGCCGCCGCCTTCGCGTCGCCCGCGAGCCGCGCAGGATCGGGCGCGGCGTGGGTTTCGTCGCCGATGCGCACCGTCGCGATCGTCCCGGCGGGCGCCTCGGCATTGGCATAGTTGATCCCGCCGCGCGCGAGGTAGGATTTGACGATGTCGCAGCTCGTCCGGTCGAAGCTGTTCTTGCCGATCGGGTCGAACTGGAACGAACAGTCTCCACCATGCGCGACGACGGTCACCGGCGCACGCTCGACCGCCGCCGCCATCGCCGGGTTCGCGGCCCCAACGAGCGCCTTGTAGAGCGGGAAATAGGTGAAGACCGCGATCACGCACGCGGTCATCATGATCGGTTTGCGGCCGATCCGGTCGCTGAGCCAGCCGAAGAAGACGAAGCTGGGGATGATCAGCAACAGCGCGGTGGCGACGAGGAAATTGGCGGTCGCGCCGTCGACCCTGGCGATCTTTTCGAGATAGAAGAGCGGGTAGAGATGCGCGGCGAAGCCGATCACCGCCTGCCCCGCGACCGCGCCGAACAGCGCGATCAGCACCAGCCGGAGGTTCTTCCATTCGCCGAAGGCTTCGCGCAGCGGCGCCTTCGATGTCGCCCCCGCCTGCTTCATCCGCTGGAACACCGGGCTTTCCTCGAGCTGCACGCGGATCCACAGCGTGACCGCGAGCAGGATGATCGAGCAGATGAAGGGAAGCCGCCAGCCCCAGTCGTTGAAGCTGTCGGCATCCATCACGGTGCGCAGCCCGACGACCAGCGACGAGGCGAGGATCAGCCCGAGCATCGCGGTCGTCTGGATGAAACTGGTGTAGAAGCCGCGTTTTCCCGGCGGCGCATGTTCGGCGATATAGACCGCCGCGCCGCCATATTCGCCGCCGATCGCGAGCCCCTGGAGCAGGCGCAGGATCATCAGGATAATCGGCGCCGCGATGCCGATCGTGTCGTACCCCGGAAGGAAACCGACCGCGAAGGTCGACAACCCCATGATCGCCATCGTGACGAGGAAGGTATTCTTGCGCCCGACGACATCGCCGACGCGCCCGAAGACCAGCGCGCCGAAGGGGCGCACCGCGAACCCCGCGGCAAAGGCCATCAGCGCGAGGATGAAGCCGGTGGTCTCGTTGACCCCCGCAAAGAAATGGCGCGACAGCGCGGTAGCGAGCAGGCCGTAGAGGTAGAAATCATACCATTCGAACACCGTCCCCAGCGACGATGCGACGATGACGCGCCGCTCGCTCTGTCCCATGCCGGATCCAACCGCCGGGCTCTCCATCTGGTCTGCCATAGTCTCTCTCCCTCTCGCCCCGGCAGCGGCGGCGGGACTTGTCCGGCCCGTCCGCCACGCTCCCGGGGATGTTCAGTACACAACCGCCATCGTCGGCGCCGTGCAGCCCGCACTCGCCAGTTCGCGTTCGGCCTGCGCGAAACCATAAGCGGGGACAATTTCGCCCCGACGGTCGGCAACCCGGTCCCATCCGGAAACGACCCGTGCCGCGGCGTCGTCGCCCGCGCCGACGAACAGCCCGTCGGTCAGCGTGATGTTCGCACACGCGAAATGTCCTGCCCCGGCGCACAGGATCGCGCGCGTCGGCGCATCCTCGCCGACCAGCGCGAGCAGCCCCGGACTCACCGCCTCGGGCGCCAGATGCGCGAGCGCCCCGGCGGCAAGCACCCCGTCGGTCATCGCGGTTGCCGCGGTCGGCGCGAGGCAGTTGACGCGGATGCCGTATTTCTCGCCCTCGATCGCCAGCGTCTGCATCAGCCCGACGAGCGCCATCTTGGCGGCGCCATAATTGGCCTGGCCGAAATTGCCGTAGAGTCCCGACGAGGAGGTCGTCATGACGATGCGACCGAAGCGCCGGTCGCGCATCTGGTCCCACACCGCCTTCGCACAGATCGCCGCGCCCATCAGGTGAACATCGACGACCAGTCGGAAATCGGCGAGGTCCATCTTGGCGAAGCTCCGGTCGCGCAGGATGCCGGCGTTGTTGATCAGGATGTCGATGCCGCCCCACGCCGCCGTCGCGGCGTCCATCATCGCGGCAACCTCGCCCTCGTCGGCCACCGACGCCGGTGCCACCATCGCCTGCCCGCCCGCCGCCGCAATCTCGGCCGCGACCCGCTCCGCCGCGGTCGCCTCGCGATCGTTGACGACGACGCGCGCGCCGTGGCGCGCGAGCAGCAGCGCGTGCGCGCGGCCTAGCCCGCCCCCCGCGCCGGTGACGACAGCAACGCGTCCCGCCAGATCCATCTCGCCTCTCCCTCGTTTTTATTAACTCACCAGTGAGTTAGTTAAATCACCATGCCTTCACCAGACCCCGGGTTGTCGCGAACGCGTCGGGGGCAGCCCCGCGCCGCGCCTTACTCCTCGCGTTCGGCCTTGCGCTGGTTGCAGATGTCGCGAAAACCCGCCGCCATGAAGCGCGCCATGCGCGCCTTGACCGCGGCATAATCGTCCGAGCGGCACAGTCCGTGCGACAATTTGTCGATGCGTCCGGTGCGCGCGAGCGTCAACATCAACGCCCCGGTAACGAAATGATAGCCCCAGAAGATATCCTCCTCGGCGGCGTCGGGGAGCGCCTTTTTCAATATGTCGATCAGCCGCAGCACGACGGGATCGAAATATTTGTCCATGAATTCGGCGCCTTCGGGGCTGTTCGACGCCTGTGCGCCAAAGGCGCCGTAATTCTTCCAGCCCTCGCCGCCCTGAATGTAGAGATCGAGGTCGGTGTCGAGGAAGGCATGGAGCGCGCCCTCGACCGTCGGGGCGCCACCCGCCGCGCGATCATAATCGTCGAGCGCCTGCATCCGCTTGTCGATCGTGACGACCGCACGCCGCGCGAAGACCGCATCGAACAGCGTCTTCTTGTCGTCGAAATAATAGTTGAGCAACGTGTGATGGACACCGACCTGCTTGGCGACATCCTTTAGCGTCACCCCGTAAAAGCCGTGCTTCGAAAACAGATATTCGGCGACATCGAGAATCTGCTCCATCATTTCGGCGCGCTGTTCCGCTTTCGACGGCCGCTTCGCCACAGTCTTTGCCTTCGACGCCAAATCCTATTCCTTCCGCACCCTTGTTCCTGCCGCGGCGACCGCGACCGGCCTACACCTGTCCGTAATCCGCCCGCAATTGCATTTTGTCGATCTTGCCCGTGGGCGCGAGCGGCATGGCGGCCAGGCGGACGATCGCGTCGGGAACCCACCACGACGCGACCCGGTCGCGCAGCGGCGCGAGCAGATCATCGTCGCCGACCGTCGCATCATTGGTTTCGACGATCAGGATCGGGCGCTCGCCCCATTTGGGGTCCACCCGCCCGATCACCGCGGCGAGCGACACCTGCGGCAGCGCACCGACCAGCGCCTCGATCTCGGCGGGATTGATCCATTCGCCCCCCGACTTGATCAGGTCCTTTGCGCGGCCGGTAATCGTCAGATTGCCTTCGGCGTCGATGCGCGCGAGGTCGCCGGTGTCGAACCAGCCGTCGGCGTCGGTCGCGGGTTCGTCGTGCCCGAAATAGCGCCCGACGACGCTCGGCCCGCGGACGCGCAAATGCCCCTCGCCCGCGCGCTGATCGGCGATCGCGTGCCCGTCGGCATCGGTGAGCAGCAGGTCGATGCCGATCGCGGGACGCCCCGACACCCCCGCCCGGCGGCCGGGATCGCCGGGCACCGCGGCGGTTCCGAGCGGCGACAATTCGGTCATGCCCCAGCTCGTCTGGACCTCGGCGCCCAGCCGCCGCTCGATCCGCTCCATCAGCGCCGGCGGCATCGGCGCGCCGCCGACGAGGATGCGCTCGAGCGACGGTACTTCGCCGCCCTCACGCTCGAGATGGTCGACCAGCCCCAGCCATACGGTCGGGACGCCGACCCCTGCGGTCACGCCCTCGGACCGGATCAGCGCGGCGAGATGCGCGCCATCGCTGTGGCGGCCGGGCAGCACAAGCTTGCCACCGGCAGCGGGGACCGAAAAGGGCAGCCCCCAGGCATTGGCGTGGAACATCGGCACCACCGCAAGCACCGCGTCGCGCGCGCGCACCCCCATCACATCAGCCTGAAGCTGCCGCATCGTGTGCAGGTAGCAGCCGCGGTGGGTATAGGTGACGCCCTTGGGCGCTCCGGTGGTACCCGAAGTAAAGCAGAGTCCCGAGGGGCTGGTCTCGTCGAACGCGCCCCATGCGACGTCCGTCGGCGCCGCGGCGATCGCGGTGTCGAGCGCCGCGACGTCGCCCGAAGGGGTGTCGAGCAGCAGGATGCGCCTGACCGCACCGCCCTTTTCGATCGCGGCGCGCGCCAGCGGCAGCAAGTCGGGGCTGGCGAGCAGAATCCCCGCCGCCGACTGCGCGAGCATCGCGCCGAGCTGCGCCGCGGTCAAGCGGGGGTTCAGCGTGTGGCACACCGCGCCCATGCCGATGATCCCGTACCAGCTTTCGAAATGCCCGCGCGTATTCCACGCGAGGGTCGCGACCCGGTCGCCGGCACGCACCCCCATTGCATGCAGCGCCCCCGACACGCGCCGCGCACGATCGTGGAGCACCGCATAGCGCATCCGCTCGACCGTCCCGTCCGTCCCCGCCGACACCAGCTCGGCGCCGGGATGCCATTTGGCAGCGTGGGAGAGGAATTTGTCGAGCGTCAGGCCGTAATCCTGCATCGCACCGTCGGTCATTGGCACCCCTCGGCCTTCGGCGGCAGCGGCGGCGACGCGACCCCGACATTCCAGTTCCACGGTATGTCGCCCGCCGCGCGGCGGCGGCACACCACCGCCTCGTGCAGCGCCGCGGCGCCGGGGAACAGGTTGCGCCCTGCGCGCGGCGCGCCGGCGAAATGGAGGTAGCCGCGGCCGTCGGCGTAGGACGGCCAGTCGGGCGCATCCTTTGCGCGCGGGATGCCGGTCGCGGCAAAGCTTGCCCAATAATCGCCCATCGCGCCCGCCAGCTTGCGTTCGGTCAGGCTGTCGGGAATCTTGGGCCACAGGGGGGGTGTCCGCCCCGCGGTGCCGAAGACATAGGGCAGTTCGGCGGCGTGGAAGGCGTGGAGATTCCATTCCTGCATCGCCGGATAGCCATGATCGAAATAATAATAATAGGCGCCCTGCCCCAGCGCGGCCTGGTTCGAGACCAGCCGCTCCGATGTCCAGCCGTACATCGCGTCGCGCGTCGCCGCGAGCATGCTCTCCTCGATCGCCTTCGCCGGATAGCGCGCGAGAAAGGCGCCCGCGAGGTCGCCGTAACCGGTGCGAACCGCCGCTTCGTACGCGGCAACACCGGCGGGCGGCTTCGGCAGCAGGAAGCGCAGCGAGCGGATTTCGCCGGCGTTGAAGCCCGCGAGGATCGGCACCGCTGCCTGTTCGTTGCGGTCGAAGCTGTCGACGAGCTGGCGCGGAACGACCTGACCGTCGATCACGGGGAACGGGAAATAGCCGGTCGCCGGGGCCTTTTCGGCAATCTCCTCCGCCGGCATCGCGCGCAGCGCCGCGAGGTCGGCCGCCCCGAGCTTCGCGGCAAGGTCAGCGCCCTGCGTCTCGGCGGGAACCATGCCGTTCAATGCTCCGCGCAGCGCGGGGGCGGACACCATGTAGGCGCTCTGCGCGACCGCCTTGTGGAACAGGCCGCGCGCCTGCGGCGCGGTCATCAGATACATGACACTGAGCGCGCCCGCGGATTCACCCGCGATGGTCACATTGCCCGCGCTGCCACCGAAGGCACCGATGTTGCGCTTGACCCACTGCAGCGCCGCGATCTGGTCGAGCAGCCCGTAATTGCCCGACACGCCATCGACCGATTCGGCGCTAAGCGCCGGGTGCGCCAACCAGCCGAGCGCGCCGAGCCGGTAGTTGATCGATACGACGACGATGCCGCGCGCGGCGAGCGCACTGCCGTCATAGAGCGGGTCGCCCCCCGACCCGCTGGTCAGCGCGCCGCCGTGGATCCACACGAACACCGGCGCATTCGCCGCATCCTCGGGTGCCCAGATGTTGAGCGACAGGCAATCCTCGCTCATCGCCGGCAGGTCCCAGCCGTAGATGCTGGGCCCGCGCGGTTTCGGCTGGAGGCAGGCGGCGCCGAATCTGGTCGCATCGCGCGCGCCGTCCCACGCGAGCGCCGGCTGCGGCGGCGCCCAGCGCAGCTTGCCCACGGGCGGCGCGGCATAGGGAATGCCCTTGAATACGCGCACGCCCTTCGCCTCGCTGCCCGTCACGGTGCCCGCGGGCGCGGCGACCAGCGGTACCGCCGCCGCGGGCGCCGAAAACAGCACCACGGCGGCAAGTACCGGAAGCGACAGACGGCGGATCGTTCGAGCGTTCATCCCCGTCGCCGATCAGAAGCGATAATTGGCGCGGACGCCGATCGTGCGCGGCCGCAGCCGGGCGTAACGGCCGTCGAGGAACGCCTCTGGATGGACGTAGGTGATCGAGCTGTCGTCGAAGATATTCTCGACATAGGCGGTGAGGTCGAGCGCCCCGAGCTTCGCCCCCGCGAACAGGTTCACGTTGGTCCAGGCTTCGGTGAAGTCATAGGTCGGACTGACCGCATTGGGATTGCCCGGCACGTTGGGGAACTGGTTGGGGAAGGCCCCCGCGTGCGAGACATTGACCGCGGCGAAGGCGCTGTTCGACCCGCCGATCGCGAAATCGTAGCGCAGCGTGCCCGACCCCTGGAATTTCGGCGAAGCGAGCCGGGTGCCGATCTCGGCCCCCGAGATCGCCGCTTCGACCGCGGTCAGCTCGGTGACCTTGGCGCGGTTGAACGAACCGTTGAGCGCGAGGCTGAGCCCCGCAACCGGCCGCGCCATGACCTCGAACTCGAGCCCGTAGCTCTCCGCCGCGCCGATGTTGGTCGCGAACTGGATCGAATCCGACACGCGGTTCGCCTGGACCTGGATATCCTTCCAGTCGATATAATAGGCCGCGAGATTGGCGGTGAGGTCGCCGCCGAGCCAGCGCCCCTTCAGGCCGAGTTCGTAATTGGTCACGCTGTCGGACTTGGCACCGTCGGGAATGACGATGTCGTTGGGGTTGATCGTGCTCACCAGCCCGGCGCGCGCATTGACCACGGGGGTCCGGAAACCCGTCGACACCGTGGCGTAGGTGGTCAGACTGTCGGTCGGTTTCCACGACACGCTGCCTTTCCACGACAGGCGATCGTCCTTGACCTTGAGCCCCGCGGCATAATCGATCGGCGTGACCGTCAGCGCGAGATTCTGAAGGTTGAAGAAGGCGGCGGTCAGATAATTGCTGTTGTAGCCGCCCCCGCGGGTAAAACTCTGCACCTCGGTGCTGCCGTAGCGCAGCCCGCCGGTGATCCAGAAGCGGTCGCTGAAGCGATAGGTCGCTTCGCCGAAACCCGCGATCTCGGTCTGGTCGGTGTAGCTGTTGAAGCGCTGGTAATATTCGTTCGGCAGCCCGGTCAGCCGCTTCGCCGCCAGATATTCGGGGCTCGAGCGATAAGCGAAATCGACGGTGCGGCGCTTGTCGTAATAGAAAAAGCCCGCGACCCATTCGAACGGCCCGTCGTGGCGCGACACGAGCCGCGTTTCCTGGACGAACAGATCGTCATAGCCATAAGCGTCGAGCGCGAAGGGAAAGGCCTGGGCGAACGTGCCCGCAAGGTCGACGTAGAAGGACGCGTCATAGTCGGACAGCGTCGTCGAACTGATCAACTCGGCGAAATCAAACTCGTAATTGACCGTGATGTTGTAATTGGTGAGCTTGCCCTGGAACAGGTCGGGACGGTCCGAGCGGCGCACGAACTTGCCGAGCAGCGGGTTGGTCAGCGCCGAGTCGGCGGGTTTGCTGTTCTCGTACGATGCGAGCAGCTTGACCTTCATCCGGTCGCTCGGCTGGAGCAGCAGGATCGCGCGCCCGCCATAGGCCTCAAGGCTGTTCGAATCCTTCACCCCGGTGCCGATATTGTCGACCCAGCCGTCCTCGTCGCGGTAGTAGCCGGTGACGCGCAGCCCGATTTCGTCCTTCATGATCGGGACGTTGACCATCGCATTGTAGCGCTGGCGCACCGAACTCGATCCGGTCAGTCCGATATCGACGCTCGCCGATGCCTGGAATTCGTCGAGGTCGGGGCTCTTGGTCAGGATGCGCATCGCGCCCGCGAGCGAATTCGATCCGAACAAGGTGCCCTGCGGCCCGCGCAGGAATTCGACGCGCTCGACGTCGTACAGATTGGGGTCGAGGATCGTCGAATTGCCGTTCGCCGAAATCGGCAGTTCGTCGACATAGATGGCGACCGCGCTTTGCAGCCCGGCCGAATAGCCGTTGGTGTTGATGCCGCGGCTGGTGAAATTGTTGAAATTCTGGGTCGGCCGGTTGACGACGATGCCCGGCGTATTCTGGGCGATGCCCTCGAAACCGACGACGCCGAGGTCGTCGAGTTCCTGCTGGCCGAAGGCGGTGACGCTGAGCGGGACGTCCTGAAGCCGCTCGGCACGGCGCGTCGCGGTAACGATGATGTCGTTTTCGTCGCGCTGTCCTTCGGCAACGGTGTCAGCCGGCGCGACGCCTCCCGCGGACTGGGCCATGGCGACGGCCGGCGACACGAACAGGGCGGCCGCCGAGGCGGACGCAAAAAGCTGAGCCTTCATACAAAACTCTCCCTCCCGTCGGCAGTCGTCGCTGCCGATCTGGACAGCATCTATCGACGACACTCTCACAAGAGTCAATATTCACTATCACGAGCGTGAATGAAATCCTCAAGACGCCTCCCGACGCGACGAACGTGCGCACTCGCTTGTGAAAACAGCTCGCCCCTGCCCTCTACCGGGTCGGTCACGCCGGTTGCGCTGAGTTCCGCCTATCACGCAGGCCATCGCCGACGAACGGGCCGTTTTGCGACGCTGCATTGGCGGCGCCCGCGCCTTCGCATCCGACTGGAGAAGGCGGCGGACGGCGCAGGACCAGAAACCGCGCACCAGCCATGGGCATGCGTCCGTCGCGGGTCCGATCCATGGCAAGCATATCGTTGATCGGTAGCGACAGACGCCCTGTCCTGCCCCCGATGCGATCATGCCCGATCGCAATGACGACCGTTGCCGGCGGTCGGATCGCCCCGGACCGTCAGTTCACGCCGCGCAGGAAGCCATTGGGCGTGGATCAACTCCCACGCGCCGCCAGTTCCTCGCGGATCGCGCGGCGCAATATCTTGCCCGCGCCGTTGCGCGGCAGCGCGTCGAGCCGGACGATGGCCTTCGGGATCTTGTAGGCGGCGATGCGTCCGCGCATCCAGTCGATGATGTCATGATCGGCAACGCCAGGGTCGCGCAGCACGACGGCGGCGGTCACCGCCTCGCCCCATTTCGCGTCGGGCATGCCGACGATCGCGGCCTCGGCGACCGCGGGATGGCCCGACAGCAGCGATTCGACCTCGGCCGGATAGACATTCTCGCCGCCGCTGATGATCATGTCGTTGAGCCGGTCGCGCACGAAGAGATAGCCGTCGGCGTCGAGATAGCCGGCATCGCCGGTGAGCAGCCAGCCATCGGCGTCGATCGCCGCCGCGGTCGCGTCGGGGCGGCGCCAGTAGCCGCTGAGGTTGAGCGGGGCGCGAATGGCGATCTGGCCGGTCTCGCCGGCAGGCAGCGGCTTGCCCTCGGCATCGCGGACCTCGAGCTCGACGCCGGGCAGTGCCCGCCCCGCCGAGGCCAGCCGCGGGTTGCCGGGGACATGGTCGGCGGGCGCCAGCGCGACCACGGTGCCCGAGGTTTCGGTCATCCCGTACTGCTGCGCGAAATCGCACGACAGCCGCCGCATCGCATGATCGAGCACCGCCATCGGCATCGGGCTGGCGCCGTAGAGGATGGTCCGAAGGCCGCCGAAGTCGATGGCCTCGGCGCGCGGATGGTCGAGCAGCAGTTGCAGCGCGGCGGGGACGAGGAAAGTCTTGGAAAAGGCGCGCGCCTCGATCAGCGACAGGATCGTCTCGACATCGAATTCGGGCAGGATGATGTTCGGGCGGCCCGAATCGAACGCCATCAGCGCCCAGCCCATGCCGCCGATATGGAACATCGGCATCGCGAGCAGCCCCGCGTCGCCGTCGTCCCAGCGATACCAGTCGATGTCGCGCCACAGCGGCCGCGCGCCGAGCAGCGCGCGGTGGCTGAGCATCGCACCCTTGGGCTTGCCCGTCGTGCCCGAGGTGTAGAGCTGGAGCGAGATGGCCTCGGCGGCGTCCGCGGCGGTTTCGGCCAGCGGGGTCGCGCCGTTCGCCCAGTCGGCGCCTTCGTCGAGCACGACGATACGGATATCGAGCCCCCCCGCCGCCTGCCGCGCCGCAGCGTCATATTCGGCCGAAGCGAAGAGCAGCGGCGCTTCGGCGTCGGCGATGATGAAGGCGAGTTCGTCGGGCGCGAGGCGCCAGTTGAGCGGGACGAAGGTCGCGCCGAGCATGTTCGCCGCGACCCACAGTTCGAAACCCGCGACATGGTTTTTCGACAGCCAGGCGACGCGGCTGTCCGGACCGACGCCCGCGGCGGCGAGCGCCCCCGCGACAAGGCGGCAGCGCGCCGCGAATGCCGCGAAGCCGATCGTCCGTCCCGCAAAGACGAAGGCGGGATTGTCGGGGGTGGTCGCCGCGAAATGCGCGGCGAGCGCGGGAAGCGTCGTCGGTCGGTCCATCATCCTGTCCTCGTCATGCCACGCGGTAGAGCAGCGCTTCGCCCGCCGCGATCCGGCGGCAGTTTTCGCGCGCCACCGCCATGCTGCGCGCCAGCGTTTCGGGGGTCAGCCACGCGAGGTGCGGGGTGGCGACGACCTGCGGCAGCGTCAGCAGCACATTGTCGGGGCGCACCGGTTCGGCGGCGAACACGTCGAGCCCGGCGCCGCGCAGACGCCCGTTCGCGAGCGCCGCAAACAGCGCGGCTTCGTCGATCAGTTCGCCGCGTGCGGTGTTGATGACGATCGCGCCGGGGCGCATCGCCGCCAGCCGTCCGGCGTCGACGATTTCGCGTGTGCCGTCGGTCAGCGGGACATGAAGCGACAGGATGTCGCTTTCGGCGAACAATGTGTCCAGATCGACCGGCTGGCCGATGGTCTGGTCCTTCGCCGCAGGATCGTGGAAGAGGACCCGTCCGCCGAGCGCTGCGACCGCGGGTGCGATCCGGCGCGGAACCTCACCGAAGCCGAGGAAGCCGACGGCGCGGCCGCCGATTTCACCCATGGTGTCGAGCAACGCGGGCTCGGGCGCCCATTGTGCGGCTTCCTTGGTCAGCGCGTCGAGCGCCGGGATGCGGCGCAGCACCGAAATCATCAGCCCCAGCGCCAGTTCGGCGACCGCCTGGCTGTTGGTGCCGGGCATGTTGGCGACCGCGACGCCATGCTCGCGCGCGGCATCGAGGTCGATCGTGTTCACCCCGACGCCGATCTTCTGGATCAGCCGGAGCTGCGGCGCGCCCGCGATCATGTCGCGCGTCACTGGTTTCAGTACGTGGAGCAAGACCTCCGCATCGGCGATCTCGCGGCCGAAGTCGGGGCTGTCCTCGTCGACGACGACGATCGCGAGTTCGTCGGCGAGCGCGGCGAGCGACGCACGAAAGCCGGGGCTCGCGCGATAGTGGAGCACCGCCTTCATGCGCCGAGGCCCGCGTTGACGGTCGGCGCGAAGGCGGCGATGCCGTTGAACCTGGTGTCGGCCCCCATCGCTTCCTCGATGCGCAGCAGTTCGTTCCACTTCGCCATCCGTTCCGAGCGCGCGAACGAGCCGACCTTGAGCTGGCGCGCGTTCCAGCCGACCGCGAGATGGACGATCGTCAGATCCTCGGTCTCGCCCGATCGCGCCGAGACGATCGTCGCCCAGTCGTGCGCCTGCGCGGCATCGAGCGCCGCCCTGGCCTCGCTCACCGATCCGGCCTGGTTGACCTTGACGAGCACCGCGTTGCACGCGCCCGCCTGCGCGGCCCGGGCGACGCGCTCGGCGCTGGTCACCAGATAGTCGTCGCCGATGATCTGGATCTTCGAGCCCAGCCGCTGCGTCACCGCGACCATCCCCGGCGTGTCGTCCTGACCCACGGGGTCCTCGATCGACAGGATCGGATAGCGATCGGCCCAGGCGCAGACGCGCTCGACCATTTCGGCGCTCGTCGCGCGGGCGTCGTCGAGCGCCATGACATAGCCGTTGCCGTCGGCGAATTCGCTGGCGGCGATGTCGAGCGAAATGAAGACGTCCTCGCCGGGGCGATGCCCCGCGCGTTCGATCGCCTCGACCAAAGTTTCGAGCGCCTGCTCGTTGGTGTCGAACATCGGCCACCAGCCACCCTCGTCGGCGGTGCCGGCGAGCCGGCCGCGATCGTGCATCACTTCGCCCGCGGCGCGATAGACGTTGCCGGTGACCTCCAGCACCTCGCGGATCGAACCGGCGCGCGGTACCATCACCATGAAATCCTGGATGTCGGTGCGCCGCCCGGCGTGCGCGCCGCCGCCGAAAATCTGGATTTCGGGGAGCGGCAGCGACACCGGCCCGTCCTGCGCCAGCCAGCGCCACAGCGGCACGCCTTCGGCCGCCGCCGCCGCGTGTGCCGCCGCCATCGATACCGCGACGGTCGCATTGCCGCCGAAGCGCAATTTGTTGGGGGTGCCGTCGGACCGGCAGAGCGCGGCGTCGATGTCGCCCTGATCGCGGACGTCGGCGCCGTGCAGCGCGGCGGCGATCTCGCCATTGACCGCGGCGACCGCCTTTTCGACCCCCATGCCGCCGTGGCGTGCACCGCCGTCACGCAGGTCGACCGCCTCATATTTGCCGCGCGAGGCGCCCGCGGGGGCGATCGCGCGGCCGATGGCGCCACCCTCCAGATGCACTTCGGCCTCGACCGTCGGACGCCCGCGCGAATCCCACACCGAGCGGGCGTGGACGCGGGAAATCCTGTTGTTCATCAAGCTGCCATGCATTGGGACCAGTTCCTTCTGAGCGTAGCGAGGTCGGCGTCGTCGCCGACCGGAGAAGCGAGGGCTTCGCGGGCGAAGCGCCGCACGAAATCCCGCGCGGGATCATCGAGATATTCGACCGGCGATTTGCCATCGACGCGGGCGAGGAGCAGCGCGGCGAGCAGCGGCGCGGTGCGGCGCGACAGCGCGGCCGGGTCCTCCCAGCGCACGGCGCCCAGCCAGGCCCCCGCGAGCGCGTCGAAAGCGACGAGCATGGCGGGGCTTTTGCGCTGCAGCGATTTCAGCAGCAGGTGCGTCAGGCAAAAGGCGGCGTCGAACGCCGGGTCGCCGTACCAGGCGCATTCGGCGTCGAGGATCACGGGGCCCTGGGGGCCGTGCAGGATATTCTTGGGGCTGACGTCGCCGTGGACGAGAGCAATTCTGGTTTCGGCGAGCCGCGCCGCGATCGCGCCGATGCGCCCGGCGAGGTCGGGGTGCGCGGCGGCGCTCGCATCGAGATAGGGCGAGATGCGGAGCTGGCGGAACAGGTCGTCGCTGGCGAAATCGCGCGCCACCGCGTCGTCGAAGGCGGTGGCATTGTGGATCGCGGCAAGCGCCGCGCCGACCCCGGCGGCAAAGCCGGTGTCGACCGTGCCGGCCAGCAGTTCGGCCTTCCACACCGGATGCGCAGGGGGATCGAACCACTGCATCACGAACATGTTGCGTTCGGGCAGCCAGGCCAGCACCTCGGGCACCGACAGGCCGCTCGCCTGCGCCTTGCGCAGCCACAGCACCTCGAAGGCCGCGCGTTCGACGGGCGCCTCCCAGACGGCGGCGACGCGCAGCCGGGGCAGCGCGCGCTTCACGCACACCGTGCGGTCGGTCAGGTCGACGCGATAGACGTCGCACGACACCCCGCCCGATATCGGCGCGACGCGGCGGACGTCGGCTTCGCTCGCGACGACCCCGCATTCGAGCAAAGCGGCGACGATCGCGTCCACCGCATCGGATGGCGCGTGCAGGTCCATGGTCTGGTTCATTCCCGTGTCCGGTTGGCGGGGCCGGCGCGCGTCGGCCCCACCCGTTCGTCAGTCGGCGCGCAGCCGCGTTTCGAGGCGGCCGAGGCCTTCGACCTCGGCGACCATGACGTCGCCGGGCTTCAGATAGGTGTCGGTCGCCATGCCGACCCCCGCGGGCGCGCCGGTGAACAGCAGGTCGCCCGGGCGCAGCGTGCTGTGCGAGCTGTAGGATTCGATCAGTTCGCCGACGGTCCAGATCATCTCCTTCGTCGTCGAATCCTGCTTCAGATCGTCGTTGACCCACAGCTTCAGCCACAGATTTTCGATGTCGACGAACTTGGCGGGAACCAGCCACGGACCGACCGGGGCGGCGTTGTCGAACGCCTTGCCGGCGACGAGGTCGAACTGGCGGATGTGGCGCGGGTTGAACTGCCAGTCGCGCGCCGACAGGTCGTTGCCGACCGCATAGCCCGCGATGTGCTGCGCCGCGTCGGCGGCCTTGATGTTCCGGCCTTCCTTGCCGATCACGATGACGATCTCGACTTCCCAGTCATATTTCACCGTGTGGCTGGGGAAGGGGATGGTGCGGTCGGCGGCGAGCTGCTGGTCGGAACCCTTGAGGAAGAAGAGGCAGTCATAATCCTCCTTCTTGATCTCGCGCTTGGCGTCCTTGCGCAGGTGGCAGTAATAATTCATCCCCGCGCAGACGATCTTCTTGGGGTTGGTGACGAGCAGGTCGTAGCGCACGCCGTCGGCGCCCGGGGTCAGCGTCGCCTTGCCCGTGCCGTCGAAACCGGCGACGGCCTGTTCCAGCTTCGCGAAACTCTCGTCCCACTGCGGCAGCAGGTCGAGCAAGCCTTCGGCAGGATTGGCGATCAGCCCGGGGGCGACGTCGCTCAGCGCGTAAAATTGGTCGCCGATTTTGACGGCGGGGATTTGCTGGCCGTTCTTTTCCAGAACGCAAAGTGCAAAGCTCATATCTTCCTCCACATTGGGGATGGAGCGGTGCCGTCGCCAGCCACGAAAGCTAACGATAGCACCGCGATCACATTTAACGGCTGCCGAAGCTCTTGCGGAATTCGACGCCGATCAGGCGCGGCGTTCCGACGTTGACGATGTTGTATCCGAGCGTCCGGTCGAGATCGACCGCACCGACGATATACTTCTTGTCGAACAGGTTTTTTGCAAAGACCGCCACATCGGCATCGATCGCATCGACGTGCAGGCTGATGCGCGTATCGACCAGTCCATAGGCCTTCTGCGTCACGCTCGACTGCACCAGTGCCGCCGGGCGAAGCGACGTGGCGCTGCGCCAGTTCCAGCCTGCGATGAACTTGAGGTCGCCGAGCGAGGTCGGCAGTTCGTAGGTCAGGTTCGTCGCCAGCGTCCAGCGCGGCACGGGGAAGCGTTCGTCGCTGCGGTCGCCGAGGATCGGGTCGATGAAGCGCGAATAGCCCGCATCGGTATAGCTCGAGTTGACGTTCAGCGTCAGCCGGTCGGTCGGCTGGGCGGTGATCTCGGCTTCGATCCCGTTGATCTTCGCTTTCGCGGCGTTCGTGATCAGCGTCGTCGCGCTGCCCACCGGCGGCTGGATGCTCGTGCTGCGCTGGATGTCCTCGTAGATGGCGTGATAGCCGGCGAGGTTCATGCGCAGGCGGCGGTCGAACAGGTCGAGCTTCGCACCCACTTCATAGTCGGTGACCGTTTCGGGCCGGAAGGGGTTGAAGGTGCGCGGGTCCGAGGCCTGGCCGCGCAGGTTCTGCCCGCCGCCCTTGAAGCCGCGCGAGGTGCGCGCATAGAAGAGCGTGCCCGAACCCGGGGTCCAGTCGAGGCTGACCAGGTACGACCAGTCCGAATAGGTGTCCGACAGATAGCCCTCGCAGGCGCCGTTGATGCGGATCGACGTCGGGATATTGCAGCCAAGCGCGTTGCGGTTGCGCGTCAGCAGCGACTTGGTCTCTTCGGTCCAGCGCAGCCCGGCGGTGACGCGCACCGCGTCCGAAACGCGATAGTTCGCCTGCCCGAACACCGCGACGCTCTTGTTCGTGACGTCGCCGTCGCTGATCCCCGGATTGGTCGGCAGGATCGGCGGCAGCGTGCGGCTGACCGTGAATTCGTTGCCGGTTTCCTTCGAATAATAGCCGCCGAGAATCCACGACAGGCGCTCGGCCGGATCGGACAGGAGCTGCAGTTCCTGGCTGAAGACTTTCGACTGCGTCACATAATGCGGTTCGAAGAGGACCATCGGCGTGCCGTCGAAATCGACATAGCTGTCGCGGTCGGCCCAGCGGTTGGCGGTGATCGACTTGACGCTCAGATAGTCGCTGACGTCATATTCGATCGTCCCCGACACGCCATAGCCTTCATATTCGTTCGACTGCGGCGAGGTGGTCGGCGCGTCGTAGAAGGACCCCGTGCCGTTGCCGAGCAACGCCTGCTGCAAAAAGGCATAGGCGGTGGCGCGGTTCGCGGGGGTATCGGCCAGCCCCTGCTGCGCGAGCGTGGCGCGCAGCAAATTGGTCGGTGCGGGCAGCGGCGCCGCGCCGCCGATCGGGTTCAGCCACGAAAGGCGCGTGATGATGCCGTCGCCCTTGATCCGCTGATAGTCGGCCGAAAGATTGACCCTGAGCCGGTCGCTGGGCGCGAAGGCGACGTTGAGCCGCCCCGTCTTGGTCACGTCGCCGCCGATCCGCTGCCCGAGGAGGTTGCGGCCATAGCCGTTGTTCCCCGAATATTGGACCACCGCGCGCACCGCGAGCACGTCGCGGACGAGCGGGACGTTGAGCGCACCCGTCGCCTCCATCTTGCCGCGTTCGCCGAGGATCATGCTGACGAAGCCGCCCGTTTCGAGAAGATCGGGCTGGCGGGTCGTGATGCTGACCGCGCCGCCGGTCGTGTTCTTGCCGAACAATGTCCCCTGCGGGCCGCGCAGCACTTCGACGCGCTCGATATCGACCATCGCGGCGCGCAGGCCGATCGAACGCGGCAGGTAGACGCCGTCGACATAGACGCCGACCGGCGAGTCGAGCGTCATCAGCGCATCGGTTGCCGACTGGCCGCGCATCGACACGAGCAGCGCCGCGGGATCCGCACTCGACGTCTGCGCGAAGAAGCTGGGGGTCGAGGCGGCGATGTCGGTGATGTCCTTGACCGAACGGTCGACCATCTGGTCGCCGCTCATCGCGGTGATCGCGACGGGGACGTCCTGGACGCTTTCGGCGCGCTTGCGCGCGGTGACGACGATGTCCTCGATCCCCGACGATGCGGCATCGGCGCCCGCGTCGGCGGCCGCGTCGGCCTCCTGCGCGAACGCCGGCATCGCGACGATCAGGCCCGCCGCGGCGATGCCCGCGCGCAGGATCAGTTTCATGTTTTTCATAGTCAGTCTCCCACTTGTTTCGCGTCGACCCGGCAATCCGGACGACTGAAGCTTTCAAAAAATCAGGTGTCGGCGGCGGTCCCGTCGGCCGCGTTCGTCCAGTCGGGGTAGCGCCCGAGGAAGGCGATGAAGGGCACGGCGACGAGCAGCGCCGAGGCGATCAGGACAAAATAGCGGTCGTAGCTGCCCGAGCTGTCGTAGATATAGCCGGCGACGACGGGGCCGAGGCCGAAGCCGATCGAATAGAAGCCGAAACCGATGCCGTAGAGAAAACCGTAGTTCTTCTGTCCGAAATAGACGCTGATCAGATAGGCGATGCCTTCGAGTTCGGCGCCGAGCGCGCAGCCGGCGAGCGCTCCCGCGGCGATCAGCCAGGTGATGTCGCCGTTCGCGAAATAGAAGATCGTTGCGGCGAGCGCGGGCAGGATGAAGGCGATGCCCGCGACGAAGGGCGCGTGCAGCCGGTCGAGCAGCACGCCCGTCGCGACGCGCCCGGCAAAGGCGAAGGGGCCGAAGGCGAGCGCGAAGACAGTTGCGGCTTCGGCCGGCGTCGCGCCGGCGTCGGTGACCATCGACGGCAGGTGGACCATCAGCCCGCCGAGCGACATCGAGACGAGGAAGCCGGGGATCAAAATCTGCCACAGGCGGCGATTGCGCAGCGCGTCGCGGACCTCGGCGCCGTGGCCGAGCACGCGCGGCAGCGCCGCCTGCACCGTTTCGCCGGCTTCGGCCGCCTTGCGGCGCAGCAGGTCGCGCTGGTCATAGAGGAAGAAGAAGGCAAGCGGCAGCACGACACACAGCGCCGAGGCGGCGAGCACCGGATAGACCGCGCGCCACCCCATCGCCGCAATCGTCGTCGAGGCGACGAAGGTGAAGAGGATATTGGCGATCGGCAGCCCGGTCATCGTGATCGCGAGCGCCAGTCCGCGCTGTTTGGCAAAGCGCCCGGCGACCGCCTTGGTCCAGACGACCAGGCTGGCGAAGGGGGCCGCGATCGCGACGAATATCCACGCCAGATACCATGTCCAGATCGCCGACGTGGTCAGCGAGACCGCGGCGAGCGCGGCCGCCTTCAGCAGGACCCCGACGATCGCGACGCGGCGTGTGCCGACGCGGTCGAGCAGCGCGCCGACGAGCGGGCTGAGCAGCAGCGCGCCGAGCGTGGTGATCGTGAAGCTCACCGAGATTGCGGCGCGCGACCAGCCGAGTTCGGCCGACAGCGACGGGATGATCAGGCTGAGGGCGACGGTCTGGATCGACGAGGTCGCGGCACCCGCGACGCCGACGAGGACCACCGGCCAGCCGGACTTCCATTCCGCCAGATTGGAACTTTGCATCATGTGATCCCGTCTGCTGGGTGCCGGCGCGGCCGACGTGGTCAGGCTTCGGCTTCGCCCGCGCCGGGCTGTGCGTCGAATTCGGCGAAGATGTCGCTGGCGGCGCGGAAGGCGCCGAGCGCGGCCGGGATGCCGCAATAGACAGCGCTGTGAATGATCAGTTCCTTGGCCACCGCGCGGTCCATCCCGTTGGCAAGCGCGAAGCGCAGGTGGAGCTTGAATTCCTCAAGATGCCCGCCCGCGAGCGTCATCGACAGCGTCAGCAGGCGCCGCTGGTCGATGTCGAGCCCGGGGCGGCTCCACACGTCGCCGAAGGCGTAGCGGATGATCAGGTCGTAAAGATCCTCGTCGAGGCCCGATGGGCGGCTGACGGGGCCGGCGATACGCTTGCGCATCGCCATGCCGCGCTCGAACGCGGCGTCGCGGGTTTCCTGCATTGAAACGCTCCCAATTCTCCGGTCAGGTGTCGCGGCGGGGCCGTCAGTCGCGGAAGTGATCCGGCATGTCGCCGCCCCACTGCATCCCGATTTCGGGGCTGCGCTGATGGTATCCGGTCGGATATTCGTCGTTGAGCAGGTCGCTGTCGGTCACATGCTCGACGCGGAAGTCGGACGGATCGTACCAATAGTCCGACAGCGCGCCGCCGACGGCATGGCGCAGCACGCCCCACGCCGGGCGATAGCCCTTGTCGGCGAGATACTGATGCCCGATGTGGACGGCGTCGACGTCGATGGTCTGGAAACAGCTGTGCTGCGCGGTGTTCGCGGGACCCTGGAACACCGCGACATTGTGGTGGTCGACATATTCGGCACCGCGCGGAAAGCGGATGAAGGCGCCCGCGCGGGTCTCGCCGGTCATGATGACGTCGGACAGATAGGCCCCCAGATTGTCGACATACCAGTCCATCAGGCGGCCCGGATCGGGGGTGTTCTGGACGACGTGCGCGAGGTTCAGCACCGGCGCGGGACCGCGCTTGAAAATCGGGAAGCGGCCGCGGCGCTGGACGAGGTTGCCGGTGTTGAGCGGCACCGCCTCGCGCGGGAGCGGGATCGGGTCGAGCTGCCGAAGCCCGTGGACCAGCTCGATTTCATTGCCGTCGGCGTCGCGGACCGTGATCTGCTCGCCGCCCCACGGCGTGGTGCCGTCAACGATCGGGGTGCCGAAGCGTGTCGCCAGCGCTTCGAGCGCTTCGCGGCTTTCGACTTCGTAGCCGATGCTGCCGAAGCGGCGCGGCCCGCGTTCGGCGACATAGATGAAGGGGCGGCTTTCATAGCCGCGGAAATAGACGCGCGCCTCGTCCTCGTGCGACACGAACAGGCCGAAATCCTCGAAGAAGCGCTTGATGGCTTCCATGTCGCCTTCATGGTGGAATTTCACATGATTAATCGTGCGAATCATCTCGCGCTCCTCTCGCCTCATTTGCGCCATCGATAGCATAAACAGAGCATATGGCAACCATACGATCGGATCGCGGAGTTGCGCGCCCGTCGCCCGATGACCTATGAAGGCGCGCTGCAAGGATGCGGCGGCGATCCGCCGGGCCGGCGAGCGCCCCGCAACCGGGGGCTCCAGCGCGGCCGGATCGCCGGGGGACAAGGATGGCCAATCATGGTGACGACCAAAGATATTGCGATAAAGCTAGGTTTTTCAGTGTCTACCATCGGACGTGCGCTGTCCGGTGACCCGCGTATCAGCGAAAAGACCAAGCAGGCCGTTCGCAAGGCGGCCGAGGAACTCGGCTATGTCGGGAACCTCCCGGCGCGCATGATGCGCGGCGGATCGAGCAATCTGATCGGCCTGATCCTGCCCGACATCCAGAATGATTTCTTCGCCTCGATCGCCCAGGCGCTGTCCGAAAGCTGCGATCGCGAAGGCTATCGGATTGTGCTATCGATAACAGGTGACGACCCCGAAACCGAGATGCGCCACATCCGCGATTTCGTCGGCGCGCGGGTCGCGGGGATCATATTGGTGCCGAGCGCGGGGCTGAAGCGCGAGGGCGTCGCGCTGCTTCGCCAGGTGCCGCACGTGCAGTTGCTGCGCTACGCCAGCGGCCCCGACGACCTCTGGTTCGGGATCGACGACAATGACGCGATGGAGCGCGCCGCGAGCCATCTGCTCGACCTCGGGCATCGCCGGATCGCCTATGTCGCCGCGTCGGAGCGGCTGTCGACCGGCCGCCGCCGGCTCGAGGGCGTGCACGAAGCCTATCGCAAGCGCGACATCGCACCGGAGGCGCTCACCGTCTGTCTGGGCACGCCGACCGCGACCTGGGGCGAGCGCGCGGTCAACGAGGTGCTCGCGATGCCCGAACGGCCGACCGCGATCCTTTCGGGGTCGGCGCATGTCACGATGGGGATCATCGCCGCGCTGCGCCGGGCGCGCGTCGACATTCCCGACCAGATGTCGGTGATCGGTTTCGGCGACCCCAATTGGAGCGAATGGTGGCAGCCGCCGATCACGGTGATCCGCCCGCCGATCCAGTCGCTCGCGACCAATTGCGCGCTGTGGTTCATGGACCGGCTGCGCACCCCCGGGGACCAGCTGGTCGCCTCCTACCACGCGATCAGCTCGTCCGAGCTGGTGCTGCGCAGTTCGACCGGCCGGCCCGCAGGCGATTGAGCGGCCGCGATCAGGCGATCCGGTTGAAGCGCTCGAAGTCGGGGCGCGGGCTGCGCTCGAAAATGCTCGCGGGATCGCCATAGCCGAGCGTCGCGATGAAATTGCTCTTCACGCCGGGCTGGTCGGCGAAGAAGGCGGCATCGACGGCGTCGTGATCGAACCCCGACATCGGCCCGGTGTCGAGCCCCAGCGCGCGCGCGGCGAGGATGAAATAACCGCCCTGCAGGCTCGAGTTGCGAAAGGCGGTCGTCCGCGCGAGTTCGTCGTTGCCGGCAAACCAGCTGCGCGCGTCGGCGTGCGGCAGGAGTTCGGGAAGAAGCTCGTAGAAGGCGTGGTCCATCCCGATGATCGCGGTCACCGGTGCGCTGCGCACCTTGGCGGCATTGCCCGGCGACACGAGCCCGGCGAGCCGGTCGCGCGCCGCGTCGGTTACGCACCAGATGATCCGCGCCGGCAGGCTGTTGGCGCTGGTCGGGCCGAATTTCATCAGGTCCCAGATGGCGCGAAGCTGCGCCGGCGAAACGGGCTTGTCGAGATAGCCGTTGTACGAACGCGCGGTGCGGAACAACTGGTCGAGAATGGCGTCGGGAAGCGTATCGCTCACGATCTGGTCTCCTGCAGAAAAACGGAAGGCGGTGTTGTGCGAGGTCCGGTGGCGCATGACGCCGGTCCCGTCCCCTTCCCAATATTCGACAACCGGACGCGGCCTTTGGAGCGATCCTCCGCCCTGGGCAAGCCCGTTGTCTCGAAACAGACCAGCAATGACATGCACGCGCTCGCGGAAAATCGAAGCGAATGGGTCGCATCCACGACCATTTCGGCAACCGTGCCGCGCCTCCGCAAATTGACGGGATCAGGGGCCTTCGCCGCTCCACACCTGCTCGATTGCGGAACGGCGCGGCTGATCCTTGCTGTCAAAGCGGCCTTTGCCGGAACACGATGACTAGTCCGACCACGACGAGCGCGAGCCCGCCCAGCGCGCGCATCGGCATCGGGTTTCCGAGCAGCAGCCAATCCATGGCCGCGGTCACCCCGGGGACGAGGTAAAAGAGGCTGGTGACATTGACCAGATTGCCGCGCGCGATCAGCCTGTAGAGCAGGAAGGTCGCCCCGACCGAGATGACCAGCCCGAGCCAGAGGACGGGCAACAGGAAACCCGGATCCCACGAAACATGCAGCGGCCCGAACGGCGCGACCGCCCCGGCGAAGGCGAGTCCGGCGCCATATTGCAACGGCAGCACCGCCCACGGCGCCTGCGTTTCGCGCTTCTGGACGATCGACCCTGCCGTGATCCCGAGCAGCGAAAGGCCGGCGAACAGGAGCCCCAGCGCGTCAAAGCTTGCCGCCGCCAGCCCGTCGAAGACGACGAGCGTCAGCCCGCCGAGCGCGCAGGCCAGCCCGAACAGGCGTGGAGCCGTGGCGCGCCGTTCGGTCAGGAAGACGGTCAGGATCGGCTGCACGCCGAGTAAGGTGGCAAGCGCCCCCGGAGTCATCCCGTTGTCGAGCGCGAGAAGATAGCAAGCCGAATAGACCCCCGCGATCAGCAGGCCGACGAGCACGACACGCGGCCGCGATCCGCGCGCGGGCAGCAGCGTGCCGCGCCAGATCGCATATGCGACGAGAATGGCGAGGGCGACGCCATAGCGCGCGATGAGCAACGCGAACGGCGAGCCGTGCTCGAGACCGATCTTGGAAACGATCGCGCCGCTGCTCCACAGCAGCACGAAAACACCCGTCGGCACGAACGCCGACAAATAACGGTTTGTCATTGGAAATCACCTGAAACAATCTTGTCCCGCGGCGAAGCGCGGGCGTTCAGCCGGCCGGATCAGCCAGCGGCGGTCAAGGCGAACGGTGGCGGCGGCGCCCGGCGCGCACGGTTCCGATCGTCGCGTCAGGCAGCGCGACGGGAGGGGCCACCGACACGGGATATTCGGCCATGTCGTGCAAAAGGGCGGCGCTGGCGACCATGCCGCACGGTTACCAAGTCGCCGAGACCGATACAATCCCCGTCTGCGTTCCGCGGGCCCCGACGCGCATGGCAAGGCATGCATTGCCACCCGGGCACGATGCTGCCAACGATGCCCGATGACGAACGAACAGGCTGCTGAACAGGCTCGCGTCGAAGCGCGAATTCGCGGAAGCTTTGCAAAACAGGGGCTGATGGCGACGCTTGGCGCCGTTCTGGGCGACATCGCACCGGGCGCCGTGGAGATCATCCTCCCCGCATCGTCCGCGGTCTCGCAGCAGCACGGCTTCGTTCATGCCGGCGCGGTCAGCGCCATCGCGGATACCGCGGCCGGTTATGCGGCGCTGAGCCTCATGCCCGCCGGGCACGGCGTCCTGACCACCGAATTCAAGATCAACCTGGTCGCGCCGGCAGTCGGCGACCGGATCATTGCGCGCGGGCGCGTCGTCAAGGCGGGCCGGACCCTGACGCTGGCGGTCGCCGAAGTCTTCGCCGATCGCGGCGCGAACCAAAAGCTCGTCGCATTCCTGACCGCGACGATGATGAGCATGCAGGAACGCGGCGATATCGTCGACTGACGCGCCGACATCGCGGATCGCGGCGCGGCCCCGACCTCGCGGCTCGTTCGGAAGATCGCAACCTTTGCCCATTGGCGAGGCGCGGCCCGGCGAATGCCGGGAACTCAGACCGGCGAGTGCTGGTGAAATGCCAGCTTCCAGCCCGCCGCGCGTCGCACATAGGCCGAACTGACCAGCGCGGCATAGGGCTCGCCGTCGGCGCGCGTCACCTCCGCCCGGTAACTGATGACCGCGAAGTCGCCGCCATCGTGCAGCAGGTGCCGGTCGCGCATCGTCAGGTCGCGCCACCGGTTCGCGCTGGTCGCCGTCGCCGCAACCGCTTCGCGCGAATGCACGCCGTGCATTTCCCCCGCCTGCGGAAAAGCGAGCAGGCAGCGCTCGTCGACATGCGCCAGAAAATAGGCCTCGCCTTCGAGCCAGAACCCCTGCTCGATCCCGAACAGCGCCGCCTCGATCGTCATTGTCTCGCTCCTTTCGGTCGCCCGGGCCGCGATCAACCGCCCTTCTTGCGCGCCCGCGCCGCTTTGACGCCCTCGACGAACTGCTTTTCATTGACCTTCACCGCCGGCCCCTTGTCCGACAGGAAGAAGGCCGCCCGCGGCATGGTGACATTGCCCTCGCGCGTCGTCAGCACGGCGCCCTGCGGCGCTATCGCGGTGATCTTGCCCAGCACCGCGGCGCCATCGGCGCTGCGGACTTCGGCGCCCGGCTTCAGCGCCCCGTCGACCGCCGCCGCGTCGGCCTCGGCCTGTTTCAGCACTGCGACGATCTTGGCCTTGGGCGCCTTGAGCGCGGGTCCCTTGGCGCCCTTCACAAAGGCGTTTCTGGGGACGACCAGCCCGTTACCGTCGATCGACACCGCGATCTTGTCGCCCGACACCTTGACGATCCGGCCGACCTCCTCACCATTCTGGTCATAAACCCTGGCACCGGTGCCGAGCGAACTGGTCGGCGCGGCTCCCTGTGCCAGCGCGGCGGGGCCGGCCAGCAGCGCCGCGGCGGCGAGGCATAGCGCGGAGACCGCGCCAATGGGCTTGAACATGGAACGCTCCTGTCGAACGGCAAGGGCCGTCCGTGTCGCATTTCGCGGCCCAGCCCCCAAATGCCCTGCTGTCGGGGCGTGCAGCGGATGCGCCGAACCGACGGCCGCGCCCGACCGAACGCTCAAGCGCGCGCCGCTTTCGGCGCATGCAGCATCGCGAGCAGCGCATGACCGGCAGCGCGCCGCGGCATCGACGCCCCGCCTCATTCCCGCACCTTGGCGCTTTACCTCAATCTGGGTTGAGCTTTTATGGAGAGGCTCCACGATTCGCGAACGGAGCATTTCCTTGCATATCGACAATCGGAAAACGGCTTTTCCCGCCGCAAAACCTGCCGCGCCCTCGCGGTCTCTCCCGCGTGTCCGCCCTGCCCGCGCAAGGAGAAACACGCGCCCGAGGACAGGGCCCGACGACGTGGCGACACCGACACCCGACCGTCGGGAGTGAAATCTCCGCCGCGACCGGGGCGATCTGGCGGCATGCGTCCGCCCGCCTCCCGCGACCCCGCCGCCACCTGCGGCAATCCTGTGCAACGAACCGGCCCAGCGTCGGCATTCATGAGGTCCTCCCGTGTCTCCTGCCCAAACCCCCGCCGAACCCACGCGATCCCGCCCGCCGCGCGGACGCCCGATATTCTTTGCGGCGATCGCGCTGCTCCTGCTCGCGGGCAGCCTCTACGCCTGGCGGTCGGCCCGAACCGCCGAGAATGCGGTGGGCCCGATGCCGCCGGTGCCGGTCTCTACGATCGTGGTGACGCCGACCGACGTCGCCGCCGCGCTCGAAGCCGTGGGCTCGCTCCGCGCCGTTCGCGAAGTGGTGCTCGCCCCCGAAGTTGCGGGGCGCGTGACCGCGATCCGCTTCGTGGCAGGCGCCCGCGTCGGCGCAGGCGAATTGCTCGTGCAGCTGTTCGACGCGCCCGAGCGGGCCGACCGCGCCGCAGCGCAGGCGAAGGCCGATTTCGCGGGCTTGCAGCTCGCACGTTCGCACGAGCTCGCGCCATCGGGTGCCGAACCGCGCGAACTTCTCGATCAGCGGCGCGCCGAGCATGCGCAGGCGCATGCCGCAGTCCGGCAGATCGATGCCCGCCTCTTCCAGAAACAGCTTCGCGCGCCCTTCGCCGGCACGCTGGGTGTCCGGCAGGTCAACCCGGGGCAATATCTCAATCCGGGCGACCCGGTGGCGACGCTGACCGCACTCGACAGCCTCTATGTCGATTTCGCCGTGCCGCAGCAGGACTTTTCGCGGCTGCAGCCGGGCGCCGTGGTCGACATCCTCTCCGACGCCTGGCCCGACCGGCGCTTCACCGCCCGCGTCACCGCGATCGAGCCGCAGGTCGGCAAGGAGACGCGCAATGTCATGGTTCAGGCGACGCTGCCCAACCCGGGCCTCGCGCTGCGGCCCGGCATGTATGTCACCGCGCGGCTCGCGCTGCCGCCGATCGCCGGCGCGCTCGTCGTCCCCGCGACCGCGATCCAGACATCGGCATCGGGCGACAGCGTGATGCGCGTGAAGATGGGCAAGGACCGCCGCGGCGGCACCGCCGAGGTGGTGCCGGTCACCACCGGCCGCCGCTTCGGCGACCGGGTGGTCGTGACCAGCGGGCTCCGGTCCGGCGATATCGTCGTGACCAACGGCCAGCTCCGCGTCCAGCCCGGCGCTCCGGTCACGCTGGCACCCGCGCGCCCGGCGCCGGCCAAGGGGGGGCGCTGAGATGGCCTTTACCGATATCTTCATCCGCCGCCCGATCCTCGCGGTCGTCGTCAGCCTGCTGATCCTGCTCGTCGGCGGCGCGGCGCTCTTTTCGCTGCCGGTGCGCGAATATCCCAACATGGAGAGCGCGACGATCGTCGTCGACACCGGCTATCCCGGCGCGACGCAGGACGTGATGCAGGGTTTCGTCACCACCCCGATCGCGCAGGCAATCGCAACCGCGAACGGCATCGACTATCTCACCTCGACCTCGACGCTCGGCAAGAGCCAGGTCAAGGCGAAGCTGGTGCTGAACGCCGACGCCGACCGCGCGATGACCGAGATACTGGCCAAGGTGCAGCAGGTGAAATATCGCCTGCCCGCGGGCGCAAACGACCCCGTCATCACCAAGATGACCGACGGCGCGTCGGCGGTGCAATATCTGGCGTTCGTCAGCGACACCCTGCCCGTCCCGCAGATCACCGACTTCGCGACGCGCATCGCGCAGCCGCTGATCACCGCGGTTCCCGGGGTCGCATCGGCCGAAATCAGCGGCGGCCAGACGCTGGCGATGCGCGTGTGGGTCGATCCCGTGCGCCTCGCCGCGCGGGGCCTGTCGGCCGGCGACATCGCCGCAGCGCTGCGCGCGAACAATGTCCAGTCCGCGCCGGGGCGTCTGAAAGGCACCGACACCGCGATCAACATCACCGCCGGCACCGACCTGCGCGACCTTGAGGCGTTCCGTCAGATGGTGGTGAAGCGCGTCGACGGCGGAATCGTCAGGCTCGGCGACGTCGCGACCGTGGAGATCGGCGGCCAGAATTACGACAGCAGCGCGATGACCTCGGGCCGCCGGTCGGTCACCATCGCGATCACACCCACCCCCGACGGCAATCCGCTCGAAATCGTGAAGGCGGTCAAGGCGCTCGTCCCCGACATGCAGCGCGTGGCGCCGCCGGGGGTCGAGGTGATCAGCCAGTTCGACGTCGCCCATTTCGTCAACGCCTCGATCGACGAGGTCAGCAAGACGCTGGTCGAAGCGATCGTCATCGTGATCATCGTGATCTTCCTGTTCCTCGGCTCGCTGCGCGCGGTGCTTATCCCGGTGGTGACGATCCCGCTGTCGCTCGTCGGCACCGCTGCGCTGATGCTCGCCTTCGGCTTTTCGCTGAACCTGCTGACCCTGCTCGCAATGGTGCTGGCGATCGGCCTGGTCGTCGACGACGCGATCGTCGTGGTCGAAAATATCCACCGGCATATCGAGGAGGGCCTGTCGCCGGTCCGCGCCGCCTTGCTCGGCGCGCGCGAGATCGTCGGGCCGGTGATCGGAATGACGCTGACGCTCGCGGCGGTCTATGCCCCGATCGGACTGATGGGCGGGCTCACCGGCGCGCTGTTCCGCGAATTCGCCTTCACGCTCGCCGGGGCGGTCGTCGTTTCGGGAGTCGTCGCGCTGACGCTGTCGCCGATGATGAGCAGCCTGCTCCTCCATAGCCAGATGAACGAGGGCCGGCTGTCGCGGGCGATCGAGCACAATATGCAACGCGCGACCGCGGGGTACAGTCGCCTGCTCGGCGCGACGCTGGCCGCGCGGCCCGCGGTCATGCTGGTCGGTGCGGTGGTGCTCGGCGCGATCGTCATCCTGTTCACCGGCGCCCAGCGCGAACTCGCGCCGCAGGAAGACCAGGGCTATGTCTTCGTCCAGACCAAGGCGCCGCAATATGCCAATGTCGACTATACCGCGCGCTACGCCCATGAGGTCGAGCGGATGTTCCGCGGGCTGCCCGAATATGTGAGCAGTTGGTTCGACAATGGCACCGACGGCCTCAACAACGGCTTCGGCGGCGTCATCCTCAAGGAATGGGGCGACCGTGCACGCGGCGCCGACGCGATCCAGGCCGAGCTCAATGCCAGGGGCGCGGGGATCACCGGCGTCTACGCCGCTGCCTTCCAGCCCCCCGCGCTGCCCGCCTCGAGCGGCGGCCTGCCGGTGCAGATGGTCATCCGGTCTTCGGACGATTTTCCGGTGCTGTACGCGGCGCTGGAGAAGGTGAAGGGGGCCGCCTGGCAGAGCGGGCTGTTCGCCTTCGTCGACAGCGACCTCGCCTTCGACAGCCCCGAGGCGCGGATCGCTGTCGACCGCGCCAAGGCGGGCCAAATGGGAATCACCATGGAAGCCGTCGCCGACACGCTGGCGACGATGGTCGGCGAAAATTACGTCAACCGCTTCAACTGGCACGACCGGTCCTACGACGTCATCGCGCAGGTTCCCTCGGCGCATCGGCTGACACCCGCCAATCTCGGCCAATATCACATCAAGACCGCGTCGGGCACGCTGGTGCCGCTGTCGACGGTGACCAGCGTCGAGATGCACCCCGGCGCCAACCGGCTGTCGCAGTTCAACCAGATGAACTCGGTCACGCTTTCGGCCATATTGGCGCCCGGCGTGACGATGGGACAGGCGGTCGACTTCCTGAAAGGCCAGCCGCTGCCCGCCGGAACCAGCGTCGACTGGCTTTCGGACAGCCGTCAATATGTGACCGAGGGCGACCGGCTGACGATCTCGTTCGGCTTCGCGCTGATCGTCATCTTCCTCGTGCTCGCGGCGCAGTTCGAAAGCTTCCGCGACCCGCTGGTCATCCTCGTCACCGTGCCGCTCGCGATCTGCGGGGCGCTGGTGCCGCTGTGGCTCGGTTACGCGACGCTCAACATCTACACCCAGATCGGGCTGGTGACGCTGATCGGCCTGATTTCGAAGCACGGCATCCTGATGGTGTCCTTCGCCAACCAGATCCAGAAACATGAGGGCCTCGACCGGATCGCGGCGATCCGCAAATCGGCAGCGGTGCGCATGCGGCCGGTGCTGATGACCACCGCGGCGATGGTCGCGGGGCTCGTCCCCTTGCTGTTCGCCAACGGCGCGGGCGCTTCGAGCCGCTTCGCGATCGGCATCGTCGTCGTGATGGGCATGCTGATCGGCACCCTGTTCACCCTCTTCGTCCTTCCCACCGTCTACAGCCTGATCGCCAGGGACCACCGCGCCGCGTCGCACAGCGTGCGCGAAACCGAACTGGCGGCGGCGGAGATTGCATATGCATAAGCTGCTTTTCCTGCTCGCCCTCACCACCGCCGGCTGCGCCGCCGGCCCGCGCTACGCGCCGCCGCAACCGGTGGTGAAGGCGGCGGGCGCCTATACGACCGCCGCCGCCGGCGTCGACGGCGCGGCCGAACTGCCCGATCATTGGTGGCGCCTCTACAACGACCCGATCCTCGACAGCCTGATCGAACGCGCGCTCGCCGCCAACACCGATTTGCGCGTCGCGAACGCCAATCTGGCAAAGGCCGACGCCGTTCTGGGCGAAGCCCGCGCCCGGCGCCTCCCGACAACCGATGTCAGCGGCGGAACCAGCTACGGCAGTGCTGCGGGCGACTTTGCGCAGCCCGCCAGCGACCGGCAATGGACGCACAGCGGCGGGCTCACGGTCGCGTGGGAGGTCGATCTGTTCGGACGCGTCGGCCGCGCGATCGGCGCAGCGCGCGCCGATGCCGATGCCGTCGCGGCGGTCCGCGACGCCGTCCGCGTCACCGTCGCCGCCGAAACCGCGCGGGCCTATGGCGACGTCTGCGCCTTAGGCGCGTCGGCGGCGATCGCGCGCGCCTCGCTCGCAACCGCCGAGGACAGCCTGCGCATCGTGACCGCGCAGCAGCGCGCCGGATCGGTCGGCCAGCTTGAGGTCGAGCGCGCCGCGGGCAGCGTCGCGACGGCGCGCGCCGCGATTCCCGAGGTCGAGGGCCGGCGCCGCGTCGCCTTGCTCGAACTCGCGGCGCTGCTCGGCGGCCAGCCCGGCGACATCCCCGCCGGGGTCGGGAACTGCACCCGGATTCCCGCGCCGGTGGCCACGCTTCCGGTCGGCGACGGCAACGCCCTGCTCCGCCGTCGCCCCGACCTGCGCGAAGCCGAACGCCGCCTCGCTGCCGACACTGCGCGCATCGGCGTGGCGATGGCCGATCTCTATCCGCGCATCCATCTCGGCGCGAATGGCAATATCCTGCGCAACGACGCCATAAAGGGCAGCGACAGCTTCAGCTTTTCGCTCGGCCCGCTGCTGTCGTGGAGCTTTCCCAATATCGCGGTCGCGCGCTCAAGGGTCCGACAGGCCGAAGCACAGGGCGACGCCTCGCTCGCCGCGTTCGACGGCAGGGTGATCGCTGCGCTCAAGGAGGTCGAGCAGGCGCTCGCGCGCTACGACGCCCGGCAGCAGCGCCGCGCCGCGCTCGCCGAAGCGCACGATCGGACCCGAACCGCCTACGACCTCGCGCAGGCCCGCTATCGCGCCGGATCGGTATCGCTGCTCGACACCGTCATCGCGCAGCAATCGCTCATCGACGCCCGCGCCGCGCTGGCCGAGTCCGAACAGCAACTGGGGTCGGCGCGGATCGACCTGTTCAAGGCTCTCGGCGGCGGCTGGAGCTGACGCCGTCGCCGGTCATCGGCGCTCGCCGCCGGCTGGCGCTTTCAGGACCGGAGCATGTTCGGCTCCGCACGCGTCGCGGGGCTCGGCAGCAGGAAGGCGTCTTCGAGCGCGGCATAGTCGAGCCCCCCGCCCGGCAGGGGAAATTTCTGCTGGAAACCCTCGACCCTGTCGGCGTCGGCCAGAACGCGTGCCTTGAACCGGTGCGCCAGCGAATGCCGGACGGGCAATCCGCCGGCAATTTTGATCCAGCTGTTCCAGCTGATGCCGATCCGCGTCATGATCTCGCATTGTCCGCCCACCAGATGGCCGATCTCGTCGACTAGGTCGGGATTGACGACGCACATGCGCTGCTTTTTCTCACTCACTGCAAAACTCCTCCAGTCCGGCTCGTCGATTCCGTCATTATTCCGGAATAAATTTGAGCTTTCTGTCGAAACGTGAAATTATCATCGAGCGATATCCGATCATGTCAGGAGAATCTTCGATGCTCACCGAAGCAGACCATCGCATCCTCAAGATCATTCAAGCCGAAGGCCGGATCACCAATCAGGAACTGGCCAATCGCTGCGGCCTCTCGCCATCGGCCTGCTTCGACCGGCTGAAGCGGCTGCGCGAGCAGGAATATATCCTCGGCTTCCACGCCCTGCTCGATCCGAACAAGCTCGACCGGTCGCTGCTGATCTTCATCGAGGTGCTGATGGACCGCACGACGGGGGACGTGTTCAAGGAATTCGCGGCGTCGGTGTCGGCCATGCCCGAAATCCTCGAATGCCACATGGTCGCGGGCGGGTTCGACTATCTGATCAAGGTCCGCGTGCGCGACATGGCCGCGTACCGGACGTTCCTTGCCGACACGCTGGTTCACATGCCCGGCATCCGCGAAACGCGAACCTATGCCGTTCTCGATGAAGTCAAGAACGTGACCAGCCTGCCCCTGTGACATCAGCCGGGCACGTCTAGGTCGCCTGCCCGGCCAGCCGGCTCTTGCGGGCGCCATAGGCCAGATAGACGACGACGCCGATCACGTTCCAGATCAGGAACCGGCTCTGCGTGAT
The DNA here is from genome assembly GCF_022701295.1 of Sphingopyxis sp. YF1. NCBI lineage: Bacteria > Pseudomonadati > Pseudomonadota > Alphaproteobacteria > Sphingomonadales > Sphingopyxidaceae > Sphingopyxis > Sphingopyxis sp. YF1. The sequence continues at coordinate 2,121,135 of NZ_CP033204.1, forward strand.
CGCCGGCAGGCTGAAGAACAGGTAGATGCAGCCGCCGATCGCGACCAGACCGACCACCCAGGGCATTGGCGCGCGGAACACCCGCGGCAGGTCCGGCTGGCGGACGCGAAGGATGATCAGGCACAGCCCGACCGCAACGAACGCCGCCAGCGTTCCCGCATTCGCCAGCTCAGCGATTTCGGAAAGCGGGAAGAAGCCCGCGATCGCCGCGACTACCGCCGCGGTGCCGACCGTGACGGCGACGGGGGTCCCGCGCCGGTTCAGCCGGCCCAGCCGCTCGGGGAGCATCCGGTCGCGCGCCATCACGAAGAAGATGCGGCTCTGCCCGAACATGAAGGCGAGGATCACGGTCGGCAGTGCGACCACGGCCACCGCGCCGATCAGCGTCGCGACCCCGGGATGGCCCAGCGTGCGCAGGACATGCGCGAGCGGCTCGCCCGAACGCGAGAATTCGAGGAAGGGCATCGCGCCGATCGCGGCCGCGGCGACCAGCATATAGACGACCGTGCACACGACCATCGACCCGACGATCCCGATCGTGAGGTCGCGGCCGGGATTCTTGGCCTCTTCGGCCGCAGTCGACACCGCATCGAAGCCGTAGAAGGCGAAGAAGATGATCGCGGCCGCCGCCATCACCCCGCGCACCTGTCCGTCGACCTCGTGCGCCGCGAAACCATAGGGCATGAAGGGGTCGAAATGACCGGGTTCGAACGCCGGCAGGGCGAGCAGGACGAACGCCGCGAGAGCGCCCAGCTTGAGCACGACGAGGATGGCGTTGACCGAGGCGCTTTCGCGCGTGCCGATCAGCAGCATGCCCGCAACCGCGGCGACGATGAAGATCGCGGGAAGGTTGATGATCCCTCCCGCATGCGGCCCCGCAGCGAGCGCGAGCGGAACGTCTATCCCCGCCGCCTGCAGAAAGCCGACGGCGTAGCCCGACCAGCCGACGGCGACCGCGGCGCAGACGACCGAATATTCCAGCACGAGACTCCAGCCGATCACCCACGCGACGCCTTCGCCGATCACCGCATAGCTATAGGTATAGGCGCTGCCCGAAACCGGCATCAGCGTCGCGAGCTCAGCATAAGCGAGCGCGGCGCAGACGCAGACCAGCCCGGCGACGATGAAGGCGACGAGGACCGCAGGGCCCGCGCGCTCGGCACCGACGCCGATCAGCGTATAGATTCCCGTGCCGACGATCGCTCCGACGCCCAGCGCCACAAGGTGCGGCCAACCCAGTGTCCGGTGCAGCCGCTGCGCCTCGTTGACGGCGGTGACCGTTTCGATCGATTTTCGTCTGGTAAGAAATGACATGAACGTCCCCCGCCCGACCATCACGACGGTCGGGATCGACATCGGTAACCGGCGCCATGCCTGTCAGGGGCAGGCGTGGCGCCGGTGCTCTCGGCGGAAAACCGCGCGTTACTGGCCGGTTTTGGCCTTTTCGCTTTCGACCATCGCCGCAACGTCGGCGAGCAGTTGCTTCGCGTCGTAAACGATGCCGTCCTTGATGGTGAACTTCACCCCGCCGACGACCTCCTGCTTGTTCGTCTCGGAATTGAGGCGCTGGAAGCCGGTGCCGTAGAGCGTCTTGAGATTCTGCAGCGGGTTTTCCGGTACGACCACGAGGTCGGCGAGCATGCCTGCGCGCACCGCGCCGATCGGCGGCGTTTCACCGCGCGGTTCGTACAGCGTCTGCGCGCCCATCATCGTCGCGGCGCGGATCACCTCGAGCGGCGAGAAGCCCGCCTCGCGCAGCAATTCCAGCTCTTCGACATAGGCGAAGCCATAGACTTTCCAGATGAAGCCCGAGTCGGTGCCGACCGTGACACGACCGCCCATATTCTTGTAATCGTTCATCAACCGCATGAAGAGGCCGTAGAATTTCTTCCACGCAAATTCATTCTCGGTCGTCCAGTCGAAGAAATAGGAACCATGATTGTCGCGGGTCGACTGGAAGTAGTTCCAGAGCTGGGGCGTGGTATAGCGCGCATGCCAGTCGGCATTGCGCGCGCGCATCAGGTCGCGCGACGCGGCGTAGATGTTGAATGTCGGGTCGAAGGTGACGTGGTTCGCCTTCTGCGCTTCCAGATATTCCTGCCACTGCTTCGTGCCGGGCCCGTAAACCTGATCCCAGATCTCGGCGACCTCGCCGAAGCGGTGCTGCTCGTTGTTGTAATCATATTGCGACGGGAAATCCTGGATGGCGCGGCCGTTGAGCAGCGATTCCATATGCCCGTAATAGTGGGTGATCGTGTTCAGCCCGGCATCACCCGCCTGGCGGCCATTGAAATTCGCAACGCCGATCTGGCTGAGGTGCGCGGTGGTGCCGAGACCAAGCTTCTTCGCTTCGTCGAGCGCCGCGGAAAAGACATCGGGGGTTTCATTCTCGCGATTGAAGAATTTGATGCCGTCGATGTTGTTCTTCGCGGCCCAGCGCACCCATTCGCGAGCCTTGAGCGGCGTGTCGACCACCCCGCCGGTCCAGCCGGCCCCCAGCGTCTGATAGTTAAAGATGCGCGGCGCGGCGATCTCGTTGCGCGCCGAGCGGTCCTTCTCGCGGCTGGCGACCGCGGGCGCGCCCAGCGGCACGCCCCGCACCGTCGTCACGCCGTGCGCGAGCCACAGCTTGTAGGCATAGCTGGCGTCGGGCGCCTTGTCGGCGCCGGGCAGGTGGACGTGCATGTCGGTGAAGCCGGGCATGACGTACATGCCGGTCGCGTCGATTTCATAATCGGCATCGTCGGGCGCGCGATTGGCGGCGGAGGGAAGCCCCGGCCAGCCCGACTGCTTGATCGACGTAATGCGGTTGCCTTCGACGACGATGTCAAAACGGCTGCGCGGCGGTCCGCCGGTGCCGTCGATGATCGTCGCGTTGCGGATGACCATCTTGCGGAACGGGCCCGCACCCTCGCCGGCTTTGCGCGCCGGCGCGCCTGCGCTGACCGGGAAGGTTTCGGCCGCCGCGGCAGCCTTTTTCTCGCCGGCCTGGTGCGCGGTTGCCGGCACCGCGAGCAATGCCGCAGCCAGCGCTATTTTGGTTAGCTTCAACTTCATTCGACCCGTTTCCCCGTTCTGATTGACCAGCTTGTGTATGTACGATCGAGCGGCGGGGCGGCGGCGTCTGCACCGCCCCGGCGATCGGTTCAGGGCAGCGGAACGCCCTCTTCGGGAAGCCCCATCCGCCGCTTTTCGGCCTTCACCATCTCGGCGACATCGGCGAGCAGCTTTTTCGCGTCATAGACGATGCCGTCCTTGATCGTGTAGCTGACCCCGCCGACGCGCTCGAGCTTCTGCGTCTGCTCGTTGAGGCGCAGCGCCCCGGTGCCATAGAGCGTCTTGAAGTTCTGGAGCGGATTTTCCTTCACCAGCACCATGTCGGCAAGCTTGCCGACGCGCACCGTGCCGATCGGGGGCGCGACATTGCCCTTCGGTTCGTAGAGCGTCAGCGCGCCGTTCAGCGTCGCCGCCTGCACGACCTGCGTCGGGTTGAAGCCGGCCTCCTGGAGCAGTTCGAGTTCCTCGACATAGCCGAAGCCATAGGTTTTGAAGATGAAACCCGAGTCCGATCCGGTGGTGACGCGACCACCGATATTCTTGTAGTCGTTCACCAGATGCATGAATTTCTTGTAGAAATTCCGCCAGCGCACTTCCTTCTCGGTCGTCCAGTCAAAGAAATAGGACCCGTGGTTCTCGCGCGATGACTGGAAGAAGTTCCAGAGCTGCGGCATCGTATATTTGCCGTGCCAGTCGGCATTGCGCGCGTGCATCAGGTCGCGCGACGCGGCGTAGATCGTCATCGTCGGGTCGAAGGTGACGCCATTCTTCTTCTGCGTCTCGAGATAGTCCTTCCACTCGTCGGTGCCGGGTTCGAAGCTCTCGCGATACAGGTTGGCGACATTGCTGAAGCGATCCTGCTCGTCCATGTAATTGTAGCTCGGATCCCAGTTCTGGACCGGGCCTTCCTTCAGCAGCGATTCCATATGGCCATAGAAGTGGGTGACGGTGCCGAGCCCGGTTTCGCCTGCATGCCGGGCGTCCATCCGCGCGACGCCGACCTGCGACAGGTGCGCAACGGTCCCGATATGCTGCTTTTTCGCTTCGTCATAAATCGCCTCGAGCACTTCGGGCGGCTGGTTCGGATCGGCCGCCACCTTGATCCCGTCGATCCCCGCCTTCGCGGCCCAGCGCACCCATTCGCGCGCCTTTTCGGGCGTGTTGGTCAGCCCGCCGGTCCAGCCGCGGCCCGATCCCGGGCGATGGTAGGAAAAGATGCGCGGCGCGGCGATCTCGTTGCGCGCCGACCGCGCGCGCTCGTTCAGCGAGATTTCGAAGGGCGCCAGATCGACGCCGCGGACCGTGGTGACGCCATGCGCCAGCCACAGCTTGTACGAATAGCTGAGGTCGGGCGCCTTGTCGTCGCTCGACCCGTGGACGTGCATGTCGATGAAACCGGGCAGCATGAACATGCCGGTCGCGTCGAGTTCATAGTCAGCGTCGCGCGGCGCGCGGCCCGACACCAGCGGCAACCCGGGCGTACCCGCTGCCTCGATCGAGGTGATGATGTTGTTTTCGACGACGACGTCGACCGGGCCGCGCGGCGGGGCGCCGCTGCCGTCGATCAGCGTCACGCCGCGGATCACCATCTTGCGGAACGGGCCGGCGCCTTCGCCTGCCTGCCGGGCAGGCGCCGCGATGGCACCGGCGCGCGGCTTGACCGCTTCGGCGGCGGGCGCGGCATTTTGCGCCTGCGCCGATGCCACCGGAATGGAACACAAGAGTCCGGCCGTCCCGGCCATCAGCGTCCGCCATGCGGCCACGCGCAATTTCACCATCTCAAGCTCTCCCCTGAAAACCCATCAAGATCCGAATATGTCGCCAAAGATGGCGGGCGCGGCGGAATGCTCCGGCCGCGCCCGCCTCTCATCAGCGGAACCGCTTCGTGAAGGCGACGCCGATCGTGCGCGGCGGCGCGCCGTGCGTGACCGTCAGACCGCCCGTGTTGGCGCTGCTCGACTTGGTCGTGATCGCGAGCGCGTCGAACAGATTGTTCACATACAGGTTCGCGCTCCAGTTGCCGTCGGGCGCCTGGATGCCGATCCGCGCGTTGATCAGCCCGTAGTCGTCGACCTTGCGGCGGTAGACGTCGGTCTTCGCAAGCGTCGAATAGGACGAACCCACATAGCTGCCGTCGAGCCGCACCGATCCTTCGAGGGTGTCGCTCAGCGTCCAGACATATTCGGCCGACGCGCTGACGTTCCACTTGGGCACGAACGGCAGCCTGTCGCCCTTGCGGCCGGCGGCCACGACGATGGAGCTGACCTGATCCTCCGACAGTTTCGCGTCGGTGTAGCCGACGTTGGCGATCAGCGAGAGTCCCTGGACCGGCGTCGCGTTGAGTTCGAGTTCGACGCCCTTGATCCGCGCCGCGCCGACGTTCGAAATCAGGCCGAACACCGATCCCGTGCCCGCGGTACGCGCCGACACCTGCATGTTCGTCCAGTCGATCTGGTACCCCGTCAGGTTGAGGTAGACGCCCTGGATCGGCTGGCTCTTGACCCCCAGTTCATAGTTCCAGAGGCTGTCGGCGCTGTAGCCGGTCAGCGCGACCGGCAGGCCGATCGCCTGATTGACGCCGCCCGGGCGGAAGCCTTCGGCCGCCTGCGCATAGATCATCAGGTTGCGGCTGAATTCGTACGACAGGTTGAACTTGTGGACGAAGCCGTTTTCGGTGGTGTTCGCCTCGGTATAGGCCGACGGCACCGACGCGTAGTGGATCTGACCCTGATCGACGACGCCGCCGACCGTCTTGTCATATTCGTACCAGCGGCTGCCGACCGTCGCGGTCAGCTTGTCGAAGAATTTGTACGACAGTTCGGCGAACAGCGCCTTCTGCTTCAGATGGTCGTTGATCGTGCGGTCGTAATAGATGTTCGCGGCGACGAACGGATTGAGTTCGCCGGTCAGCGGGCTGGCGCTCAGCAGCGTCGAACGCACCTTCGACTTGCGATCCTCGAGGAAGCCGCCGACCGTCCAGTTGAACGGGCCGCTGCCGGTCGACGAAAGCCGGACCTCGTTCGACCAGTTCTTCACGCTCTGCGGCTGGTACAGGCTGGAAAACTGGATGGTCCGCGTCAGCGCGAGATAGGGCGCAAGCTGTGCGGGGGTGCACACGCCGCCGACCGGTTTCAGATAGGTCGCACAGCCCGTCGCGGTGTCGCGGCCGTTGAAATTGTCGCTGACGTCGCCGACGACGATGCGATCACGATCGAAATAGGTCGAAACCGCGGTCAGCGCGACCGGACCGAAATCGTAGCGCAGCGTACCGCTGTAGATCCGGTTCTCGTCATAATTGCCCGATTCCGAACGCGCGTTGGTCGTGTGGCGCTGACCCGTTTCGAAGAACCAGCGCGATGCGTCGGTCGAAACCTTGGTGTAATAGGCGCCGAGGTCGATCGTGAGCTCGTCGGTGGGGGTAAAGCGCAGCAGCGCGCGGCCGCTGTAGCTGTAGCCGTCGTTGATGTTCTTCGTGCCGTAGTAGCTGTTGTCGATGTAGCCCGCGAACTGCTGATAGCTGCCGACGACGCGCAGCGCGAGCTTGTCGGAGACGATCGGCAGGTTGATCATGCCGTCGACGGTGGCGCCCGGATTGCCGCCCTTCACCGCCGACAGATTGACGCTCGCCGCGCCTTCGAGCTGGTCGGCCTTCGGCTTTTCATAGATGATGCGCACCGTTCCGCCCATCGAACCCGAACCGTAGAGCGTTCCCTGCGGCCCGCGAAGCACTTCCGCGCGTTCGACGTCGAAGACGCGGAAGTCGGGCGTGCTGCCTGCCGCGTCGCTGGTCGTTCCCACCGATCCGGCGACCGGCGATTCGTCATAATAGACGCCGACGGTCGGCTCACCGGCGCCGACGACGCCGCGCAGGATGACGCGCCGGTTGCCCGGACCATTGTCGACGATCCGCAGGCTCGGGGTGTTCTGGGTCAGTTCGGTAAAGCTGGTCGTGCCGGCGCGCTCGAGCGAATCGCCCGTCACCGCCGAAATGGCCAGCGGCGTATCCTGCAGGCGCGTCCCGCGCTTCAGCGCGGTAACGACGATTTCGCCGCCCGTCGAAGCCGCCACGTCCTGGCCCTGCCCGGCGTCCTCTTCCTGCGCCATCGCAGGCGAGACGCCGATCACGCACATGCCGGACAGCAGGAGCGCAGTGCGCGCCGCCCAAGCGCCACGGCGAACATTTCTTCCGTGATTTCGCATTCAGTCTTCCCCTTTTTTCAACCGTGGACCCATTTTTGAATTTTTCTGATGCTAACAGCTCACACCCCGAATGTACGTGGTATTTCCGCCTCAATGCCGGAATTTATTCGCCGATGTGTAAAAAAATCGTCATATCTTCGGATATGCGGGAGCGGCTGACAGGGCTGTCAACAAATCCCCCAAAAAGGCGGTTCGGCGGGAAGATTCGAACGTCGCGACATATCGATATGAAAACTAATAATATAATCATCCAATCCCGGCCGAACGTCATTTTCCCATGCGAAACGGAGTCGGCGAAGCCTTTTGATCCCGAAGAAAAATCCGATAGGAAAATGCGGCTCATCGCGCGTTCCAAAGAAATAATCTTCGGACTCCGGGATGCACGCCGCGCTGCACCGCCCCTCCGCGCATGATCGACGCCAGCCGAGGCGCGAACGCCCGGCGAATGCCGATTGCACGGGGGTTGAAAATCTGGCGTAGACGCACGTAGCGATCCCGGCGTCGTCCGGGCCGGCTTCCGGGCATCACACGAAAAGGTCGGGCCAGGCTTTTGACATGAGGAACAGCGCGGGGGATGGAGCGGAGGGACGCCTCGCGTTGATCGATAGCGTCTATGCCTGCGCGGTCGATCCCGAGCGCTGGGCCGCGTTCCTCGACCAGATCACCCGGACATTCTCCGGCTTTTCGACGATCTATCGCTGGCCCAACCGCAATCCCGGCGACAACAGCCCGCTCTTCGACAATTTCGGCGAGTTCGGCGATCTCTACAGGGAACATTTTCACAGTCGCAACGTCTGGGTGACCGAGGTCGACCGCCCAACCTCGGCGCGCGCCATCGTCCCCTCGGAGGGGCTGGTGAGCAACGACCGGCTCGAACGCACCGAATTTTACGGCGACTGGATGCAGCCGCAGGGGCTGAAGCACGGCGTTTCCTGCCTGCTCCGCGACGGTCACGACTTCTCCTATAATCTGGGGATCATCCGCGGCCCCGAATTCGGCGCTTTCACCGGCGAGGAACAGCGGCTGCTGGCCGATATCCTGCCCCACATGAGCCGCGCGCTCGAACTCGGGCAGGTACTCGAGGCGTTCCAGCAACGCAGTTCGGGCATGCTCCGCGCCTTCGACACGCTCGGCGTCGGCGCCCTGCTCGTCGATGCCGGTTGCCGGATCCATTTCGCCAACCCGCTCGCCGAGCGACTGCTCGCCACCGAAAGCGCGCTACGTGCGCCGGGCGGCCGGCTCGGCCTGACCCGGCCCGCGCTCGACGCCGGATTGCGCGCCGCCATCGACGCCGCGACCGGCAGCGGCCGCGAGGCCGGCGGGCGCACGGGCAAGATCCTGTCGGTTCCGCGCACCGGCGGGTCGCCGCTCTCGCTCAACATCGCGCCGCTCGACGAACGCGACCGGATCATGTTCGGTACGGGGCCGCTCGCGCTTGTCGTCGTCAGCGACGGCAGCCGGTCCGTCGACCTCGACACCGGCGCGCTGCGATCGGCTTTCGACCTGACCCTCGCCGAAGCGCGGCTGGCCGCGGCGATCGCGTCGGGCACCACCCTGCCCTCCTATGCGTCGTCCACGGGGGTCAGCCTGTCGACGGTCCGCACCCACCTCGCCGCCATATTTTCCAAGACGAACACGAACCGACAGGCCGATCTCGTCCGCCTGCTGACCGGCAATCCCTGGCTGCAAAAGGCCGACTGAGCCCCGCGATCATCGCGCGAGCAACAGGACCGGGTCGTTCATCAACCGGCGGATCAGGTCGGCCTGCCGGTTTTCGCCAGACTTCAGGAAGATCGAGGTCAGGTGCGTCCGCGCAGTGGTCAGCGCGACGCCGCTGGCGCGCGCATGATCGGCGAGGCTGGTGCCGTTGCACAGCGCCACCGCGAGCCGCGCTTCGGCCGGCGTGAAATCATAAAGATCGCGGAGCGCCTCGACAGGAAAGGCCGCGCGCCGGTCGGGCATGCCGACGATGACCAGCGCGAGCGGCCCGCCGTCGAACAGCGAACGACGCGCTTCCGAATAGGGGCTGACCGCGACCGACAGGGGATTGGGGCTGTTCGCGCGCGGCACCGCGACCAGCGTCGCGGTCCGCCCCGCGGCGTATCGCCCCTGCCCGGCCGCGTCGGCGATCGCCCGGGTGAGCCGCTGGTCGCTGGCGCCGCCGGCACAGAGCCGGCCGCCGGTCGACGACAGCCCGTCGCCCGCCTCGAGCATCGTTTCCGCGACCCCGTTCGCAAAGCGGATCGTGCGCCGCGCGTCGACGAGCAGCACCCCCGCCCCCAGCCGCTCGAAAGCGTCGAGCGACGCGGCGTCGGCAGCATCGAAGACGTTGAGCCGGTTGGCGATGATGATCGCGCGGCGCAGATGCGGCAGCAGGGCATGGCTGAGCGCCTGCTCGTCGGCGCTGAACGCGCCCGCGCTTTCGGGGCGCAGCAGCAACAGGTCCATCACCCCCATCGGGGCATCGACGCGCCACCGCATCGAAAGATCGAGCCCCTGCGGGCGCATCCAGTCGGCATGGAATTCGGTGCGCCGCAGGTCGGCCATCGAAATCAGCGCCTCCTGCACCACGATCGGCGGCGACGCCGCGACCCGGTCGCGTTCGGACATCGGGTCCTTGCCGGCATAGTGCCGATAATATCGGTCCAGATAGTCGGGGTCGATCGTTGCTTCGGCCGACCGGACGTCGGTCAGATTGCTGCTGCGCGCGATCCGCATCGCGGCGACGCTGCCGAATGTCTGCGATACCAGGTCGAGATAGGGTCGCCAGCCGTCGCGATCGGTCGCGGCCTTGTAGACGGCGTCGATCAGCATCGTGAAACGGCCGTCGTGCGGCGAAGGGGAATTCATGGGCAGCCATCCTGATCAAGGTCAGGATCGCCCCTCCGCGCCATCGGCGGAATGCGGACAAACGTACCGGAAGGACGATCCGTCCGTCCCCAGACACGCAAAAAAACTGCTTCGCCTCATTCATTCATACGAGGCGGAGCCCGCGATCCTTTGACTATTCGGCCCTCCACCGGGGTGCTCTCGCTTGCGCGGGCAACTCAGGAACCGGGATCGCACCCCGAAAAGAGCCTGATCGCCATGTGCGGAAGGTTCGCATGGTCCGTCCGCCATACCCCCGATGGCGGGCGGGCCATCACCCCATCATGTGTATCAAGGAGGCCGGCGTGCGCCGGTAGGACATCTATGAATTGCAAACCCAATCTTCTGGGCGCTTCGGCGCTCTACGGAACGCTTGCGCTCGTCGCACTGGGAACGGCGCAGCCGGCCCGCGCCGCCTGCACGACCCTGATCGACGACCAGCAGCGCAAGATCCTGACCTGTACCGGCGACAATGAGGGACCGGTCGCCGTACCCGTTGACATCGACCAGTTCCGGAACAGCGGCACCATCACCCCCGCGGCCGGAACTCCCGGATCGGGCGTGACCGGCGGCCCGGGCAGCGCCGGAATCGTCAACGACGGCACGATCCGTGGCGACCTCTCCTCGGCCATATCGGTTAAGAGCCTTCGGGCCGGCGCGCGAATCACGAACAATGGCACGCTGACCGTCGACAACAGCCAGTCGCGGGGCGCCAATAATTTCGGCATCCTGGTTGAACAAAGCGGCGCCGGGCTGACGACCATCATCGAGAACGCCGGGCGCATCGAGGCCGACGGCCCCTATGGCGGCGGCATCCTCGCCTATGGCAATGCCCGTATCCTGCACGCCGGCCCCAACGCGCTGATCGAAATAGGCGGTCTCGGCGGCACCGCGATCAGTGGCGAGCGCGCCGATGTCAGCATCCTTGCGCCCGTCCGCGCGGCGGAGGGCAATGGCGTGGTGCTGACCGACCGGTCGACGGTCGACAATTCGTCGGAAATCATCGCCGGCAGCAACGGCATCTATATGGGCCGCGGCGGCAGTGTCGTGAACCGCCCCAATGCGGTCATCCGTTCGACGGGCGGCACCGATGCAGCGCTCGACCTGAACGACGGCAATATCGAAATCGTCAACGAAGGGATCATCGACGTTGCCGGTATTGCGGCCGATCGCGCGGTGATCGCGTTCAGCAACAATATCGGCGGCCCCGAAATGGTGCACAAGATCACCAACGCCGCGCTCGGAACCATCGGCCATGCCGGCATGACCGCCGGCGCGCAGGCGATCCGCGGCGACGACGGCATGCGCTTCGAGCTTCGCAACGCCGGGCGCATAAACGGCGACATCCTGCTCGCGGACGGGAACGACAGCATCGAAAACGGGTCCGGCGGCGTCATCGACGACGATATCGCGACCGGTACCGGCGACGACAGCATCCGTAACGCGGGCACGATCAACGGCGATATCGACATGGGCGACGGGCGCGATGCCCTCTTCCTCGCCGAGGGATCGGTGCTGAACGGCGATGCGCGGCTATCTCGACACACAGAAGTCGCGGCTCGGGACGACAAACTTCCACCAGATCCCGATCAACGCGCCCAAATGCCCGTTCCACAATTTCCAGCGCGACGGGCTGATGCAGACGCTGGTTCCCAAGGGCCGCGCCAATTACGAGCCGAACAGCCTTGCCGAAGCGGGCGAGGATGCAGGTCCGCGCGCCTGCCCCGACGCCGGCTTCACCACTTTTCCGGCGAACAACGAACGGAACGACCCGGCCGAGAAGCTGCGCATCCGCGCCGACCTCTTCGCCGATCATTTCAGCCAGGCACGGCTCTTCTTTTGCTCGCAGACGGAGAACGAGCAGGCACATATCGCCTCGGCGCTGGTGTTCGAGCTCTCGAAGGTCACGCTCGACCATGTCCGCGCCCGCGTCGTCGGTCAGCTTCGCAATATCGACGAGGATCTCGCGAAGCGCGTCGCCAAGGGGCTCGCGACCGATCTTCCCGCGAGGATCAAGCCCGCCAAGGCCGCCATCGACATGGCGCCGTCAGATGCGCTGTCGATCCAGAAGGACGACCGTCCCGACATCAAGGGACGAAAAGTCGCGATCCTGTTCGCCGAAGGCTCCGATAAGGACACGATCTACAAGCTCAGGACGCAGATCGAGAAAGCCGGCGGCAGCACCTTCCTCGTCGCCCCCAAAGTCGGCGGCATTCCTGTGTCCGGCGGAACGCTGAAGGCCGACGGGCAGCTCGCCGGCTCGCCCTCGGTGCTGTTCGACGCGGTGGCCTCGGTCCTGACCGAAGAGGCCGCGAACAAGCTCAGCCGTGAAGGCGCGGCGGTGCAATGGTTCATGGACGCCTTCGGCCATTGCAAGACGATCGCGCACGACCAAGCGAGCCGGGTGCTGCTCGACAAGGCCGGGGTGGAGTTCGACGAGGGCATCGTCGCTCTCGCCGATTTCATAAAGGTCGGCACGCGCCGCCGCTGGGACCGCGAGCCCAAGGTGCGCGACCTCGCGTAATGGCCCGATCCGGGACGCGCTGAAGCCTTTTTGCCTGGCAACATCGGCATTCGGCGCGCGTTGAGCAAACAACAGGAAAGGGAGATAATATGACGCGCTTGCTGTTGGTTATGGCATCGGCCCTGTCGATCGGGGCCGCGACCCTCTCGCTACAGTCATGCGGTGCCCAAAGCGTCGAGGCCGCGTCGCCCAGCGGCCCGGTCAACGCGCTACTGACCCTTCCCGACGGCTCGACCTTCGTCGCTGCCGAGGGTTCGCTGCCTCGCGGGATCGCCGAATGGCTGGCATCGCGCGAAGGCGACGAAGCGCGGTTCGCATTTGCCGGATTCGACGAAGATCGGCCGCGGCTGACCAGCAAAGGACTTGGATCCGCGGCCGATCTCGCGACTATCCTCCGTGCCGCTCCGGCTGCATCGCTCGAAATCGCGGGGGACGAGGCCCAGGCGAAGGCGCTGGCAACCATGCTCGATGAACGGGGCATCGGTTCCGAGCGATTGAAGATCATCCCCGCCGCCGGGCTCGGCAGCGTGATACTGACCGTCCACCGCGGTTCAACCGCCCCGCTGATGACCGCTAAACCCTGACAGTTCAATCCGGCGGCAGCGCCAGCATAAGCCATGTTGATCGCCTTGTGGCGATCGAAGTCGGGAGGACCGTCGGCTCACCGCACGGGCCGCGCTCGCCAAGCGCCCGTTTGGCGCGATCGACGGCCGCCCTCGCCCGGCGAATGGCGGCTGCGTCCTTCCCGCCTCGTGCCGCACGAACCGCGCTCCGCGCTGCCATCCGCTGGGACGCAAGACGCGCGCGATCGTCTTCAGACAATGCCGGGTTGATATGCGCCAAGGGGGCGACCGCGAACCTTGAAGGAGCGGCCATCGGGCGTAACCGGATAATGGAAGGGTGGCTTTGCAAGGACGGCCTGCCGCCCACGCTACGCGCGCCCTGACATAGTCGTGTGCCGGCGACCGAAGGGTTGGCCGCCGGCACCCGTGGGGGAAGACGGAAGGAGGCTTCCATCATCCCCGGAAGGCGGGGCTCCGAACTGCAGAGCCCGGTAGATCATGGCAGTGTGCGGCGACCGCGCCCGAAGACGAAGGCAACAACGAAAAGAACGACGCCGATGACGAGAAGAATCTTCGCAAAGTCGGCCGAGAGACCGGCGATGCCACCGAAGCCGAGCAACGCTGCGACAAGGGCGACGACGGCGAAGATGATGGCCCATCTGAACATGATATTTCTCCCGCTGTTGGGCGCGTCCTCGCGCCCCGCGCGCAAGCGAAGAGGCAGCGAAGCACGCCGTACCATTCATCCGAAGTGGATGTGCACGCAACGCAGACGACAACGCAGACGAACATATTTGGTTCCAGCAATATCGCTGACAAATGGGTTTCATAACATAGATTAAGTTCATGATTTTAATGGAACAATTGCCCATCCAGCGCGTCTCCATGAGGCCCACACCCCCGAGGGCAACACCGCGAAGGAGAGGCCATCATGGCGCAGAATAACCAGCAGGGCGGCAACCAGCCCAACCAGAACCCCGGTCAGGACGGCCAGCAAGAACAGCAGGATCAGACCCGCCGCCAGCCGAACCAGAACCAGGACGACAATCAGGGTGGCAACCAGGCCGGCCGCGACGACGAAAATCGTCAGAACCGCTGATCATCCAGCGACAGACGAGCGCGTTTGCGGCGCTCTCTGGGCCGGGCCGTCGCTCCCGCACGGTCCGGCTTCGCTATATCGGGGAACGGCTAAATCCCGAGCGACGTGACGACACCGAAACGCGCTGGTCCGCCGTCCCCCGTTGCCGATATCATTCGAAAAGGAAATTCCCATGAACGCGCCCCTCGCCGCTCGCCGCATTCTTATCATGGCAACCGATGGATTCGAGCAGTCCGAACTTGAGGTTCCGCTCGAAAAACTGGAGGAGGCCGGCGCCGAGGTCCGGGTCGCGTCTCTGAAAGAGGGACAGATCGAGGGGTGGGACGACGACAATTGGGGCGACGAGATCGACGTCGACTTGCTGATCGCGGACGCCCGCGCCGAAGATTTCGACGCACTTGTACTACCCGGCGGCCAGATCAACCCCGACCTGCTGCGCGTCGAGGAGGAGGCGATCGCGCTCATCCAGGCTTTCGCCGACGCCGACAAGCCTGTGGCAGCGATCTGTCATGCGCCCTGGCTGCTCGTCGAGGCGGGCCTTGCGAAAGGCCGAAACATGACTTGCTACAAGTCGATCCGCACCGATGTTGCCAATGGCGGCGCCCAAGTCTTTGACAAAGAGGTCGTGGTCGACGGCAATATTATCACCAGCCGCTGTCCCGACGATCTGCCGGCATTTTGCGACGCAATCATAGAGACCGTGGTGCGTGTCGGCGCCGATGCCTGAGACGTGGCGAGCCCCCTGTCAGCCCCGCGGGAACCATGACGACGTCGCTCGCATTTCGGCAGCGGATGTACCGTCAGACGTTAGATGAGGAGAGCTGGCATAATGTTCGATCGGGATATGGCGCCGCCGGGCATGGCGATCTTTCTTGCGAAGCTGCTCAGCCACAGCCTGCTTTCGACCGAGGACTAGGCGGCGATCGCCGCTCTTCCGCACCAGACGCGGCGCCTCGAGCCCAACGACTATATTTTGCGCGAAGGCGACCGGTCCGATATCTGCCCGGTCCTGCGGTCGGGCTTCGCTTACCGGCAGAAGATAACCGAGGGCGGCGGGCGCGAGATCGTCTCGATCAAGATCCCGGGCGACCCGCTCGACTTCCAGTCGATGTATCTTCGCACCGTCGATCATAATCTGCAGGCGCTGACCGCCGTCGAACTGACCGTCATCATGATTTCGGATTTCGAACGCCTGGTACAGGCGCGTCCCGCAATCGCGCGCGCCGTCATGGTCGACATTCTCATCGAAGCCTCGATCGGCCGCGAATGGCTTCTCAACAATGGCCGCCGGAATGCGCTCGCGCGTCTCGCGCACCTCTTTTGCGAGCTCCACTACCGGCTGCTCGATACCGGCTCGGGCGGCCTCGACATTCACAAAATGCCGCTCACCCAGGAACAGCTCGCCGACGTGCTCGGTCTGACCCCTGTCCATGTGAACCGGACACTGAAGGCGCTGGAACGCACGGGCGCCATCGCCCGCGACGGCCGCGGTATTCGCATCGCCGATCTGCAATCATTGATCGGCACTGCGGAATTCTCCGACCTCTATCTCCACCGTGACCAGCCCTGACCCCCGAAGGAGCAGACGAGATGGGACGTTATTTCTTCCACACACGTGACGGCTATCGCGAGATCGACGAAGTAGGCATCAACCTTCCCGATGACAAAACCGCGGGACTGGAGGCGATACGCTATGGCGGAAGCCTTCTCGCCGACGACCCTCATATTCTGCGACACGACCACGGACTGCGCGTCGAGTGCGTCGACGATGCAGGAAGGCTCCTTTACACGCTACTGGTCACCTCAGTCGACGCAAACGGAAATCTCGCAACCCTCGCGACCGAGAAGGATTAGGGACGAAACGGGCGCGCGCGAGCGGTCTTCCAGATACGAGAAGCAGGACTGCGGTCAGCGGTTCCGACGATTCCGATCATCGCTTCTGCCCGGGTTCCGGTCATCCATGCGCTCTTTGCCCGGCGGACGGTTCCGGCGGTCCTGCCGTTCCTGCTGGCGACCGCCGCCCGGCTGATTGCCGCCCTGCTGATTGTTCCGAGCGAACCGCCAGTCCTCTTCCTGAAACCGCCCAAAGCGGGTATCGAGGAGAGGCTTTCCGGCCCCAATGTTCCATTGAAATCATAAGCTTAACCTATGTTATGCAAGTCGTTCGCACGCGGCACAAATTCAGCTTTCGGAGGAACAGTCGCCGTGCGCCCCGCGTTAAACGATCGAACTTCAACGGAGACTGATCATGAACAGCGATACGATCAAGGGCAATTGGGAACAGGTCAAAGGCCATGTCCAGAAGAAGTGGGGCGAACTCACCAACGACGAGCTCGACCAGATCAACGGCAACCGCAAGATTCTGGCTGGTAAAATCCAGGAAAAATATGGTCGCGCGCAGGATGAAGCCGAGCGCGAGATTGACGAGTTCGAAAACAGCTACTGATCCTTCCTGGATCGAAGAAAGTCCGCGCGGCCCTGTCGCGCGGACTTTTCCGTGCCCGGGTGGGAGCGGGCAAGGCGACAGGGGCAAGATGACCACGACAACCAGCGGCATGCTCTTTCGTCACGGAAAGTTTGGGTTCGACGCTCTCTCGCGCCGCGCGAGGCTCGCGGCGGGCGCGGGCGGCGCTTTTCTGATTATCGGCGCCCTCGGAATCGGGGCCTTTCCCGTTTCGGTGCTGCACGGCACTGCCGAACGCCAGCTTGGCGAACATTTCGGCGCCCCGGTCCGCATCGGCGCCCTGTCGCGTGCGGAGTTTTTCTCCTTCACACCCACGCTCGTCGTCGAGGATGTCAGCATCGCGCAGCCGACGTGGGCCGGCACAGGGTCGCTTTTCAAGGTCAGGCGCGCGAGCGCCCGGACACCGATCCTGTCACTGCTCTCGGGTGACCCCGCCATTCGCTCGCTGGACATCGTCGGGCTCGAAGCCAATCTCGTTCGCGACGCCAATGGCAAGAGCAATTGGGAAGGCTCCGGGGATAAGAGACCGGATGAGGCCGACCGCGAGCTGAAGCTCGACGCGCTGAGCATAAGGGACAGCCGCTTCAGCCTACTCGACGCAAAGCGCCGTCTCGACATTGCCGGAACGCTAGAGGCAGCGGCGGACCGCAGCGTCACGCTGCGCGCCGAAGGCCGCTTCGACGGCGTTCCTGCGCGCCTTATAGCAACGGGCGCACCGCTCGGAGCCGCAAAGGGCTCGGCGTCCTGGCCCTTTTCGGCCAGCCTCGCGTCGCCGACGTTCCGGCTCGATGCCAAAGGCACGATGGCGGGTGGGCTGAACATGCGTGAGATGGATATCGAGATGAGTACGCGGGGGCAGACTCTCAAGCAGCTCGACTATATCATCGAAGCGGGGCTCTTCGGCACTCAGGATATCGACTTCGAGGGCAAAGTCCGGCGCCGCGGGCCCGACTGGTTCATCGACAGGCTCGGCGGCACGATCGGCCGCTCGACGATCCATGCGAAGGCAAGTGTCCTCAAGCGCGAGGGGCGCACCAGGATCGACGCGACGATCGATGCGCCGCAATTCGATTTCGACGATCTTGCAGACGATGCAGGGCTCGCGGCGGCCCGCGTGCGGGAAGCCCGGACCGGTCCGCGCATCATCCCCGAGACGCGCATCAACCTCTCGAAAATTGGGCCCACCGACGGTATCATAAGGTTCAACGCGCCGCGGCTCCTCATCAAGGGCGGCTCGGCCTTCCGCAGCCTCAAGGGCGATCTCGTTCTGGAGAAGCGCGTGCTTACGCTTCGCAACGCCGTTGCCGGCCTCGACAGAGGGCAGATGACCGGCTGGGTCAAGGTCGATTCCCGAGGCAGCGCCCCCCTTCTCTCCACCGAGCTGCGGGTGACCGGCACCTCGCTCGACACCCTCGTAGGGCAGCCGTCGATGATCCGCGGGCCGCTCGAAGGCCTGGTCCGCCTGCAGGGGCGCGGCGACACGATCCGCGCCGCTTTCGCCGGCGGCAACGGCAAGATTGCCTTTGTCGCGCGCGGCGGCGCCATGAACCGGGCGGCCGCCTTCATCCTGGGGCAAGATCTTGGCGGCGCGATCGGACAGAAGCTTGGCGACGACGACGCGATGGTCCCCATCCGCTGCGCCGTCCTCGCCTTCACTGTGCGTCAGGGTCTCCTCACGCCCGCGCCCTTGCTCATAGACACCAGTATTTCGAAAGGCGCTGCACGCGGCCGGATCGACCTCGACGGCGAGACGATCGCGCTCATATTCGGTGGTGCATCCAAGGGTGACGCCGCACTCAAGCTCGTCGATCCGATCAGGATCGGCGGAACGCTGTCGAGCCCGTCGATCACGCTTGCGCCGCCTGGAAAGCCCACTGGCAAGTCGGGCGGAATCATCGGCGCGATCGGGCGCTCGATCGGAAGCGCCCTCGGATTGCGGAAGGATCGCGGCAAGCCTCCCACCCCGAGCGCAGCGCCCGCCGATTGCGACGCGCTCGCGGGCAAGGCGCTCGCCTGAATCCCCGCTCAGTCGCGTAGTTCGCGCGCCGCGAGCGGAAGCACTATCCGCGCGCGCATCCCTTTCCCTGTCCGCTCGCTCGTCCCGTAATGAACCTCGGCGCGGTGCGTCCTTGCGATAGCGGCGATGAGCTTCGTACCGAGTCCCGTGCCCTGCGCCGGCCGGTCGCTCGCGAAACCCGGACCATCGTCCTCGACGCTCAACTCGATCGATCGGTCGCCGACACGGCTGAGCCCGATCCGGATTTGCCCGTCGTCCGCCACATCATAGGCATATTTGCAGGCATTGCTGACCCACTCATTGGCGATCATGCCCAGCGCGACGGCCTTGTCGGTCGCGATCCGCAGCGGCTCCACCTCGGTCCGCACGTCGCGGCGCGCCGCGCCCGTCGACCAGCTCTCGCCAAGATCGGCGGCGAGGCCCGCCAGATAATCGTCCATGGCGACATATTCGACGTCATTGGTCGTGTAGAGACGGCGGTTGACCTGCGCGACGGTCGCAATCCGCTGCTGCGTCTTCTGCAGCGCCTCGCGTGCCTCTGGATCGGGCAGCGTTTTGGCCTGCAGCGCGACGAACGACATGATCATCTGGAGATTGTTGGCGACCCGGTGATTGACCTCCTTGAGGAGCGCCTCGAGCCGTGCATTGCTCGCGCGCAATTCCTCCTCGGCCCGCTCGCGGTCGCGGCGGAGGGCTGCGCGTTCGAGAACCTGTCCGAAGGTGTTCGCGAGCAGATCGAAGAAATCCGCGCCCACGGATTTCACGACATAGTCATCGGCGCCCGCCTTGAGAGCGGCCACCGCGACACGGCTTTCCTCCGAGCCCGTTACATAAACGACTGGCGGACAGCCCGCGATCGCGCGCAGGGCTTCGAGCGTCGCAAGCCCGTCCTGCCCGGGCATATAATGATCGACGGCGATCAGATCGAATCGTCCCTCGCGGGTCATCGCCACGCCCTCGGCGCCGCTCGCCGCGAGGCTGACCTCGAACCCGTCGCGCGCAAGATTGCGCGAGACGAGACGCCTTATGCCTTCGTCGTCATCGATATAGAGGATATGCGCCACGGCGGCGGACGCCCCGCTTCTCAAGCCGGATCCGGGTCGGGGACCTGGATCACCGAAAGGAAGAGACCAAGCTGGCGGATCGCATCGGCGAAATTTTCGTAGTTCACCGGCTTCGTTATGTAGACATTGCAGCCGAGGTCATAGCAGCGCTGGATTTCGACCTTGTCGTCGGTCGTGGTGAGCACGACAACGGGCGTGCGGCGCAGCGCGCTTCCATCGCCCTTCAATCGGGCGAGAATGTCGGTGCCGCTCATGTCGGGCAGATTGAGATCGAGCAGGACGAGCGCCGGACCGTTGCGCGCGGGCCCGTCCTCGGCATCGTAGAGAAAGGCGAGCGCCGAGGTGCCGTCGGTGAAATGATGGATCGTATTCGAGATACCGGCGCGGCGGATATTCTTCTCGATCAGCCGGGCATGACCTTCGTCATCCTCGATCATCACGATGTTCACGGGTTGTTGTTGATCAGGCATTTTCATCTCCGCCTTTCCATTCGATCGGCAGACTGAGACGGAAGGTCGACCCCTCGTCCAGAACCGATTGCACGTCGATCGTGCCGCCGAGGCGATAGGCGAGCGCCCTGGCGTGTGCGAGACCGATGCCCTCACCGGGCTGGTCCTGTGTTCCCGACCTTCGGAAAAGGTCGAATATGCGGTCATGGTCGCGCGGGTCGATCCCGCGCCCATTGTCTTTCACCTCGACAAAGGCCCGGCCATATTCCGTACTCCCGCTGACGGTGATGACGCCGGCGCGTCCGGGCTTCAGATATTTCAGGGCATTTTCGACGAGGTTCGAGAGGATTTGCTCGACCGCGAGCCGGTCGTTCACGATCCCGGGTAAATCGCCGATCTCGACCCGTGTACCCGTCTCCTGGATGCGGTGTTCGAGACTCTCGGCGATCCCTTTGACAAGGACGCCAAGGTCGAGCCGCTCGGGGGCCAGCGAGCGCCTTCCCTGCCGCGAGAGATTGAGGATCGCGTTGATGAGGCGATCCATCTTCTGCGTCGAACTGCGGATGAAATTGATCGCCTCGGGGAGGTCCTCCTCGATCGCGAGGCGGGTCGGCCCATCGGGGGCCTGCCACGTCCCGGCATCGCTCCGCGCGAGATAATCGGCAATCGCCTTGCGGGCGGCCTCGAGTTCGGCGGTGAAGCCCATCACGTTGACGAGCGGCGACCGCAGGTCGTGACTGACGATATAGGCAAAGCGCTGGATCTCGGCATTGGCCCGGCTGAGTTCGGCGGTCCGCGCGTCTACCAGTTCTTCCAGATCTTCATTCAATATCCGAAGCTGCTCGCGCGACTCGCGAAGCTCGGCGAGATTACGGCGAATGAGAAGCAGGGTGACGGCGGCGACCGCCACGATCAGCATTCCGGTCAGCAGCAGCGTGGTGTTGAACAAGGCCTGAGTACGCCGCTGCTCGGCCTCACGCTCGCGAAGCAGTCCAAGCTCCTCCGCCAGCATCGCGTCGACGACGCTGCGAACCTCGCGGACATAAGCGACGCCCGTATCGGTCATGAAACCCTCGACAACCGCGCGGCGCGCGGCGGCATCGCCGCCAACCGCTTCACGGTTATAGGCCTGATAAGCATCGAGAAGCTCGCGGAGGCGCGCGGCGCGGGCGCGCTGCCCCGGATTGTCACTGATTAGCCCATCGAGATCCTTTACCTGCGCGATAGCACTCCGCTGCGCAGCCGCCATGATACGGGCGAAGGCAGGATCGTTGGTGAGGAGAAGCCCGCGGCGCGCGGTTTCCATCCGTTCGTTGACACTCGCAAAGGAGCCGAGGCGCGCCTCGACCGCGAGTGTGTGCGAGACGAGCTGCGCATTCTCTTCATTCTGCCGCTGCGTCCAGTAGGTCGCCGCCGCGGCCACGAGCAGCGCTGTGAAACCGAGAGCAAGCAAGGCGATGATGACACGGCTTGCGCGCCGGTCGCGTCCGAGCGACGCGAGCTTTTCCGATGTCATCTTATCCGGTTCCCCCGCGCGCCGACTGGTGTCGCTGCATGGCGGGGGATCGGGCCGGGCGCAAGCCCCCGGTACGAGGCGGTGCCGGCACGCCGGGGCGAAATTTAACATGGATCAATCTGGCGGCGCTGGCGGGACGATCCGGCGCGCCTCGTCGCTCCCGCAAATCCGGCTATGGATGCGGGTTATGATCTACTGCGCCGTGATCCGGACCAGCGACCAGTCGTAGCCGAGCGACCGCACCCGGTCTTCGAGATGCTCGAGAATCTCGGGGCCGGGCCGGGCCTCGCGGGTCAGCGCCCAGAGATACCGGCCAGATGGCTCCCCGACGATCGACCAGTCATAATCGTCGCCATGGTCGAGAACCCAATAATCGCCTGCGAAAGGCCCGAAGAAGCGCACCTTCAGCTTGGCGTTGGTCGCCCTGTCGACGACCTTTGCCCTACCCACCGACTTGTCAAATTTGCTTACCTCGCCGCCCCTGCGTCCGCGGTTGACGACGCGAACGCTGCCGTCGGGACCCAGGCTGTAATCGGCGGTCACGGCATCCATGCCTTTCTGGAAGGAAGCCTCGTAGCGGAACTGCTCGTACCAGCGGCCGCCGTAACGAACGAGATCGACCGGTTTGGCGGGTTCGGGCACGGCGGGGTTCCCGACGGGTCCCGGTCGCGGAATATATTTCCAGGCCGCCCAGACGACAGGCGCCGTGACAGCCGCACCGAGGGCTGCGATGATTGCCGGTTTCTTCATGAAAGCTCCTTTCGTTCGGGAGAAGCGCTGCCGACGGGCGCAAAAAGGAACCCGCCGAAGCGGGTCCACAGATTTGCTGCCGTTGCCAGCTCGGGAAGATTATCGATCGATGCCCACTCGAACCAATGACAAGGCCTGATAGTTGCGGCGAACGGCATGAATATATTTTCGGCACTCGCTGAAACTTTTCGATCCGATTCCGGTTTATAAATCCGCACGGGCCGCACGGAGATCTGGCTGTCTGCCGGCGCCATGTGCTAAGCATGCCGCCGCCCGCGGGGCTCTCCTGGAGCCGCGGGCGGCACATGATGTGCTTCTTCCAAAAACACCCTTTTCCTCTTGCGGCGCCCCCCTCAATGACGACGAACCAAATCTCGCCGACCGAGCGTCGCGATCTGCGCACCGGGCGCTCGATCTGGATGGATCGGCGGAGACCCGCGCTCAAGACCCAACACCTCGAACAGGACGCGGTGTGCGGGGTGCTGGTGATCGGCGCAGGAATTTCAGGCGCCCTTATTGCCGAATCGCTGTCCGAGGCCGGCCATGAGGTCATCGTGATCGACCGACGCGGTCCCTCGCTGGGATCGACAACCGCGTCCACCGCGATGCTCCAATATGAACTCGACACGCCGCTCAGCCTCATGGCGGACAGGATCGGGCATGATCGTGCGGCCCGGATCTGGCAGCGCTCGCGACTGGCGGTCGATGCGCTGCGCGAGCGCACTGAAAGGCTCGGGCTCGACGTGGGAGCCGCGACGCGCGGCTCGGTCTATCTCGACGGCAATATCCTCGATCCGGCCGGACTCGCGCGCGAGGCCGATGCGCGGCGCCGTGCCGGGTTCGAAGTCGAACTCATCGGCCCCGCCGAGACCGAGCGGCGCTATGGCATCCCCCGCCGGCACGCGATCATCGGCCATGGCAACTATATTGCCGATCCGCGGCAACTGACGATCGAATATCTGCGCGTCGCGCAGGCGGCGGGATGCCGCATTCACGCGCCCTGCGAGGCCAGCGCGATCGAACCGCATGACCGGGGCGTTACCGTGCGAACGCGCGAGGGGCATGTCGTAAAGGCGCGCCATCTTGTGATCGCGACGGGCTATGAGCGCCTCAAGGGAATCCCGTCGAAGGGCAATTATATCATGTCGACCTGGTCGATCGCCACCGCACCCCAGCCGAAAGCGATCTGGCCCGGCGCCGATCTCATATGGGAGGCATCCGACCCCTATCTCTATGTCCGCACCACGCCGGACGGTGCCGTCATTTGCGGCGGAGAGGATGAGCCGTTCGACGACGAGGAGCGGCGCGACGCCATGATCGGGGCGAAGGCCGAACGCCTCGCGACCAAGCTCAGAAGACTCCTGCCGGGCCTCGATCCGACACCCGCTTATGCCTGGACGGGAAGCTTCGGCAACAGCCCCGTCGGCACGCCGACCGTCGGCCGCATTCCGCGCATGCCGAACTGCTATGCCGCGATGGGCTACGGCGGCAACGGCATCACTTTTTCGATGATGGCGGCGCAGCTTCTGCGCGGCCTGATCGGCGGATACGGCGACTGCGACGCAGAGCTGTTCAGCTTCTACCGGCCTTTTTGACCCCGCTCTGACGACCGCACGGCGGGCACCGCTTGCGTGTGCCGCTTCAAAATGATGTAATCGCCTTATGACCAGAGAAGCGGCGTGCCACTGCCGAGCGGTCAGGCTCGAATGCACCGGTGAACCGGCCAAGATCTCGTTATGCAACTGCCTCGATTGTCAGCGTCGTACCGGATCGCTCTTCAGCGTCGCCGCTTTCTTCCCGCGTGGATCGGTCCGGCAAATGTCTGGCGATTGCGGCACATTTCGCCGGGACTCGGCGAGCGGATTTCCGATCACCTTCCATTTCTGCCGCAAGTGCGGAACGTCGCTCTGGTGGGAAGCCGAGCGCCTCCCCCACCTTGTCGGGATCGCTGCCGGTACGTTCGAGGACCCGGCATTTCCCGCGCCCGCGCAAGCGGTGTGGACGAAGGATCGGCATCATTGGCTTGCATTCCCGGACACTGTGCCGTGCTCCCGCGAGAACCCGGCACCGAGGCCCTGATCCCTGAATATGAGGCCGCCCATGCAGCCGCCACGTTCCGTGCAGCGTACCGGATCATGGCCGCGACCGTTTTCGATCCTGTGGGGAAACAAAATGGCGCCCGTCGGGCTGAAACCCGACGGGCGCCAGTAATGAAGATTCGTCCTCGACGAGGAAGAACGCTTCTGGGTCGCAGGGGCGCCACTATATCGGCCAACCACCCGATGATTGTATCGAAACGCCAAAACAGGCCGATACGGACGGTCGCGTAAGCCCGGCCCCGGCGAACGGAGACCAGACGATCTGCATTCCGCGTGCGATGATTTGCCAGACGGTTCTTCAACGATGGTTCAGGCGGCGAGGATCGGCCTGCTCCACCTCGATCCCGGCAGCGCGCTTGCCCTCATCCATCGCACTGCGAAAGGTCAGGACGTTTTGGTCGATCCAGCCGGGCGGCGACAGCTGTCGTCCAAGAAATCCCAGCGCATCTGCCATGCGCGGCAGGAGCGATGGGCCGACATGATCGGCACCGTGTACCAGTCGATATTCGTGCGCGAGCCCGGCGTCGAACAGGATCCGGTGCAGATATTCCGCACCTTCGTAGAGATAGAGCGCGTCTTGGTCGCCGACCTCGATATAGATGCGAAGATCGAGCAATCGGCCGGGCGCAACGCTCGCGATCGTCGCGGGATTATTCGCCGCCCAATAGCCCCGATCGACGGGGTTGCCGAACATCGGATGCAAGGCGCGCTCCGGCCGCCAGAAGCGCGTCTCTGTCCCCGCCCCTGTCCATTCCAGCGCCGCCTCGATCGCAGGCTCGAGCGCGATGACGCCGGCAAACAGCTCGGGATGCTTGAACGCGATCCGGAGGCTGCCGAGGCCGCCCATCGATACGCCTCCGATGAAGGTCCGCTCGCGTAACACTTCGACATGCGCCGACCGGCGAACGAAGGGCAGCACGTCTGACAGGATATAGCTTTCCCAGCGCTCGCTACTGTCGAGGAAGTCCATATAGAGCGAGCGGCGCCCGCTCGGGGTCGCGATGACGAGCGGCGGCACGCGGCCAGATGCAATTTCGCGGTCGAAGACGCTCTTGAAGAAGAGTATATCTTTCTCGCTGCCATTCCCCCCATGGAGCCAAAGAAGCAGCGGGTACGCGTCCGCGCGCGCGGCATCATAGCCCGGCGGTTCATAGATCGCGACGCCGACATCGCCCGGCACGTTGGACGACGCCAAATTGTGAAACCCTATCGTCCCTTCGGTATCTGGCGCGGACGCTAAGGCAGGCACGGCGACCGACGCTACCGAGCCCGTCGCAACGAGACCCGAAAACTCCCTGCGGTTCAGCATCCGTCCCTCAACGCGCGCCCGGCGCGGCGCAGCTGAAATTCCTCGCTGAAGTGGTCGAACCCCAGCCGCGGTATACTGCTTTTTTGGGATAGGAACACAGCGGCCGCTGCATTTCCACCTTTCCGGCATCGTCGCTCGCGAACTTGGTCGCGATGATGCTCTCAGGCGCCTTGCCGCCATCGGCCCAGTCGATCAGCGCCGAGAAAATGTCGTGTCCCGCGTCATAGCCGGGCGGCTGCGGCGGGATACCGAGCGTGCCATTGAAGGCATCGGGACCGGCGCCACCGCCGCAATGCATCATACCAGGTGCGAGGAACAGGCGCGCGTTGTTCGCGAGTTTGTCCACGCCGCCGAAATCCTTCGCATGCCGTTCGTAAAAGGCGACCGACTGCCCCGGCGCGACGAGCGTATCGGCGAGCCCATGATAGACGATCAGCTTGCCGCCGCGGGCGGCAAATGCCTTGAGACTGCCGCGCGTCGCATCATTGACGATCGCGTCCAAACGCCGATCGACCAGCGGCATGTCGCGGTCGAAGTCAAAGCTCTTCCAGTCCCAGTCGGCGCCGAACACCCATTTGAACAGGGCGCCGAAAGGCGGTTGTTCGTTGATCGGCTTCTGGAGAAAAGCCCAGCCGAAGGTGTCGGGCATCTCGCTACCGGGCAACCAGCCGAAGTAGCTTGTCTTGCCTTCCGCGGTTCGTGGACCCGAGTAAAAAGCGCGGGCGGTCTCGACCTCAGCCGGCGTGAGACAAGCGTCGGACGCCCCGCCCTTGCAAGCGAGGACAGCGGGATCGAATGTGCAGCTCATCGGATCCGAGACGAACCGGTCGCCCGCAAGGCCGTGCCCCTGCTTCCAGCAGGTAGCGACCGCGGCCTTGTTCAGCAGTCTGAGCTTGGTATCCGATAGCAGGCTGCCCGGCGTGCGATGCGCGGCGGCATAGTCCCATAAGACCGCGGCATGGCCCCAGGTCCGGTTCATGACCGGCGCGCCGACGAGAATCCCGTCATAGTCTTCAGGATAATAGAGCGCCTCTATGAGCCCCTGCTGTCCACCGGTCGAGCAGCCGGTGTAATAGGAGCGTTTCGCCGCCTGACCATAGAAGGCATTGGTGATCGCCTTGCCGGTGGTGGTCATGACATGGGTCGAGAGCCGTCCCCAGTCGCGCCATTTGCGGTCCTGGCCTATGAGGGCATCGCCCTCCAGCGGCGTCGCGGGCGCCGTCCCGGCATCGGTCGTCGCGGTCGCAAAGCCGCGCCGCAGACCATCCGCCATCCCCGAATAGCCGCCCGCGAGTATGCCGGCGAAGCCTCCGTTGCCATTGCCATGGAAGACGCCGGCCCATCCCTCCAACGGCAACCAGATTTCGACGCCGATGTCGGACCCGGGCGCTGAACGGACGTGCGCGACGACACGGCAGAAGCTGCGATATCCCGCCGTATCGCCGGCGATCGACGTCTCCGCCGCTTTGCCCGGCACAAGGACCGCGCTCGTTATGCTGGTGTCGGCAAGCTTGAGACCGGCGAGGCTCGCGCGCCGCTATCTCGCCGCGCCGCTCAGCGGTCCATGGTTCGATTGACGGCACACGCCGGCAGGGTCGTGCACGATATCGCATGGCGGAACGGTGTGCAGCACCTGCCGGCGCATCGCCGCACGCCCGCCCATCACCGGCCGCCGAGGCTTGATCGAAGGATTCCGCACATCCAGATCGCATTCGGGAGTGTCAAAGCGAAGACAGGATATGTCATGGAACCCGAACGATTTCTGCGAATGCAAAGCGTGCTCGACCGGACCGGCCTCAGCCGCGCGACGCTCTACCGACAAATCCACGACGGCAGCTTTCCGCGCCAGCTTCAACTCACCCGCCGATGCGTCGCATGGCGTGAATCCGAGATCGAAAACTGGATGGCCGGACGGCCCGCGTCCTGAAGCCCGGGAGACGCTTTCGCGACGGCCGAGATCCTCGCCCGCTCTCGGCTTACCGTGAAATCACGCACTGGCGACAGGCCCGCCGCCGCCAGTGCGCACTCAATTGAGGCTACGCTCGCCTTCGGCCGGCGAAACCATAGTGTCCGCTCCGGCGGCGCTGCCGGTACAATAGCTTCCCCACGCCTCCATCAGCCTGACGCGGGCGCCCGGCTGCGCGGACGTGCCAAGATAGGTTGTGCGGCGATAGGCCGCCTGCACGGCGTCGGGTGTCTTGTGAGCCAGCGCCGCTTCCACCACGGCATCAGCAAAGTCTTCGTTGGCCGCCCAGTCGGTGAATGTCGATCGAAAACCATGGACATGGAACGGCACTTTCATGTCGCGTAGCACTTTCAGCAAGGTCATGTCGGACATAGGCTTTCCAGCCACGCCTGGAAAAACGACATCGGTGCCCGGAAGCCGGAAGGCGTTCGCCTTGGCCAGCACCCCCAGAGCCGCATCGGACAGCGGAACCATGTGGGTCTTACTTCGCTTCATATGGTCGGCTGGAATGGTCCAGAGCCGCCCTTCGAAATCGAACTCGCTCCATGTAGCAAATCGGACTTCCTGGCTTCGCACGCCCGTGAGGATGAGCAGTTCGAGCGCCAATCGGCCAAAAGCTGGCTTTTGCCGCAGAGCTGCGATGAAGGCAGGAAGCGCGGTATACGACATGGCCTTACGATTTTCCCGCGCTTTCACCTGACGCGGCAAGCCCCGTCCCGCTTTCAAGCTGCCGTTGCCCGATGGCGCCTCTGTGGAACGCCAGCCCTTCGCGTGGGAATAATCGAGGACGACGCATATCCGGTTTCGCACTTGGCGCGCCGTTTCGGGAATCTCCTGCCAGATCGGCGACAGCACGTCGATAATCGCCGCGGCCGTGATTCGCCCGGTGGGAATGTCGCCCAATTTCGGAAAGGCGTGACTTTCGAGGCTGGCAAGCCACTGGCGCGCATAAACGGCGCTTTTCCAGCCTGCTGCATTCTCGCTATGATATTGGCGCGCGGCTTCGCGGAAGGTCACCTTGGCCGCGGCTTCATCTTTCCTTTCCGCCAGTACATCGCGGCGATCGATTTTGACCGCCTTGCGAAGTTCATTGGCCTTTTGACGAGCCTCCAGGAGCGATAACAATTTGGCGCTGCCCAAGCCGATATCATGACGCTTGCCGTCACGTTGCAGACGCAAAAGCCAATACGCGCCGCCGCTTTTGTTTACCTTCAAAAACAGCCCGTCACCGTCTTGGTAGGTACCAGGACGTGTCATAGCTGCCTTGATCGCGAAAGCTGTAAGCTTTTTCATAGGGTTACCCCCAAATTTTATCCCCACACCTGGGAGACCGATTCTCGAAGGCTAAAAAATCTATCCCCACATTCCTCCCACAGTTTTTGCTGAGCTGCAGTGAAACGGAGTGGAACGCAGAGGACCGAACCATGCGATGATACGCTAGGTTTTCTGCCATTTCTAGGGATTTTAGGGGATGCCCTCGGACCCGAGGGTGGTGGACAGGGCTGGATTCGAACCAGCGTACGGAAACCCGGGCAGATTTACAGTCTGCTGCCTTTAACCACTCGGCCACCTGTCCATGGGGCCCGCTTTGGGAAGCGGTCCAATGGCGAAACGAGGCTTGCCTGTCAATGGCAGTCATGGGAAAGGCGCGCCCATGAGACAATTTTCCCGTCACCGCCGCCCGCAGGGCCAGAATTCGCGCGGCCAGGCCGTCCGTTTCTGGGGCCGCCACGCCGTTCTCGCCGCGCTCGCCAACCCCGAACGCACCGTCAAGCGCATCTGGGGCACGCGCGAAGCGCTCGGCCAGCTCGACCTGCCGCCGGTGATTCCGGTCACCTATGCCGACGTTGCAGACCTGGCGCGACTCGTCGCACGCGACGCGCCGCATCAGGGGCTGGTGATCGAGGTCGACCCGCTCGAGGGCATCTATCTCGGCGACCTGCTCCAGGCAGAGGTCGACGCGGGCAGCAAGCGCCCGCTCGTCATCCTCGACCAGGTCACCGACCCGCACAATATCGGCGCAGTGCTGCGCTCGGCCGCGGCGTTCGACGCCGCGGCGATCATCACCCAGGACCGCCACAGCCCGCCCGAAAGCGGCGTCATCGCGCGCTCGGCGTCGGGCGCGCTCGAAACCGTGCCGTGGGTGCGCGTCGTCAACCTGTCGCGCGCGCTGGAGGAGGTCGCCGAGGCGCAATATTGGCGCATCGGGCTGATGGGCGACACCGAAACGACGCTGGGCGAAACCCTCGACGGCAGCAAGGTCGCGCTGGTGCTCGGCTCCGAAGGCGACGGCATGCGCCACAATGTCATGGAGCATTGCGACGTGCTGGCAAAGCTCCCCATCTCGCCGCGGATGGAGAGCCTCAACATCTCGAACGCCGCGGCGATCGCGCTCTACGCGGTGGCGACGGCGGGCAAGTAACGACCGTCATTGCGAGGAGCGTCGCGACGAAGCAATCTCCAGCTACCGGCCAGTGTCTTGCCGATAGCTGGAGATTGCTTCGCTTCGCTCGCAATGACGATTGTTCGAGGAAGCGTCAGTCTTCGGCAGCGATCCGCACCTTCAGCCCGTCGAGGGCGTCGGTGAAGGGGATCTGGCACGACAGGCGCGAATTGTCGTCGCGGTCGGTGGTCGAATCGAGCAGGTCGTTCTCGTCCTCGCTCATCGCGGGCATCGACGCGGCGTCGCCGGCCTCGACATGGACATGGCAGGTCGCGCAGCTGCAGCAGCCGCCGCACAGTGCGAGCAGTTCGTCGAAACCGGCGTCGCGGATATTCTCCATCACGGTCAGGCTGGTGTCGCCTTCGATCTCGTGCTCGGTCCCGTCGCGCGTCACCACAATCAGCTTGGCCATGCTCATCCCCATATCGTTTGATTCGGGTGGGCTATGTCGCGCGTTGCGCGACAAATCAAGCGCTGCTAGGTAGACAGGTGGGGAACAAAAGGAGAATATCGCGATGGGCCTGAGCCAGCAGCAGCTGAACGCCGGAATCGATGCGCTCGCGGGCATCGAACCCCATTTCGCGCGCGCGCTCGGCCATGCCGGCTATCCCGAACCGCGGATTCGCGAACCCGGCTACACCACCCTGCTCCGCACCATCGTCGGCCAGCAGGTCAGCGTCGCCGCCGCGACCTCGATCTGGAACAAGCTCGAGGCCGGTTTCGGCGCCGGCTGTCCCGCCGAGGTGATGGCCGCCGCCGATTTCGACGCACTGCGCGCCTGCGGCCTGTCGGCGCAGAAGCAGGGCTATGCCAAGAGCCTCGCGCAGCTCGTAATCGACGGCGACCTGTCCTTCGACGCGCTCCCCGCCGACGACGAGGAAGCGATCGCGCTGCTCACGCGGGTCAAGGGCATCGGCCGCTGGTCGGCCGAAATCTATCTGCTCTTCGCCGAGGGCCGCCCCGACATCTGGCCCGCGGGCGACCTCGCGGTGCAGGAAGCGGTCGGGCGCATCCTCCGGCTCGACGCGCGTCCGGCGGAAAAGGCGGTGCGCACGCTCGCCGAACCCTGGCGCCCGCACCGCGGCGCCGCGGCGATTTTCAGCTGGCATTGCTACAATATGGCGGTGATCTGACCGGCCATTTGCCGATCTTCGCCATTGCAGGGGGCAAGGCGACGCGGCAATCCGGTTTCGGTGCAGACTGCGCTGGATTGCTTCGAGGACCAAAAATCATATGACCACCCGCGACGTCGTCACCGCCTATTATGCCGCGTTCGACGCCGGCGACACCGACGCGATGCTCGCGCTCGTCGCCGACGACGTCCGCCATGACGTCAACCAGGGCAAGCCGCGCCACGGCAAAGCGCTGTTCGGGGCCTTCAACGCGCATATGACGCGCTGCTACCGCGAACGGCTCACCGACATGGTGATCTTTGCCGAAGGGTCGCGCGCCGCCGCCGAATTCACCGTGAACGGCACCTATCTCGCGACCGACGACGGCCTGCCCGACGCGCGCGGCCAGACCTATACTCTTCCCGCCGGCGCCTTCCTGTCGGTGAACGCCGACGGGCTGATCGACCGCATCACCACCTATTATAATCTCGCCGACTGGCTCGAACAGGTCGGCGGATGACCCTGACCGTCGCGCCCGTCACCGGCGCCGGCCTGACCGAAGTCATCCCGGCGCTCGCCGCGCTGCGCATCGCGGTGTTCCGCGACTTTCCCTATCTCTACGACGGCGACGCCGCCTATGAGGCCGCCTATCTCGCCAGCTTCGCCGCCGCCGACGGCGCGGTCGTCGTCGTCGCGCGCGACGGCGAGCGGATCGTCGGCGCCGCGACCGCCGCCCCGCTCGCGGCGCAGGACGACGCCTGGCGCGCACCGCTCGCCGCCGCGGGCTTGGACATCGGCCGCACCTTCCATTTCGGCGAATCGGTGCTGCTGGCCGGCTATCGCGGCCGCGGCATCGGCCACGCCTTCTTCGACCATCGCGAAGCGCAGGCACGCGCGCTCGGCGCCGCGCACGCCGCCTTCTGCAGCGTCATCCGTGCCGTCGGCCACCCCACCCGCCCCGCGGATCACCGCCCGCTCGACGCCTTCTGGCGCGGCCGCGGCTATGCGCCGCTGGCGGGGGTGACGGCGTCGTTCGACTGGAAGGTCGTCGGCGGCGGCGAAGAGACCCACCGGCTGCAATATTGGGCGCGCGCGCTCTGAGCGCGGGCGATCAATCCCACCAGAAATACCACCAGTCCGACGCCATCAGGCTGGCGGCGAGCGCCGCGATGCTGTCGACGCCCTGGTCGACGATGTCGGCGCAATAGGCATATTGCTCGCGCGCGAGCGCGATCGCTTCGTCGCGGGTCGCGGGGCGCCGCTTCACGCGCACATTCATCACGTCGCCGGTGATCCCGACGATCTCGGCGCCATAGTCGGCGCCCCAGCGCCGCAGCGCCGCGACATGGATTTCAGGCGGCGGGCACGCATTCCAGCCGCCCCATTTCAGATAGGCGGGCGCCTCGAAGCCGCGCACGGTCGGCAGCAGCAGGATATGCGCGTGCGCATAGGGCTGCCCGGTGCGGATATCCGACGCGACGGTCAGCTCCGGCTCCTGCGGCGGCACCGCGGGCCATTCGCCCAGTTCGGCGACATAATCCTCATCCTCGGGCCCCAGTTCGGGATGCGCCTTCAGATAGGCGCGCCAGTCGGCCTGCTCCTTCGCGCGCAAGTCCGACAGGCTCTTCGGATGCTCGAGCCTGGCCGCCGCCGCGAGGATGGCTTCGACCGGCCGTTCGTCGATCATCCCGATCTGGTCGGCAAGCTGCCCCAGATCCTCGTCGCCGCCGACGATCACCGGCCAGACGTCGGGGCGCGCCGTCCGCAGCGCCTCCCGCCGCGCGAGCGCCTGCGCGCCGGGCACCTCGATCCGTTCGAAGGGAATCGCGTCGATCAGCGCCGCGACCTCGGGCGACCAGCGCGGCATGGCGGCGGCGGCGCGTCCCGCGAGCGGCAGCATCGCCAGCGCGGCGGCGCCCTGCGCGATCAGGGCGCGTCGCGAAAGCCCGCTGTATTCATTCCCCATCGCCCATCCCCCGCGCCGCGCACGAAAAAGGCCGGCAGGACATCGTCCTACCGGCCTTTTTCAGCGACGGCCAGACCGTCTTACTTCTTGGTAGCCGCCTTCTTGGCCGGAGCCTTCTTCGGCTTTTCCTCGGCGGCCGGCTCGTCCTTGGGCGCAGCCTTCTTCGCCGGAGCCTTCTTCGCGGGGGCCGCGACCTTTTCTTCCTCGGCTTCGTCCTTCACCGCGTCCTTCTTGGCGGCGGGTTTCTTCGCCGCCGCCTTCTTCGCGGGCTTGGCGTCGTGGTCATGGTCGTGACCGCAGCCCGGGCCGTGGACGTGGCCGTCGTCGTCGGCCTCGATCGCCGCCTCGATCTCTTCGCGCGTCACTTCGCGGTCGCTGATCTCGGCCTTTTCGAACAGGAAGTCGACGACCTTGTCCTCATAGAGCGGGGCGCGGAGCTGCGCCGCGGCGAGCGCGTCCTGCTGGACATATTCGACGAAGCGCTGGCGGTCTTCGGGGCGATACTGCTGCGCCGCCTGCATGACGAGGCGCTGCATTTCCTGCTGGCTGACCTGCACGCCGTGCGCCTGGCCGATTTCGGACAGGAGCAGGCCCAGACGGACGCGGCGCACCGCAATGCTGCGATATTCGTCCTTGTCCTTTTCGAGTTCGGCCTTCGCCGCCTCGGGGTCTTCCTCGTGGCTCGCTTCATGCTCGAGCTGCTGCCAGATCTGGCCGAACTCGGCTTCGACCATCGTCGGCGGCACGTCGAAATCGTGGCTCGCGGCGAGCTGGTCGAGCAGCTTGCGCTTCATGTGGGTGCGCGTCAGGCCGTTCAGTTCCTGCTCGACCTGGTCCTTCATCAGCTCCTTGAGCTTGTCGAGGCTTTCGAGGCCGAGCGACTTGGCGAACTCGTCGTCGATCTTCGACTCGCCCGGAACCTTGATCGCCTTGACGGTGATCGCGAATTCGGCGGGCTGGCCCTTCAGGTCCTCGACCGGATAATCGTCGGGGAAGGTCACCTTGAGGGTCTTTTCGTCGCCGGTCTTCACGCCGACGAGCTGGTCCTCGAAACCGGGGATGAGCTGGCCCGCGCCGATTTCGACCGCCATGTCCTCGCCCGTGCCGCCGTCGAAGGCGACGCCGTCGACGCTGCCCGCGAAGTCGATGATGACCTGGTCGCCGGTCGCGGCCTTCCGGGTCTTCGGCGCGTCTTCGAAGCGCTTCATCTGCGCGGCGAATTCCTCGATCTTGCCCATCACCGCGGCATCATCGGCGGGAACGGTCAGGCGCTCGAGCTTCAGCCCCTCGATCGACGGGGTGGCGATTTCGGGCAGTACTTCCAGCGCAACGGTCAGTTCGGCGTCCTTGCCGGTCTCGTAACCGTCGCCCAGCGTCACCGCGGGCTGCAGCGCGGGGCGCAGCTTTTCCTTGGCGATCAGGTCGCGCACGCCCTGGTCGATCGCCTTGTTCAGCGCGTCGGCCGACAGCGCGGCGCCGTGCATCTTGCGGATCAGGTTCGGCGGAACCTTGCCGGGACGGAAGCCGGGCATGCGCACCGTCGGGGCAATGCTCTTCACCTCGTCGTCGACGCGCGCGTCGATATCCTTGGCGGTGATGGTGACGCGATATTCGCGCTTCAGGCCTTCGTTCAGCGTTTCGACGGTCTTCATTGCCTTGGTCTTATCCTTGCTCAAAATCTCGTTTCGACAACCCCGGCCGGACGGCGGCGTTGCTGGGTCCCGGCTTCAGCTTGCGGAACTGGTGCGGGCGAAGGGACTCGAACCCCCACATCTTGCGATACTGGTACCTAAAACCAGCGCGTCTACCAATTCCGCCACGCCCGCAGGAGCTGTCGGCCGGGTGCACGGATAGGCGCGGAGGTGCCGCGCACGCCCGTGCGGGCCGCGCGGCGCTATAGCAGACCCGCGAGGGAGGGCAAGGCCCGGAACGCCCCCGCGGGCGAAGTTCGGAACGCCCGCCCCCTCCCGCTCGTTGACCGGGTGAGGAGAATGACGATGCCCTTCAAATCCAGCCTCCGCGTCCACGCCGCGGATCCGCTCCCCAAACCCAAACCCGACGTGATCGATCCGGTCGCGCCGCCCGAAAGGCCCGTGCAGCCCGCCCCGCTCGAAGACCCCGCCGGCCAGCCGCTCGAAATCCCCGGAAGCCCCGGCGGCGGCGACATCGACCAGCCCGGCCGCGGTCCGAGCGAAGTCCCGCCCGGACAGGTGTGACCCCGGCGCGGCGCGCGCGCGGAAAGTTTAGCTGGCTAAGCACTTGACCGCGCCCCTCCCCCGCCGCCACTGATGGCGGCGGGAGACTGACAGGATGAAACATATTACCGCGGCGCTCGCGCTGCTGCTCACGACCACGCCGCTCGCCGCGCAGGACGCCACCCTCTACCGCGGCGGCACGATCGTCACGATGGACGGCGACACGCCGCAGACGGTCGAAGCCGTCGTCGCGCGCGACGGCAGGATCGCCTTTGCGGGCCCCGAGAAGGCGGCGCGCGCCGCGGCGGGCAAGGATGCGGTTGTCCGCGACCTCAAGGGCGCGACCATGCTCCCCGGCTTCATCGACGCGCATTCGCACTTCACCGTCGCAACGATGATGGCGGGCGGGCTCGACCTGCGCGACGGCGGCCACCCGCCGGTCACCGACATCCCCGGGCTACAGGCCGCGATCCGCGACTATATCGCGGCGCGCGCGATTCCCGCCGGCGGCTGGGTGATCGTCGGGCAATATGACCATGAAAACCTCGCCGAAAAGCGCCATATCACCCGCGCCGAGCTCGACGCGGTCGCGGCCGACCGCAAGATCGTCGTCCTCCACGTCTCGCTGCACGGGCTCGTCGCCAACAGCGCCACCCTCGCCGCGGCGGGCATCGACGAGAAGACGCCGGTGCCCGAAGGCGGCATCATGCCGCGCGACGCCGCGGGCAAGCTCAACGGCGTTCTCCTCGAAAAGGCGCTCTACCCCGTGTTCGGAGCGCTTCCGCAGCCGACTCCCGAACAGAAGCTCGCGGCGCTCGACGCCGCGCAGGACCGCTATTTCGCCGAGGGCTACACCCATGCGCAGGACGGCGCGTCGCAGCCGCCCGACATCGCTTTCCTGACCAGCCCGGCGGCGCGCGAGCGGCTGCGCATCGACCTCGCCCTCCTCCCCTTTTCGACCGGGCTCGACGCGCTGCTCGCAAACCCCGATATCCGCTTCGGGGCGTATCGGGGGCATGTGAAGCTGCAAGGCATCAAGTTCGTGCTCGACGGCTCGGTGCAGGCGCGCACCGGCTTCTTCACGCGCGACTACGCGCGCGGCAGCCCCGAGGGCGACCACCCCTGGCACGGCCAGCCGATCGTGTCCGACGCCGAATTCCAGGCACAGGCGCGCAAGGTCCACGCCCGCGGCTGGCAATTGTTCGTCCACGCCAATGGCGATGCCGCGATCGACATGGCGATCCGCGGCTTCGACGCGCTCGGGATCAAGGCCGCCGACGACCGCCGCCCGATCGTCATCCATTCGCAGTTCCAGCGCCGCGACCAGCTGCCCGCGTACCGGCGCATCGGCGTCGGCCCCGCCTATTTCTCGAACCACGCCTGGTATTGGGGCGACGTCCACCGCACCAACTTCCCCGCCGGGGTGGTCGATTTCATCAGCCCCTTCGTCTCGGCGCGCGCCGCGGGGCTGATCCCGTCGAACCACAGCGACTTCAGCGTCACCCCGCTCGACACGCGCTTCATGCTCTGGACCTCGATGGCGCGCGTCTCGCCCACCGGCGTCGTCAGCGGCCCCGCCGAACGCCTCGACGCCTATGGCGCGCTCCAGGCGCTCACCACCGGCCCCGCGTGGCAGATCTTCGAGGAAGATCGCAAGGGCCGCATCAGGCCCGGCCTGCTCGCCGACTTCGTCATCCTCGACAAAAACCCGCTGACGACCCCCGTCGATGCGATCAGGGCGATCCGCGTGCTCGAAACGGTGAAGGAAGGCCGGAGCGTGTGGAAGGCGAAGGAGTGACGCCAAATCGGCACCTCGTCGCCCCCCGATCGCACAGCCGCCAGCAACCGCATCAACGGGCCCGGCAAGCCGACGCTGACGGTCGATCGCCGCTCGGGGCGCCTCACGATCGAGACGGTGACCACTTTCCCGGGCCAGTGCGGCAGCGACGCCCGGGGCGCGGGCACCCGCCGCTTCTGACCTCCGTCTCCCGATGAATTTCCGCTTGCGCAAAAAGACTTGCAAAGGCGCTCGACCCGGCTAGCAACCGGAAAGGGTCCGCCGGGGGGTGGGCCCCTTGGGGGTCGCAAAAGGATGCAATGGGGGCGCTGGGCTCGCCGCACGTCGGCAGCCGTCTGTCTGGCCGCGCTGCTCGGGACGAGCGGCGGTGCGCAATCGCCGATTGCCGAAAAGGAAACAGCGCCCGCCGGCACGACCGCGACCCTGCCCGCCGGCACGCCCGTCGCGTTGATGCTCGATGACGAACTGTCGAGCATGGATCGCGCCGTCGGCGACCGGTTCGGCGTCACCGTGCTGCACGATGTCGTCGATCTCAACCGCACCGTCATACCGCGAGGCACCACCGGCTACGGCGAAGTGACCTTCGTCACCAACAAGGGAAGCTTTGGCAAACCCGGCATCATCGGCATCACGCTTCGCGGGCTGGCCCTTGGGAACCGGCAAGTGCGGCTCGATGGTCGCTACCGGGAAGAAGGCGGCAATAAGAATGGCGCCACCGTTGCCACGTGGTTTGCAGTCGGTGTTTTTGCGGGGTTCATCAAGGGCAAGCCCGGCACAATCCCGAAGGGGCGCGAGCTTCAGGCGCGCACGGGGGAAGAGATCGCCTACCCCGTCCCGCCGCTTCCCGTCGCCGAAATCGACGCAGCGTCCTTCGCGCTGACCACCACCCCATTCCAAACACAGTTTGCAACAGGAGAATGACGATGAAATTCCTACCCCCAGCCGTCGCAACCGCGATCGCCGCGACGTGCCTGTCCGCCGCACCAGCCATCGCGCAGGATGCGGGTTCCGTCCCCGAAGTGGCAGCGACGACGCCGGTCCTCGAAGCCGCCGCGGCACCCGTCGCCGCGCCCTCCTGCGAGCTGCGCATCTTTCCGACACTCGAAGGCCAGGCCCAGACGACCGGATGGCTCTCGGGCTTCGGGATTGTCGGCGCCGTCGCCGACGCCGCGGCAAACAAGGACCGCAACCTCAGCGAAGCCGAATATCTGAAGGAAGCGCTCGGACCGCAGATGCAGGTCGACGCGCTCAAATCGATCGACCTTCTCGAAGCGCTCAAGCTGCCGCCGTCGCAGATCATCTGGGAAACGCCGATCGCCGACCGCAAGGTGTCGACCAAGGCGACGACGCGCCTCAGCAACTCGACGGCGCCCTGCTATGTCGAACTGCTCGTGACGCAAAATTTCTACACCAAAAAGGCGATCTACGGCCGGTCACTCAACAACCGTTTCATTTTCAAGGATTTCCGGGGCGGCAAGACCAAGACCGCCATGGTCAAGGGGCGCGGCGGAAACGGCCTTGAGCATTTCCCGCCCAAGACCACCGACGAGACCGAAACAGCCGAAAAGGAATTGCGCGACGTGTTCGTCAAGAATTTCCTCGAATATGCGAAAGGCATCAAGGCCGCGAAGTAAGCCGGCCGGGGCCGGGAATCCGATGGGATTCCCGGCCTCTTTTCCCTTTTTGATCCGGAGGCTTGCTTGCGGAATTTCATCTGCGCCGCTCTTGCTGCGCCCACCGTCCTCGTCGCCCCCGTCAGCCTCGCGGCCCCCAAGGCGCCCGATGCGCCCGATGCGCCCGCAACGCTCGCCGAGAAGGACCGGGCCGTCGCCGGCGGCCGTGCGGTGCAGATCGTTCTGGCACAGCAACAGATCGCGACAAGCGTCGATATCGGACGGGTCATGACCGACGACAGCGGCGGCGGCGGGCTGCTCGGCATGCTGATCATCAGCGGGATGGACGACAAGCGCGAGCGAATGACTGAAAATGCACAGCAGCGCGCCGACGCGACGGTCGTACCGTTGCGCGAAGCGCTCGGGGATTTTGACGTCGCGGCACTCGCCCTCGCAAGCACCGAACGGGCACTCGCGATCCCGCAATGGTTCGCTCCGCAGCGAATCCTGCTGTCCGCCGACGCCTCGCCTGCCGTTCGCAGCGCATTCGTCGCCGACGGCGAAACGCCGCAAATCGCCTTCATCACATACAATTACGGACTGTCCCCCGATTTCACCCAGATTCGCGTCAATGCGGATATCCGGCTGGCCCGCCGCGTCGCCGCCAAGGGCGACAAGGCGGCAACGGTAACCCCGGCCTTCTATCGCCAGACCATCACAAGCATCATCGAATTGCCCAAACGCTCCTACGACCATGGCGAAAATGTCGCGCTGTGGAGTGCCGCCGACGGCGCGCTGGCCAAAAGCTCGCTGACCGTCGCCTTTGCCGAGCTCGAGCGGCTGATCCCCTACGCACTCAACCTCGCCCCCGCCGAACTCAAGGCTTTCGACGCCAAGGATCGGGAGAAGGCTTTTGGCGCCGGCCTCTATGGCCCCCTCGTTTCACGCGCCGAAGACGGATCGGGCGGTCTGTTGATCTGGACGAAAAACGGGCTCGTGAACGTCCGGCCCGCCCGCTAGCGCCCGCTTGCCCCGCGCCGCTCCGCCACCCCGGCGAGCATCGCCGCCAGCGCCGCGGCATCGTGCCAGCGCCCGCCCGCCATCACCCCCAGCGGGGTACGCAGCGTTGCGGGGTTCGCCAACGGATTCTCGGCAACGAGCAACAGGTCGGCGCGCGCGCCCGGTGCGATCACGCCGGACTTCGCCGCCCCCGGCACCGTCTTCGCGATGAATTCGCCCGGCGTGCGCGTCGCCGCCGACAGCGCCTGCCAGGGCGTCAGTCCCGCCGTCCGCATCGCGTCGATCTCGGCGTGCAGCGCAAAGCCGGGCACCAGCCCCGGGATCGTCGGCGCATCGCCGCCGGCGATCAGCGGCGCGCCGGCGTCGGCCATCGCCTTCACGAAGCGCGCCTCGAACGCCACGCGCCGCGCCAGGTCGACCGGCTTTTTCTGATAGCCCGACCCCGCCCAGCCGATCCGGTCGTCGGGCGACAGGTAGCGCGCCTCGGGCGCCGCGAGATAGGCCGCCACCGCTTCGGGCCGGCCGAACTGCGCCGCGATGGTGCGATAGGTGAAAAGGTCCGAGACGACATATGCCCCGTGCGCCTGCACCAGCGCGATCGCCGCGGCAATCTGTGCGTCGGCGGGGGGCGCGTGCGGATCGTCGGCGGGCGGTTCCGGAAAGAAGCCGTAGAAGAATTCCTCGACGTGCGCGACCATCGCCTGCCCTGCCGCGAGCTGCTTCGCGAGCCCGACCGCCTTCACATTGTGGCCGACCACCCCAACGCCCCGCCGCCGCGCCTCGTCGGCCAGCGCCATGAAAGCATCGGCCGACAGATTATTGTAAACCTTGATGAAGCTGTAGCCGTTGGTCTTCGCGATCCCCACGATCGCGCGCGCCTCTTCGGGGGTGCGGATCACCAGATGGCCATATTGCGGATCGCCGTCGACCGCGAGCGCGGTGAAGATTTGCGGCCCCGGCGCCTCGCCCGCATTGACCGCGATCCGCGTCCGCCCGGCAAAGGCGTTGGTCGCCTCGCCCATGTTGAGCATCGTCGTGACGCCGTTCGCGAGCAGCAGGAGCAGGTCGTCGCGCGTCGTCACATGATTGTGCATGTCGGCGAGCCCGGGGACGAGCCAGCCGCCCTTGCCGTCGATCACCGGCGTTCCGGCGGGCAGCTTCGCTTTGGCCCCGATGCTCGCGACACGCCCGTCGGTGACGATCACCGTCGTACGCGCGATGACGCGCTCGCGGTCCATCGGCACGACATTGACATTCTCGAAGACGACCGTCCCCGCCCGCGCGAGCGCCGCGCAGGCGAGCATCATCCACAGCGCCAGCAGCGCACGCAGCAGGCGCTGCGCCGCGTCAACCCGCGCAGAAGGCCGCAAAATCCCGGATCGCCTGCGCGCCCCTCGCGGTCGCCGCCATGTCGGTGACCGTGCCGTCGGCGGTCATCCGCAGCCAGCCGTTCGCGGCAAAGGCGCGGAAAAAGGGAAAGGTCGCGGGCATTTCCTGCGCGGTAAAGGTCGGCAGCTCGTCGGCGTCGGTCGTCCCCGTCAGGCGCACGCGCTGGTCGCCCGATTCGAACTCGATCGCGGTCAGGTCGGGCGCGCCGCCCGAAATCCCCGCGAAGACGCGGTCGCCGCCCTCCTCGCAGCTGAAGTTCAGCGGCTGGTCGTCGGTGCCGTCGAC
This sequence comes from Sphingopyxis sp. YF1, assembly GCF_022701295.1. Taxonomy (NCBI): domain Bacteria; kingdom Pseudomonadati; phylum Pseudomonadota; class Alphaproteobacteria; order Sphingomonadales; family Sphingopyxidaceae; genus Sphingopyxis; species Sphingopyxis sp. YF1. Next base: position 2,162,901 of record NZ_CP033204.1, read on the forward strand.
CTCATAGGCAAGGATCGCGCTCTGCACGCGCTCCTCGTCGTTGACGCGCATCGCCCAGTCGTAACCGTCGCTCACCGCGGGCGCCGTCGCAGCGCTCGCCGCGCCGCCCAGAACCAGCGCCAGCGCGCCGCCGACAGGAACCAGAAATCGCTTCATCGTCGCCATCCTTCATCGCCATCATGCATTGATTTCAATGCCCCTGACAACAAGGCCGGTGAATTCGCTGTGAACCCGGTCACTCGGCCGATCAGCCGAGCGCCTTCTTCAGCAGTTCGTTGACGACCTGCGGGTTCGCCTTGCCCTGCATCGCCTTCATCGTCTGCCCGACGAAGAAGCCGAACAGCGCTTCCTTGCCGCCCTTGTACTGCTCGACCTTGTCGGCGTTGGCGGTCAGGATCTTGGCGATCTCGGCCTCGATCGCGTCGGTGTCGCTCGTCTGCTTCAGCCCCTCGCGCTCGACGATCGCGCCCGCGGCGTCGCCGCTTTCGAGCATCTTCTCGAACACCGTCTTCGCGATCGTCCCCGAAATCGTGCCATCGGCGACAAGGCCGAGCAATTCAGCGGCCTGCCCGGGCGAGACCGGCGAGTCGGAAATATCGCGACCCATGCGGTTGAGCGCGCCGAACAGCTCGCTCGTCACCCAGTTCGCCGCCGCGACGGGCTTCGCGCCCGCTTCGAGCAGCGCGTCGAACCAGCGCGCCGCCTCGACCTCGGCGGTCAGCACGTCGGCATTGTACGCCGAAATCCCCGCCGCCAGATAGCGCGCGCGCTTGGCGTCGGGCAGTTCGGGCAGGCTCGCGCGGCATTCCGCCAGAAACGCATCGTCGAGTTCGAGCGGCAACAGGTCGGGATCGGGGAAATAGCGGTAATCATGCGCATCTTCCTTCGACCGCATCGAGCGCGTCTCGTTGCGGTCGGGATCGTAGAGCCGCGTTTCCTGCACCACCGTGCCGCCGCTCTCGATCAGTTCGACCTGGCGCTTCGCCTCGCCCTCGATCACCGCCATCACGAAGCGCACCGAATTGACGTTCTTCGTCTCGGTGCGCGTGCCGAATTCGTCGCCGGGCTTGCGGACGCTGACGTTGACGTCGGCGCGCATCGAGCCCTCTTCCATATTGCCGTCGCACGAGCCGACATAGCGCAGGATCGAGCGCAGCTTGCGCACATAGGCCCCCGCCTCGGCGGGCGAGCGCATGTCGGGGCGCGAGACGATCTCCATCAGCGCGACGCCGCTGCGGTTGAGGTCGACGTAGGACATCGTCGGATGCTGGTCGTGCATCAGCTTGCCGGCGTCCTGCTCGACATGGATGCGCTCGATCCCGATGCGCTTCGCTTCGGGAATCCCCGCCTTCTCATCTTCCTCGATCGTCAGCGAACCTTCGCCGACAAGCGGATGATAAAGCTGCGAAATCTGGTACCCCTGCGGCAGATCGGCATAGAAATAATTCTTGCGGTCGAACCGCGACCATTTGTTGATCTCGGCCTCGATCGCCATGCCCGTGCGCACCGCCTGGCGGATGCACTCGCGGTTCGGCACCGGCAGCATCCCCGGCATCGCGGCGTCGACCAGCGACACCTGCGTATTGGGCTCGGCGCCGAACGCCGTCGCGGCGCCCGAGAACAGCTTGGCGTTGGAGGTGACCTGCGCATGGACCTCGAGGCCGATCACGACCTCCCATTCGCCGGTTTCGCCCTTGATGCGATAATCGCTCATCTTACCACCACTTTTCGGCGCGGGCGTTGAAGCCCGCCCGCTCTTCAATTGCCAGCCCGGCGTTGAGCACGCCCTGCTCGTCGAACGCCTTGCCGATGATCTGCAGCCCGAGCGGCAGCCCTTCGCGGTTCAGCGCGGCGGGAACCGACATCGCGGGCAGCCCCGCAAGGCTCGCGGGCACCGCGAACACATCGTTCAGATACATCGCCAGCGGATCGGCCATCTTTTCGCCCAGCCCGAACGCTGCCGACGGCGCGGTCGGCGCGAGGATCACGTCGCACACCCCGAACGCCTGTTCGAAATCGCGCGCGATCAGCGTCCGCACCTTCTGCGCCTGCGTGTAATAGGCGTCATAGAAGCCCGCCGACAGCACATAGGTGCCGATCATGATGCGGCGCTTGACCTCGGGCCCGAAGCCGTCGGCACGCGTCGCGGCATACATGTCCTGCAACCCCGCGCCCTGCGGCAGGTCGCGCAGCCCGTAGCGCACGCCGTCGTAGCGCGCGAGGTTCGACGACGCCTCGGCGGGCGCGATGATATAATAGGCCGGCAGCGCATATTTGGTGTGCGGCAGGCTGATCTCGACGACCTCGGCCCCCGCATCCTTCAGCATCGCGATGCCCGCATCCCACATCGCGTCGATGTCGGGATCGATGCCTTCGAGGCGATATTCCTTGGGAATACCGACCTTCTTGCCCTTGAGATCACTCGATAAAGCCGCTTCCCAATTTGGCACAGCCATGTTCAGGCTCGTTGCGTCCTTGGGATCGAAGCCCGCCATATTCTCGAGCATGATCGCGCAGTCGCGCACGTCGCGCGCCATCGGCCCCGCTTGGTCGAGCGAGCTTGCGAAGGCGACGATGCCCCAGCGCGAGCAGCGGCCATAGGTCGGCTTGATGCCCGAAATACCGACGAAGGCCGCGGGCTGGCGGATCGAGCCGCCGGTGTCGGTGCCCGTCGCCGCGGGGCACAGCCGCGCCGCGATCGCCGACGACGAACCGCCCGACGAGCCGCCCGGCGCGAGCGCGGCGTTGCCGCCGTCGTTGCGCCGCCAGGGCGAGATCACATTGCCGAAATAGCTCGTCTCGTTCGACGATCCCATCGCGAACTGGTCGAGGTTGAGCTTGCCGAGCATGCCACAACCCGCGTCCCACAATTTCTGCGACACGGTGGACTCGTAGCGCGGCACGAAACCCTCGAGCATATGGCTCGCCGCGGTGGTCTGGACGCCGTTCGTCGCGAACAGATCCTTCATCCCGATCGGCACGCCCGACAGCGGCTTGAGGCTGCCCGCGGCGCGGTCGGCATCGGCCTGCTTCGCGGCGGCCAGCGCATGCTCGGGGGTTTCGACGATAAACGCGTTGAGCGCCTTGGCGCCCGCGACATTGGCGTTGAACGCCTCGGCGACCTCGACGGCGCTGAAATCACCCGCGCGGTGCCCGTCGCGGATCTGCGCGACGGTAAGATTCGTAAGATCAGTCACTATTCGATCACCTTGGGAACACCAAAGAACCCGTGCTGCGGCGCGGGCGCGTTGGCGAGAATATCGTCGCGGCGGTTGCCGCCGGTCAGCGGGTCGGCGTCGACGACATCGTCGCGCAGCCGCAGACTGTTCGGGATCACCGCGGTCATCGGCTCGACCCCGGTCACATCGACCTCGCCGAGTTGCTCGACCCAGCCCAAGATGCCGTTGAGTTCGCCTTCCATCGCGGCGGCTTCGGCATCGCTGATCGCGATGCGCGCCAGCGACGCTATTTTCCTGACCGTTGCCTGATCGATTGCCATGATCGCCCTAACTTTAACGAAGCCGCGCCGCTAGCACCCCCGCCGGATCGCTTCAACCATGATCCTCCCTGTGGCGAAGCCATGGGGAGGTGGCAGCGCGAAGCGCTGACGGAGGGGCGATGACGCAGCCCCTCCACCATCGGCTACGCCGACGGTCCCCCTCCCCACCGCTCCGCGGCAGGGAGGAGCAACTCATTCGAAATCGTCGCCCACCGGCTTGCCGTTGACGAACATCTGCCGGCGCGTCACCCTGCGCACTTCGACCCCGCCCTTTTCGACGTCGTCGACGGTCAGCTCGCGCTGTTTCTGTTCAGCCGGGTCCCTTCCCTCATAATAGTCGCTCCAGACCTTCGTCTTGGGATCGATGGCGAAGTGCGACACCATGCCGGTATGCGAGACTACCGCGACGTGGCTGTCGCCGACCCATTGCGCGATGCAGGGCGCCGTGCGGCAAAAGCTCCGCTCGTCCAGCAGCGCATAAAGTTCGGCGGACAGCGGCCGGGTCGCCGGGAATACACGGACTTTCTCCTCGATCCGGCGCGCACCGAAAGCGGCGTCGCGCGCCGTCATATCCGCGCCGTCGTGATCGAGCGCCCAACGGTCCCGGCTTTTCAGTGCCCATCTCGCGAAGCCCGCTTTCGTCTTGTCGGCCGCCTTCGCCAGTTCGCCCAGCGCCTTGCGCCCGCTCGGGCCGAAATCGAACGCCATCGCCGCCCAGTCGAATTTCTCCGCCTTGACGGCACCGGATTGCAGCCGCGCAACCTGATCGCGCGTCGAGATCGCACCGAAATCGACGATCGGCAGCGCCAGAAAGAGCGCCAGCAACACCAGCCCGATCGCCAGCCGCTGCTGCAAGGGCCGCAACAGGTCGTCGAAATCGCGCCGCCCCTTCACGACCGCCCACAGCCCCGCGACGCCATAGGCGAGCGCGATGATCGCCGCGATCACGCCCCAGATGCGTTCGGGGGTCCAGCCGTACTGGATCACGCGCAAATGCATCGCGTAAAAGGCGATCCCCGCGAGCGGCAGCACCGCGACCGCCAGCGCCGCGGCGGCGCCCTGCAACAGGCGGTTCGGCGACCGCTCCTCGCGCCCGTTGCCGATCGCCGCGTTGAGCAGCAGCACCGCAAAGGCCGCGGCCGCCAACATCAGCGCCGCGGTCGAAAAGCCCGAATCCCACAATTTCTGAAGGCCCGTTCCGAGCAGCGAGAGCAGGAAGAGCAGCAGCGCCACCGCCAGCACCGGCGCCAGCACCGCGAGCACGATCATCACCAGCCGCTGCAGGGTCGAAACCAGTCGGTCGCGCTCGCGCAGCAGCCCGACCGCGCCGCCGAACGCCGCGCCCGCGAGCATCCAGCCGAACCATTCGCCGTTGAACAGGTCGCGGATCAGCGTGATGCCGATCACGTTGAACATCTCGCCGATCAGCAGCACGAGCAGGAAGGTCACGCCGGTAAAGGCCAGCCCCGCCGCACCCAGCACCGCGTCGGTCCACGCGTGGCTGTGCAGCCGGTCGTACGGCATCTGCCACAATTTCCAGAACCGCCAGTCGGCGGCGACGTCGCGCCGCGTCTGGAACAAGGGCGTCGCGACCAGCACCGCGAGGATTCCTGACCAGAACGGCCAGTCAAACGGCGACGCCTGGACGTTATAGCCCGCGCCATTCCACACGATCAGCGCCATCACCGCGCCCCATGCGAGCGCGAACCCCGCCGCCCAGTGCCAGCGCCGCCGCTCGACCCCCAGCACGAAGACCAGCGTCGCGACCGCGACGAACGCCGCCGCCGCGTCGAGCAACGGGGCCGGTTCGGCGACATATTTGCGGTCGACGAACATGTGGAACAACAGCCCGCCAAGCGCACACAGCGTCGCCATGATCCACGGCCGCTGCGGCCACGGCGCGTCGCTCGCGTCCAGCCGGTGCGACAGATGCGGCGAATCGGGCGCGGGCCCGCTTGCATGGGTCTCGGTCATCCCCACATCTGGGCTTGTTTGGCGCGCTGCGGCAAGCCAAATAGCGCGCCGCGGCACCGGACGACCGGACCGTTTTTCCGTTCGTGTCGCGCGAAGTCGAGACAGCCTCAGGTCATGCACGGACGATGGGTATCTCGACTTCGCGCGATGCGAGCGGATAAAGAGGCAAGAACCAGACCGCCTCCCCCTCTCCCCGCCCCATGGAGCCCCAATGGCCCGCAAATTTCTCTACCTCATCGCCGCCGTCATCTTCATCCTGCTCGGCATCGGCATCGCCTATCAGCTCGCGCCGGGCTGGTTCGCGCGCACCGCGCTCGTCCCCAGCACCCAGTTCGTCGAACAGAGCGCCGCGGCGCCCAACGCCTATGACGATCCGAACATGTGGTTCGCGCGCCCCGGGCTCGAAAACGACCCGTCGGGCTGGCGCCCGCCCGAGCCGGGTGGCGATGGCCGCGCGCCCGACAGCGCCAAAGCCGCGACCGACAAGCTGATCCCGCCCGCAAAGGCGGCAACCGCCGCGCCGGCGACCGACGCACCGGTGCCAAAGGGCGACGCCGCGATCTTCTTCGTCCACCCGACGAGCTATTACAGCCGCTCGAGCTGGAACGCCCCGCTCGACGACCGCGACGCCAACCACCGCGCGACGCTGTTCATGCAGGGCATGGCGAGTGCGTTCGGCGATGCGGGCGAGGTGTGGGCGCCGCGCTACCGGCAGGCGACATTGGGCGCCTTTCTTGCCGAGGACCGCGTCACCGCGGGCAAGGCGATCGACGCCGCCTATCGCGACGTCGAACAGGCCTTCGACGCCTTCCTCGAGGGCATTCCGGCGAACAAGCCGATCATCCTCGCGGGGCACAGCCAGGGCGCGCTCCACCTCACCACCTTGCTCAAGAACCGCATCGCGGGCACTCCGCTCGCGAAACGCATCGTCGCGGCGTACATCATCGGCTGGCCGGTCAGCGTCGACACCGACATCGCCCGACTCGGCCTCCCCGCCTGCCAGACCCCCGAGCAAAAGGGCTGCATCCTCAGCTGGGCGAGCTTCGCCGAACCCGCCGATCCGTCGATGGTGCTGGACGCCTATGACGGCACCGTCGGTTTCGACGGCCGCCCGCGCCGCGACACGCGCATGCTGTGCACCAATCCGCTGACCGGCATCCCCGACACCGCGGCGAAGGCTCAGGCCAATCTCGGCACGCTCAAGCCCGTTGACGGCTTCAAGGGCGGCACGCTGGTCGCCGGCAAGATCGGCGCGCACTGCGACGACGCGCGCGGCCTGCTGATGATCGGCAACGCCGACATCGCCAAGGATTATGCCCCGAGCTATGTCCTGCCGGGCAATAATTACCACGTCTTCGACATCACCCTCTTCTGGGAGAATGTCCGCGCCGACGTGCTGCGCCGGCTCGCGACCTACGAAGGCAAACCCTCGCCCGTCCCACCGCTCGCGCCGCCCGAGCCGGTGGAAGCGACCAAGACCGCTGCAAAAGCGAAAGCTTGATGAAGCGTGCCCAGCCCTAATTCCGTTCGTGTCGAGCGAAGTCGAGACACCCCGAAGTCACGCGCCCCGATGGGTGTCTCGACTTCGCTCGACACGAACGGGTAGAGAGGGCTTGTCATGATCACCACCGCCGCCCCCGAATTCGCCGCCGCGCTGCCCGACGGCGGACGCCTGATGGGCCTCGACGTCGGCACCAAGACCATCGGCGTCGCCTTCTGCGATGTGAACTGGAGCTTCGCGACCCCCGACAAGACGCTCATCCGCAAGAAATTCTCGGTCGACCTCGAAGCCCTCAAAGCGCTCATCGCGCAGCATGGCATCATCGGCCTCGTTGTCGGCCTGCCGCTCAACATGGACGGCACCGACAGCCCGCGCACCCAGTCGACGCGCGCCTTCGCGCGCAACCTCGCGCCACTCGGGCTGCCGCTGCTGCTCTGGGACGAACGCTGGTCGACCGCCGCAGTCGAGCGCGCGATGATCGCCGCCGACGTCAGCCGCGCGAAACGCGCGGAACGCGTCGACAGCGCCGCCGCCGCCTTCATCCTCCAGGGCGCGATTGACGCCATGACGCGCTGACGGCCCGCGCGCTTGACCGACTATATCCTCTACTGGCTCGCCGCCGCCAACGGCATCGGTTTCGGCCTGATGGTCGTCGACAAGCGCCGCGCCGAAGCCGGCGCGCGGCGCATCCCCGAATCGACGCTGCTCCGCTGGGCCTTTCTCGGCGGCGCGCTCGGCACCGCCGCCGCCGCGCGCCTCGTCCGCCACAAGACGCGCAAACAGCCCTTCGCGATGTGGATGCTGGTCTGGCTCATATTGTGGACCTTGCTGCTGGCGTTCTGGGCGCTCGGCCTTGTCGACCGACTGATCCTCCCTGTCGCGTAGCGCGTGGTGGAGGGGCCGCGACGTCACGCTATTGGCCCCTCCGTCAGCGCTTCGCGCTGCCACCTCCGCATTGCTTTGCAACAGGGAGGATCTCGACTTGCGATTTTCGCGGGCTCGGCATAGACGCTCGGCTTTAATGACAGCCTCAACCATCCGACCCGCCAGCGACTATCCGCCCGGCGGCGATGCCTTTCGGCACCGCCACCTCACCGGCATCGCCCAGCTCACTCCGTGGGAGATCAGCTACGTTCTCGACGCCGCCGAAGAGTGGGTCGAAATGAACCGCAGCGGTGCCGCCAAGCATGACGACCGGCTCGCGGGGCTGACGATCATCAACGCCTTTTTCGAAAATTCGACGCGCACCCTGCTGTCGTTCGAAATCGCCGGAAAACGCCTCGGCGCCGACGTCGTCAACATGCACGCGGCGCAGTCGAGCGTGAAGAAGGGCGAAACGCTCATCGACACCGCGATGACGCTGAACGCGATGCGCGCCGACGCGATGGTGATCCGCCATGCCTCGTCGGGCGCGGTGCAACTGATCGCCGACAAGGTCGACTGCCCCGTGCTCAACGCCGGCGACGGCCGCCACGAACATCCGACGCAGGCGCTGCTCGACGCGCTCACCATCCGCCGCCGCCTCGGGCGCGTCGAGGGGCTGACGATCGCGATCTGCGGCGACGTCCTCCACAGCCGCGTCGCGCGCTCGAACATTCTCGCGCTCACCCTGCTCGGCAACGAGGTGCGCGTCGTCGCGCCGCGGACGCTCACCCCGCCCGCGATGGAGCGCCTGCATGTCACGACCTTCACCGACATGGACGAAGGCATCGCCGGCGCCGACGTCGTGATGATGCTCCGCCTCCAGAACGAGCGCATGGACGGCGCCTATCTCCCCAGCGCGCGCGAATATCACGCGCTCTACGGCCTCACCCCCAAACGCCTCGAAAAGGCGAAGCCCGACGCGATCGTGATGCACCCCGGCCCGATGAACCGCGGGGTCGAGATCGACAGCAGCGTCGCCGACGACCCGGCGCGCTCGACGATCACCGAACAGGTCGAAATGGGGGTCGCGGTGCGCATGGCGTGCCTCGACATATTGACGCGCCGCAAGCGGGGAGTCGCGGGATGGAACTGACCCCGCTCCTGATCGCCAACGCGCGCCTGCTCGGCGGCGATAGCGTCAGCCTGCTCGTCGAGGATGGCCGCATCGCCGCGCTCAACCCGTCGGACACGCCGATCGGTACCGAAACCGTCGACGCGCACGGCCAGTGGCTCGCCCCCGGGATCATCGACCTCGGCGTCTTCGCGACCGACAAGCCCGCCTTTCATTTCGGCGGTATCACGCGCGCCGCGCTGATGCCCGACAGCGGCCCGCTCGACGGCGCCGGGCTCGTCGAGCGCGCCGCCAAGGGCGGCAAGCCCGACCTCTGGGTCCATCCGATTGCCGCCGCGACCAAGGGCCTCGCGGGCAAGGAACTCGCCGAGATCGGGTTGATGAAACAGGCCGGCGCGCGCGCCGTCGCCACCGGCCGTGCACGCATTGCCGACAGCGGCGTAATGCGCCGCGTGCTCGCCTACGCCGCCTCGCTCGGCCTCACCGTCATCGCGCATGCCGAGGACGAAGGGCTGACCGCGGGCGCGGTCGCGACCGACGGCGAGATGGCGACGCGCCTCGGCCTCGCCTCGGCCCCCGCGATCGCCGAGGCAATGGCGATCGCGCGCGACCTGATCCTCGTCCAGGAAACCGGCGCACCGCTGCATTTTCGTCAGGTCACGACCGGATATGGCTTCGACCTGATCCGCGAAGCCAAGGCAAAGGGCCTCCCCGTCACCTGCGGCATCACCCCCGCGCATCTCTTCCTCTCGGACACCGCGATCGGCGATTTCCGCACCTTCGCGCGCCTGTCGCCGCCGCTGCGCAGCGAGGACGACCGCCGCGCCTGCCTTGCCGCGATCGCCGATGGCACGATCGACGTGCTCGCCTCGGGCCACGACCCGCGCGGGCCCGAAGACAAGCGCCTACCCTTCGCCGAAGCTTTGCCGGGCATGGCGGGCGCCGAGACTTTGCTCGCGATGGGGCTCCAGCTCGTCCGCGACGGCCATGTCTCGCCCGCGCGGCTCTTCGACCTGCTCGCCGCCAACCCCGCGACGCTGCTCGGCCTCGATGCCGGCCGCCTCGAACCCGGCATGGAAGCCGACCTCATCCTGATCGACGAGGGCACCCCGTGGCAGGTCGATGCCAAGAAGATGGCGGCGTGGGCGGGCAACACCCCGTTCGACGGCATGCCGGTGCAGGGCCGCGCAACGATGCTCTGGAAGGGCGGCATCCGCATCCGCTAGCCCCCGCCCTTTCCGCGGCCCGGCTTCAGAAATTCTTCAGAAGTCCGTCAAGACCCCCGCGATCCGCCCGCCTAGGCCGAACCCCGCCCATCGGGTTTGGGTTTCTTTGAGTGGAGGGTCGGATGCAATTGAACACGGGCACGGGACTTTGGGCGGCGGCGATGCTGCTGCTCGCGGGATGCGGCGGCGGCGGCGACGCCGGCGATCGGGCAAAGGACAAGGGCGGCGCGACGACCGACGCGGCACCCGCCGCGTCGACCTCATCGGCCTGCCCCAAGGCACCCGCCGGCGCGCCCACCATCCAGGGCGTCGCGATCGGGATGACCGGGGCCGAGGCGATCGCCGCGCTCAAATGCGCCGACGCCGGCTACCGCGCCGACTATGCCCCGCGCAGCGGCACCGGCGTGCCCTGGCTGCCCGACGGCACCTATATGCGCCTCAGCATCGTCGGCGGCCGTTCGGACGACAAGTCGCAGGACAAGGTCAGCGTCGAGATCTACGGGCTGAAGGGCGAGGAGCGCGTCATCGGCGTGTATCGCGAGATCTTCTTCTATGCCGGCGGCCAGCCGCTGATCGACAAGACGAAGGAGCAACTCGTCGCCAAATATGGCGCGCTCGAACCGATCGCGCCGCCCAACATGGGAAGCGGCCTCGCCGAAGAGATCGGCATCGCGCGCGACAGCGCCGGTGCGCCGTTGCCGCGAACGAGCGACGGCATGATGCAGAACCGCTGCTGGGGCGGCGACGGCTATGCGGCGCGCGATGCGCAATGCGGATCGAGCATCTTTGCGCGGATCGGCATCGATTCGGGCAACCCGCAGCTGGTGTCGAACATGCGGCTGAGCCTCGACAACGGCAGCTATGCGGCAAAGGTCATGCAGGAAACCGACGCCAGGATCGCGGCGACGCAGCAACAGGCGAAAAATGCCGACACCGCGGCGGCGGCCGACCGGACGCCGTCGTTCTAGGGCCGATCGACATTCAGGAGATGGCGAGTCGAAAATGGTGGTTTTCCGTGACCCGGAGCGCAGCGTGCTCATGGCACGTGAGCACCGGAAGCGCGGAAGGCCGCCATTTGCAGGCCACCAGAACGGAATGTCGATCGGCCCTAGCCCATCACCCACGACCGCCGCGGATAGCCCTGCGCCCACAGCAGCGCGGTCAGGTCGTGGTGCCGGATCGCGGCGTCGGCCGCCTCGGCGCACGCCGGGTGCGGGTGGTAACCGATCCCCAGCCCCGCGGCGGTGATCATCGGAATGTCGTTCGCGCCGTCGCCGACCGCCAGCGTCTCGGCCAGCGGCAGCCCGTGCGCGGCGGCCTCGGCGCGCAGCGTGTCGAGCTTCGCGGCGCTGTCGACGACCGGTTCGAGCACGCGCCCCGACAACTGGCCGCCCGCAATCTCCAGATGGTTGGCGACGACCTTGTCGAAACCGACCGCCTCGCCCACCGGCCCCGCAAAGGCGGTGAAGCCGCCCGAAATCAGCACCGCATGCGCGCCGTGCGCCTTCATCGTCTGCACCAGCGTGCGCGCCCCGCGCGTCAGCTTCACCCGCTCCATCCGGCATTCGGCTAGCACGCTTTCGGCGAGCCCCGCGAGCAGCCCGACGCGCTCGAACAGCGCGGCGCGGAAATCGAGTTCGCCGCGCATCGCGCGCTCGGTGATCGCCGCGATCTGCGGCTTGATCCCGGCATAATCGGCCAGTTCATCGATGCATTCGACGGTGATCATCGTCGAATCCATGTCGGCGATGATCAGCTTCTTGGCGCGGTCGCCCAGCGGCTGGACGACGACGTCGAGCGCGCCATGATCCATCTTCGCCAGTTCGGCGCGCGCGCTGACCAGGCTACCCTGGAACATGATGTCGGCGGCGTCATGCTCGTCGAGCCAGTGCGGCGCGCCGACGTCGTGCCCCGTCGCGTCGAGCCGGTCGATCGCTTCGCGAACCACCTCGTCGGTCAGCTTTCCGGCTGCTATCAGCGTCGCGACGAACATGGCCCATTCTCCTTTTCTCGACGCCCGGCGGCCGCCGGTGGCGCTTATTGCCGGACCGACCGCGAGCGGCAAGAGCGCATTGGCGGTCGCGCTCGCAAAGAGCATCGGCCAGGATGTCATCGTCGTCAACGCCGACGCGAGCCAGGTCTATGCCGACCTCGCCATCCTCTCGGCCCGCCCGACCGCGGAGGAAATGCAGGGCGTGCCGCACCATCTCTTCGGTCATGTCGACGCCGCCGACGCCTGCAACGCCGCGCGCTGGTCCGATGCGGCGCGCGACCTGATCGGGCACGCGCACGCCGCGGGACAGCTTCCCATCCTCGTCGGCGGCACCGGCCTCTATCTGCGCACGCTGCTGTTCGGCATCGCGCCCGTCCCCGACATCGACCCGGCGATCCGCGAGGCCGTGCGCGCGCTGCCCGTCGCCGACGCGCACGCCGCGCTCGCGCTCGCCGATCCCGCCGCCGCGGCGCGTCTCGCCCCCGCCGACACCACCCGCGTCGCGCGCGCGCTCGAGGTCGTCCGCGCCACCGGCCGCACCCTCGCCGCATGGCAGGAGGCGCGCGAAGGCGGCATCGCCGACCGCATCGCCCTCGCGCCGATGATCCTGCTGCCGCCGCGCGACTGGCTCCGCGCGCGCTGCGACCGCCGGCTCGAAGCGATGTTCGACGGCGGCGCGATCGCCGAGGTCGAGGCACTGCTCGCGCGCGATCTCGACCCCGACCTTCCCGCCATGCGCGCGATCGGGGTGCCGCAGATCGCGGCGCTGCTGCGCGGCGATCTGTCGCGCGACGCCGCGCTCGAACAGGCGCAGGCCGCAACGCGCCAATATGCCAAGCGCCAATATACGTGGTTCCGCCACCAGCCGCCTGCGGGCTGGCCACGCCACGACGAGTCATTATCCATCGATTCAATTGACCAATTAGCAATAAAATTACGCGATACGCTGTTGACAAGATAGAATCATGCACCTATTGCCCGCAGCCCTGTTGCAGCGCACAAGCGCCCCCGCTTGCGCGCCTGCAAGGATCGAGGAAGGAGTAAAATCGTGACGGAAATGAGCGGTGCCGACATGGTGGTTCAGGCGCTGGTCGACCTCGGGGTCGATACAGTGTTCGGCTATCCGGGCGGCGCAGTCCTTCCGATCTACGACGCGCTCTTCAACCACCCGACGATCAAGCATGTCCTCGTGCGCCACGAACAGGCGGCGACCCACGCGGCAGAGGGCTATGCGCGCTCGACGGGCAAGCCCGGCGTCGTGCTCGTCACCTCGGGCCCAGGCGCGACCAATGCCGTCACCGGCATCACCGACGCGCTGCTCGATTCGATCCCGATGATCGTGCTCACCGGCCAGGTCCCGACGACGCTGATCGGCACCGACGCCTTCCAGGAATGCGACACCGTCGGCATCACCCGCCACTGCACCAAGCATAATTATCTGGTGATGGACCCCGACCGCCTCGGCGCAATCATGCACGAGGCCTTCTACATCGCCACCCACGGCCGCCCCGGCCCGGTGGTCATCGACATCCCGAAAAATGTGCAGGTCGCCACGGGCACCTATCGCGTGCCCGCGATGATCGACCACCAGAGCTATCGTCCGCAGGTCGAACCCGACGCCGACGCGATCGGCCAGGCCATCGACATGATCGCCGCCGCCGAACGCCCGGTCTTCTACACCGGCGGCGGGGTGATCAACGCCGGCCCCGACGCCAGCGCCGCCTTGCGCCAGCTCGTGTCGCTCACCGGCGCGCCGATCACCTCGACCCTCATGGGGCTCGGCGCCTTCCCGTCGGACGATCCCAAATGGCTCGGCATGCTCGGCATGCACGGCACCTATGAATCGAACATGGCGATGAACCGTGCCGACCTGATCATCGCGGTCGGCGCGCGCTTCGACGACCGCGTCACCGGCCGCCTCGACGCCTTCTCGCCCGATTCGAAGAAGATCCACATCGACATCGACCGTTCGTCGATCAACAAGATCGTCCCCGTCGACCTCGCGATCGTCGGCGATGCCGGCCGCGCGCTCGACGCGCTGATCGCGGCGTGGCAGGACAAGAACCACAAGGCGCGCGACTATGGCGAATGGTGGCGCCGCATCGACGGCTGGCGCGCCACGCGCTGCCTCGACTTCCCCGAAAAGAAGGAAGCCGGCGCCGAAATCATGCCGCAGCGCGCGGTGCGCGCGCTGTTCGACGCGACGCGCGGGCGCGACCCGATCATCACCACCGAGGTCGGCCAGCACCAGATGTGGGCGGCGCAGCATTTCGGCTTCTCGGCGCCCAACCGCTGGCTCACCTCGGGCGGGCTCGGCACGATGGGCTACGGCTTTCCCGCCGCGGTCGGCGCACAGATCGCCAACCCGAACCGCCTCGTCATCTGCATCGCGGGCGAAGCCTCGCTCCAGATGAACATCCAGGAAATGGGCACGGTCAGCCAGTACCGCCTGCCGGTGAAGATCTTCATCCTCAACAATGAATGGATGGGGATGGTCCGCCAGTGGCAGGAGCTGACCTACGAAAGCCGCTATTCGAACAGCTATTCGGACAGCCTGCCCGATTTCGTGAAGCTCGCCGACGCCTATGGCTGGACCGGGCTGCGCATCGACACGCTGGGCGAGCTCGAGGACGGCATCCGCACGATGATCGAGACCCCGGGTCCGGTGATCGTCGACTGCCGCGTCGCAAAACTCGCCAACTGCTTCCCGATGATCCCGTCGGGCGCGGCGCACACCGACATGATCCTCCAGCCGAGCGACGTCACCGGCACGATGGACGACGAAGCCAAGGCACTGGTGTAAATCCATGAAAATCCAAACCGAAACGGGCGAGCGCCACGTGCTCGCCGTCACCGTCGACAACGAGGCCGGGGTGCTCGCCAAGATCACCGGGCTGTTCACCGCGCGCGGCTATAATATCGAAAGCCTGACGGTCGCCGACATCACCGCCGACCATGCGCTGTCGCGGATCACCATCGTGACCTCGGGACCGCCGCCGGTCATCGACCAGATCATCGCGCAGCTCGACCGCCTCGTTCCGGTGCACAAGGTCACCGACCTCACCGACCAGGGCGCGCACGTCGAGCGCGAGATCGCGCTGGTCAAGGTCGCGGGGACCGGCGAAAAGCGCATCGAGGCGCTGCGCCTCGCCGACGTGTTTCGCGCCAAGGTGGTCGACACCACGCTCACCAGCTTCATCTTCGAAATCACCGGGAACAGCGACAAGGTCGACCGCTTCATCGCGCTGATGCGCGAATGCGGGCTGGTCGAGGTCGGCCGCACCGGCGTCGTCGCCATCGGCCGCGGGCCGGAGGCGCTCTGAGTCACCGTCATCCCAGCGAAAGCTGGGATCGCACGCAGTTTAAAACCGAGACCGATCCCAGCTTGCGCTGGGATGACGAATAATAGGGAAGAATGACATGCAGGTTTATTACGATCGCGACGCCGACCAGGATCTGATCAAGGGCAAGAAGGTCGCCGTCGTCGGCTACGGCAGCCAGGGCCACGCGCACGCGCAGAACATGCGCGACAGCGGCGTGAAGGACGTCGCGATCGCGCTCCGCCCGGGTTCGGCGACCGCCAAAAAGGCCGAGGCCGCGGGCTTCAAGGTCATGACCAACAAGGAAGCCGCCGAATGGGCCGACGTGATCATGATCGCCGCTCCTGACGAGCATCAGGCGAAGATCTACGCCGACGACATCGGCCCGAACATGAAGCCCGGCGCCGCGCTCGCCTTCGCGCACGGCCTCAACATCCACTTCGGCCTGATCGACGCGCGCCCCGACATCGACGTCTTCATGGTCGCGCCCAAGGGCCCCGGCCACACCGTGCGCAGCGAATATCAGAAGGGCGGCGGCGTCCCCTGCCTGATCGCGGTCGCGCAGGAAGCGCAGGGTGCGGGCGCGTCGGGCAACGGCTTTGCCAAGGCACTCGCCCTCTCCTACGCGAGCGCCGTCGGCGGCGGCCGCAGCGGCATCATCGAGACGACCTTCAAGGAAGAGTGCGAAACCGACCTCTTCGGCGAACAGGCGGTGCTCTGCGGCGGCATCACCCACCTCATCCAGGCGGGTTTCGAAACTTTGGTCGAGGCGGGTTATGCGCCCGAAATGGCCTATTTCGAGTGCCTCCACGAAACCAAGCTGATCGTCGACCTCCTCTATGAAGGCGGCATCGCGAACATGCGCTATTCGATCTCGAACACCGCCGAATATGGCGACATCAAGACCGGCCCGCGCATCATCACCGAAGAGACCAAGGCCGAAATGAAGCGCGTGCTTCAGGACATCCAGTCGGGCCGCTTCGTCAAGGATTTCGTGCTCGACAACCAGGCCGGCCAACCCGAGCTCAAGGCCAGCCGCAAGGCCGCCGCCGCGCACCCGATCGAACAGACCGGCGAAAAACTGCGCGCGATGATGCCGTGGATCGCCAAGAACCAGCTCGTCGACAAGTCGAAGAACTGACGGCCCCGACAGGCCGGCACCCCGGCGAAAGCCGGGGTCTCGCCGCCTCGTTCTATCGCGAGGATGAGATCCCGGCCTTCGCCGGGATGACGAATTGAGGATTCCATATGGGCCGGCGGCAACGCCTTCCCCATCGGTCGGCGAAGCGCTAGGACCGGGCCATGTCGTCCGACCTTCCCTTCGCCTGCGAATGCGGCGCCGTTTCGGGAACGCTGCGCATCGGCGCGGAGGGCGATCACCTCATATGCCATTGCTCCGATTGCCAGCATCTCGTCGATTATCTCGGCCACCCGCAGCTGCTCGACGCGCACGGCGGCACCGCGCTCTACCAGACGCGGTGCGCGCGCATGCGGCTCGACACCGGGCGCGACCGGCTCGCCTGCGTCCATCTGACCGACAAGCCGACGCTGCGCTGGTACGCCGCCTGCTGCCGAATGCCGCTGTTCAACACCGTCGCGACCGGGCGGCTTCCCTTCATCACGGTCCAGCTCGGCGCCTGCGATCCCGCGGCGCGCGACCGGCTGCTCGGCCCGCCGCGCGGGCATCTCTTCACGCAGGACGGCACCGGCGACACCAGCGGCCTGCCCCGAATGAGCATGGTCACGCTGATGCGGCGCTTCTTCGCGCGGGCGATCCGCGACATTGTTTCGGGCGACCGTCGCCGCGCGGCGCTCTTCGACCCCGCGACGCTCGAACCGGTCGCGACCCCGTACCGGCTGACCGCCGAAGAACGGCAGGCCCTGCGGCCCTGAACCTCGCCAGGCGACCCCGGCGCAAGCCGGGGAAAGCAGTCCCGCGGGGTTTGCGCCCGCTCCGGATTGCCGCGCCGCCTGCCGCTCCCCGCCACGACGCGTGAAAGAAAATGATGCCCCCCTCCCCCTTCGCCGCCCACCACGCCGATCTCGCCGCGCTCGCCGCCGGCGACCGCCGCCGCGCGCTCGCGCCGCGCGCCGGGATCGACTTCGCCTCGAACGACTATCTCGCGCTCGCCGGCTCCTACTCGCTCAACGAGGCGATGGCGAAGGGGCTCGCGGCGGGACTCCCCGCCGGATCGGGCGGCTCGCGCCTGCTACGCGGCAACCATGAAGAGCATGAAGCGCTCGAAGCGCACGCCGCGCGCCATTACGGCAGCGAGGCGGCGCTCTTCTTCCCCACCGGTTTCGCCGCCAATGCGGCCTTTTTCGCGACGCTGCCGCAGCGCGGCGACCTGATCGTCCACGACGAACTGATCCACGCGAGCGTCCACGACGGCATGAAGCTCGGCCGCGCCGACCGCATCGCCGCCGCGCACAATGATCCGCAGGCCTTCGCCGATACGATCGCCGCCTGGCGCGCGCGCGGCGGCACCGGCACGCCGTGGATCGCGGTCGAAAGCCTCTATTCGATGGACGGCGACATCGCCCCGCTCGCCGAGCTTGCCGCGGTCGCCGACCGCCACGACGCGGTGCTCGTCGTCGACGAGGCGCATGCGACCGGCGTCTACGGTCCCGCCGGACAGGGGCTCGCGCACGCCCTCGCGGGCCGCGACAATCTCGTCACCCTCCACACCTGCGGCAAGGCGCTCGGCTGCGAAGGCGCGCTGCTCTGCGGCCCGGCGATCGTGCGCGACTTCATCGTCAACCGCGGCCGCCCCTTCATCTTCTCGACCGCGCCGTCGCCGCTGATGGCGTGGCTCGTCCGCCAGGCGCTCGAAATCGTCGCGACCGGGCCCGAGCGCGCCGCGCGCCTCCAGTCGCTCGTCCGCCACGCCGAAAACCGCCTCGCCGCGCTCGGCATCGCCCCCAGCGGCAGCCAGATCATCCCCGTCGTGATCGGCGACAATGCACGCACGATGCGCATCGCCGCAGCGCTGAAGGCCGACGGCTTCGACGTGCGCGGCATCCGCCCGCCGACGGTGCCGCAGGGGAGCGCGCGGCTGCGCGTCGCGCTCACGCTCAACGCCAGCGAGCGCGACATCGACGCGATGGCCGAAAGCCTGTCAGCCGCGATGGCCGCGGCATGACCCGCTTCGTCGTCACCGGCACCGACACCGGCATCGGCAAGACCGTGTTCGCCGCCGCGCTCGCGGGCGCGCTGCGCATCCCCTATTGGAAACCGATCCAGTCGGGCCTCGAAGAGGAAACCGACAGCGAGGCGGTGGCGCGCCTCGCGGGCGTCGCGGTCCTGCCCGAGGCCTACCGCCTCGTCACCCCCGTCTCGCCGCATCTTGCGGCCGAGATCGACGGCGTGGCCCTCGATCCCGACGCGCTGACGCCGCCCTCCGGCGACCTGATCGTCGAGGGCGCGGGGGGCGCGCTCGTCCCCGTCACCCGCACCCTGCTCTACGCCGACCTCTTCGCGCGCTGGCAGGTCCCGGTGATCGTCTGCGCGCGCACCGGGCTCGGCACGATCAACCACAGCCTGATGACGATCGAGGCGCTGCGCAGCCGCGGCGTCCCGATCCACGGCCTCGCCTTCCTCGGCGATCCGGTGGAGGACAGCGAGGCGATCGTCGCCGACCTCTCGGGCGTCCGCCGCCTCGGCCGCCTGCCGATCGTCGATCCGCTCACCCCCGACGCGCTGGCGCAGGCCTTCGCGGCGAGCTTCGACCGCGCCGACTTCGTCTAGCGGCGTCGCCGCCGGTCAGTCGGCGACCAGCCCCCGTTCGGCGAGCCAGCGCGTCAGCACCGCGACATATTCGGCCGAATCGGGCCGTTCGGTGCCGTCGTGCTTGGGGTCGAGCGACGTCTTCTCGTCGGCCGCCATCTGCATCGCATGGTCCGCCCCCGCCACCACATGCACCGTCATATTGGGCATTTTCGGCGCCACCGCGGCCAGCCGTTTGGTCGACTCGGCGACGGGCACGACCGCGTCGTTGGCGCCGTACAGCACCAGCGCCGGCACGGTGACCGCGGTCAAATTGGTCAGCGGGTCATTCTCGATCTCCCGGCGCCACCCCGACACCGACCGGTCGCGCACGGTCTCGCCCATATAGAGATATTTGAACCACGGCTGCGTCTTCGCCCGGTCGACCAGCGCCTGCGCGGCCTCACGGCTTCCGGTTCCGCGCATATAATCGTCGACCGCCCTGCGCGTCGCGACCATCTGCTCGATCTCGGCCTGCGAATGGCCGTTCGCCCGCAGATGATTGGTCGAAGAGAAAATCATCTGGACGTCCGCGGTGACGACCGGTCCCGCCACCGACACGACGAAGGCGACATCCGAACTGCGCGCCGCCGCCAGCGGACCGATCCAGCCGCCCTGGCTCAGCCCCCAGATGCCGACGCGCCGCGGGTCGATGCGCGGATCGGCTTGCAGGCTGCGCACCGCCGCCGCGGCATCGTCGGCCAGCAGCGCGTAATCGCCCCCGGCATTCTCGGTTCCCGATCGCCCCGACCCGCGCCGGTCATAGGTAAAGACCGCAATCCCCAGCGCGGGCAGCATGGTCTTCAGATGATCGTAGAGCGACGCGTCGCCGAGCGGCGACGAAGCGCTGTGCGTCACCACGACCGCCGCCACCGGCCTGTCGCCGCGCGGGACGAGCAGCGTCCCGCCCAGTTCGGCGCCGCGGCTCGTAAAGCGCCGTTCCTCGGCCGCGACCTGCACCGTCGCGGGCGCACTCCACGCCACGCCCGGCGTCTCCTGCGCCGCCGCGGGGGACAGGCTGGCGAACAGCACCGCCAGGGCACCGGGACCGATCGGGAAGCGCATCGCATTGCTCCGGCAAAGTTTCGACGGGCCAATCGTTTAGGCGCACGCCGCCGCGACGTCCATCGTCGCGCTCCACTCGGGGATTCGCGAAAAACGCAAATGCCTGTATGGCGCCCGCGATGACCAACCTCCCCTCCCCCATCTGGCACCCCTTCACCCAGCACGGCCTCGGCGACACCATCCCGCTCATCGCCCGCAGCGAGGGCGCGCGGCTCTACGACGCCGACGGCAACCACTGGATCGACGCCGTCTCGAGCTGGTGGGTGACGACGCACGGCCACGCGCACCCGCGCATCATGGCGGCGATCCGCGACCAGTCCGAAAGGCTCGACCAGCTCATCTTCGCCGGCTGGACGCACGAGCCCGCCGAGCGCCTCGCCGCCGAACTGATCCGCATCACCCCCGACCCGCTCACCCGGGTCTTCTTCTCGGACTCGGGGTCGACCAGCGTCGAGGTCGCGCTCAAGATGGCGCTCGGCTACTGGTATAACATCGGCGAGCCGCGCAGCCGCATCCTCGTCCTCGAACACAGCTATCACGGCGACACGATCGGCACGATGTCGGTCGGCGAGCGCGGCGTCTATAATCGCGCCTGGCAACCTTTGCTCTTCGACGTCGACACCATCCCCTTCCCGCACGAAGGCCTGGAACAGGCAACGCTCGATGCGCTCGACGCGGCCTGCGTTCAAAAGCCCGCGGCGTTCATCGTCGAACCGCTCATCCTCGGCGCCGGGGGCATGCTGATCTATCCCGCATGGGTGCTCGCCGAAATGCGCAGCATCTGCGCGCGCCACGGCGTGCTCTTCATCGCCGACGAGGTGATGACCGGCTGGGGGCGCACCGGCACGCGCTTCGCCTGCGACCAGGCGGGGGTCATTCCCGACATCGTCTGCCTGTCGAAGGGGCTGACCGGCGGCGCGCTGCCGCTCGCGGTGACGCTCTGCATCGAGCCGATATTTGCGGCGCATTATTCGACCGACCGCGCAAAGACCTTCTACCATTCGTCGAGCTACACCGCGAACCCGATCGCCTGCGCCGCCGCCGCCGCCAATCTCGAAATCTGGCGCGACGAGCCGGTGCAGGCGCGGATCGACGCGCTCGCCGACGCGCAGGCGGCGCATCTGTCGATGCTGTCGCACGACCCGCGCGTCGCCAATCCCCGCCGCCTCGGCACCATCGCCGCGCTCGACATCACCGTCCCCGATTCGGGCTATCTCTCGACCCTCACCCCGCGCCTGATCGCCTTCTACCGCGACCACGGCGTCCTCCTCCGCCCGCTCGGCAACAGCGTCTACGTCATGCCCCCCTACTGCATCGCGCCCGACGACCTCGCGCAGGTGTGGACCACGATCGCGGCGTCGCTCGATATCGCCTGACGCCGGCGGGCGACGCGGCCCATAAGCAAGATCGTGGAGAGGGGCGGCGGGAAACGTCCGGTTGCGGACGAATCGCTTCGCTCAAGTCCGTTCGTGTCGAGCGAACGGGCATGGAGGACGATCCGCTTCCCACCCTGAAACTGCAAAAACCTCAGTTCAACCCGCCCGTATTCGCAGGCAACCGATAGCGATCCGCGCCGATCGCCACCTCGATCAGTTTTTCGCCGGCGATCGTCACCTTGGCGGGCTCGGCGCCGTCGGCGGAGATCACGCCGCGACCGTCGGTGGTGATCAGCAGACGACGATAACCGGTATCGCCGCGCCCGACGATCAGCACCGTCCCGTCGGCGCCGTTCATTTCCTGAACCGTACAGGTGCGGTCGAACAACTTGGCTCCCTCGAGCGCGCATTCGATACGGCCGTCATCCGCCGCATCGCGCGACGCGCGCGCCTCGGCTTCGGCCATATCGCCATTGTCGGGTCTGTCGCTGCATCCCGCGAGCAGCAGCAGCGGCGGCGCCGCGATCGCGAAAATTCTCAACCCTTGCTTCCCCCTGAGCCACGATTGGCGAGTTGCGACAGGTCGCGCACCGCCCCGCGAGCGGCGCTCGTCGTCATCGCAGCATAGGCTTGAAGTGCTACCGAAACCTTGCGCGGGCGTGCCTTTTCGGGCTGCCAGCCGGCGTCGCTCTTCGCGTCCATCGCGGCCCGGCGCTCGGCCAGCACGCTGTCGGCGACCGCCAGCGTGATCGTCCGCGACGGAATGTCGATATTGATCAGGTCGCCATTCTCGACCAGCCCGATCGCGCCGCCCTCGGCCGCTTCGGGCGAGACATGGCCGATCGACAGGCCCGACGTGCCGCCCGAAAAGCGTCCGTCGGTGATCAGTGCGCACGCGGCGCCGAGCCCCTTCGACTTGAGGTAGCTCGTCGGATAGAGCATTTCCTGCATCCCGGGTCCGCCCTTCGGCCCTTCGTAACGGATGACCACGACGTCGCCCGCCTCGACCTGCCCGGTCAGGATTCCCGCGACCGCGGCATCCTGGCTCTCATAGACCTTCGCCGGGCCGCTGAACGTCAGGATATTCTCGTCGACGCCCGCCGTCTTCACAATGCAGCCGTCGAGCGCGATATTGCCCGACAGCACCGCCAGCCCGCCATCCTTGCTGAACGCATGGTCGGCCGAGCGGATCACGCCGCTTTCGCGGTCGAGGTCGAGTTCGTCCCAGCGCCGGTCCTGGCTGAACGCGGTCTGCGTCGGGACGCCGCCCGGGGCCGCCCTGAAAAAGGTCTGCACTTCGGGGTCGTTGGTGCGCGAAATATCCCATTTGTTGAGTGCGTCACCCAGCGTCGCGCTGTGGACCGTCGGCAGATGCGCATGAAGCAGACCGGCGCGCTCGAGCTGGCCCAGAATCGCCATGATCCCGCCCGCGCGGTGGACATCCTCCATATGGACGTCGCTCTTCGCCGGCGCGACCTTCGACAGGCACGGCACCCGCCGCGACAGCCGGTCGATGTCGGCCATGGTGAAATCGACCCCGGCTTCGAAGGCGGCGGCGAGCAGGTGCAGCACCGTGTTGGTCGACCCGCCCATCGCGATGTCGAGGCTCATCGCATTCTCGAACGCCTCGAAGGTCGCGATATTGCGCGGCAGGACGCTCGCATCCTCTTCCTCGTAGTGCCTGCGGCACATCTCAACGATCATCGCGCCGGCGCGCAGGAACAACTGCTTGCGGTCGGCGTGCGTCGCCAGCGTCGAGCCGTTTCCGGGCAGCGACAGCCCCAGCGCTTCGGTCAGGCAGTTCATCGAATTGGCGGTGAACATGCCCGAACAGGAGCCGCACGTCGGGCACGCCGCCTGCTCGATCGCGGTCACTTCGGCGTCGCTGTATTTTTCGTCGGCGGCGGCGACCATCGCGTCGACCAGGTCGAGCGCGACCTCCTTGCCCTTGAGCACGACCTTGCCCGCTTCCATCGGGCCGCCCGATACGAAGATGACCGGGATGTTGATGCGCAGCGCGGCCATCAGCATCCCGGGCGTGATCTTGTCGCAGTTGGAAATGCACACCATCGCATCGGCGCAATGGGCGTTGACCATATATTCGACGCTGTCGGCGATCAGGTCGCGGCTCGGCAGCGAATAGAGCATGCCGTCGTGCCCCATTGCGATCCCGTCATCGACCGCGATCGTGTTGAACTCCTTCGCGACCCCGCCCGCAGCTTCGATCTCACGCGCCACCATCTGCCCCAGGTCCTTCAGATGGACGTGGCCGGGCACAAACTGGGTGAAGCTGTTGACCACCGCGATGATCGGCTTGCCGAAGTCGCTGTCCTTCATCCCGGTTGCGCGCCAGAGGCCGCGGGCACCGGCCATGTTGCGGCCATGGGTGGTGGTGCGCGAACGATATGAAGGCATTTTTGGCATTCCCGATAATAATATTTCAAATTATGACGAAGAACGGCGCCTCTACACGCCTACCCTGCAACATTCAATGCCAGTCTGCCCAGCATGCGCGCGAGCCGTTCGGCGAACAAGGCCTGCCCTGCGGTATCGCCCGCCAGATCCTGCCGCATCTCGATCCCGACATAGGGAATGCCGTTCGCCTCGGCGTGGCGGTTCATCGTCGCGTTGAGCAGCTTGCCCGAGTAAGGAAGCTGGTCACCGACGATCAGCCCCTCTTCCGCCAAGGCCGCGATTGCCGGCGCCGCCAGCCGCTCGTCCTTGTTGTAGAGTACCCCGACCTGCCACGGCCGCGCTTGCTCCGGATCGCTCGCCAGCGACGGCGTAAAGCTGTGCAGCGACAGGATCATCGCCGGGCGCTGCGCCGCCACCGTCGCCGCGATATGGTCGTGATACGGATGAAAGAACCGCGCCATGCGCGCCTCGCGCCCCGCATGATCCAGCGCATTGCCGGGGATCGCATGTCCGTCGCTCGCGATCGGCACCGCGCCCGGCGCATCCACGTCGCGGTTGCAATCGACCACCAGCCGCGACACGCCGCCGAGGATCGCGGCATCGACCGCACCCGCATCGACCAGCCGCTCGGCAACCGCGGCGACGCCGATATCGACGGCGATATGCGCGTTCAGCAACGCCGGATCGATGCCCAGATCGATGTCGGCGGGCACAAGGTTCGACGCATGGTCGCCGATCAGCAATATTCCACCCGCGCGCGGCGCTCCCAGCGCGGTCCATGCCTCGTTCATCGCAGCACCCCGGCCATCTGCCACCAGTGCGGATGGCTCTGCGCCAGCCTCACCGACGCCGCGTCGCGTTCGGCGAGCGCGTCGAACAGCGCGAAACTGGTCGCCCCCGATCCCGACATGCGCACGAGCCACGGGCCAAGCGCGCCGAGTTCGGTCAGAACATCGACGATCGCCGGGCATTGCGCGATCGCCGGACGCTGCAGGTCGTTGCGCGCCGCGAGCAGTTTTGCCCGCCCTGCCGGATCGCCGTAGAGCGCGCCGCGGTCGATCCCGTCCCACGCCGCGAATACCGGCCCCGTCGTCACCGGCTGCCGCGGATTGGCCAGCAGCACCGGCGTCCCGCCGAGCCTGAGTTCGGGCACCGGCGACAGTTCCTCGCCGACGCCGGTCCCCAGACAGGTCCGGCTCGCCACGCAGGCGGCGACATCGGCGCCCAGCGGCGTCACCACCCGCGCCAATATGCCGTCGCCCAGCTCGGGCAGGAAATGCGTCCGTATCAGCCGCGCCATCGCAGCGGCATCGGCGGATCCACCGCCGATCCCCGCCGCGACAGGCAGCCGTTTGGTCAGCGTCACCGCGAGCGGCGGCACGCGATCGGCGCCATAACGCGCGCGCAGCAGCGCGACCGCGCGCAACACCAGATTGTCGGCGGCCGTGCTCAGCCCTTCGGCAAACTCGCCGTCGATCTTCAGGCTGTCGGCTTCGGCGACCCGCGCCATAATCCCGTCGCCATGGTCGACAAAAGCGAATAGCGTCTCGATCTCATGATAGCCGTCGGGGCGCCGTGCGCGGACGTGCAGCGCCAGGTTGATCTTCGCCCAGCCGGTCTCGGCCAGCCTTGTCATGGCGCCGTCGTCGCGGGGGTCAGCCCGTCGCGCAGCTTCGCTTCGATCCGCGTCGCCATCTCGGCCTCGGCCAGCAGCGCCGCCGCGCGCCAGGTATAGCGTGCCTGATACCGCTGGCCTGCCGTCCAATAGGCATCGCCCAGATGCTCGACGATCACCGCATTGCCGGGATCGCCGGCCTGCGCCTTCTCCAGCAGCGGCACCGCCTCCCCGGCGCGTCCGGTCAGGAAATAGGCCCAGCCGAGCGAGTCGGTGATCGCCGCATTTTGCGGGTCCTGCGCCCAGGCGGCTTCGATCTGCGCAAAGGCCGCGTCGACATTGCGGCGCCGCTCGATCGACGAATAGCCGACGAAGTTGAGGATCGCCGGATCGTTCGGGCGCAGCGCGACCGCCTTGGCGAGCAGCGGTTCGGCCGCATCCCAGTCGCCCGCCTGAAGCAGAAGTTCGGCGCGCGCGATCAGGATATTTCCGTGCAGCGCGCGGTCGAACTCATTGTCGCCCAGATCCCGCTCGAGCCGCGCATAGGCCCGCTCGGCCGCGCTCGCATCGTTCGAGCGCCGCGCGACGTCGGCATAGCGCACGAGCAGCCCGCGCCCCGGAGCCTCGCCCGCAGCCGCCTTTTCGGCGAGCGCGAGGGCCTCGGGAACCTTACCGGTGTCGGCGAGCAATTCGGCCTGCCGCATCGCCAGCACCGCGGGAAGCGACGCGTCCTGCAGCAAATTCAGTGCGTCGGCCTTGCGATCGTTGCGGTCGAGCGCCTCGACCAGCGCCGAGCGCGCCTGCCAGTCCGCGCCGTCGAGCCAGAAGGCGACGCGCGCAAACAGCAGGGGAACCTTCGGATTGCTGTTCGGCGTGCGCGCAAAACCGTCGGCGAGCAGCGCGAACCAGTGTGCGACGCCAGCGCGCGCGCTGGCCACATCCTGATCGGGAAGCAGCAACAACGGGTCCTCGCGTTCGCCCGCGGCAAGCGCGATCCGCCCACGCAGCCGCTTCGCCGCTGCGCCCTCGCCCGCCTTGTCGAGTGCCGCCGCGACGCGCATCGCGACAAGCTGGCTCGTGCGGTCGGTCAGCGTCACCTTGTCGGCGAGCGCCACCGCATCGGCGGGCCGCCGCCCCGCCAGCTGGACGAGCGCCGCCTCGAGCTGGAATGCCGGCTGCGGCGCGGCGCGCCCGCCTGCATCGAGCAGATGCCGTTCGGGCATTTTCTCGCGCGCGCCCAGCGCGATCCAGCTCGCCAGCGGCGGCCCGACCAGCCGCGCGACGGCATCGCCGCCCGTCGAAGCGGCGCGTCCCGCAACATAGGCCTGTGCCGCCTTCCAGTCGGATCGGCGCATCGCATCGACGATCAGGACAAGCTGCGCATCGAAACGGCGGTCGCCCGCCTGCCATAACAGCCCCGCGGCGCTGCGCGCGGCGGCAAGGTCGCCCGCCTCGATCGCCTGTTCGAGCATCCGCCCGCGCAGTCCTGGCAGGTTCGGCGACGCGCTCGCCACCGTCGTCAGCGCGGCGAGTGCCAGCTGCGGATCGCCGGCATCCTCGGCCAGCGCGGCACGCGCTAGTGCGCCCAGCGTCGCACGTTCGCCTTCGTCGGCGCCGGCCGTCGAAGGGGTCAGGAACGTTGCGATCGCGACAAGCGCCGCGACCGATGCGCCGGCCTTACATATTCGGGTAATTGGGGCCTCCGCCGCCTTCGGGAGTGACCCAGTTGATGTTCTGGGTCGGATCCTTGATGTCGCACGTCTTGCAATGCACGCAATTCTGCGCGTTGATCACGAACTTGGGATCGCCCTCGTCCTGCCCGACGATCTCGTAGACACCCGCCGGGCAATAACGCTGCGCGGGCTCGTCGTAGAGCGGCAGATTATATTCGACCGGGATCGTCGGATCCTTGAGCTGAAGATGAACCGGCTGATCTTCCTCGTGGTTGGTGTTCGAAAGGAACACCGAGGAGAGACGGTCGAAGGTCAGCACGCCGTCGGGCTTCGGATAGTCGGGCTTCGGCATCTGGTCGGCGCGATAGAGCGACGCATTGTCGGGATGGTGCTTCATCGTGAAGGGCACGCGAACGCCCAGCGTTTCGAGCCACATCGTCATGCCCGAGAGGATCGTTCCCGCGAGATCGCCCCATTTTTCGACCAGCGGCAGTACGTTGCGGACGACGCTCAGCTCCTTCTTGACCCAGCTGTCGTCATAGGCGTCCTGATAGGCGGTGAGCACGTCGCCCTCGCGGCCCGCGGCCACCGCAGCAAAGGCGGCCTCGGCGGCCATCATGCCCGATTTCATCGCGGTGTGCGTGCCCTTGATCCGCGGCACGTTGAGGAAACCCGCGGTGTCGCCGATCAGCGCACCGCCAGGGAAGGCCAGCTTCGGCACCGACTGATAGCCGCCGTCGCTGATCGCGCGCGCGCCGTAGGAGATGCGCTTGCCGCCCTTGAGGATCTTCGCGATCTCGGGGTGCGTCTTCCACTTCTGCATTTCCTGGAAGGGCGAAGTGTGCGGGTTGCGATAGTTGAGCCAGGTCACAAAGCCCAGCGCGACCTGCCCGTTCGCCTGGTGATAGAGGAAGCCGCCGCCGTTCGAATTTTCGTCAAGCGGCCAGCCCTGCGTGTGGATGACGCGGCCCGGTGCATGATTCGCGGGATCGATGTCCCACAATTCCTTGATGCCGATGCCATAGACCTGCGGCTCGCAGTCGCTGTCGAGCGCGAACTGCGGCTTGAGCATCTTGGTCAGGTGTCCGCGGACGCCCTCGGCAAAGAAGGTGTATTTGGCGTGGAGTTCGAGTCCCGGCGCATAGTCGGGCTTGTGGCTGCCGTCGCGCGCGATGCCCATGTCGCCCGTCGCGACGCCCTTCACCGAGCCATTCTCGTTATAGAGGATTTCGGCCGCGGCGAAGCCGGGGAAGATTTCGACCCCCAGCCCCTCGGCCTGTTCGGCAAGCCAGCGGCACAGATTGCCGAGGCTGCCGGTATAGGTGCCCTTGTTGTGCATGAAGCCCGGGGTGATGAAGTGCGGCACGCCGAACTTCTTCGTCTTGGTCAGGACCCAATGCTGATTGTCGTTGACCGGCACTTCGGCGAGCGGGCACCCCTGCGTCCGCCAGTCGGGAATCAGTTCGTCGAGCGACCTGGGGTCGATGACCGCCCCAGACAGGATATGCGCGCCGACTTCGGATCCCTTTTCGAGGACGCAGACCGACAATTCGCTGCCCGCTTCATTCGCCTGCTGCTTGAGGCGGATCGCCGCCGAAAGCCCCGCCGGCCCTGCGCCGACGATGACCACGTCATAGGGCATCGATTCCCGTTCGCTCACCGCAAATACCTTTCTGCCGTCCCCGCGCCGATCATTCATCGTGTCCGGCGCTCATTCTGTCACGATTTCCGATGCCCGCCAATTGACGCGTCCGTCAACCGCCTGTTTGAAACAATTTCATGGGTGGGCAACAATCGGCCTTGCTGGCGGAAAGCTATTGCGACTGGTGGTCGCTTGCGGGTGTCGACGCGCTCGTCGGCGAGGCACCGGCGGGCTGGCTCGCCGTGCCCGCGGCAAACGACGCGGCACCCAAGCCGCGGATCATCGTTGCGGCCGAACCCGAACCCCTCCCGCTGCCCGCGGCGCTTCAGCGGCAGGAAGCCGTCGACGCCCCCGCCGAAAAGGGGCCCGTCGAGCTTCCCGAGGACTGGGACGCCTTCCGCATCTGGCTCGCCGGGCATCCCGACGTGCCGGGCAGCCAGTGGGACGCGCGCCGCGTGCTCCCGGTCGGCGAGGCCGGTGCGCCGCTGATGCTGCTCACCGCCTGGCCCGAAATCGACGACCAGCGCGACGGAACCCTCTTCAGCGGCCCCGCGGGCAAGCTGCTCGATGCGATGCTCGGCGCGATCGGCATGACACGCGACGCCTGCTATCTGGCCAGCCTTGCTGTCACGCGCCCCCCCGGCGGGCGCTGCGACGCCGAGGCTGCGGCCGATCTCGACCGGCTGCTCTGGCACCACTTGCGCCTCGCGCGGCCCGGCCGGCTGCTCCTTGTCGGCAGCGACATCACGCGAATGGCGGCGAAGATCGCGCTACCCGACGCACGCGGAAGGTTACTCGATATTAACCAAGATGGCAGCAAGATGGAGGCGGCGGCAGTCGCGCACCCCGCGATGCTGCTGGCCCGGCCCGCGCACAAGGCGGCGGCCTGGGATAGCCTCAAACTGTTCAACCGGGGACGTTGACAGATGAAAAATATGACCGCGGCGCTCGGCGCCACCCTGCT
The DNA here is from genome assembly GCF_022701295.1 of Sphingopyxis sp. YF1. Lineage (NCBI taxonomy): Bacteria > Pseudomonadati > Pseudomonadota > Alphaproteobacteria > Sphingomonadales > Sphingopyxidaceae > Sphingopyxis > Sphingopyxis sp. YF1. The sequence goes on from NZ_CP033204.1 coordinate 2,192,926, forward strand.
TCTTTCCGCCACCCTGACCGCGGCGCCCGCGCTCGCCGCCGACGCCGCCTTTCCGCTGGCATCGGCGCCGCAGACGGTACCGTCGGTGTTGTCGTCGAAGCAGAAACAAACCTATTCGCAGGTCGTTGCCGCGATCCGCGGCCAGCGCTGGGCGGAAGCGAAGGCGCTGCTCGACGGTGCCGACAACGGTCCGCTGAACGATTTCCTGCGCGCCGAACTGCTGACCGCGGCCAACAGCCCGCGCGCCGAGGTCGCCGACATCATGCCGATTCTGGCGCGATCGCCCAGCCTGCCGCAGGCCGAGCAGCTCGGGCGCCTCGCCGCACGCCGCGGCGCGACCGATGTCCCGACGCTGCCGGCGCAGGCGCGGCTGAGCTGGTCGGGCAGCGCCCCGCGGCGCGTCGGCGCGAACAGCGTCAACGACCCCTTTGCAAACGGCCTCTCGAGCAGCATTCCCGAGCGAATCAAAAACGACGATCCCGCCGGCGCCGAGGCGCTGCTCAACGCGGTGATCGACAAGCTCTCACCCGACGCCCGCGCCGAATGGACGCAGAAGGTCGCCTGGTCCTATTATATCGAAAATGACGACCAGAGCGCGCTGCGGCTGTCGCTGGCGTGCACGCAGAGCAGCGGGCCATGGGCGACGCAGGGTGCATGGGTTCAGGGGCTCGCGGCGTGGCGGCTCCACGACTATCGCACCGCGCTCGTCGCCTTCGACCGCGTCGCGAAGGAAGCGCCCGACAGCGAATTGCGCGCGGCGGGCCATTACTGGGCCTCGCGCGCCGCGATGGCGGCGGGCGAACCCGCATCGGTGCAGCAGCGCCTGCGCGCCGCCGCCGCGAACGAGGAAACCTTCTACGGCCTGCTCGCCGCCGAAACGCTCGGGCAGGCGGCGGTCCACCAGCAGCAGAATGTCCGCGCCGACCGCAGCGCCTGGCGCGCGCTCGAGGATCAGCCCAACGTCCGCGTCGCGATTGCGCTGGCAGAGATCGGCGAAGAAAAATATGCCGACGCGGTTATCCGCCACCAGGCCCGCATCGGCCGCGGCGACCAGCACGAACAGCTGATCGGGCTCGCGGGGGCGCTCAGCCTGCCCGAAACGCAGCTCTACCTCGCGCACAACACCCCGCAGGGCCGCAAGCTCGCCGCCGCGACGCGCTATCCGCAACCCAGGTGGGAACCGAACGGCGGCTGGCGCGTCGACCCGGCGCTGGTCTTTGCCCACACGTTGCAGGAATCGCGCTTTCAACGCGCTGCGGTCAGCGGCGCGGGCGCCATGGGTCTGATGCAGGTGCGCCCGGGCACCGCGCGCGACCTCGCGCGCTGGAACGGCGACGCAGCGGGGCCCGGCGATCTCAAATCGCCCGCGGTCAACATGGATTTCGGCCAGCGTTACCTCGAATATCTCAGCCGCGACGGCTCGACCGGCGGCCAGTTGCCCAAGGTGATCGCCGCCTACAACGCCGGCCCCGCGCCGATCGCGCGCTGGCAGAGCGAAATCCGCGATCAGGGCGACCCTTTGCTCTACATGGAATCGATCCCTTATTGGGAAACGCGCGGCTATGTCGGCATCGTGCTGCGCAATTACTGGATGTACGAGGCGCAGCAGGGCAAACCCTCGGTCAGCCGCGCCGCGCTCGCGCAGGGCAAATGGCCGCGCTTCCCCGACAGCAAGGACCGCGTCCGCCTGAGCTACGCCGGCAGCCTCGCCAATGCCGATTGACGAAAGTCTGGCGTTCAGGCCGGTCCGCATCGCCGTCCTGACCGTTTCGGACAGCCGCAGCGCCGCCGACGACCGGTCCGGCGACACGCTCGTCGACCTGCTCACCGGTGCCGGCCATATCCTCGCCGACCGCGCGATCATCCCCGACGAAAAGTCGCTGATCGTCTCGCGCCTGCACAACTGGATCGACGACGCAAGCGTCGACGTGGTGATCACCACCGGCGGCACCGGCGTCACCGGCCGCGACGTGACGCCCGAAGCGCTGCACATGCTCGACGGCAAGGACATTCCGGGTTTCGGCGAATTGTTCCGCTGGCTGAGCTACCAGAGCATCGGCACCTCGACGATCCAGTCGCGCGCCTGCGCGATCGTCGCACGCGGCACCTATATCTTCGCGCTCCCCGGCTCGACCGGTGCGGTGAAGGACGCGTGGAACGGCATTCTCGCGTCGCAGCTCGACAGCCGGCACAAGCCCTGCAACTTCGTCGATCTGATCCCCCGGCTGACCGAATAACAACCATATTAGTCATCCCCGCGAAAGCGGGGACCCAGAGCGAAATTGCGCTAACCCTAGCTGCTGGAACTGGGTTCCCGCTTTCGCGGGAATGACGATGGAAGAGAAATGTTCTTTCTTTGTTCCATTCGGCGCTATATCCTCGCCAAGTGGAATCGCCCAAACCCCTGCCCCCGATCGCCGGCCGCGGCGCGCCGACCAACCTCCGCCCGACGCGCACCGGATCGCTCGCCCGCGAGGCCGACGGCGACTGGCTCGATGCGGCCGAGGGGATCGACGGCGAGGCACCGCGCCTGCGCACCTCGGTGACCGTCGAGCATCCGAAAACGATCATCGCGCGCAACGCATCGCCCGACATCGGCTTCGACCGCTCGATCAATCCCTATCGCGGTTGCGAGCATGGCTGCATTTACTGCTTCGCGCGCCCGACCCACGCGTTTCACGACCTGTCGCCGGGGCTCGACTTCGAAAGCCGATTGTTCGCCAAACCCGATGCCGCGAAACTGCTGCGCGCCGAACTCGCCAAGCGCAACTATCGGGTCGCGCCGATCGCGATCGGCACTAACACCGACGGCTACCAGCCGATCGAGCGCGAGTGGGGGATCACGCGCGCGATCATCGAGGTGCTCGCCGAAACGAAACATCCGCTGATCATCACCACCAAGTCCGACCGGCTGCTGCGCGACATCGACCTGCTCGCCGCCATGGCGCGCGACGATCTGGTCGGCGTGGCGGTATCGGTCACGACACTCGATCCCGGGGTCGCGCGCACGTTAGAGCCACGCGCGCCGCACCCGCGTCGCCGGCTCGCGGCGATCCGCGCGCTGATCGACGCCGGAGTGCCGACGCAGGTCAATATCTCGCCGATCATCCCCGCAATCACCGACCACGAGATCGAGGCGATCATGAAGGCGGCAGCCGAAGCCGGGGCGATCCGCGCCTCCTGGATATTGATGCGCCTGCCACACGAGGTCGCGCCGCTGTTTCGCGCCTGGCTCGCGGCACATTACCCCGACCGCGCCGACAAGGTGATGCACATGGTCCAGGACATTCGCGGCGGCCGTGACAATGATCCGAATTTCTTTTCGCGGATGAAGGGGCACGGCGTCTGGCCGCAGCTCATCCGCCAGCGCGTCAAGCGCGCCGCGCGCGAACATGGCATGGACCGCAAATTCCCGCCGCTGCGCAGCGACCTGTTCCGCCCGCCCGAACGCGACGGGCAGATGGAGATGTTCTGAAGCCCAACCCAAATCCGTTCGTGCCGAGCCTGTCGAAGCACCGTTTTTCTGTCGCGTTACCCCGAAGAAACAACGGCCCTTCGACAAACTCAGGGCAAACGGCATTTGGGAATTTAGGCCTCCGCCAGCGACCGCAGCCGGTAATCCTTGTAATCGTCGCGCAGCTGACGCTTCAATATCTTGCCCGTCGCGGTGTGCGGCAGGTCCTCGACGAAGATCACCTCGTCGGGCAGCCACCATTTCGCGACCTTGTCCTTCAGATATTCGACGATCTCCGCCTCGTTCACTGCGGCGCCGGGCTTGCGCACGATCAGCAGCACCGGGCGCTCGTCCCATTTGGGGTGGAAGACGCCGACCGCCGCGGCTTCCTGCACCCCGGGGGCGCCGACCGCGGCATTTTCCAGCTCGATCGAGCTGATCCACTCGCCGCCCGACTTGATCACGTCCTTGGCGCGGTCGGTGATCTGCATGACGCCGTCGGGGTGGATCACCGACACGTCGCCGGTGTCGAACCAGCCATCATCGTCGGCGGCATCCTCGCCGGCCTTGAAATAGCGCTGGATGATCCACGGCCCGCGGATCTGCAACCGCCCGCTCGTCTCGCCGTCGCGCGGCAGAATATTATCCTCGTCGTCGACGATGCGCAGCTCGACCCCGAACGGCGGGCAGCCCTGGCGGCAGACGATGTCGACGCGCTCGTCGAACCCCATCTCGTCCCAGTTCCACGGGCGCTTGCCCATCGTCCCGATCGGGCTCGTCTCGGTCATGCCCCACGCGTGGCCGACGTCGACTCCCGCCTTCATGAAGCGTTCGATCATCGCGCGCGGCGCCGCCGACCCGCCGATGATCACGCGATAAAGCTTGCCGTAGCCGATCCCCGTCGCGTCCATATGCGCGAACATCGCGAGCCACACGGTCGGCACCCCGGCGCTGTGGGTCACGCCTTCCTCGTGCATCAGGTCGCACAGCACCTGCGCGTCGTTGGTGGCGGAAAAGACGAGCTTCGCCCCTACCGTCGCCGCCGCAAAGGGAATGCCCCAGCTGTTGGCGTGGAACATCGGCACGATCGGCAGGATCACGCTGCGGTTCGACATGTCGAACACGTCGGGCTGGATTTCGGTGATCGCGTGGATCACGTTCGAGCGGTGCTCATAGAGCACGCCCTTGGGATTGCCCGTCGTGCCGCTGGTGTAGCAGAGACCGACCGGATCGCGCTCGTCGAGCTCGACCCATTCGAAGCGGCCGTCCTCGGCGTCGATCAGGTCGCGGTAGGAAAGAAAGCCGTCGCGCGCCGGCGCGTCGAACAGGATGAAATGCTCGACCGTGGGGAGCTGGTCGCGCAGCCGCTCGACGATCGGCAGGAAGGCCGCGTCGAACAGCAGCACGCGATCCTCGGCATGGTTGACGATATAGACGAGCTGCTCGTCGAACAGCCGCGGATTCACCGTGTGGAGCACCCCGCCCATGCCCGCGCTGCCGTACCAGCTGACCAGATGATGGCCGTGGTTCATCGCCAGCGTCGCGATGCGATCGCCCTTCCGCATGCCGAGCCGCACCATCGCCGCGGCGAAGCGGCGCGCGTCGGTACCGACCTCACCCCAGCTCGATCGCGTCATGCTCCCGTCGGCCCAGCGCGAAACGATCTCGCGCCCGCCATGCTCGCGCGCGACATGGTCGATCAGGCTGGTGACAAGTAGCGGCTGGCCCTGCATTCCCATCGGTTCGGCATCCTCTTTATGGCTTTGCTCCGGGATAGGGGCGGCAGGGCGCACCGCGCAAGGCCAAAGGCGCATTTTCCTGCCGCAACGACGGCCTCAGCCGGGCAAGCCGTCCAGCTTCGCGACATGCTCCAGCCCGATATCCCAGTCCGCGCGGCTCGCGCAGCTGATATGCGCGGTCGGCCGGATCGCGATCGGATCGTCGAGGCTCCCCGCCGGCACGACGAGCAGGGCCCCGTCCATCTGCACGCTCGGCAGCGCACTGCCGCACGCGCCGCAAAAGCTTCGCGCATGGCGGCTGCGGGGAAGGCGCCAGGAGGTGACCCGCTCGCGTCCCGCCAGCCATGCGATCGTCGCGCTCGCCGAAAACAGGTTCGCCGCATGCGCCGAGCCGCTGTCCTTGCGGCACCGCGAGCAGTGACACAGGAAAAAGGCGTCGAAGTCGCCCGACACCTCGAACCGGACCGCGCCGCAAAGGCAGCTCCCCCGGGTCGTTCGCGTCATCGGATCTATCGCACCCGGAAATCGCGCGGCGCGACGAGCGACAGCCGCGGATCGGCGATCCCCGTCACCATGTCGAGCCGCGCGACCAGATCGGGGTTGAGCACGAAACGCCGCCCCAGCTCGATGCGAATGTCGAGCCCCGTGTCGGGGTCGGGGGTGGTGACGATGATCCGCCCGCGCGCCTCGTCGCTGCTCGCCGCGAAGCGCGCGATCTCGTCGATCGCCGCGGCCGCGTCGACACGGCATTCGAGCTGGAGCGCGGCGGTCGCCGCGATGTCGGCGAGCGGCTGCGCGCCGCGCACCGTGACGCGCGGCGTTTCCTCGCCCTCGAGCAGGTCGAGCTCGACCGACAGGATCGCACAGCCGCCCTCGGCGGCCAGCGTCTCGAGCGTCTTGCCCGCCATCTCGTCGAAACAGCTCGACTGGAACTGCCCGCTGCGGTCCGACAACGTCAGGTTGAGGAAGCGGTTGCCGCGCTGCGACACGCGCGGACGCGCGCTTTCGACCATCGCCGCCATCACCATCGGGATGCGCGTGCCCGGCGTCATTTCGACATTGTCGCAGATGTCGCCATAGCTGCGCGCGCCGCGCGCCAGAATGATGGCCTCAAATTGCTCGACCGGGTGCGACGAGAAATAGAAGCCGAACGCCTCCTTCTCGCGCGTCATCCGCTCGGCGAGCGTCCAGGGCTCGGCGGCGGGCAGCTGGAGCGCGGGGGCGATCGCGATGTCGCCGCCGAACAGCCCGCCCTGCCCCGTCGAGCGCTCGTGCGCCGAGCTGTTGGCGCAGGCGAGCAGCGCTTCGGCTCCCGCAAAGGCGCGCGGGCGCTCGGGCTCGACACAGTCGAACGCACCCGCCGCGGCGAGCGCTTCGATCTGACGCCGGTTGAGCTGCTTGGGGTCGATGCGCCCGGCGAAGTCGTCGAGGCTCGCGAAATCGCCGTGCGCGTGGCGCTCGGCGACCAGCGCTTCCATCGCTTTCTCGCCGACACCCTTGAGCGCGCCGAGCGCGTAGCGCACCGCCAGCCCCTCGTCGGACCGGCCGACCGCAAAATCGGCCTCGCTGTCGTTCACCGACGGCGGCGTCACCGCGACGCCCAGCCGGCGCATGTCGTCGATGAAGATCGACAATTTGTCGGTCTGGTGGCTGTCGAACGACATCGACGCGGCAAAGAATTCGTGCGGATAATGCGCCTTCAGCCACGCCGTCTGGTACGACAGCAGCGCATAGGCCGCGGCATGGCTCTTGTTGAAGCCATAGCCGGCGAATTTGTCGATCAAGTCGAACAGTTCGTTCGCCGCCTTGGGGGCGATCTGGTTATGCTCGCCGCACCCCTTGACGAAGGTCTCGCGCTGCGCGTCCATCTCGGCCTGGACCTTCTTGCCCATCGCGCGGCGGAGCAGGTCGGCGCCGCCGAGGCTGTAGCCCGCCAGGATCTGCGCCGCCTGCATCACCTGTTCCTGATAGACGAAGATGCCATAGGTTTCGGCGAGAATGCCTTCGAGCAGCGGGTGCGGATAGGCGATCGCCTCGCGCCCGTTCTTGCGCGCGCCGAACAGCGGGATATTGTCCATCGGCCCCGGCCGATACAGCGCGACGAGCGCGATGATGTCGCCGAAATTGGTCGGCTTCACCGCCGACAGCGTGCGCCGCATGCCTTCGGATTCGAGCTGGAACACCCCCACCGTCTCGCCGCGCTGGAGCAGTTCATAGACCCCCGGATCGTCCCAGCCGAGCGCGTCGAGATCGACGTCGACCCCGCGCAGCGCGAGCAGCCGCCGCGCTTCCTTGAGCACCGACAGCGTCTTCAGCCCCAGGAAGTCGAACTTCACCAGCCCCGCGCTCTCGACATATTTCATGTCGAACTGGGTCACCGGCATGTCCGACCGCGGATCGCGATAGAGCGGGACGAGCTGGTCGAGCGGGCGGTCGCCGATGACGACGCCCGCGGCATGCGTCGAGCTGTGCCGCGGCAGGCCTTCGAGCTGGCGCGCCATGTCGAACAGGCGGCGCACCCCGTCGTCCTGCTTATACTCGGTCATCAGCTCGGCGACGCCGTTCAGCGCGCGTTCGAGCGTCCACGGGTCGGTCGGATGGTTGGGCACCAGCTTCGCGAGCCGGTCGACCTGACCATAGCTCATCTGGAGCACGCGTCCGGTATCCTTGAGCACCGCACGTGCCTTGAGCTTACCGAAGGTGATGATCTGCGCGACGGTATCGCGGCCGTATTTCTCCTGCACATAGCGGATCACCTCGCCGCGCCGCGTTTCGCAGAAGTCGATGTCGAAGTCGGGCATCGAGACGCGTTCGGGGTTGAGGAAGCGCTCGAACAGCAGGCCGAGTTTGAGCGGATCGAGGTCGGTAATGGTGAGCGCCCAGGCGACGAGGCTTCCCGCGCCCGACCCGCGCCCCGGCCCGACCGGGATGTCGTGCGCCTTCGCCCATTTGATGAAGTCGGCAACGATCAGGAAGTAGCCGGGAAAGCCCATCTGGACGATGACCCCGACCTCGAAATCGAGCCGCGCGAGATAGGCGTTGCGCTCTTCCTCGCCCAGATCGGGATAGTGCGCGAGCCGCGCCTCGAGCCCGGCGCGCGCATCGGCGGCAAGCTGCGCCGCCTCGCCCTCGCGGTCGCCCGCGAGGCTGGGGAGGATCGGCTTGCGCTTCGGCGCCATGAAGGCGCAGCGCTGCGCCACGGTCAGGCTGTTACGGATCGCTTCGGGCAGGTCGCTGAACGCGTCCTCCATCGCCTCGGCGGGCTTGAGCCACGCCTCGGGGCTCGAAACGCGGCGGTCCTCGCTCTCGACATAGGCCGACTGCGCGATGCACAGCATCGCATCATGCGCGGGGTGGAACTGCGGCTCGACGAAATTGGCGGGATTGGTCGCGACCAGCGGCAGCGCGCGCGCATAGGCCAGGTCAATCAGCGCCGCCTCGGCCGCCTTCTCGGTCGCATCGCCGCGCCGCGACAATTCGATATAGAGCCGTCCCGCGAACAGCGCTTCGAGCTGTTCGACATAGTCATTCGCCGCCGTCTTCTGCTCACCCGCCAGCAGCCGCGCGAGCGCGCCCTCGCCGCCGCCGGTCAGGCAGATCAGCCCGTCGGCCTTGCCCGCGAGCGCCGACAGCGGCACGTGCGGGTCCTGCTCCACCGGGCGGCCGAGATGCGCCGCCGATACCAGCGCGCACAGATTGTCGTACCCCGCCTCGTCCTGCGCATAGAGCGCGAGCCAGTCGATCTGCGGCGCACCGTTCGCGAGCCGCGGCCCCGGCCGCGCGACGCTCAGGAAGATTCCGACGATCGGCTGGACCCCTGCCGCCTTGCACGCGTCGCCGAATGCCATCGCGCCATAGAGCCCGTTGCGGTCGCAGATCGCGACGGCCGGAAAGCCGCGCTCGCGCGCCGCCTTGGCAATGGACTTCGGCTCGATCGCCCCCTCCAGCATGGTGAAACTGGAAAAGACGCGCAGGGGAACAAAGGGGCTGTAGGCCATCGCGCGACGCTAGGCGCGCGGCGCGATTCGCGAAAGGCCCATCGCGCCCGCCGCATCTGTGATCGGCGCCATTGCATCCGCCGCCAATCCATGTCCCAATCGCGTCCGTCGAAACAGCAAAGGGGAGACCGTCATGACAACGCCCGGCCAGCCTGGTTCCGCCGGTTTGATCGATCGAGCCAAGGCCATGATATTGCAACCTAAAACCGAATGGGAGACCGTAGCGGCCGAACCCGACTCGGCGCAGGCGATCTTCATGCGCTACGTCGTCCCGCTCGCCGCAATCGGCCCGATCGCCGGTTTCATCGGCATGCAGGTCTTCGGACTGCAGTTCCTCGGCATCAGTTTCAAACCCACGCTGATGGGCGGACTGACGCAGGCGGTCGTGTCCTATGTGCTCGCACTCGTGTCGGTGTGGGTGCTGACCTTCATCATCGATGCGCTCGCCCCCCAGTTCGGCGGCGCATCGGATCGCACCCAGGCGATGAAGCTCGCCGCCTATTCGGCCACCGCGGGCTATCTCGGCGGCGTCTTCGGACTGGTACCCGCCGTCGCGGCGCTGGGCATCCTCGCCGGCCTCTACGGTCTCTACCTCCTCTATCTCGGCGCCACCCCAGTGATGAAGGTGCCGCAGGACCGCGCGGTGCTTTATGTCGTGATCATCATCGTCGCGACGATCGTCGTCTATATCGTCATGGGGATGATCGCGAGCACCCTGACGCAGCCATTCCTGACCCCGCCGCCGGTGACGATCAGCCTCGCCGACGCGACCTACCTAGCCTAGCATAGCTTCGCGTCCGGCTAGTCCGGATCGTTCCTCGCCGTGGCCCCGAGCCTGTCGAAGGGCGCCTGTCCGGAAAGTACCCGGCGACGGGTCGGGCCTACGCTCGATCCGGGCGAGGCAAACTTCTCAGCGAACGCCTCCTTCCTCTCCGGGAAGGGGGCTTTCGGCTTCGCGTCAGGTTGAGCCCGTTTCCGTACCGGGTGCCTGCGCCCCCGTCCCGCCCCGCCTGCCCGATCGGGCGGCGCTACCCCAGCAGGTCCTCGATCTCCTTGCGGAGCTGTTCGGGCTTGGTCGTCGGCGCGTGGCGCGACACCACCTTGCCGTCGCGCCCGACGAGGAATTTTGTGAAGTTCCACTTGATCCCGCTGCCCAGCAGCCCGGTCTTTTCCTTTTTTAGATATTGGAAGATCGGGTCGGCGCCGTCGCCGTTGACGTCGATCTTCGCCATCAGCGGAAAGCTGACATCATAGGTCAGCGAACAGAAATTCCTGATTTCCTCCGCATCGCCGGGCTCCTGCGCGCCAAACTGGTTGCACGGAAAAGCGAGGATTTCGAACCCGCGATCCCTGTAATCGCGATACAGTTCCTCCAGCCCCTCATATTGCGGGGTGAAGCCGCATTTGGACGCGGTGTTGACGATCAGCAGCACCTTGCCCCGGTAATCGGCCAGCGACTGCGTGCCGCCACCGGGCAGCTTCGCGGAAAGATCGTAAAGCGCCATCGTCGGTCCCCTCCGGTTGAAACCGCAGCCTAGGCCTCGATATGCCCGTCGTGCAAGCGCAAGACGCGGTCCATCTTCGCCGCGAGCCGTTCGTTGTGCGTCGCGACCAGCGCCGCCGAGCCATGGTCGCGCACCAGCTTGACGAACTGGTCGAACACGCGGTCGGCGGTCGCCTCGTCGAGGTTGCCGGTGGGTTCGTCGGCGAGCACCAGCAACGGCCGGTTGGCGAGCGCGCGGGCGACCGCGACGCGCTGTTGCTCGCCGCCCGACAGCTTGCTCGGCTTGTGGTGCAACCGCTCGGCAAGCCCCAGCCGGCCGAGCAGGTCGGCGGCGCGCGCCTCTGCCTCGGCCTGCGGCGCACCGCGGATCAGCTGCGGCAGGATGACATTCTCGATCGCGTTGAAATCGGGGAGCAGGTGATGGAATTGATAGACAAAGCCGATCTTCTCGCGCCGTATCTTCGTTCGCTCGCCCTGGTCGAAGCGCGTGACGTCCTCGCCGTCGATGCGAATACTGCCCTGAAAGCCGCCCTCGAGCAGCCCGACGGCCTGCAGCATCGTCGACTTGCCCGATCCCGACGGGCCGAGCAGCGCGACGATTTCGCCGCGGCGCAAGCTCGCGTTGACCCCGCGCAGAACGTCGATCGTCACCTCGCCCTGCGTGAAGCTGCGGCGAAGGTCGGTCAGCTGAAGCGCGAGCTCATTCATAACGCAGCACCTGCACGGGGTCGGTGTTCGCCGCCTTGAGCGCCGGATAGAGCGTCGCGAGGAAGCTGAAGACAATCGCCATCAGCGCGATGCCGACGATCTCGAACGGGTCGGGTTTCGACGGCAGTTCGGTGAGGAAGCGGATCGACGGGTCCCACAGCGGCTGGCCGCTCACCCATTCGAAGAACCGCAGCACACCCTGCCGGAAATAGAGCAGCCCGAACCCGATAGCCATGCCGACCAGCGTGCCCGCAACGCCGATCGACAGGCCGATCGCCATGAAGATGCGCATCACCGCGTCGCGCGGCGCGCCCATCGTGCGCAGGATCGCCATGTCGCGCGTCTTGGCGCGCACCAGCATGATCAGCGACGAGATGATGTTGAACGCCGCGACGAGCACGATCAGCGACAGGATGACGAACATCGCGACGCGCTCGATCGACAGCGCCTCGAACAGGCTGCTGTTCATCTGCCGCCAGTCGGAAATGATCGCCTGCGCCGCAATCTTCTGTTGCAGCGGCGCCAGTATCTCGCCGACGCGGTCGGGGTCGTTGGTCTTGATCTCGATCATCCCGACCTGGTCGCCGGTGAGCAACAGCAGTTGCGCATCCTCCATCGGCATCACGACATAGGCCTTGTCGAAATCATACACGCCGATCTCGAACACCGCGGCGACGCGATAGCTGATCTCGCGCGGAACGGTGCCGAAGGGGGTCGATCGCCCCGCGGGGTTGATGATCGTGATGCTCGACCCGACCGTCGCGCCCAGGTTGCGCGCCAGTTCGGTGCCGATCGCGACATTGCCCGATCCCGGGATCAGCGCATTGAGGCTGCCCTGCCCGACCTTGCCCCCCAGCACCTCGTTGCGGCGGATATCGGCGACGGTCATGCCGCGCACCAAAATGCCCTCGACGCGGCCGTTGAAGGTGGTGAGCAGCGGCTGTTCGATCAACGGGGTCGCCGACACGACCCCCGGGGTCGCCTTGACCTCCTTGAGCATGCCCTGCCAGTCGTCGAGCCGTCCGCCGAACCCCTGCACCACCGCGTGACCGTTCAGTCCGACGATCTTGTCGAACAGGTCGGCGCGCACGCCGTTCATCACGCTCATCACGATCACCAGCGCCGCGACGCCGAGCATGACGGCGGTGAAGCTGAACGCCGCGGCGACAAAGATGAAGCCCTCGCCGCGTTGCGGCAGCAGATAGCGTTTGAAGATGGTGCGCTCATATGGACGCAGGATCATGATGCGGTCGGTCCCTCGCAAGCGCGCGAAATGGCGGTCATGGCGCCGCTTTAGGGGGCGGCCCGGGCGCTGGCAATGGGCCGCTGCGACGGCGATTGTTGCGAACGAGTCGCAGAATCTGTTGCCCAACGGCCACAGCGCGCCGCAAAGTGACGCCGCGGGTGCCGCCAGAGGGTGACAATCCGCCTCGCGCGCCCTAGCCCAACGACTTCTGGATCAAGCGGCCCGAAGGCCCGGTTCCAGGGAGTGCAGGCCTTTCGCCTGGCCTGCGCAAAGGGGGATGGCGATGTTCGTCACAGGCGCCCGGGTCTCGATATCGAGGCCCGGGCGTTGTGATTCCTGCGTGAAACTCTGATTCCGGCGCAGCGCGCCGCCCCTGCAAGCGGGGGATCTTCGCTTCAGCCCTCGCTCTCGCTGATATCCTCGAGCGTATCGACGTCGAGCACGCGCACCCGTCCCTGCTCGAGCGAGATGATCCCCGATTCCTCCCAGCTCCTGAGCTGGCGGTTGATATGCTCGCGGCTCATCCCCGCGAAATTGCCGAGCTCGGTCTGGCTCAGCTCCACGCGCGCCGCTTCGGGGCTGTCCTTGCGAATCAGACGCTTGAGATAGCGCGCCAGCCGCGGACCCGAGGCATAGGCGCGGTCGCTCTCGATCGTCTGGTCGGCGGTGCGCAGTCGCCGCGCGAGCTGCTGCATCAGCGACCAGGCGAAATCGGGGTGGCTGGTGACGAAGTCGCGCAGCGCGTTGCGGCCGAGCTGGAGCGCACTGCCCGCGCTCGTCGCGGTCACCGATGCGGTGCGCTCGCCGCCGTCGAGCAGCGCGATCTCGCCGAGCACCGCACCGGGCTCGGCATAGGCGAGCACGATCTCGCGCCCGCCCGCGGTCAGCATCGACACGCGCGCGCTGCCCTCGGTCAGGATCAGCAGGCTGTCGCCCGCATCGCCCTGCGCCAGCAATTCCTTGCCCTTGGCGAAGCGCATTTCGACCGCGCGCCCCGCAATCTCGGCCCAGTCGTCGGCGCCCAGTCCGGTGAAGATGCTGTCGGGGCCCTGAAGTGCGGCGAGTTTCGCGTGATCCATAAGCCCTGCTTCCCCTGTTTGCCGGCGTCAGACCAGCCGGCTGTGCTTCACCGCCGCCTCGACGAACCCGGCGAACAGCGGGTGCGGCTCGAAGGGTTTCGACTTGAGCTCCGGATGGAATTGCACCCCGATGAACCAGGGATGGTCCGGCCGCTCGACGATTTCGGGCAGCATGCCATCGGGCGACATGCCTGAAAAGACCAGTCCGCCCGATTCGAGCCGGTCGCGATACGCGCCATTGACCTCGTAGCGGTGCCGATGGCGCTCGCTGATCGCGTTCGCGCCATAGATCGCCGCGACATGGCTGTTCGGCGACAGCTTCGCCTCATAGGCGCCGAGCCGCATCGTGCCGCCCAGGTCGGTGTCGGCGCCGCGCTGCTGCAGCCCCTCGGCGCTCATCCATTCGGTGATCATGCCGACGACGGGTTCGTCGGTCGGACCGAATTCGGTGCTCGACGCACCCGCGATCCCGCTCGTGTTGCGTGCGCCCTCGATGCACGCCATCTGCATGCCGAGGCAGATGCCGAGGAAGGGTACGCCGCGTTCGCGCGCAAAGCGCACGCTCGAAATCTTGCCTTCGGACCCGCGCTCGCCGAAACCGCCGGGGACGAGAATGCCGTGGAGCGGCTCGAGGTTGGCGGCAAGATCGTCATCGGCCTCGAACATCTCGGCATCGAGCCAGCGGATGTTCACCTTGACGCGGTGCGCGAGGCCGCCGTGCACCAGCGCCTCGTTGAGGCTCTTGTACGCATCGGGCAGCGAGACATATTTGCCGACCACGCCGATCGTCACCTCGCCCTCGGGGTGCCGCTTGCGATCCATGATATCGTACCAGCGGGTCAGGTCGGGATCGGGCGCGTCGTGGATACCGAAAGCACGCAGCACTTCGCTGTCCAGCCCCTCGCCATGATATTGTACCGGCACCGAATAGATCGAATCGGCGTCGAGGGCCGGGATCACCGCTTCCTTGCGCACGTTGCAGAACTGCGCGATCTTCGCGCGCTCGCCCTCGGGCAGCGGCTTTTCGCAGCGGCACAGCAATATGTCGGGCTGGACGCCGAGCGACGCCAGTTCGCGCACGCTGTGCTGGGTCGGCTTGGTCTTCAGTTCGCCCGCGGCGGCGATGTACGGCACCAGCGTGACATGGACCGACAGCGTCTTGTCGCGCCCTTCCTCGTTGCGCAGCTGGCGGATCGCCTCGATGAAGGGAAGCGATTCGATGTCGCCGACGGTGCCGCCGATCTCGCACAGCACGAAATCGAGGTCGTCGGTCTCGGCGCGGGCGAAAGCCTTGATCGCGTCGGTGACGTGCGGGACGACCTGCACCGTCGCGCCCAGATAGTCGCCGCGGCGTTCCTTGGTGATGATCTGCTGATAGATGCGGCCCGAGGTGACATTGTCGCTCTGGCGCGCCGCGACGCCGGTAAAGCGCTCGTAATGGCCGAGGTCGAGGTCGGTCTCGGCGCCGTCGTCGGTCACATAGACCTCGCCGTGCTGATAGGGCGACATCGTGCCCGGATCGACGTTGAGATAGGGATCGAACTTCCGGATACGGACGCGATAGCCACGCGCTTGCAGCAAAGCCGCGAGGCTTGCCGCCATCAGACCTTTGCCAAGCGAGGAGACCACGCCGCCGGTGATAAAAATGAACCGCGCCATGGGAGGAAAGACTTACTCAACAGGAGGGGGACGGCGCAAGCCGTCGAATCACATGCGGCGGAAAATATTCCGCCGCGGCGAATGCGAAGGCGCCGGACGGCGCCCGCGCTTATTTCTTGGCTGGGGCCGGCTGCTGCGCGGGTGCGCTGTCGGCCGCTGCCGCCGCGGCGGCAGCCGCAAGCGGATCGTCGCTGGGCAGCGCCTGCGCCGGGGCGCCGGCCGCCGGGGCCTGCGCCGGCGCGGTCAGCGGCGATGCGCTGCCGCCGGCCGCCTGGCCGCTCTTCGACAGCGAGGTATCGATCGTCGAACCGCCGGTACCGCCGACCGAGGCCATCGCCGCGAGGACGATCGACAGGCCGACAAAGGCGGTCGCGAGAATGGTGGTGGCACGCGTCATGAAGTCCGCCGCGCCGCGCGCCGAAAGCAGTCCGGCCGGGCTGCCGCCGACGCCGAGCCCGCCACCTTCCGACTTCTGCATCAAGATGACGCCGATCATCGCGGCCGCGACGACGGCCTGGACGACGAGCAGGAAGGTGAAGAGGTTCGACATCGAAAATTCCTGAAAACGGGATGGACCGTCAACCGGCCGATCTGGCGGTGCACATAGAGACGAAGCGGCGTTTCTTCAACCCGCAAGGACTCCCGTCGCCCCCGCGAAGGCAGGGACGGCCGGCGGTCTGGTGCAACTTTGCTCGCGCGCCCGCTTTCGCGGGGGCCAGCCGTTACGAAAGCGCCGCGCCCGCCGCCACGATCGGCAGGAACTTGCCCGCCGTCAGGCTCGCACCGCCGACGAGCGCGCCGTCGACGTCGCCCGCACCCAGCAATTCGGCGGCATTGTCGCCGTTGACCGATCCGCCGTAGAGCAGCCGCATCTTTTCCGCGCCCGCGCCGATCCGCTCCGACAGCGCCGCGCGGATCGAACCGTGCATCGCCGCGACATCTTCGGTCGTCGGCACCAGCCCGGTCCCGATCGCCCAGATCGGCTCATAGGCGATCGCGAGCCGCGTCGGGTCGAAGCTGTCGGGCAGCGATTCGCGGACCTGCGCGAGGACGAAGTCGATCGCCCCGCCCGATTCGCGGATCTTGCGCGGTTCGCCCACGCACAGGATGACGTCGAGCCCGGCGCCGAGCCCGGCTTCGGCCTTCGCCTTCACATCGGCATCGCTCTCGCCGCAACCTTCGCGGCGCTCGCTGTGGCCGACGATCACGATCCGCGCACCGGCATCGACCAGCATCGCCGCCGCGACCGAACCGGTATAGGCGCCCGAAGCCGCCGCATGGCAATCCTGCCCGCCGACCGCCGCTCCGGGCGCTGCGGCCGCCATCGCGCCGACCAGCGTAAAGGGCGGGCACAGCGCGACATCGACCGACGGATGTTCGGCGGCTGCGGCAAAGATCGCACCCGCTTCGTCGAGCGACTCCCGAAGCCCGTTCATCTTCCAGTTGCCGACCACATATTTGCGCCGTGCCATCGCTCGTCCTTCTCGCTGCAGTTTCGATTGCCCCGCCCCCTAGCGGCCCGCAGCCGCGATAGGCAAGTCGCGGGACAAAGGCGCCGCGGCCCTTTCCCGCCTTGATGCGGCTGGCCTGCTTCCCTAAAGCAGCGCCTGACCGCGCGTCGCCCGCGCCCCCAAGGAAAGAATGCCCGCTCGATGATTACCGCGATCCGCCGCCTCTTTTCCTCCACGCTGGGCAAGGTCCTCGCCCTCGCCTTCGTCGCACTCGTCGGCCTCGCCTTCGCGCTCAGCGACGTCACCGGCAGTTCGAGCTTCGGCGGCGGCGGGATCGGCGGCGCCAATGTCGCGCGCGTCGGCGACACCGACATCGGCCTCGCCGAACTGCGCGACCAGGTGCGCCGCTCTTACGACCAAGCACGCGAACAGCAGCCGGGCCTGACGATGGACGCCTTCGTCGAAGGCGGCGGGCTCAAGCAGACGCTCGACCAGATGGTCGACGGCATCGCCTTCAGCCAATATGCGCGCACGATCGGCTTCGGCCTCAGCAAGCGCCTCGTCGACGGGCGCATCGCCGACCTGCCGGTCTTCACCGGCGTCTCGGGCAGCTTCGACCAGGCGCGCTACACCGCCTTCCTGCGCGACAACAACCTCAGCGAGGCACAGCTGCGCGCCGACATCGAACAGCAATTGTTCGGCGAACAGCTCGCGGTTCCGGTCGGCACGATGCCGCGCATCGCGCCCGCGATGGCGGCGCCCTATGCCGCGCTCCTGCTCGAAGAGCGGCAGGGTCAGGCCGTCTACATTCCGTCGAGCAGCTTCGCGCCGACCGCCGATCCGGGCGACGCCGCGCTGCAGGCCTATCTCAAGGACAATCGCGCGCGCTTCAGCATCCCCGAACGGCGCGTGCTGCAATATGCACTCTTCGATCGCGCGATCGCCCCGGCCGCCGCGGTCACCGACAAGGAAATCGCCGACATCTACAAGGCGAACGCCGCGCGCTTCGCGGCCACCGAAACGCGCCGCTTCATGCAGGTGATCGCCCCCGATCAGGCGACCGCGAACAGCATCGCGGCCAAGGTCCGCAGCGGCACCGGCCTCGCCGCCGCCGCCAAGGCGTCGGGCCTCACCGCCGCCTCGTCGGGCGACGTGACGCAGACCGCCTATTCGAGCCAGACCAACGCCGCCGCCGCCAAGGCTGCCTTCGCCGCCGGCCGCGGCGACGTGCTCGGCCCGACGCAGACCGATCTCGGCTGGTCGGTCGCACAGGTCGACGCGATCACCGCGACCCCGGCCCGCACGCTCGCGCAGGCAACCCCCGAAATTCGCGAACAGCTCGAAAAGAACAAGGCCAACGAAGGCATCATCACCTTCTACAACGCCATTCAGGATGCGGTGAACAGCGGCACCTCGATCGAAGAAATCGCCGAGGCGCGCAAGCTGACGCTCGTCGAGACCCCCGCGATCCTGCCCAACGGCCGCGCCCCGGCGCAGCCCGGCTTTGCCATGGCGGCCGACCTCGCACCGATGATCACCCAGGCCTTCCAGGGCAGCGGCGAAGGCGAAGCGCATCTCGCGACGCTGGTCGAGAACGAGAAATTCGCGGTCTATGCGGTGAAGTCGATCGCTGCGGCAGCCCCTCCGCCCTTCGCCCAGATCCGTGCCGACCTGCTCGCCGACTGGAAGCTCGCGCAGGGACAGAAGGTCGCGCGCGACAAGGCGCGCGCGCTCGCCAAGGCGGTCGAGGGGGGGCAGGCCTTCGCCGACGCCGCGCGCGCCGCGGGTTCGAACATCGGCACCGTCCAGACGATCGGCGGCAAGCGCGGCGAACTCGGCGCCGGCGGACAGCCCGTCCCGCCCGAACTCGCGCTGCTCTTCTCGATGGCCCAGAACAGCGTCAAGACGCTCGAAATCCCGGGCAACCGCGGCTGGATGGTGCTCTCGCTCGGCAAGGTGGAGCGCCCCGACCCCAAGGCGATCGAGCCCGCGCGCGTCACGGCGATCGCCGGTCCGCTCGCCCCGGCCTTCGGCAACGAACTCGTCGCGCAGATGATGACCGAAGCGCGCAAGCGCGTCGGAGTGAAGATCAACCAGAAGCTGCTCGATCAGCTCCGCGACGAACTGACCGGCAAGCTGCCGGTCGCCGAATAGGACCGGGCTTCGCATGTCGCTGGAGGGACGCGCCGCGGCGCTCGAAGCGCTCGCGCGCGGCGAAGGCGCGGTCGTCTGGCAACGGCTGATCGCCGATGTCGAAACCCCCGTCTCGGCGGCGCTCAAGCTGATCGAGCCCGGTCGCGGCGACTGGGTGCTCGAATCGGTCGAAAGCGGCGAGACGCGCGGGCGCTACAGCCTGATCGGGCTCGACCCCGACCTGATGTTCGAAGTGACCGGCGACGCCGCGCGGATCAATCGCGACTGGCAGCGCGACCGCACAACCTTCGCGCCCGTTGCCGCCCCCGCGCTCCAGGCGCTGCGCGACCTTGTCGCCGAATGCCGCTTCGCGGTGCCCGACGGTCTGCCCAAGGCGCTGGCGACGCTCGTCGGTTTCTTCGCCTATGAAACGATCGGCCTCGTCGAGCGCATTCCGCGCGCACCGGGCGCCGGGCTCGGCCTGCCCGACATGGTGTTCGTGCGCCCGACGGTCATCCTCGTCTTCGACCGGCTTGCCGACGAGCTCTTCCTGATCGCCCCGATCTGGCCCGATGCCAATGGCGCGATCGACCGGATGATCGAATCCGCCGGGGAAAAGCTCGACGCCATCGCCGCGCGCCTTGCAAGCGCGAACCCGCACAGCTCGCGCGCTGCCACGCTTGTCGATCCGGCGACGATCGCCGCCAATCCCGCTACCAGCCCGGTGCGCTTCGCCGAAATGGTCGCGGCCGCAAAGGATTATATCGCCGCGGGCGATATTTTTCAGGTCGTGCTGTCGCAGCGCTTTTCCACCCCGTTCGACCTGCCGCCGTTCGACCTCTACCGTGCGCTGCGCCGCATCAATCCCTCGCCCTTCCTCTATTTCCTCGACCTGCCCGGCTTCGCGCTGATCGGTTCGTCGCCCGAGATTCTGGTGCGCGTCCGCGACGAAGAGATCACGATCCGCCCGATCGCCGGAACGCGCCCGCGCGGGCGCACCGGCGCCGAGGATGTCGAGAATCGCGAAAGCCTGCTCGCCGATCCCAAGGAGCGCGCCGAGCATCTGATGCTGCTCGACCTCGGCCGCAACGACGTCGGCCGCGCGGCGATCGGCGGCAGCGTCACCGTCACCGACAGCTACACCGTCGAATATTACAGCCACGTCATGCACATCGTGTCGAACGTCATCGGCCGCATCGCGCCGGGCAAGGACGCGATCGACGCGCTCTTCGCGGGCTTCCCCGCGGGCACCGTCAGCGGCGCGCCCAAAGTACGCGCCTGCCAGATCATCGCCGAGCTCGAGGCCGACGCACGCGGGCCTTACGCCGGGGGCGTCGGCTATTTCGCGCCCGACGGCAACATGGACAGCTGCATCGTGCTGCGCACCGCGATCGTCAAGGACGGCGAGATGCACGTCCAGGCGGGTGCGGGCATCGTCGCCGACAGCGACCCCGCCTATGAGCAGCGCGAGTGCGAGGCCAAGGCCGGGGCGCTCTTCGCCGCCGCCCGCGAGGCGGTGCGCATCGCAGGGACGCCGGGCTACGGCCAGTGAAACGCCGCGCGGCGCTCCTGCTGGGCGCCGCGCTCCTTTCCGGGACCTATGTCGCGCTGAGCCGTGACGAGGCTGGGCCGCCCGCCGAACCGCACGCGCCCTCGGCCTGCAAGCCCATCACCTTCGACGGCAAGCGCTTCACCGAATGCATCGCCGTGCCCGGCCGGCACCGCATCACGACAAAAATCACCGGCAAGAACGGCGTGATCTACCGCGGCTTCGCCGGCCTTGCCGAGGATGTCGATCCCGCCACGGTCGCCTTCGCGGTCAACGGCGGCATGTACGACACGGGCAGCGAGCCAATCGGCTATTATGCCGAGGACGGCGAACGCCTCTATCCGCTGAATAGCCGCGACGGCGGTGGCAATTTCTACCTGAAACCCAATGGTGTCTTCTTCGGCGCCGCCGACGGTGACTGGCGGGTGATGACCAGCGACGATTTCGCTGCCAGGGTCGTGCAGCGACCCAATTTCGGCACCCAGTCGGGCCCGATGCTGCTGCTGGACGGCAAACTCCATCCCCGGATTTCGCCCGACGGCACGTCGCGCAAGATCCGCAACGCGGTCGGCGTCGATGCCGAGGGTCGCGCGCATTTCGTCATTTCCGACGAGCCGGTGTCCTTCGGCACGCTCGCCGCACTGATGCGCGACCATGCCGGAACCCGCGACGCGCTCTTCCTCGACGGCACCGTCTCGGCGCTCTGGGACCCGGCGACCGGCCGCATCGACGGCCTTTACCCGCTCGGCCCGCTGATCCTTGTCACTCATCGCTCACGGGACTAGCTTCGCTCCATGCTGAAATTCATCGCTCCCTTCGCCCTGCTGCTCGCAGCCGTTTCCCCGGCCCACGCTCAAGTGGAAGGCGCGACCGAAGCCGACGCCATTATCAAGGATTTCGCCTTCGCCTCGGGCGAGAAACTCCCCGAACTGAAGCTCCACTACACCACGCTCGGTTCCCCGCGGCGCGACAAGGCGGGCCATGTCACCAACGCGGTGATGATCCTCCACGGCACCGGCGGCACCGGCCAGCAATTCTTCCAGCCGCAGTTCGCGAACGAGCTTTTCGGCCCCGGCCAGCCGCTCGACACCGCCAAATATT
Source organism: Sphingopyxis sp. YF1 (assembly GCF_022701295.1). Taxonomy (NCBI): domain Bacteria; kingdom Pseudomonadati; phylum Pseudomonadota; class Alphaproteobacteria; order Sphingomonadales; family Sphingopyxidaceae; genus Sphingopyxis; species Sphingopyxis sp. YF1. Next base: position 2,214,547 of record NZ_CP033204.1, read on the forward strand.
ACATCATCCTGCCCGACAATATCGGCCACGGCGGCTCGTCGAAGCCCAGCGACGGGCTCCGCATGAAATTCCCGCGCTACGATTATGCCGACATGGTCGCGGCGCAGCACCGGCTGCTCACCGAAAAACTCGGGGTGCAGAAGCTCAAGCTCATCCTCGGAACCTCGATGGGCTGCATGCACGCCTTCGTCTGGGGCGAAACGCACCCCGGCTTCGCCGAGCGCCTCGCACCCTTCGCCTGCCTGCCGGTCGAAATCGCGGGGCAGAACCGGATGTGGCGCACGCTGTCGATCGACGCGATCAAGGCCGATCCCCTGTGGAAGGACGGCAACTACAGCGAACCGCCCGCCGCCGGGCTGCGCACCGCCGCCTCGCTCAACCTGATCGCGGGCGCCAACCCCTATGCGCTGCAGGCGCAATATCCGACCCGCGAAGCCGCCGAAAAATACAAGGACGAGGCGTTCGCGCGTACCTACGGTCGCAACGACGCCAACGACACGATCTACCAGCTCGACAGCTCGCGCAGCTACAACCCGTGGCCCGACCTCGAAAAAATCGCCGTGCCGGTGCTGTGGATCAACAGCGCCGACGATTTCATCAATCCGCCGGCCTATGGCATCACCGAAAAGGCCGCGCCGCGCATGCCACGCGCGAAATTCATCCTCATCCCGGCCAGCGCCGAGACCAAGGGCCATAGCACGCATACCTGGGCGAAATTCTGGAAGGATGATCTCGCAAAACTGCTGGCAGAAACGCCGTGAAAGCCTTCGTCCTCACCCGCTACGGCGGCCCCGAAGCCACCGAATTGCGCGAGGTTCCCGCGCCTGCGCCCGGCCCCGGCGACCTGCTCGTCCGCGTCCACGCCGCGGGGCTCAACCCGGTCGATTTCAAGACCCGCGACGGCATGCTCAAGATCGTCCAGGGCTATGACATGCCCGTCGTCATGGGCAATGAACTCGCCGGGGTGGTCGCGGCGTGCGGCGCGAACGTCACCGGCTTCGCGCCCGGCGACCGCATCTTCGCGCGCGTGCCCAAGGACCGCATGGGCGCCTTCGCCGAAATGGCCCTCGTCCCCGCCGATCACGCCGCGCACCTGCCCGCGTCGCTCGACTTCACCGCCGCTGCGGGTGTCCCGCTCGCGGGGCTGACCGCGCTTCAGGCGCTGCGCGACGAATTGAAACTCCAGCCGGGCAGCCGCGTCTTCATCCCCGGCGGCGCGGGCGGGGTCGGCACCTTCGCGATCCAGATCGCCAAATGGTTGGGGGCAGAGGTCACCACCACCGCCTCGCCGCGCGGTCGCGCCCTCGTCGAACGGCTCGGCGCCGACCATGTCGTCGATTACACCACGCAGGATTTCGGGGACATCGTACAGGGCATGGACGGCGCCTTCGACCTGATCGGCGGCGACACGCTCGAAAAATGCTTCTCGGTGGTCAAGCCCGGCGCGACCGTCGTCTCGGTCGCGGGCATGCCCGAACCGCGCACCGCCACCAAGGATCTCGGCCGCGGTGCGCTGCTTGCCGCGCTCTTCTGGTTCGCCAGCTTTGCGCTTCGTACGAAGGCGCGCCGCCATGGCGTCACCTACCGCTATCTCTTCATGCACCCCAGCGGCGCCGAACTCGCCGAACTCGCGGCGCTTATCGCGCAGAGCAAGCTCGAACCGGTGATCGACCGCATCTTTCCCTTCGCCGACATCGCCGCGGCAATCGCCTATCTCGAATCGGGCCGCGCAAAGGGCAAGGTCGTCGTGCGCATGATCGATTGACCGGCGCAAAGCGCGGCTTGCGCACCGCCAAGCTTCTATCCCTTCCCCCGCCCCCGCAAAACCGTTAGGGCGCCCGATCATGATCCTCGTCATCGACAATTACGACAGCTTCACCTTCAATCTCGTTCATTATCTGATCGAGCTCGGGGCAGAGGTGCGCGTCGAACGCAACGACGCGCTGACCGCCGCGGCGGCACTCGCGACCGGCGCCGATGCGATCCTCATCTCGCCTGGCCCGTGCACCCCGAACGAAGCCGGAATCAGCCTCGACCTCGTCGCCGCCTGCGCCGACGCTGCGCGCCCGCTGCTCGGCGTGTGCCTCGGCCATCAGGCGATCGGCCAGCATTTCGGCGGCACCGTGCAGCGCGGCCACCTGATGCACGGCAAGACGTCGCCCGTCTGCCACGACGGCACCGGCCTGTTCACCGGCCTGCCCTCGCCGCTCACCGCGACGCGCTATCACAGCCTCGAAGTCGTCGACATCCCGCCCGCGCTCGCGATCAACGCGACCAGCGACGACGGCGCGGTGATGGGCTTCCGTCACACCGGCCTCCCGATCCACGGCGTCCAGTTCCACCCCGAAAGCATCGCCACCGAATATGGCCATGCGATGCTCGCCAACTTCCTCCGCCTCGCCGGGCTGCCCGTCCGCGAGCGCATGCCGGCATGAGCCGCTTCGGCCCCCTGCCCGATCCGGCCGAACTGCTCGACCATGATCAGGCCGAACACGCCTTTGCGACGATGCTCGATGGCGGCGGCACCGACGAACAGGTCGCCGATTTCCTCATCGCCCTCTCCAACCGCGGCGAGACGATGGTCGAAATCGCCGCCGCGGCGCAGGCGATGCGCGACCGGCTGATCGCGATCGAGGCGCCCGCGGGCGCGATCGACGTCTGCGGCACCGGCGGCGACGGCCACCACACGCTCAACGTGTCGACCGCGGTGTCGATTGTCGTCGCGGCGTGCGAAGTTCCGGTCGCAAAGCATGGAAATCGTGCCGCTTCGTCGAAATCTGGTGCCGCCGACACGCTCGAGGCGCTCGGACTCGACATGAACCGCGCCGACCGCATGGCGCAGGAACAGCTCGCCGACCTCGGCATCTGCTTCCTCTTCGCCGGCACGCGCCATCCGTCGATGAAGCGCATCATGCCGATCCGCAAGGCGATCGGCCAGCGCACGATCTTCAACCTGATGGGGCCGCTCGCCAATCCCGCGCGCGTCGCGCGCCAGCTCGTCGGCATCGCGCGCCCCGCCTATGTCCCCGTCTATGCCGAGGCACTGCACCGGCTCGGTACCGACCATTCGCGCGTGATTTCGGGCGACGAAGGGCTCGACGAACTCTCGCTCGCGGGCGGCAACGAGGTCGCGGTGGTGACGCGCGACAGCGTGCTGATGCAGCGCAGCCACGCCGCCGACGCCGGCTTGCCGACGCGCCCGCTCGCCGACATCCGCGGCGGTGACGCCGCGCACAACGCCCGCGCGCTGCGCGCGCTGCTCCAGGGCGAACCCGGCGCCTATCGCGACGCGGTGCTCTACAACGCCGCCGAGGCGCTGATCGTCGCCGGCGCGGTCGACACGCTGGTCGGCGGCGTCGAGGAAGCCGCCGAAGCGATCGACAAGGGTCTCGCCAACACGCTGCTCGACTGCTGGATCGCCTATAAATGAACAAGCTCACCCAAATCCTCGCGACCAAGGCCGAAGAAGTCGCCGAACGCCGCCAGTCGCGCTCGGTCGCCGATCTCGACGCGATCGACGCCGGCCCGGTGCGCGGTTTCCACGCCGCGCTGCAAGCGAGGATCGACGCCGGAAAATTCGCGCTCATCGCCGAAATCAAGAAAGCTTCGCCGTCCAAGGGATTGATCCGCGAGGACTTTGACCCCGCTGCCCACGCGCGCGCTTATGAAGCCGGCGGCGCCGCCTGCCTCTCGGTGCTCACCGACGCGCCATATTTCCAGGGGCATGAGGAATTTCTGATCGCGGCGCGCACCGCCTGCGCGCTGCCGGTGCTGCGCAAGGATTTCATGGTCGACCCCTGGCAGGTCGCCGAAGCGCGTTCGATCGGCGCCGACGCGATCCTGATCATCGTCGCCGCGCTCGACGATGCCCCCATGCGCGAGATCGAGGCCGCGGCGTTCGAACGCGGCATGGACGTGCTCGTCGAGGTCCATGACGAGGCCGAGATGGAGCGTGCGCTGACGCAGCTCCGCTCGCGCCTGATCGGCGTCAACAACCGCGACCTGCGGACGTTCGAAACCGACCTTGCGGTCACCGAACGCCTAGCCAGCCTCGTGCCCCCCGGTACGCTGCTCGTCGGCGAAAGCGGCATCGCCACCCACGCCGACTGCCGCCGCCTCGCGGACAGCGGCGTGAACAGCTTCCTCGTCGGCGAAAGCCTGATGCGCCAGCACGACGTCACCGCCGCGACCCGCGCGCTGCTGGAAGGCTGATCCGGCCGCGGCGCATCGGTTTTGGGGTGGGAAGCGGACGCAGGACGCGGCTGCTGAAGAGTGACCTTGGCCTCATCTCGGCGAAGCAATCTCCATTACCCCCTGGGGCCGGCCAGAGAAGCCCGAGGGGCCGCTGCCTCAATCGAAGCTTTCCTGATGTCGCCTGCAGCCATACGATAAAGCAGGTCAGCCATAGCTAATCGTATTCATCAGAGCGATCTTGTCTTGGTCGAAATGGAACGCGTAGTAAGCGTGAACCATAGCGAACGAATTGCACTCGTTCTCGGGCGTCGCTTCAATACTTCGCGCGCGCGCAATCACCAAATCGCCCACTGGCGTGGCTTCCAGCAGTTCGGCTGGTTGCGGAGCGGGCCACCGAAAACTGGCCCGTCGCATACTCTCGGTCGAGCGCTCGATTTCTTCGAACGACCCTGCCCGATCGATCTTTTCAAAAAACCTTTCGACTAGTCTCAAGCGATTTTCTTGCGCCTGTCTATCAAATATAGGGTCGCGGCGAGGCGACGATATCTGACAAGCCAGTGCCGTTCCCGGCATGAACGTGGCGCACGCCACCGCTGTGATTGCTTTTCGCCTGCCGATCATGGATCACTCCCCGGACATTTAGTGGATAGCGCCGAGGATACATCTAAAGCCAATGTCCGCAATCGGTCGAAACCGGCCGATCAGTCCCCTTCGGGCTGCGGCAGCAGCAGCGCCAGCAGGATCGCGCGGCATTCGCCGTCGATCGTGCCGTCGATCAGTTCGGGGCGGAAGCGTCGCTGGAAGGCGACCGTCGCGGCGAAGCCGTCGGTCACGTCGTAGCCGAAGCGTTCGAGCGCAAGCAGGAAACCCGCATCGGTCCACAGCGGATCGGTCAGCTTCTTGGTCGGGCGCGGCAGCGCAAGCCGGCGGCGCGCCAGTGCGCTCCATGGGAAAAGCTCGCCCGGGTCCTGCTTGCGCGTCGGTGCGACGTCGGAGTGGCCGACGACATTGCCGCGCGTGATCTCGTGCCGGTCCTTGATCATATGGACCAGCCGGACGACCGACGCGACCTGCGCATCGGGAAAGGGCACATAGCCATGTTCGTGCCCCGGGTTGACGATCTCGATCCCGACGCTCGCCGAATTGATGTCGCTCGTGCCGCGCCAGCGCGCGCGCCCGGCGTGCCAGGCGCGCTTGTCCTCGGGCACCATATGGACAATCTGCCCATCCTCGCCGACGACATAGTGCGCGGAAACTTTTGCTTCGGGATTGGCCAGCCAATCAATGGCTTCGTCCCCGCTCTTCATACCGGTATAGTGCAGGACGATCATCGAAACCGGCAACAGGCGTTCGTCGAAATTGGGGGACCAACGTTCGATAAAATCGCTCATGCGGTTTGCGGCCCGATCCTGTCTCGTTCGCCCTTCACCTGCGCCAGCCGTCACCAAAATGCAAGGCGCGGACGCCGTCAGGCGGCCTGCGGCCGGCGCACCTGCTGGTCGGCGGGTTCGTAGAGGCCGCGCAGGCGCGGACTCGATACGAACTGGTCGGTCTGCCCCAGCACCGTCTCGCCCGCGCCGAGCACGAGGAAACTCTGTGGCGCCGCGACCATGCGCAGCCGCGCAAAGGCCTTTTGCCGCATCGGCAGCGAAAAATAGAGTAAAAGGTTGCGGCAGAAGATCAGGTCGGCGGGGCTCGCCAGCGGCGGCCGGTCGGTGAGCATGTTCTGCACCGAAAAATCGATCCGGCGGCGCAGGTCGGCCTTGGCGAGCCATCCCGCGTCGGTCTGGTCGAACCAGCGGACCATGCGCTGCACGGGCAGCCCGCGCTGGATCTCGAACTGGCTGTAGAGGCCGACGCGCGCGCGGCCGATCGCATGATAGCTGACGTCGGTCGCGACGATGTCGACCTGCCACCCCGCCCACCGCGCTTCCTGCTCGGCGAGCAGCATCGCCATCGAATAGGCTTCCTGCCCCGTCGACACGCCGCAATGCCAGATGGTCAACCGCCGCCGGTCGGCGTTGATCCGCCGCACCTCCTCAAGCGCCGTCTTCGCTATGTCGTCGAATACGCTGTGTTCGCGATAGAAAAATGTCTCGTTGTTGAGCATTGCATCGACCGTATCGTCGAGCAGCTGGCGGCTGTTCGAGGTGACCAGCGCAGCGACGAGCGCGTCGAGGTCGGCGATACCGTGGCGCTGCATCACCGGCTTCAGCGACATTTCGATGCGCCAGATGCGGTTCGGCGACAGCGTCTGCCCGGTACGCGATTCGAGCACCCCCATCAGCACGCGATAGGCGGACTCGCTGGCCGTCCCCCCCATCATGGCCGGTTCCGTCCTTTGAGGAAGCTGCCGAGCATCAGCGCGATCGCGTCGGGGTTGAGCGTCGCGGCGGCGATCCCCGCCTTGGCGACCGCACCCGGCATGCCCCAGATGACGCAGCTTTCGGGCGCCTGCGCAAAGACGGTGCCCCCCGCCGCCTTGAGCCGCGCGGCGCCGTCGGCGCCGTCGCGTCCCATGCCGCTGAGCACCACCGCGGCGCAGCGCGCGCCATAGACCTCGGCCAGCGAATCGAACATCGGATCGGCTGAAGGGCAGCAACCATTGGCCACGGGCCGGTGATCGAGCGCGATCTCGCGGCGGCGGCCCGTCGCAACGACGAGCAGATGGGCATCGCCGGGCGCGATGTAGATATGATTCTTCTCGACCGGCATGCCCGCCGCGGCGACGAGAACACGCCGCGACGTCATCGTCGCGATCTGCTTCGCGTAAAATTCCATGAAGGCGTCGGGCAGATGCTGGGTCAGCAGGATCGGCGCCGCGATGCGCGGATCGAGATGCGCCAGGAAACTCGCAAAGGCCGGAATCCCGCCGGTCGAGGCCGCAACGGCGATGCATTCGAGCGGCTGGTCGGGAGCGATTGCGGCCGGCGGCACCCGCGGCGCGGGCCGCTCGGCGACGCGCAGCGCGACCGGCGGCAGCGACGGCTGCTCGCCGAGCGAGCGGATGCGGTCAGTCAGCACTTCGGAGAAGCGCCCCGAAAAACTGCCGCGCCCGGGCTTCGCGAGCGTGTCGCTGGCCCCCAGCGCGAGCGCCTCGATCGCGGCCGGGCCGCCTTCGACGCAATTGGAGGAGAGGATGAGCACGCGCGCATTGGCCGCACGCTCGAGGATGAGCGGCAGCGCCGTCATCCCGTTCATTCCCGGCATTTCGATATCGAGCACCACGACATCGACCGGTTCGCGGGCGAGATAGGCTAGCGCATCGCCCGCCGACGCCACCGAAGCGCAGATCGAAAGCCCCGGGCTCTGGTCGATGATGCGTTCGAGGATCGAGCGGACGACAAGGCTGTCGTCGACGAGCATGACGCGGACGCTGCGCACCGAGGGCATGTCATCGCCCGCGGCGGGCTGGCGGATCAGGGGCTGGGACGCTGCCACGCGCGGCCTCAGGCGACGCCGACGAGCTGCAACTTCCCTTCGAGCGTTTCGCGGTCGAACGGCTTCATCACATATTCGTCGGCCCCCGCCTCGATCGCGGTGCGGATATGGTCGATACTGTTCTCGGTGGTGCAGAAGACGACCCGCGGCCGTTCCTCATGCCCGTAGTCGAGGTCATTGAACGCGCCGAGAAACTCCATCCCGCTCATCACCGGCATGTTCCAGTCGAGCAGGATCACGTCGGGACGATTGGCGCGGCAAAAGGTCAGCGCCTCCTGTCCGTCGGCCGCCTCTTCGACCGAAAAGGCCATGCTTTCCAGTATATGACGCGCGACCTTGCGGATCACTTTGCTGTCATCGACAACCAGACAGGATTTCGACATGATTTACTCCGACCCCCGGGATGTGCCTTGCTACCGCGAAAAGCGTGTGCAGGCCGTTAACGTCAGGCGGCCCGTGCGACGGGCAAGGTGATGAAATGCGAGGGATCGACGACGAGCAGCGACGCGCCCTCATGTTCGATCATCGCGTCGGCGACGCGCGCCCAGCCCGGCAGCAGCCGGCCGGTCACGCGCGTCTCGGGCGCCTCGATGAAACAGACATCCTCGATCGCGTCGGCGAGCAGTGCATAGCCGTGCTCGGCGACGTCGACGACGATCACCCGCTGCCCCGGCGCGACCGCGACCGGCGGCAGGCCGATCACGACGTGCGGGTCGATCAGCGTGAAAACACGGCTGCGCAGCGCGAACAGTCCGGCGACGTGCGGCGGCGCAGCGGGAACCTCGACGGGTGTGCCGACGGTTACCACCGAATTGATCGCGCGGCTGCGCAGCGCGACGCGCGTGTCGGCGATGCGCGCGATCAGATAGAGCTTCTCCATCATGGGCGGCCTCCTGCAACCTGCCTGCGCAGCGCATCGAGCAGCGCGGCGCGATCGTAACGATAGATGCTGTCGTCCCCGGGCCCCGCGGCGGCAACCGTCGAGCGCAGCCGGACAAGCGGCACGTCGGCGGCGAGCGGCCCCGTCGGGGCGCCGGTTTCGGCGAGGCAGAGCTGGACGTCCGCGCGGACGCCCTCGGGATCGTCGCCGCCGACCACGCGGTACCCCGCGCTGCGCAGGATCGGCGCGAGGAAATTGCTCGCCCAGCCGTCAGCGTCCTCGACCAGCCGGCACAGCGGCTCGCGGACGGGATGCGCCGCCTCGTCGGCGCCATATTGCGCCATCAGCCAGAAGGGATCGATCAGCTCGACGGGCTCGCCGCCGATCAGCACGACGCCCGCGATCAGCCCCGGCGCTGGCGCCGGCTGCACCGCGTCGGGAAGGCGGACGATATCGATCACCCCCTCGATCGGATAGCAGAGCACCGAGCGGCCGTCGTGGAGGCGGAGCAGCTTCACCGCCCCCTGCCCCTCGGGCACGCGCGCGGCGTGGACGGGATAGATGTGATCTCCGATCTGCACCTGCACCGCACCCGCGCTTTCGAACAGCGCCGGCGCGGGCACCTCTTCGACGCGCTCGATCACCGACAGGCGCACGCCGCGTACGCGGTCGCCCGCGTCGCGGAACAGCAGCAGTTGCGCCGCGTCGCGTGCAGCGGCGACCTCGGCGGCGGCTTCGGCATTGGCGTCGTGGAGCCGGCCCGCCTCCGATGCGTCGACGCCGGCGGCGGCGAGCAGTCCCTGCACGTCGAGCAGCAGCACCGGACGCCCGTTGTCGGGCAGGGTCGTCCCCGCATAGAGGCCGGTCGCCATGATCATCGGCGCGGCGGGCTTGATCACCAGTTCCTCATGGTCGTGGATCGCGGCCACGCTCAGCGCGTAGCTCAGCCCCTGCCCCGGCCGCACGAGGATGATCGCGCGATCGTCGGCATCCTCGTTCGTATCGACCGCGCAGCCGAGCACATGTTCGAGCCGCAACAGCGGGAACTGCTCGCCGCGCACGGTGGCAAGCTCGCCGCCGCCGACGCGGTCGATGCGCACGCTGTCGCTCGTCTCGAGCAGGATTTCGCGCACCGAACCGCGCGGAATGGCGAAATATTGCCCCGACGCGCGCACCATCAGGCCCGAGATGATCGTCAGCGTCATCGGGACGCGCAGCACGATCGCGAGCCCGCGCCCCTCCTCGTTGCGCAGGTCGACGACGCCGCCGATCTTTTCGACATTCGCCTTGACGATGTCCATGCCGACGCCGCGACCCGATATCGCGGTGACCCTGGCCGCGGTCGAAAAGCCGGGCCGAAAGATCAGTTCGAGCTTTTCGCGCGGGCTCAGCGCCCGCGCCTCGCTCTCGCCGATCACGCGCACGGCCAGCGCCTTGGCGACGAGCCGGTCCGGCGATAGCCCGCGGCCGTCGTCGCGCACCTCGATCTCGATCTGGTTGCCCGACTGGCGCGCCGACACTGCGATGCTTGCTGTGACGCCCTTGCCCGCCGCGACGCGCTCGTCGAGCGGCTCGATCCCATGGTCGATCGCGTTGCGGACGATGTGGATCAGCGGATCGCGGATATTCTCCATCATCTCGCGGTCGAGCTCGACCTCGCCGCCGCTCGTCGCAAAACGCACCTTCTTGCCCAGCTCCTGCGCGAGGTCGCGGACGATCCGGGGCAGCGGCGAAAAGAGCTTGTCGATACGCTGCATGCGCATCTGGCTGACCGACTGGCGCATTCCCGCGATCGAGTCCGACAGGCGATCGAACGAGGCGATCACCGAGGCGTCGGCGCCCGATTCGCGGAGCATCCGCGCGAATTCGTTGCGCGCGAGGACGATGTCGGTGACCCCCGTCATCACGCTGTCGAGCAGCGGCAGCGGAACGCGGATCGAGCGCCAGCTCTGCAACAGGTCGGCGCTGATCTCGTCTTCGGCGGGCACGGCGTCCTCGGCAACGGGCACCACCACGGGCGCCGCGTCCGCGCCGGCATCGACGACCGCGATCGCGTCGATCACGTCGCGGTCGTCGCCTTCGGGCTCGATCCCTGCCGTGCCGAGCGCGGTGCAGAGACTGCCCAGCCGGTCGACGATCGCGAGCACGGCGGTGACCAGCGCAGCGTTGGCGGGACGATTGCCGCGCCGCACTTGGTCGAGCGCGTCCTCCGCCGCGTGCGACAGCGCGGTGACACGCGGCAGCGACAGGAAACCCGAACTGCCCTTGATAGTGTGGACGAGCCGAAAGATCGCGTCGAGTTGGGCGCGGTCGGCCGGATCAGCCTCCCACGCCACGAGCGCGCCGCCGGCCTCGGACAAAATTTCCGCCGTCTCGGCCAGAAAATCGTTGAGCAGATCGTCCATCACGCTATCGGCACGCCCCCAATATTCAGGGCCGCCACCATGAAGGACAATGGTTAAACAAGGTTTTACACATGGCCCGGCGCAGAGCGCAATCGCTGCCAATCTGGGCCTATTGCCGGCGCATGCAGACGAAGGCCGCCGAGGGCAAAGCCCCGGCGGCAGGTCTGCCCATCGGAAGGAGGCATAGTGTCAGACGCACCGCGCGCACGACAGGGGGGATCGGCGCCGCGACGGCGCCCCGAAAATACCCGCGAAGGACGCGAATGCCGCGTTCAGCCGCGCAGCACGGCGCCGACGAGCAGCGATGTCGGTGTCTCGCGCGCGAGCATCACCGTGCCGCCATTCTGCGCCGCGACCGCCTGGACGAGGATCGCCGGCGCGGTGCGCGAGGTCATCGCCGATGCCCCCTCACCCTCGGCCAGGATGCGCTCGACATCGGCATCGAGGAAGATGCGCTCGGCCTCGACATGCAGCGCGATCTCGATCCCGCTCGCCTGCGTCTCGCACCCGATGTCGAGCCGCCCGCCGCGCACCAGCGCGTCGACGAGGATCAGCGCGAGGTTGAGGACGATCTTCACCGCGGGCTTGGGCAGCGGGTCGGCACCGATCATCCAGTTGAGGGTGATCGCGCGGTCGCCGATGATTCCTTCGATCGCCGCCTTCGCTTCCTCGGGCGGAACGCGCTCGCCGAAACCGCCCGCCGACCCGAAGGCGAGACGGAAGAATTTGAGCTTGTTCGCCGAGGTGCGTGCGCTTTGTTCGAGCAGGTCGATGCAGCGCTCGCGCATCGCGGGATCCTTCTCGTCGGCGAGCAGTTCGAGCCCGTTGGCGAAAGCCCCGACGGGGCTCAGAAGGTCGTGACACAGGCGCGAGGCCAGCATCGAGGCAAAATCGACGCGATCGTCGGACATGGATGAACGGGCTCCCCAGCGCAGTGGACCGCTTCGGGTCCGCCCACGCTCCTAGGGCAGCGACGCCCCGCAGGGCAAGCGCGATCCCCCTGCGCCATCTTGAAAATCGCGCACCTCCCACCATATCGCGAGCGATGCAGGGGGATGAACAAGTCTTGACCGTAGCGCTCGAAGAGCGCGCCGCCGGACTACGCCTCGACCGCGCCCTTGCCGAAGCCCTTCCCGACCTGTCGCGCGAGCGCGTGAAGAGCCTGATCAAGGGCGGCCGCGTCGCCGATGCGCGCGGCACCACGCTGTGGGACCCTTCGGCCAAGGCGCCGGCGCCCGCGACGTTCGAACTGCGCCTGCCCCGCCCGGCGCCCGCGCACAACGAAGCGCAGGCGATCGACCTTGTCGTCGCCTATGAGGACGAACATCTGATCGTCGTCGACAAGCCCGCGGGCCTCGTCGTCCACCCCGCCGCCGGCAATCTCGACGGCACGCTGGTGAACGCGCTGCTCCACCATTGCGCCGGCCAGTTGTCGGGCATCGGCGGTGTCGCGCGTCCCGGGATCGTCCACCGCATCGACAAGGATACCAGCGGACTGCTCGTCGCCGCCAAGCACGACAAGGCGCACGAGGGGCTTGCGAAGCAGTTTGCCGCGCACAGCATCGACCGCCGCTATAGTGCGCTCGCCACCGGACGGCCGATGCCCGCCAACGGCACGATCGACGCCGCGCTCGGCCGGTCGGGCACGAACCGCAAGAAGATGGCGGTCGTCGCCGCGGGCCGCGGCAAGCATGCGATCACCCATTACCGGACGATCGAAGCGCTGAACGGCGCGACACTCGTCGAATGCCGGCTCGAAACGGGCCGCACGCATCAGGTGCGCGTCCATATGGCGCACATCGGCCATCCGCTCGTCGGTGACCCGGTCTATGGCCGCGCCAGAAAGCCGCTGTCGGACGTGCTGAAAGCGCGGAATTTCGCGCGGCAGGCATTGCACGCCGCCCATTTGGGCTTTATTCATCCGGTGACCGGTAACGTCGTCGCGCTCGACAGCGAATTGCCCCCCGATATGCGGGAACTGATCGACATATTGCGCGTTTAGGTTTCGAATGAAAATCTATTTTGACCGCGAAATCCAATCGCGGCACAATGACCACAGGATTTTAGGGAAGACACTCTCCAATGGCCAACAAAAGCAATGTTCCAGCTACGGTGCCCGCGCTCGGCGGCGAGGCGAGCCTGAACCGCTATCTGGCCGAAATCCGCAAATTCCCCCTGCTCACCCCCGAACAGGAATTCATGCTCGCCAAGCGCTTTCAGGAGCATGGCGACAATGAAGCCGCGGCGCAGCTCGTCACCAGCCACCTCCGCCTCGTCGCCAAGATCGCGATGGGCTATCGCGGCTATGGCCTGCCGGTCAGCGAACTGATCAGCGAAGGCAATATCGGGCTGATGCAGGGTGTGAAGAAATTCGATCCCGACCGCGGCTTTCGCCTCGCCACCTATGCGATGTGGTGGATTCGCGCCTCGATCCAGGAATTCATCCTCCGCTCGTGGAGCCTTGTGAAGATGGGCACCACCGCGGCGCAGAAGAAGCTCTTCTTCAACCTGCGCCGGATGAAGAATAATCTCGAGGCGTTCGAGGACGGCGACCTGTCGCCCGAACATGTTGCCAAGATCGCGACCGACCTCGGCGTGACCGAGGACGAGGTTGTGAGCATGAACCGCCGCATGGCGATGGGCGGCGATACGTCGCTCAACGTGCCGATGGGCGAGGACGGCGACAGCCAGTGGCAGGATCTGCTCGGCGACGAGGGCCCGTTGCAGGACGAACGCGTCGCCGAGGCGCAGGAACGCGACGTGCGCCACGCGCTGCTCAACGAGGCGCTCGAAACGCTCAACGAGCGCGAGCGCCATATCCTGACCGAACGCCGCCTGACCGACGACCCGAAGACGCTCGAGGATCTGAGCCAGGTCTATGATGTCAGTCGCGAACGCGTGCGCCAGATCGAGGTTCGCGCCTTCGAAAAGCTGCAAAAGGCGATGCTCAAGCTCGCGGGCGAAAGGCGACTGGTCGGCGCCTGAGCCACAGGGGAACAACGGGGCCGACCCACGCCGGTTTTTCCGGCACGAAGGAGTCCGTCCGATGCGTATCCTGCCCCTGACCCTCGCCGCGCTCGTTCTCGCGGTCCCCGTCACCGCTGCCGAAACCCCGGCGAAGGTGACGGTGGCGCTCGCCAACTTCAGCTTCACGCCCGCCGACCTGCACCTCCACGCCGGCCATCCGGTGACGATCCATTTCGTCAACAACGGATCGGGCGGGCACGACTTCACCGCCGCGGATTTCTTTGCCGCCGCGACGATGGACGCCGCGAACCGTGCGCGCGTCGGCGGCACGAAAGGCCGCATTTCGCTCGGCAAGGGCGAGAGCAGCGACGTGACGCTGGTTCCGCGCGCCGGCACCTACAAGGCGCATTGCTCGCACTTCATGCATTCGTCGCTGGGCATGACGGGCAAGGTGATCGTCGACTGAACGGGATCGTTCAGAAGCGCCGTGCATAGCCCGCGTAAAGCTGGAGATCGGGGCTGTCGCGGTTGAGCCCGACGTTGACGCCGGCGTCCCACTGGCTGTCGGCACCGGGCTGCCACCCCGCCGAAAATCCCGCGAGCCACGCGGTCGCACGCCCGGCCGGGTCGCGATCGCGGCTGAACGAGACCTCGACCGCCGCCGACACGGTGTCGGAGAGGTCGAACCCCAGCCCGGCGACCGATCCAAACGCCAGATGGCGCCCGTCGCCGTCGGCATCGACCGCGGCGTCGACATGCGGCGTCAGGCCGACCGACAGCGCGCCCAGTTCGAAGCTGACCGGAACGATCAGCCCCGCGCCCCAATCGCCCGCACCGACCCCCGCCCCACCGAGCGGCAACGTCACATAGGGCATCGCGGCGGCCGAAAAGCCCGATCCGTCGGGATTGCGCAAATTCTGCCGCAACGCGAGCGTGACGTCGCCCGTTCGGGTCAACCGGGCGGTCTCGCCCGTCGTCCGGTCACGCTCGCGCACATGCCCCAGCATCGTCCAGCCGACCTGCACCTTGAGCGAGGACGTCAGCCCCGCGCGCAGCAGCGCGTCGCCGAAGGCCCAGCTGTCGGTCCGGCGGTCGCCATCCTTCTCGAGCGTCCAGTCGCCGATCCCCAGCTCGGCCACCACGTCGCCCACCGCGACCGTGCACGCCGGCGTACCGAGACCCGGCCGGTCGGGACAGAGATCGCGCGCGCCTTCCGCCGCGGCGGGCGTGGCGGCCGCGAACGCCGCGATCAGCGCCATCGGTCGAAGCAGCATCGCATTTCCCTTCCTGTCCTCTTATTCTTGTCGAGGAAGCCGGCTGCGGGATCAAGTCCGCTTGCCTCGCCGCGGCAAGAAGCTACTTTGCCCGCATGGCAACGAAATCACGCGCGCCCGGGCGCAAGCTTCCCTGGTATCTGAGACCCTTCAAATGGCTGCTCTGGTTCGTGATCGCCTCGGTTGCGTGGGTGCTCGTCTATGCCGTCGTGCCCCCGCCGGTGACGCTGACGATGCTGCTCGACGGCAACGGCATCACCAAGGATTGGGAAAGCCTGGACAATATCGATCGCAACATGGTGCGCGCCGCGATCGCTGCCGAGGACGGCAAATTCTGCAGCCACGACGGCTTCGACCGCGACGCGATCGAACAGGCGATCGAGCGCAACACCAGCGGCAAGGGCAAACGCCTGCGCGGCGGTTCGACGATCAGCCAGCAGACCGCCAAGAATGTCTTCCTGTGGCAGGGCAGCGGCTGGACGCGCTATGTCCGCAAGGTGCCCGAAGTGTGGTTCACCTTCCTGATCGAACAGATCTGGGGCAAGCGCCGGATCATGGAAGTCTATCTCAACGTCGCCGAGACGGGGATCGGCACCTATGGCGTCGAGGCGGGTGCACAGCGTTATTTCAAGAAAAGTGCGGCGAAACTCGCCCCGGCCGAAGCTGCGCGCATCGCCGCGATCCTGCCGCTGCCCAAGAAGCGCGAGGCGGTGAGCCCGTCGGGCTTCACCCGCCGCTACGGCAACACCATCGCCGCGCGCATCGGGCAGGTCCGCCGCGACGGACTGGATAGCTGCATCTACAAATAGCGCCTAGCACGGACCGGGCGGCGACGCCCGGCCCGCACCCTTGGCTCTTATGCCGCGCCGGCGTTTTTCCAGTCGCGCTTGATCTTCTTGGCGAGGCTCCATTTATGGACCTCGGTGGGGCCGTCATAGATGCGGAAGGCGCGAACCTCGCGGAACACCTGCTCGACGATCGTCTTGTCGGTGACCCCGGTGCCGCCCATCACCTGGACGCAGCGGTCGGCGATGCGCATCAGCGCTTCGGATACCGCGACCTTCGCCATCGAGCTTTCGGCGGTGCCGAGATCGCCGGTGTCGAGCACCTCGGCGCACCAGCGGATCATCAGTTCGGCCTGCTTCAGGTCGATCAGATTCTCGGCGAGCATGAAGCCGACGCCCTCATGGTCGATCAGCGGCTTGCCGAAGGCGTGGCGGCGATTGGCATAGTCGGTCGCGATCTCGTGCGCACGCTGGCAGGCACCGTGCCAGCGCATGCAGTGCGACAGGCGCGCCGGGCTCAGGCGCACCTGCGCATATTTGAACCCCTCGCCCGCCTCGCCCAGCATCTGGTCGGCGGGGACGCGCAGATTGTCGATGATCACGGTCGCGTGGCCGCCGGGCATCGAGCTGTCGATCGTGTTGGGCACATGCTCGATGCGGATCGCGGGATCGGGCAGGTCGACGAGGAACATGCAGGCGCCGCCGCCCTGCGCGACATCCTCGGCTTTCGCCATGACGATGCCGACCCGGGCGCCGTCGGCGCCGGTGATGAAGCATTTGCGGCCGTTGATGACCCAGTGGTTGCCGTCCATCCGGCACGTCGTCTGCATCATCGACGGGTCCGACCCCGCGCCGCCGTCCTCGGCGGGCTCGGTCATGAAGAAGGCCGAGCGCGCCCGGCCTTCGACGAGTTGCTTCAGAAACCGCTCTTTCAGTTCGGGGCTGCCGACCTTGCCGAGCAGATACATATTGCCTTCGTCGGGTGCCGCGGTGTTGCACGCAAGCGGGCCGAGCGGCGACAGGCCGCTCTTTTGCAACACATAAGCGGTTTCGACCTGCGACAGATGGTCGCCATCGGCTAGAATGTGCGGGGTCAGGACACCGGCGGCGCGCGCCTTTTCCTTCAGTTCGTCGACCAGTTCATCGGTCGGGGCGCCGTGATGGTCGCGGCGCGGGTCGTCCTCGTAAGGCGCGACGACGGTACGGACGAAGGTTTCGACGCGTTCGCCGATTTCGCGCGCGCGATCGGAAACGGTCTGCGCGGCGGCGGTCTGATGCTGGCTCATGTCCTGGTTCCCCTATGGCTTTCGCGGAACCCGTTGGATCATTTGCCGGTCGGGGGCAAGCCTTCGCCTTCTAAGTACCCCAGAAAGGTGGATGCCCCGGTCGTGGGGGACCGGGGCATCGCGAATCAGGCCATCAAGGGACCAACCAAATATGGCCTGAATTCTTGGTAACGCGTCTTAGCGCAGGAGGTTCATCACGCCCTGCTGGCTCTGGTTCGCCTGGGCGAGCATCGCGGTCGAGGCCTGCGCGAGGATGCCGGCCGCCGCGAGCTTCGTCGATTCCGCCGAGAAGTCGGTGTCTTCGATGCGCGACTTGGCGTCCGCCAGATTCACGACAGTCGACGTCAAATTGTCGACAGTGGCTTCGAGGCGGTTCTGCTGCGCACCCAGGTTGGCGCGCTGCGTCGCGACCGTCTGGATCGCGCCGTCGAGGATCGCCAGCGCGTCCGAAGCGCCCGACGCGGTCGACAGATCGATGTCCGAAACCGCCGAACCGCTGACCAGCGCACCGCCGGAATCGAGTTCGCCGATCGCGTCGGCCTGCAGGTCACCGATGGTGATCGCGACGGTTTCGCCGCTGTTCACGCCGGTCTGGATGCTCAGCGAAGCGGTGCCGTCGAGCAGCTTCGTGCCGTTGAAGTCCGAACGGGTGGCGATGTCGCCGATCTGTGAAACCAGCGCGGTGACTTCGGTCTGGATCGCGGCGCGGTCGTCGTCGCCAAGCGTTCCGGTCGACGCCTGCATCGCAAGTTCGCGCATGCGGACGAGGATATTCGAGATGCCGCCCATCGCGCCTTCGGCGGTCTGCGCCAGCGAGATGCCGTCGTTGGCGTTGCGGACGGCCTGGTTCAGGCCGCGAACATTGGCGTCCATGCGGGTCGCGATGGCGAGGCCGGCGGCGTCGTCCTTCGCGCTGTTGATGCGCTTGCCGCTCGACAGACGTTCCATGGCCTGCGACTGCATGCGGTTGGCAACACGCGAATTGTTCTGGGCGCGAAGCGCGCTCACATTGGTGTTGATAACAGTCATTTCATTCCCTTTCCGGCCCCCCAAGGGCCATTCCCGTGGTGTGCGGCTCGGCGAGCTTCACGATTGCGTTAACGGCGGGCGGCGGCGGGGCTTAAGCCGCGGCGTCAAAAAAACGCCGAAGCGGATGTCGTGGCGACAGAATCCAAATATATCCACCTGTATTTCAACGAAAAATATTTTTGGCACGCACTTTGCATTTCATTCTGTACGCGGCGCGATGCCGCTTCGGAACGGATGGGAAGCATGAGCACGATTGACCAGAGCCGGCTGCTGCAGATGCGCAGTTCGATCCTCAATCAGAACCAGGCGCTGCAACGCGCGGCGGGTCGCGGCAGCGCGACCGACGGCGTGCAGGACACGACGGGCATGGCCGATTTCGGGTCGGCGATCTCGAACGCGATCCAGCAGGTCAACGCACAGCAGTCGAAGGCCAGCGACGTCACCGAAGCCTATGAGCGCGGCGACACGCACGACATCGTCAGCGTGATGATCGAGCGCCAGAAAGCCTCGCTCGGTTTCGAAACGACGCTGCAGGTCCGCAACAAGCTGCTGTCCGCCTATCGCGACATCATGAACATGCCGGTGTAATCCATGGCCGAGACCCAAGCCCTGACCCCCGTCGATACGGGCGCCAACCGCCTCCCCGTCCCCAGCTTCGGCGGCCGGCTCGAACCGCTTCAGCAGTTCGTGCGCCAGCCCGCCGTCCAGCGCGCGCTCCCCGCAATCGCCACGACCGCGGCGATCGGCATCGCCGCGCTCGCCTATTTCGCGACCGCCGCCGCGCCGCAGACCCAGCTCTTTGCCGGGCTCGCCGACGCCGACAAGGCCGCGGTCGCCGACGCGCTGACCGCGCAGGGCATCGGCCATACGATCGATCCCGCCACCGGCGCGCTCACCGTCGACGCCGACAAGCTCCACCAGGCGCGTATCGCGCTCGCCGGCCAGGGCCTGCCCAAGGCGGGCGCCGACGGCAGCGAGATGATCGGTTCGCTCCCGATGGGCGCGAGCCGCGCGATCGAGGGCGAAACGCTGCGCGGCGCGCGCGAAGCCGACCTCGCGCGCACGATCGAGGCGATCGACGCGGTCAAGGGCGCGCGCGTTCACATCGCCGCCGCCGAACCCAGCCTGTTCGTCCGCGAGGACAAGCCTGCCACCGCGTCGGTGATGCTCACGCTCCAGAACGGTCGCACCCTGTCCGATGGTCAGGTGCAGGCGATCCGCTTCCTCGTCGCCTCGTCGGTTCCCGGCATGAACGCCGATCAGGTGTCGGTGATCGACCAGCGCGGCGCGCTGCTCTCCGAAAGCGCGACGTCGAGCGACATGCAGGCCTTCCAGCTCCAGACGCAGGTCGAGGATCGCTTCCGCCGCGCGCTCGACAGCCTGCTCGGCCCGATGCTCGGCGCCGGCAATTATACCGTCGAGGTTCACGCCGACGTCGACATGTCCGAAAGCCAGGCGACGCGCGAAAGCTTTCCCGAAAACGACCGCGCGCTGCGCAGCGAACAGGTGACGCGCTCGGTCAGCGGCGAAGGCTCGCCGCCCGCCGTCGGCATTCCCGGCGCATTGTCGAACCAGCCCCCGCCGGCCTCGACCCTCAACGCGGCGCCTGCTCCCGGCGCCGCCCCGGCCGGCGGCCAGACGAGCAGCAACGAAAATGCCGCCCGCGCCTATGAAGTCGGCCGCGAGATTTCGGTGACGCACCGCCCGCAGGGCCAGCTTCGCCGCGTATCGGTCGCCGTCGCGCTCAATCAGGGCAGCAAGGCGCTGAGCCAGGGCGACCTCGCCAAGATCGACAATCTGGTCAAGGGCGCGATCGGCTTCGACGCCAACCGCGGCGATCAGGTCGCGATCGGCCAGCGCCCCTTCGCCAAGATCGAGGATGCCGCGCCCGCCTTCTACGAACAGGGCTGGTTCCTCCCGCTGGTCCAGCAGGTCGGCGCGCTGCTCATCGCGCTCCTCGCCTTCCTCTTCATCGGCCGGCCGCTGATCAAGGCCGCCAAGGCACGCGCCGCCGCACGCGCCGAACGCAACGCCGCGCTCGAGGAATCGCTGATGGCGGCCGCCGGCGGCGAAGGCGGCACGGCTGCACTCGCCCGCCCGCGCGGCCGCGAGATCACGCTCGACATGATCGAGGCGGCGCCGAGCTACGAAGCGCGCGCCAATCTCGTCCGCGAATTCGTCCGTCAGGATTCGGCCCGCGCCGCGCTCGTCGTACGCCAGCTGATGCAGGAGGGCGCCCGTGGCTGAGCTCGACGTCGCGATCGACAGCGCCCCCGCCAAAGCCCCGGTCGAAGGATCGGCGGCCGCCGCGATCCTGCTGATGCTGCTCGACGAAAGCGAAGCGGCGACCATCCTCAAACATCTCGATCCCGATGAGGTGCGCCTCCTCGCCAAGGGCATGTTCGACGCCGCCAACGCCAACGAGGTGCAGATCGAGCAGGCGCTCGACCGCTTCGTCGCGCGCAGCCGCGACGTCAGCGCGCTCGCGATCGGTGCCGACACGCGCATCCGCACCGTGATGACGCAGGCGGTCGGCAATGTCCGCGCCGACAATATCCTCGCGACCGTCGCGCCGCAGCGCAGCGCCGCCTCGCTCGAAATGCTGCGCTGGATGGACATCGACGCGATCAGCGGCCTGCTCGCCAGCGAACATCCGCAGGTCGGCGCGCTAATCCTTTCGGTGCTCGTCCCCGACATCGCCGCCCGCGCGATCGAAACGCTCGACGAAGGGCTCCAGGCCGACCTCGTGCTTCGCGCCGCGCAGCTTACTTCGGTGCCCGCCGCGGCGATCGAGGATCTCGAATCGGTGCTCGCCGCCGCCAATGTCGGCGGTCAGCGCGTCGCCAAGCAGCCGATCGGCGGCCCGAGCGACGTCGCCAAGATCATGAAGAAGATGCCCAAGTCGCTGTCGGAACGGACGATCCGCAACCTCAAGAAGGCCGACCGCCAGCTCGCCCAGACGATCGAGGAAGAGATGTTCATCTTCGAAAATCTGCGCGACCTCGACATGCGCAGCCTCGGCACCATCCTGCGCGGCGTCGACGCGGCGCAGCTCGCGATCGCGCTCAAGGGCGCCGACGACGACATGGTCGACCTCTGCCTGTCGACGATGTCGAAGCGCGCGTCGGAAACGATCCGCGACGAAATGGCCGAAATGACGATGGTCAAGCGCACCGACGTCGACGACGCGCAAAAGAGCATCATGCAGGTCGTCCGCCAGATGGCGGCGTCGGGCGAGATCATGATCGCCGGCGCGGGCGACGACTATGTCTGACCAGAGCTTTGCTCCCACCGCGCTCGCGATGGCGATGGCGAAGCCCGGCGGTTTCCGGCCGCTGTCCTTCGATCCCGCCGTCCGCGCGCGCGAAACCGCCGACGCGGTGCCGCCACCGGTCGAAGCCGAGCCCGGCGAAGACCCGTTCGAAAAGGGGCTCGCCGAAGGCCAGCGCCTGGCCGAGGCCGCGTTCGCGGTCGAGCGGGCGCAGCTGCTCGCGCTCGTCGCGGGCGCCGAGGCGCTGCAGGACGAACCGAGCGAGGAACTGGCGCAGCTCATCGCCGAGACCGTCGAGCGGCTCGTCCGCCAGATCGTCGTCAGCGCCCCGATCGACGCCGAATGGCTGAAGGATCAGGCCGAGATCGCCGCCGCGCTCGTCGCCGAGGCCGACAAGGCGCGCTCCCTGTGGGTGCATCCGCAGGATGCCGCCTTGCTGATGGATGCGAACATCCGCCTGCCGATCGAGGCCGACCCTGCGATGCTCCGCGGGACCGTCCGCATCGAAACCTCGGCGGGCTGGATCGAACATGGCCGCGCCGTCTATCTCAATGAACTGCGCGCCGCACTCGGCCGCGAGGATGACGCCGCATGACCCGCCGCCTCGCCCTCTCGGCGCAGCAATTGCTCGCCCCCGTCGACATCGCCAGGGCCAGCCCGCGCCGCATCGGCACGCTCGTCGCGCACGAGGGCATCATGCTCGAGGTGTCGGGTTTCCCGCAGCCCTTGGGCAGCAACGTCCGCATCAAGTCGGCCGACAACGACTATGTCTATGGCGAGGTCGTCGGGTTTCGCGGCCACCGCAGCCTCGTCCTGCCCTTCGACATGAACAAGCCGCTCGTCACCGGCGCGCCGGTCGAGCCGCACGGCGCATCGTCGATGGTTCCCGTCGGAAAGGCCCTGCTCGGCCGCATCATGGACGCACAGGGCAATCCGCTCGACGGCCGCCCGCCGGTCAAGTCGCAATTCCTGTGGCCGCTCGCCGGGCGCAAGGTCAATCCGCTGCGCCGCGGTCGCGTCACCCGCGCGCTCGACATGGGCGTGCGCGCGATCAACGGGCTGCTCACCGTCGGCGAGGGCCAGCGCGTCGCGATCGTCGCGGGTTCAGGCGTCGGCAAGTCGGTGCTGATGGGCCAGATGATCGCCGGCACCGACTGCGACGTCATCGTCGTCGGGCTGATCGGCGAGCGCAGCCGCGAGGTCAGCGACTTCGTCGAAACCAAGCTCCCTCCCGCGGTACGCAAGAAATCGGTCGTCGTTGCGGTTCCCGCCGATCATCCGCCGCTGCTTCGTCTGCGCGCCGCGATGCGCGCGACCGCGATCGCCGAAGCCTTTCGCGACGAGGGCAAGAAGGTGCTCCTGCTCATCGACAGCCTGACCCGCGTCGCGCATGCGCAGCGCGAGATCGGGCTGACGCTGGGCGAGCCCCCGACGATGAAGGGCTATCCGCCGTCGGTCTTCGCCCTGATTCCCTCGCTCTGCGAACGCGCCGGCATCGACCGCCAGACCGGCGGATCGGTCACCGCGCTCTACACCGTGCTCGCCGACGGCGGCGACATCGAGGATCCGGTGGTCGACAGCGCGCGCGCGATCGTCGACGGCCACATCATCCTGTCGCGCGCCATGGCCGAACAGGGCGTCTATCCCGCGATCGACGTCGCGCGATCGCTGTCGCGCACGATGGTCGACTCGGTCGATCCCGAACATGCCGCCGCCGCCGCGCGCTTTCGCCAGCTCTGGTCGGCCTATGAAGAAAATCGCGACCTGATGCTGATGGGTGCCTACGTCGCCGGGGGCGATCCGGTGCTCGACGAAGCCATCGCCCGCCGCGCCGACCAGCTCGCCTTCGTGTCGCAGCCGGCCAAGGCTCAGGTCGATTTCGAAATTTCCCGTCAAACCCTCGTAGAAGGATATAGTGCATGACCTCTCGCACCGCGCGCCGCAAACGGATCATTCGCGTTCGCAGCGTGGAACATCAGATGGCGGAGGCCAATCTTGCGCGCGCCAATGGCGAGCTCGCGAACCTTGTCGAACTCGCGAAGCGCCTCGAAACGCTACGCACCGACCTCGCGATGGCGAAGGGAGCGGTTGCCGGGCGCGCGCTCAACACGATCGGCGAGCTCGGTATGCGGCTCGACATGGCCAAGGAAAACCTCGTCGCGCCGCTGGCGGGCGCCAGCGCGCGCCGCGACCAGATGGGGGCGCTCGCGCAGAGCGCGATGGCCAAGGAAGAATCGGCGGTGCGCCTCTACGAACGCAGCCGCAAATCCGCCGAGGCCGAAATGGAACGCCGCAGCGACGCCAACCGTCCGCACCGCGCGCGCGGCGGCATGCGGCTGCGCCTGATCGACGGCGGCGTCGCATGATGGGCGCGTTGCCGCAAACCTCGGTTCCCACGCTGCTCGCGCCGCTCGCGGCGACGGGGCTGCCGCTGCCGCAGGGCGCCGGCGAAGCGGGCGGGTTCGAGCAACTCGTCGCCGTACAGGCGAATGCGGCGGCGCCCGCGTCAACCGGCGCGGTCGCTGCCCTGCCGGCCTTCACCCTGCCCGCCGGATCGGCTCCGGCGCTGCCCGATGCCGCGGCCGCCTCGGCACCGCAGGCCGCGCAGCCCGCCCTCGCCCTGCCCCCGGCGGCGGCTCCCGAACCACAGGTCGAAGTTGAAACCGGCGCCGTCGCCCCGGCGCCGAAAGCCGATGTTCCGACCGCCGACGATGCCGTGACCGCCGCCAACTGGCTGGTCGACGCGATCGGCCGCTTTGCCGCCCCCACTGCCGCGCAGCCCGCCAAGCCTGCCGCCGGCGCGCAGCCGGGCGAAGCCGTCGCCGACGGCGAAGCGGCCGGCGCAGACGCCGAGGCCGGTGCAGCAGCCCTGCCCGGGCTGCCGACGCCGCCCGCGACCGTCACGCCCGCCGCCCCCAAACCCGCCGCGGAAAGCGCATCGCGCCCGGCCGCGCGCCGCGACGAAGCCGCCGCGCTGCCGATGGTCACGCCCCGGCCGCGCGACGCCGCCCAGCCGCTGCCGGCACCGGCACTCGCCGCCGCCGAACCGCAGGCGGCCCGGCCCGCCGCCGAGCCGTCGATGGCGGTGCTCTTCACCCAGCCCGCGGCCTCCGCGGCGGGGATCGCCGAGGCGGCGAAGCCCGTCATCGTTGCGGAGCGCACGCTCGATCTCACGAGCGACGACGCCTGGATCGAACAGCTCGCCTCCGACATCGCCGCGACCAAATCGGCGACGAACGAGGTCAGCTTTCGCCTGATGCCGCGCCACCTCGGCCGCCTCGACGTCGCGATGATGGCGGGCGACGAGGGCGTGACGGTCCGGATGGACACGCAGAACGAGGCGGCGGCCACGATCGTCGCCGCCGCGCAGCCGCGCCTCGTCGAGGACCTGCGCCAGCAGGGCGTCCGCGTTGCCGACGCGCAGGTGAACTGCACCCCCAACGAGACCGGGCGCCAGTCGCAGCACGGCCAGGGCCGCGCCCCGGCCCCCGACGCCGCGCACCTGATCGAAACCGCCGATGACCGCGCCGACGCGCGCGAAACCGAACATGCCGCGGGTCGCCGCGGCCGCTTTGCCTGACGAGGAGCTGAACGATGAGCAAGGACAAGGCCGAGGCCGAACCCGTGAAGAAGGGCAAGATGAAGAAGCTGCTGATGATCGCCGTCGGGGCGGCGGTGCTGATCGGCGCCGGCGCGGGTGCGGGGCTGTATTTCGGCGTCGGCATGGCCGCCTCCCCGCCGAAGCCCGAGGATTTCTATCCCCGGCTGGTCAAGCGCAGCGCCGATGGCGAGGCCGCGCCCGAGGCGAAGAAGAATGAGGAGGCGCCGCCGAAGGTCGGCACCGTCATCGTTCCCAACGATCGCTACAAGGTCGACCCGCGCAAATATGAGATCACCTATTATCCGATCGAGCAGGCCTTCACGACCAACCTCGCCGACGGGTCGGGTTTCCTCCAGGTCGGGATCAGCCTGTCGACCTATTATGACGGCAAGGTGATCGCGAACGTCCGCCGCCAGGAAGTGCCGATCCGCTCGGCGGTGCTGATGGTTCTCGCCGAACAGGATCCGGCGCTGATCTCCACCTCGCACGGCAAACAGCAGCTGCAACGCCAGCTCGCGGGCGCGATCAACACCGTGCTGCGCGACAAGGAAGGCTTCGGCGGCATCGACAATGTCTATTTCACGAGCATGGTGATCCAGTGAGCGCCAAGGGCAATCCCTTCAAGGCGCCGAAAGCGCCGGCCGCCAGGGCCGCGGCGGCGACCGACGCCAAGGCGTCGTTGCTGCTGCGCAAGGCCGAGGACGGCTATGCCTTTCCGCTGCTCGAGACGGTCGCCAACCAGTTTGCGCGCAGCCTGCGCGACCTGATCCGCGCGCTCGGCGCACCGACCGTTCAGGTCGAACGCGCCGACGCCGAGCAGATGCGCTTCGCCGACTGGTGCAGCGCGTCGGCCCCTGCGATCTTCTGGCGCTATCACGCCCAGCCGCTCAAGGGTCCCGTCCTGCTTGCCGGTTCGCGCGCGCTGCTTCTCCAGCTCGTCGACATCTTCTACGGCGGCAAGGGCCAGCTCGCGAGCGAGCGCGAGGAACTGACCGACGCCGAGGAGCGCTTCGCCGCCCGACTCGGCGGCGACATGGGGCTGCAGCTCGCCGCGGCGTGGGGCGACAGGATCGGCCTCGCGCCCGAACTCGACTGCGTGACCAGCGATCCCGCCAAGCTTGCTGCAGTGCGCGCCGACGACGACCTGCTCGTCCAGCGCTTCACGCTGCGCGGCGGCGTGCTCGACGGCCGGACGATCGCCTGCGCCTATCCGGTCGCGGCGCTGCGCGGCATCGCCGACGTCGAACCCGCCGCCGACGCGCGCGAAACGCCGCCGGTCGACGCCGCCTGGAACGCGACGCTGAACGGCGCGCTCAAGGGCGTGCGCCTTCCGGTGCGCTCGGTTCTCGCCCGTCCCGAAATTTCTTTGGTCAAACTGCTCGGTTTGGAGGTCGGTGATATCATTCCGTTAACCATTCCGCGCAATGTTCCGATAACCGTAGCCGGTCGCAATTTCGCGGTCGGTTCCATCGGCGAAGCCAACGGCAACGCCGCCATCATGATCGAAGCGATCGAAAAAGGACCGGACCATGAGTGACATCGGCGAAGCCCCTGCCCGCGATCGCCGCGGCAACAAGGACATCGCGTCCGCGCCCAATTTCGACCTGCTCGCGGGCGTGTCGCTGCGCGTGTCGGTCGAGGTCGGCTCGACCTCGATGACGCTCGCCGAGCTCCTCTCGATGAGCGAAGGCAGCGTCGTCGAACTCGATCGCGCCGCCAACGACCTGCTCGACATCTATGCCAATGGCACGCTGATCGCGCGCGGCGAGATCGTCAACGTCGACGGGCGCTACGGCATCCAGGTCGCCGAGGTCGTCGCCGCCGACCGCGGGCTCGCCGGTTTCGACCGGAGGGCCTGATGTTCGAATATATCCTGCGCCTGCTGATCCTGCTGCCGCTCGTCGGCGGCATGGCGTGGGGCAGCCTCTGGCTGTGGAAAAAGGTCCAGATGGGCACGCTGCAGCTGCCCGGACAGGGCGCGAAGCGCGCGCGCGCGATCGAGATGATCGACATGCTGCCGCTCGGTCCCGGGAGCAAGCTCACCGTCGTCGAATTCGCCGGCCAGCGCATCTTGCTGGCGGTGTCGCGGAGCGGCATCACCCGCCTCGCAGACAACAGCCAGGGCGACTTCCATGTCGACTAGCCGCTGGCTTCGTCCCGTCGCGCTCGGCGCGGGCCTCGCGCTGCTCGTTGCGGCGCCTTCGGCCTATGCCCAGACCGCCGACGGCCTCAGCCGCGCGGTGAACGAGATCGGCGGCGACGGCCGCCCCTTGAGCCTCTCGCTCCAGATCCTCGTCCTGATGAGCCTGCTGACGGTGCTGCCGTCGCTGCTCCTCATGATGACCAGCTTCACGCGGATCATTATCGTCCTGTCGATCCTGCGCCACGCGCTCGGGCTGCAACAGACCCCGCCCAACCAGGTTCTCGTCGGTCTCAGCCTCTTCCTCTCGCTGTTCGTGATGCAGCCGGTGATCAGCGAAGTGAACCGCGTCGCGATCGCCCCCTATGGCCAGGAACAGATCGATATCGGCACCGCCGTGGTGCGTTCGGGCGACGCGCTGCACGGCTTCATGCTGACCCAGACGCGCAAGTCCGACCTGATGATGTTCGCCAAGATCGCCAAGGCGCCCAGCTACGCGAGCCCGAAGGACGTACCCTTCTCGATCCTGCTCCCCGCCTTCGTCACCAGCGAACTCAAGACCGCCTTCCAGATCGGCTTCCTGATCTTCCTGCCCTTCCTGATCATCGACCTGATCGTCGCGTCGGCGCTGATGTCGCTCGGCATGATGATGCTGTCGCCGACGATCATCTCGATGCCCTTCAAGCTGCTGCTCTTCGTCCTCGTCGACGGCTGGGCGCTGACGATGGGCTCGCTCGCCTCCTCCTTCGGGACGTAGCGGCATGGAAGCCGACTATTTCATCGGAGTCGCGCAGCAGTCGCTGTGGATCCTCGCGCTCGCGACCGCCCCGCTGCTGATCCCCGTGCTCGTCGTCGGGGTGCTGCTGGGCATGGTCCAGGCGGCGACCTCGATCAACGAACAGACGCTGACCTTCGTGCCCAAGCTGATCGTCGCCGCGATCTGCCTCGCGATTTTCGGCGGCAGCATTCTCGTCCTGCTCACCGACTTCACGCGCGAACTCTTCGCCCAGATTCCGACGCTCGTCCGATAAGCCGGCATGAACCCCGCCGACATCCCGAATGTGGAAGCGATGCTCCAGCTGTGGATGCTCGGCATGATCCGCCCGGGCGCGGCCTTCCTCGCGGCCCCGGTATTCGGCGCGACCAATGTGCCGATCCAGCTCCGTCTCGTGATGGCGCTCGCCGTCGGCGTTCCCGCGGTCGCGGCCTCGGGCATGACGCTGCCCGCCGACGGGCTCGTCTCCTTCCCCGGCTTCATCCTGATCACCGGCGAGGTCGTGATCGGCCTCGCGATGGGCTTCGTGCTCCAGATGGGGCTCGCCGCGGCGCTGCTCGGCGGCGAGGCGATCAGCAATGCGATGGGGCTCGGCTTCGCGTCGATGGTCGATCCGCTGAGCGGCACCGCCAGCTCGGCGATCGGCCAGTTTCTCTCGATGCTCGCGACCGCGATCTTCCTCGCCGCCGACGGCCACCTCGTGCTGATCTCGATCATCGTCGACAGCTATGACGCGCTGCCCCCCGGCGGCGCCTTTCCCTCGTGGGATGCGATCGGCGGGATCATCCGCTTCGGCAGCCTGATGTTCGCCGCCGGACTGACGATCGCGCTGCCCGTGGGTTTCGTGCTCATCCTCGTCCAGATCATCATGGGCGTGATCGGCCGCTCGGCGCCGGCGCTCAACCTGTTCGCGGTCGGCATTCCGGCCACCCTGCTCGCGGGCGTCATCCTGCTCGGCGTCGCGACGCCGGTGATGGCCGAAGCGCTGGCCCAGATCCTCTCCGACGCGCTCGATGCGGCGCGCATGGTCGCGGCGGGCTGATCGATGGCCGGGCAGACCGAAAAGGACCAGAAGACCGAACTTCCGACGCCCAAGAAACTCGCCGATTCGGCGCGCGAGGGCGATGTGCTGATGTCGCGCGAACTCGCAACCGCGCTGATGATGCTCGTCGCCGCGGGCTGGCTGCTCGCCGCGGGCGGCTGGTTCGTGCGCTCGGCGGGCGAGGTCGTGACGCGCGGACTGACGATCGACCATGGCGACATCGCGAATTTCGCCCCGGCCGAAGCGTTGCTGCGTGTCGGCTTCTATGTCGTTCTGCCGCTCGCCAGCCTGTTCGCCGCGGCGCTGCTCGCCGCCGTCGCCGGTCCCGCGCTGCTCGGTTCGATGGGCTGGCGCGGCAAGGCGCTCGCCTTCAAGGGCAACCGCATGAACCCGATGAGCGGGCTCAAGCGCATGTTCGGCGCGCAGGGCGCGACCGAACTGGGCAAAGCGCTGGCGAAAGTGCTGCTGCTCGGCACGATCGGCTATTGGCTCGTCGCAAAGAATCTGCCCGCGATCGTTCAGATGGCCGCGAGCGACCTCAACGGTGCGATCGGCCTCGCCGGCCAGGCGGTCGGCCAGGCGGTGATGACGATGGCCGGCGGGCTGGTCGTGATCGCGCTGATCGACGTGCCCGTGCAATGGATGCAGCGGCGCAAGCGGCTGATGATGAGCAAGCAGGAAGTGAAGGAGGAGATGCGCCAGTCCGACGGCGCCCCCGAACTCAAGCAGGCACAGCGCCAGCGCGCGCACGAAATCCTGAGCGGTTCGGCGCGCAAGGCGGTGTCCGACGCCACGGTGATCCTCACCAACCCGACCCATTTTTCGGTCGCGCTGCGCTATCGCCCCGGGGTCGATGCCGCGCCCGTCGTCGTGGCGCGCGGGCGCGGCGACGTCGCACTCGCGATCCGCGACCTCGCGCGCACCGCCAACGTCCCGATGCTCGAATATCCGCAGCTCTGCCGCGCCATCTATTTCACCGCACGCGCCGGGCGGACGATCCCCGAGGAATTGTTCGTCGCGGTCGCGACGATCCTCGCCTTCGTCTTCCGCCTCGAACGCGCGGTCGCCGACGGGCTCGCGCAGCCCGCGGTCGATGTGCCCGCCTCGCACCGCTTCGACCCCGAGGGGCGAAAACAGGCTTAATCGCCGCCGCGCCGCGCCGTTAACAGACCATGGTCAGTTCAATCTCCAACAGCCTCGGCTTCGGATCGGGCGTCGACGTCGCGCAATTGGTCGCAGACCTGTCGGCCGCGTCGCGCGCACCGAAGGTCGAGCGCGTCGCCCAGCTCGCCAAGCAGAACCAGGCGCGGATCAGCGCGCTCGGACAGGCGCGATCGGACCTCGTCGGTTTTGCCGACTCGCTCGAACAGATGATATCCGACGGGACGCTGCGCAGCACCCCGACGGTTTCGGACGACAGCGTGCTCGGCGCGACCGCGCGCGCCGGAATGACCGCCGACAGCTTCTCGGCGACGGTCGAGGTGACCCAGCTCGCGCGCGCGCAGACGGTGTTTTCGGGTATCGTCGCCGACAAGGCCGCCGCGATCGGCACCGGGACGATGACGCTGACCGTCGGCGGGGTCGCCAAGACGATCTCGATCGGCAGCACCAACAACAGCCTCGACGGCCTCGCCAATGCGATCAACGCGAGCGGCGCGGGCGTCACCGCGTCGATCATCGCCGACGAGGGCGGGCATCGCATGATCGTCAAGGGTCCGACGGGCGAAGCGAACGGCTTCACGCTGACCGCCGACGCGGGCGCCGATCCCGGCCTCACCGCACTTTCCTATGGTTCGGGCGGCGGCATGACGCTGGGCCAGTCGGCGACGAACGCCCGGTTCATGATCGACGGCATCGCCTTCAGCCGCGCGACCAACATCGTCGACGACGTCGTCCCCGGCATGTCGCTGACGCTCAAGAAGGCCGCTCCCGGCCAGCCGGTCGACATCGGCGCGAGCCGCCCGCTCGACATGATCAAGCAGACCGTCGGCGATTTCGTCGCGGTGTACAACCAGCTCAAGACCAGCATTACCGCAGCGACCAAGCTGTCGGGGGCGACCACGGGGCTGCGCGAACTCGAGCGCGAGCTCAACAATCTCATGAGCAAGGTGCTCACCAGCCACGGCAGCATCAACAAGCTGACCGACATCGGCATCGCGACCACCAAGGAAGGGACGCTGGCGCTCGACACGGCAAAGCTCGACAAGATACTGGCGGCCGATGCCGGCGCGGTCGAAGCGATCTTCAACCCGCGCCGCGATGCGACGCATAACCAGACGAGCGACCCCGGCATCGCCTTTGCGCTCGATGCGATCCGCGACAAGGCGATCGCGACCGACGGGGTGATCGACCGCGTCTCGAAATCGCTCGCCGACAAGGCCGAAACGCTGACCGAGCAGCTCGAGGCGATCGAATTGCGCGAAAGCGCCTACAAGGCGCGGCTCGAAAAGCAGTTCGGCGGTCTCGACGCCAAGCTGGCGGCGTTCAAGGCGACCCAATCCTATCTCGAGCAACAGATCGAGATCTGGAACAATCAGTATAAGAGCTGAGGGCGACGATCGTGGCAGCCACCGCTTCGACCGTCCGGGCGACGGGTCATTATCGCCGCATGCAGGCGGAAAGCCGCGCCGCCGGCGCGGACCCGGTCGAACTCGTCACCATGCTCTACGACGAGCTCGAGGTCGCCGTCGGCGTGCTCGGTGCGATGGTCCGGCAGGGGCAGCCGATCTCGGCCACCGAACCCGCGCATCGCGCGCGCGCGATCCTGATCGGGCTCGACGCGGGACTGGACCATGAGGCAGGCGGCGACGTCGCCGCCGCGCTGTCGCGCGTCTATGCCAGCATGCGGCGCAAGCTCGACAAGACGGTCGCGGCGAACGATGCCGACGGGCTGGCCGAACTGCTCGACGGGATCCAGACGGTCAGCGGCGCCTGGCGGCAATTGCGCTAGGACCGACCCTCGGGGCCGGCCGCTGGTGCGCCCTTGCGCGGCACTATCGTAAACATCGGGAAAATCATCGGCGCAAACGGGTACGGCACCGGCTCGCTCCCCTGCCCCGCGACCAAGGTGGGGACTGGTATGGGGTGGGAAGCGAACCGGTGCCGATTCAGCGGCACTGAGACGGGTGGGGACGCTCAGGCTGCCTGTTGCTGAACTCCATATTTGCGCATCTTTTCGATCAGCGTCGTGCGCTTGAGCGTCAGGAGGCGTGCGGCCTCCGAAATGATGCCGTCGGCCAGGTCGAGCGCGACGTGGATCTGTTCGAGCTCGATCGTCTCGATCTCGCGCTTGAGGTCGATCGGGCGACCCGGCGCCGGCGTCTTGCCGAACGGCATGGCGGGCGCGGCGTCGTCGCACTCGATCGGCATCGCCACCGGCGCCGCGGGCGCGGTCCGCCGCGGCTGGAGCGCGGCCGTGGGGTTGATCAGGATGGCGACATCCTCGATGCCCAGCGTTTCGCCGCCGTGGAGCACGCTGGCGCGCTCGACGAAGTTGCGTAGCTCGCGGACGTTGCCCGGCCAGTCGTGCTGCATCAGCAGCGCCATCGCGGCATCGTCGTAGCGGCATTTGGCGTCGGCGGGCATCTTGCGCTGGAAATGACGGATCAGCGCGGGAATATCCTCGACGCGGCTGGCAAGGCTGGGGACCTGAAGCACAACCACGCCGAGCCGGAAGAACAGGTCTTCGCGGAACTTGCCATCGGCGATCGCGGCGCCGAGATCCTGGTGCGTCGCCGAAATGACGCGCACGTCGATGGGGCGGACCTCGCTGCTGCCGACGCGGACGATCGTCCGCTCTTCGAGCACGCGGAGCAGCTTGACCTGCATGTCGAAGCGCATGTCGCCGATTTCGTCGAGAAAGATGGTGCCGCCTTCGCTGGCCTCGAAATGGCCGGTGCGGCGGGCATGGGCGCCGGTGAAGCTGCCCTTTTCATGGCCGAAGAGCTCGGATTCGATGAGGTCGGCCGAAATCGCACCGCAGTTGATCGCCGAAAAGGCCTTGCCCGACCGGGCGCCTTCGTCGTGGATCGCGCGGGCCACCAGTTCCTTGCCGGACCCCGACGGGCCGCACAGCATGACCGATGCGTTCGAACGGGCGACGCGGCGGATCATCTCGCGCAGTCGGACCGTCGCCGGGCTCTGCCCGATGATCAATGTTTCCAGCACGGCCTGGTCGCCGTTTCGCCCCACCTCAGTCATTTCGGTCTCCACCGCGCCCCCCGGCGCTCTCTCGATGGATCAGGAAATTGACGAAATTGGTAAACAAGACGCTAACGCATTCGCACTAACCCATTCAAAACAAAGAGTTATTGCCAGATTGGCAGCATTGCCTGCGCAATCACGTCGTTAACGATGACAATGCTGCCAGATTGGCACTAATCGTCCCAGCCGAGGGTGATCGAGATGCGCCGGTTGCGCGGGTCGAATCGGTTCGACGGGACGTAGGGTTCGCGATCGGCGACCCCTTCGATGCGCGAAAAGCGGTCGGCGGCGATGCCGCGAAACTCGAGATACTGGCGCGAGACTTCGGCGCGCTCGACCGACAGGCGCCAGTTGTTCGTCCCTGCCTTCGCCGACCAGGGCGCCGCGTCGGTGTGGCCGCGGATCATCAGCTGGTTGGGCACGTCGGCGACGAGCGACGCGATCTCGCCGAACAGGCGGTTCGCGGGCGGGGTCAGCTGATTGGTGCCGATCGCGAACATCGCAAAGTCGGCATCGTCGACGATGTCGATGCGCAGCCCTTCGCGCGTTTCGGTAAAGCGGACGTTGGGCGCGAGCCGGCGCAGTTCGGCCTTGGCTTCCATCCGCACCATCAGCGCCTTGGCGAGCGCCTGGAACTTCGCGCGCTCGCGGTCGCGCCCCATCGCCTCGCGCGGGCCGCCGGTCGCGTCGCGCGGGATCGTCATCGCCTTGGTGCCGGTCTGCCCCGCCTCGTGCGGATATTTGTCGACGGCGACCAGCGACTCTCCGCCGAACAGCCCGGTCGAACCCGCGGTGTCCTGCTTCGTCTGGACGATCGTCGGCGCGAAATAGTCGGCGAGCGCCTTGCGCTGTTTCTCGGTCGTCGCGCCGAGCAGCCACATCAGCAGGAAGAACGCCATCATCGCGGTCACGAAGTCGGCATAGGCGACCTTCCACGCGCCGCCGTGATGGCCGCCATGCGCTTCCTGGATGACCTTCTTGACGATGATCGGGCGGAGCGGCGTATTCGGACGCGCAGCCATCAGCGGCCCCGCATCCCGTCGAACACCTCGGCAAAGCTCGGCTGGTTGTCATGGTCGACCCCCGAGCGCGCGGCTTCGATGACCAGCGGCTGCGGATGGCCGTGGAGCGAGGCGATGATCAGCTGCTTGACCGTGTGATAGATGGCGGCGTCGCTTTCGATCACCGCGCGTGCGCGCGTCGCGAAGGGGCCGACGAGACCATAGGCGAGCAGCACGCCGAGGAAGGTGCCGACGAGCGCCGACCCGATCATCGCGCCGAGCACCTCGGGCGGCTGGTCGATCGACCCCATCGTCTTGACGACACCGAGCACCGCCGCGACGATGCCCAGCGCGGGCAGCGCGTCGGCGAGGCTCTGCAGGCCGTCGGCGGGTTTGATCGCATGATGGTGGTGGTTCTTGAGCGCGCTGTCCATCACCTCCTCGACCGCATGCGGGTCGAGCGTACCCGACGACACGACGACGAGGCGCAGCGTGTCGCAGATCAGGTGGACGAGCGTCTGGTCCTTGGCGAGCCGCGGATATTGCTGGAAGATCGGCGAATTCGCGGGATCCTCGATATGCGGTTCGACCGCGACCGGCCCCTCGGTGCGCATCATCTTCATCAGCGTCGAGACGAGCAGGATGCAGTCGAGATAATCGGCCTTCTTGTACGTCGGCCCCTTGAACACCTTGGCAAAGCCGCCGCCGAGCGCTTTCAGTTCCTTGCCCGAATTGCCGATGATCAGCGATCCGACCGCGGCGCCGCCGATGATCAGCATCTCGTGCGGCAACGCGTGCAGCACCGGTTCGAGATTGCCGCCGGTCAGCGCGAAGCCCCCGAAAACCAGCAGCAGCAGGACGATGATGCCGACAACGGGAAACATGCAGGTCTACTCCAGTCGGGGGTTTCACCCCCGGCAAAACGGGACGTCTTGATGATTAACGGCAGCGGCGGCGAAAGATTGAGGGCGATCAGCCCAAAATATCGAACAGTGTCTGCCGGTTGATGCGCGCAAAGGCCGCCTGCGCTGCCTGGAGCGTGATATCCTGCGCGTTGAGCTGCGCGATCGCGACCGACAGGTCGGTGTCTTCGACCGCCGAGCGTTCGTCCGAAAGCTCGATGCCGCGCGCCTTCAGGCTGTCGCCGATGCGTTCGAGCCGCCCCGCCGACAGGCCCATCGCGCCGCGCTGGTCGGCGACGTGCGAAACCCCGTCGGACAAGGCG
Source organism: Sphingopyxis sp. YF1 (assembly GCF_022701295.1). Taxonomy (NCBI): domain Bacteria; kingdom Pseudomonadati; phylum Pseudomonadota; class Alphaproteobacteria; order Sphingomonadales; family Sphingopyxidaceae; genus Sphingopyxis; species Sphingopyxis sp. YF1. The sequence goes on from NZ_CP033204.1 coordinate 2,250,066, forward strand.
GTCAGCGCACTGCCGATCGCCGCCTGATCCCCCGAGGCCACGGCCGCAGCGGCATCGCGCAGCCCGGTCGACAGGCTGTTGCCCCCCATCACAAAGACGTCGCTCGCCGACGGCACCGGCGCAAAGCTGACGTCGGCGTCGAAGCGCACCTGACGCGCGCTGCCCGCCGCGAACAGCGGCTCGCCATTCGCGTCGCGCGTCGCGGCAAAACCGTGGATCTCGTCGGCGATCCCCGCCAGCTCGGCCGCGATGCTCGCGCGGTCGGCCGGGTTGGTCGTGCTGCTGGCCGCCGACAGCGTCAACTCGCGCGCGCGGACGAGCAGATTGCCGACCGATCCCAGCGCCGTGTCGGCCTGCGCGACCCGCGATTCGGCGGTCTTGACGTTGGCGGCCCATGTCGCGGCGCTCGCCTGCGTCTTGCCGATCGTCGCGATGCGCCGTGCGGCGACCGGGTCGTCCGAGGCGCGCTGGAGCCGTTTGCCGCTCGAAATCTGCACCTGCAGGCGTTCGAGCTGGTCGGCCAGTTTCGCCTGGCGCGCGATTTCGCGCGTCATGCGGTTCCCGACGGCGTTGATCATCGCGCGGTCCCTTCCTTAAATCGCGCTCAGCAGCGCTTGCATCGTTTCGCGCGCGACCTGGATCGTGCGCGCCGCCGCCGAATAGGCCTGCTGGAAACGCAGCAGGTCGGCCGCCTCGCGGTCCAGATCGACCCCGCTCACGCTGTCGCGCGCGGCAGCAGCACCGTCGGCGCGCGTCCACGCCGCCGCTTCCTGCGCGCGCGCCGAGGCGGTCGCCTGCGCCTGCATGGCGAGCCGGCCCGACCAGGCGGCTTCGGGATCGTTCGCGCCGCGCATTGCCCCGAAGGCGAGCATATTGCCGTTGCTCCCGCTCGCGTTGGCGGCCGCGACCTGATCGGCCGACAGCGGCGTCGCGGTGAGCGTCGCGGCGGTCGTGCCGGCGAACAGCGGCTGCCCGGCATTGCCGTTCGCATCGATGCCCGCCTGATGCGCCGCGTTGAGCTGGCCCGCGAACTGCGCCGCCGCGGCGTCGAGCCCGGCGCGCTGATCGGCGACATGGTCCGCCGCCTGCCCGAGCCCGGCCAGATTGCCCGACCCCGGATCGATCGCAGCGCCGCCGGCCGAGAAACTCAGCCGGCCGTCGGCCGCGGCGGTGACCGCGACATGTGTGACCGTTCCGCCGCCGACGAGCGTGTCGCCCGACGACGTCGCGCGCAGCGTCACCGTGCCCTTGTCGTCGTAGCTCGGCGTCACGGCCATCTGCGACGAGATCGCACCCACCAGCCGGTCGCGCTCGTCGAGCAGGCTCGCCTCGTTGGTCGACCCCGGACGCGCCTTGCGCAGGCCGGCGTTGATCCCCTCGAGCGCGTCGAGATTGGCGTTGAGCTCGCTCACCGACGATTGCGCCGCGCCCGAAATGCCGTCGGCCATGCCCGAAAGCTGCCCCGCACTGTCGCGGAAACCCGTCGCGATGTCGGCCGCCGACTGAAGGAATTGCGCGCGCAAGGTCGGGTTGTTCGGGTCGGCGGTAAGCTGGTCGGCGGTGGTGAACAATTTGGTGAGGTTGGTCGATATGCCGTTGCTGTCGTCGCTGAGCGCGCCTTCGACGCGGGTCATCCACGACAGCCGCGTCGCGGCGCGATCGGCGTCGCCCGCCGAAACGCGCGCATCGTCGATCAGCCATTTGTCCACCGAGCGATCGAGCCCGCCGATCGTGACCCCGCCGCCGCTGACGTTGCGGCCGACAAGCGCCGATTCGGTCCCGCTCGCCATTTCGCGCAGCGCCAGCGTGCGCCGCGCATAACCGACGGTCTGGGCGTTGGCGATATTGTCGCCCACGGTCGACATCGCGCGCGAATAGGCGCGCAGCCCGCTGTAGCCGATGCTCAAGAGGTCGCTCATTGCGGGCCTCCGCCAAGGCTTGACGCCCGGCCGCGGAACTGCGCCTCGACCAGCGCCGCGATCCCGAACTGGCCGAGCGAGGCCATCGTGTCGGCGGTCTTGGCGTCGGCCATTTCGCGGAAATTGTCGGTCGCGCTCGACCCGAAGATGTCGTCGCCCAGCTTCGCCTGGCGCATCGACGCCATCAGCTGGCGCAGGATCACCGCCTCGAACGCCTCGGCCGCCTTGCGCAGCCCGCCGTCGCCGCCGCCGGCCGGGGCCGGGGCCGCGCCGATCGAAGAAATGGGTGTCGTCATATGATCACCAGTTCGGCTGTGAGCGCGCCGGCCTGGCTCAGCGCCTCGAGGATGGCGACAAGGTCGCCGGGGGGGACGCCCATGCGGTTGATCGCATCGACGAGCTCGGACAGCGAGGCGGTCGGCTTGACCGCCATCATCGGACGATATTCCTCGGTCACCTCGACATTGCTCGACTGTTCGACCGCGGTCTGGCCGCGGCTGAACGGCGCGGGCTGGACGACCATCGGCGATTCCTTGATCGAGACGGTGAGCTTGCCCTGCGACACCGCGGCGGTCCCGACGCGGACCGCGCCGTTGATCACCACCGTGCCGGTGCGCGCGTTGACGATGACCTTCGCCGGCGGCTCGGCGCGCTGGACGCCAAGGTTTTCGATCTGCGAGATCAGCCGCATGCGTTCGTCGCCGTTGCCCGCGGTGCGGATCGCGATGCTCGCGCCGTCGATCATCGACGCGCTGCCCGGCACCGCGGCGTTGATCGCGTCGGTGACGCGCTTGGCGTTGGTCGCGTCGAACTGGTGAAGGTTGAAGGTCAGCCAGTCGCCCGTCGCAAAACCGGTATCGACCGCACGCTCGACGGTCGCGCCATTGGCGATACGCCCGCTCGAGGGGACGTTCACGGTCAGTTTCGACCCGTCGGCGGCATCGACGCCCAGCCCGCCGATGACGAGGTTGCCCTGCACCATCGCATAGATCTGGCCGTCGGCGCCATAAAGCGGCGCGAGCACCAGCGTGCCGCCGCGCAGGCTCTTGGCCTTGCCGATCGCCGACACTGTGACGTCGAGCCGCTGGCCGGGCTTGGCGAAAGGCGGCAGTTCGGCCGTCACCATCACCGCCGCGGCATTTTTGAGCGCCGGGTTCACCCCCGGCGGCAAGGTCAGCCCGAAACGCTGCACCGCGCCCTTCATGCCCAGCGTCGAATAATCGAGGCTGTCGTCGCCGGTCCCCGCGAGCCCGACGACGATGCCGTAGCCGGTGAGCTGGTTGGCGCGCAGGCCCTGGAACTGGCCCATGTCCTTGATGCGCTGCGCCGCCGCGGGCGCCGACAGGGCGAAGCTGGCGATCAGGAGCGCGAGGAAGGTGAGAAGAGCGTGACGCTGGCGCACGATAGGATCCCTCTTAGAACGGGCTGATGATCGAGAAGAAGCGCTGGAGCCAGCCCTGCTGGCTGGCGCGGGCGATCTCGCCCTTGCCGACGTAGCGGATGTGGGCGTTGGCGACGCGCGTCGACAGCACCCGGTTGTCGGGGCCGATGTCGGCCGACCGGACGATCCCGGCGATCTGGACGCGCTCGTCGCCGCGGTTGAGGGTGAGCAGCTTCTCGCCCTTCACCAGCATCGTGCCGTTCGGATAGACGGCAGCGACGGTGACGGTGACTTCCCCCGACAGCGTGTTCGACTGCGTCGCCTCGCCCTTGCCCTTGAACTGCGATCCGCCGCCCATCGCGACGTCGCTCGGGTCGAACAGCGACAGCGGGCCGGTCGTCGGCGGGGTCAGGCCGATATTGCCGTCGCGCGTCGTCCCCGCGCTGTTGCTCTTGGCCGCCATCGTGCGCTCGACGAGCTGGATGGTCAAAATGTCGCCGACCTGCCCCGCGCGCGCGCCCGAAGTCAGCGGCACATAGCCGCCCTGAAAGATCGAGCCGTTCGCCGGCGGTGCCGGGGGCACCGGTTCGGGCAATGTGACCGAAAAGGCGTCGGGGGCGACCTTGTCCTTCTTGGCCTGCGCCGCGCCGGGCAGCGCGACGGCCAGCAGAAGGACGGCGCCCGCGATCGCGTCAGAGCGTCTGCGTGGCATTTTTCAGCATCTCGTCGGTGGCCTGGATCATCTTCGAATTGACCTCATAGGCGCGCTGCGTCTCGATCATGTCGACCAGCTCCTCGACGACATTGACGTTCGATCCTTCGAGCATCCCGCCGCGCAGAGTGCCGCGGCCTTCCTCGCCCGCCGCGCCGACCAGCGGCGCGCCCGACGAAGCCGTCTCGACCAGGATATTGTCGCCGATCGCCTGCAATCCCGAAGGATTGGCGAAGCGCGCGACCTCGATCCGGCCGAGTTCGGTCGCATCGGCCTGCCCCGCGACCTGCGCCGATACGGTGCCGTCGGCCCCGATCGAGATGCCCGTGGCATCCTCGGGGATCTGGATTTGCGGCTGGAGCGGCTTGCCGTCGGCGGTGATCATCGTGCCGTCGGCCGCGCGGTTGAAATTGCCCGCGCGCGTGTAACCGATACGCCCGTCGGGCATCTGGACCTGAAAATAGCCCGCGCCCTCGATCGCGATGTCGAGCGCGTTGCCCGTCGTCTGCAGCGTCCCCTGCGTATCCATGCGCGACGTGCCCGCCAGCTCGACCCCGGTGCCGAGGTTGAGCCCGGTCGCATAGCGGTTTTCCGCCGACGAGGGCGCCCCCGCCTGCGTCATGATCTGGTACCCCAGCGTCTCGAAATTGGCGCGGTCGCGCTTGAAGCCCGTGGTGTTCACGTTGGCGAGGTTGTTCGCGATCACCTGCATCCGGAAGCCCTGGGCATCCAGACCGGTCCGCGCGACGTGCAAGGCACCATAGCTCATTATCGTATCTCCTTAACGGGGCAGCTGCATCAGGTTGGCGGTCGCGCTGTCCATGTCGCGCGCGTCCTCGATCAGCTTGAGTTGCGAATCCCAGGCCTTGCTGGCCTCGATCATGTCGACGAGGGCGACCGTCGCGGTGACGTTCGAGCCCTCGATCGAGCGGGTGATGACGCGCGCTTCGGGATCGTCGGGCAGGATCCCGCCGTTCCGCACGCGAAACAGATTGTCGAGCCCCTTGACCACGTCCGACCCGGTGGTCGTCGCAAGCCGCAGCCGGTCGACTTCGAGCGGGTTCTCGGGGTCGCCGCCTGCGGGAACGACGAAGACGTGGCCTTCCTGGTCGATCTTGATCGAATCGGCGGGCGGGATCGTGACGGGTCCCTGCTGCCCCTGCACCGGGTTGCCATCGCCCGTGGTCAGCAGCCCGCTCGGCGAAATCTGGAGGTCGCCGCGGCGGGTATAGGCCTCCTCGCCGTTCGGGGCCTGGACGACGAGCATCGCGTCGCCCGCCATCGCGATGTCGAGGTCACGGCCGGTCGCGGTGATCGTGCCGGCGCGCATGTCGGCGCCGACGACTTCCTCCGACGACACGGCGCGGCCGCCGATGCCATTGCCATCCAGCCACAGCGTCTGCGCCTCGGCCAGGTCGGCGCGGAACCCCGGCGTCTGGGCGTTCGCGAGGTTGTTCGCGATCGCCGTCTGCCGGGCCATGCTGCCGCGCATCGCGGTGAGGCTGGTATAGATGACGCGGTCCATGGGAATCCTTCCGGCGGGCGGTTAGTCGGTCGGGGTCAGCGCAGGCCGATGATCGTCTGGGTCAGCGCCGACGCACCCTCGATCGCCTTGGCGTTCGCCTGGAAATTGCGCTGCGCGGCGATCAGCATCACCAGCTCCTCGGTGATGTCGACGTTCGAGCGCTCGAGCGCGCCCGAGCGGATCGATCCCATCGGGCCGTTGGTCGCGGCGTCGATCGTCGGCGGACCGCTTTCGCCGGTCGACTGCCAATGCGCGTCGCCGACGGGGCGCAGCCCCTCCATCGCGGGAAAGGTCGCCATCGCAATCTTGCCGAGCGTCTGGTCCGACCCGTCGGCGAAGGTTGCGGTGGCAAGCCCGTCGAGCCCGATCGAGATGTTGACGAGCGCCGCGTCGGGATTGCCCGGCGCGTGCTGTGGCACCACGAAATCCTGCGTCGCGCCAAGGTCGCGGCTGGTGACGTTGCCCGCGGCGTCGACGGGCAGCAGCTGCAGCGTCGCACCGGTCGAATCGATCACGCGGCCGTCCTCGAGCGGCGAGAAGGAGCCGTTGCGCGTGTAGGTGACCTGGTTGCGCGGCGGCTCGCCCTTCACGACGAACATGCCGTCGCCGACGATCGCCATGTCGAACGTCTTCTCGCTCGATTCATACGACCCCTGCGTGAATTGCTGGGTGATGCCGTTGAGGCGCGTGCCCTGCCCCGCGATCATCTTGGTCGACTGGTTCGGCGACGCGGCAAAGATGTCGCCGAACTGCGCCTTGCTGCGCTTGAAGCCGATCGATCCGGCGTTGGCGATATTGTTCGAGACGACCGACATTTCGGTCTGCGCGCCCTTGAGGCCCGAAAGCGAGGTATAGAACGACATGGGATTATCCCTCCTGCGTGGTGGTCTGGGTGGTGGTCGGCGCCGGAGTGGCCGCCTTGATGTCCTTGAGCAGGTCGGTCTGCGCCTTGAGCTGCTCCGAAATCTGCTGAAGCGTGGTGTTGGTCTCGGTAATCCCGGCGAGGCTCGAAAATTGCGCCATCTGCGCGACCATCGCCTGGTTATCGACCGGGTTGAACGGGTCCTGCTGGCTCAGCTGCGCGGTCATCAGGCGCAGGAAATCACCCTGCCCCATCTGGTTCGCGCTGCCCTTGGGCTGAAGCACGACATTGCTGTTGTTGGTGACGCTGCTGACGGCCATCTTATTGTCCCATCCTGAGAGTTTCGTTGATCAGGCCCTTCGCGGTTTCGAGGACCTGGACATTGTTCTGATACTGGCGCGCGGTCTCGACCATCTCGACCAGCTCGGCGGCGCTATCGACCGCGGCCTCCCAGACGTTGCCGTCCTTGTCGGCCAGCGGGTTGTTGGGGTCGTGCCGTTTCGACGGCGCGGCCTTGGTCGTCGTGACCTGATCGATCTGCACCGTCGCCCGGCCATGATCGTCCATCACGGTGCGGAACACCGGCTTCATCGAGCGATAGGCGCCGGTCTCGCTGCCCGCGACGGTTCCCGCATTGGCAAGGTTCGACGCGGTGGTGTTGAGCCGGACGAGCTGCGCCGACATCGCGCGGCCGCTGATGTCGAAGACCGAGAAATTGCCGTTCATCGTCATTCGCCCTTCAGCGCGCGGGTCAGCGTGTTGACGCGCCCCGACAGGAAGGACAGGCTCGAACGATAGGCGAGCGCGTTTTCGGCGAAGGCCGTCTGCTCGGTCGCCATCTCGACGGTGTTGCCGTCGAGCGACGCCTGAACGGGAACGCGATACGCGACCGCGCCCTCCATCGACCCGCCCTGCTGCGCGAGGTCGAGCGCTTTCGAAAAGTCGAGGTCGCGCGCCTTGTAATGGGGCGTCGCGGCGTTGGCGATGTTCGACGCCAGCATCATCATGCGCTGGCTGCGCAGCTGAAGCGCGGTGGCGTGGATGCCAAAGAGCTTGTCGGATGCCATCGTACCATTCCTTCGCTTGTCGTCCTGCCGACGACGGGCCTTGTTTGGGCGGTCCCGTCCGGCACCGGCCGGCGCAGACGCGCGGAAACACCAAGGCAAAATGCAATGGGCGTGCCAAATTCGTTTTTCTGATGATTTTCAGTATCTTGAATATGCATCTGCCAAAGCACCGACAGCTGGTGCGCGGCGGGGGTCAGATTTTTGACGCCTCGTCCCGCGCGCACCCGCAAAAGCGCGGCAAAGCGCGACTGGCACACATCCTGCAATCAGGCGGGCGACCATTTTGGACCGAAGGAGATGGGTCATGAACCGCAATCTTGCCCTGGGTGTCGCCGCACTTGCCATGATGGCACCCGCCGAGGCCCCCGGCCAGCTTCCCCTCGAGGACTGGCAAACGATCGACCTGCTCACCCAGATGGTGGCGAGCACGATGGGCCGCACCGCCACCCCGATCGACCGCCGCATCCGGCTCGCGCGCTGCCCCGAACAGGCGTCGGTCACCGCGATCGATGCGCAGACCCTCGCGGTCCGCTGCTCGTCGCTCGGCTGGCGGCTGCGCGTACCGATGAGCGGCCCCGCGAACGCCGCCGCCGGCGGCGGTTTCGTCGCCAAGCCCGCCGCCGCCGCACCCGTTATCCGCCGCGGCGACAATGTCCGCGTCACGATCGATACCGCCAGCTTCGCGATCAGCTATTCGGCCACCGCGACGCAGGACGGCCGCGTCGGCGACCTGATCGCGCTGCGCGGCAGCGACGCCAAGAGCAGCCTGAGCGCCATCGTCACCGGCCCCGGTCGCGCCCGTCTCGCCGACTGACGCGGCTTTTCGCGCTTGCCCCGGCCCGCCCGCTGTCGGTTTTCCGACGCCGGCGGGCCTTTTCTTTGATTTTTTCCGAGGCCGCGCCTTAATCCCCGCTTTGCCGGTCCGTTATAGCCCTCGAACGCAGCGTCGATTTTCCGACGCAAGGACAAGGAGGCGGACATGACGGGAGACGGCAAGATCGGCCTTCAGGTCAGCAATGTCGTGCGCATCGGCGCCGTGCGCCGCCTGTCCGGCCACGCTGCCGGCCCGGCGCCGGCCCCCGCGCAGGCGAAACCCGCCGACCCGGTCGCGGCCGCGAGCCTGATCGGTCTTGCGTCCGATATCGCCAGCCAGCCGGCACCGGTCGACGGCGCGCGCGTCGCCGCGATCCGCAGCGCGATCGCCGAAGGGCGCTACCAGCTCGACCCCGGCGCCACGGCGCGGGCGATGCTCCAGCATTATAGCGGCGGCAAGGCCTGATGCCGACGCCGATGGAAGATGTGCAGGTCCAGCTCGACGCGCTGGTCGCGGCGCTCGACGGGCACGACGCCGGCGCGATCATCGCCGCGACCGAAGCGCTCGCGACCGCGGTGATCCTGTTCCAGGGCAGCCGGGTTCCGGGTGGCCGCGAGGAGCATGCGCGCCTGCTGATCGAACGCGTGCTGCGCAAGCTCGAAGCCGCGGCGATCCGCGTCAACATCCTCAAGGACTGGACACGTCAGAGGATTGACAGAAACCATGCGATCCGCGGATCGCAATCGGGCGGGATCGCGCTCTCCTACTGATAACACACCGATAACCGGCCATTTTCAGCGAATGGCATGATGATTGCTTTTGGTCTCCCGAATGCAGCGGAACCAAAAGCCATGACGACGATCAACAACGCCGCGCCCGGTCAGGGCATCGCCTCGCCCGTCATGACGGCGGTGCAGGATGCGTCGGCGCGCACCGGGATCGATTTCGACTATCTGGTCGACGTCGCGCGCGTCGAAAGCCGCTTCGATCCGACCGCCAAGGCGCCGACCTCGTCGGCGCGCGGGCTTTACCAGTTCACCAAATCGACCTGGCTTGCGACCCTCGACCGGCACGGCGCCGATCACGGCCTCGGCTGGGCCGCCGACGCGATCGGCCGCGACGCCGCGGGCCGCCTGTCGATCGCCGACCCGGCGCTGCGCCAGCAGATTTTCGACCTGCGCAACGACCCCGCCGCCTCGGCGAGCATGGCGGCAGCCTTCACCGCCGACAATCGCGCCTATGTCGAAAGCCGGACCGGCCGCGCCGCCGAACCCGTCGACCTCTATCTCGCGCACTTTCTGGGCTCGGGGGGCGCGGTGCGCTTCCTGTCCGCCTGGGCGGCCGATCCCGACCAGCCCGGCGCGACGATGATGCCCGAGGCGGCCGCCGCCAACCGCTCGGTCTTCTATGCCTCCGACGGCAGCATGCGCAGCCTGAACGACATTCGCGAACGCTTCCGCGCCAAGCTCGACGAAGGCGGCGAACCCGGCCTTCTGCCGGGCGGCTTCGGCCCCCCGCCCGCCCCCGGATGGAGCATGCGGATGGCGAGCGCGAGCGGAACGCAGGATGGCGGCCGTCCGCCGCTGCCGATGATGGATATCCAGCCGATGCCCAGGAAATTGTCGATGGGCTTCGCCGCCCAGGCCTATCAGCGCCTCGCTTCGCTCGGAGGCGCCGCATGAGCGCTTCGCTGAACGCGAACCGGGTCGGCCGTTTTGCGGGCGCTGCCGCGCTCCCCGCCGGGATGCTGATCCTCGTCGCGCTGATGGTGATCCCGGTATCGCCGCTCATCCTCGACGTCAGCTTCATCGCCAACATCATGATCAGCCTTGCGGTGCTGATGGTCGCGCTGTCGGCGGCGAAGCCGCTCGACTTCTCGGCCTTTCCGACCGTGCTGCTGCTCACCACCCTCTTCCGCCTCGCCCTCAACGTCGCCTCGACGCGCGTCGTGCTGGTCCACGGACACGAGGGCACGCATGCGGCGGGCCATGTCATCGAAGCCTTCGGGCAGGTGCTGATCGGCGGCGACTATGTCGTCGGCCTGTTCGTCTTCGTCGTGCTGATGATCATCAACATGGTCGTGATCACCAAGGGCGCGGGGCGCGTGTCCGAAGTGTCGGCGCGCTTCACCCTCGACGCGCTGCCGGGCAAGCAGATGGCGATCGACGCCGACCTCAACGCCGGCCTGCTCACCCCCGACGAAGCCAAGGCGCGCCGCCAGGAAGTCGCGACCGAAGCCGATTTCTACGGCTCGATGGACGGCGCCTCCAAATTCGTGAAGGGCGACGCGGTCGCCGGGCTCCTGATCCTGTTCGTCAACATCATCGGCGGGCTGATCCTCGGCGTCTTCAGCCACGGGCTGAGCTTCTCCGAAGCCGGCAGTACCTATGTCACGCTCGCGATCGGCGACGCGCTCGTTGCGCAGATCCCGGCGCTGCTGCTGTCGATCGCCGCCGCGTCGATCGTCACCCGCGTCAATTCGCCGCTCGACCTGTCGGGTCAGATCGGCTCGCAATTCGCCTCGCCGCACATCTGGTTCGCGGTCGGCGGCATCCTGTTCATCCTCGGCATGGTTCCGGCGATGCCGCAGATGCTGATCCTGCCCGCCGCCGCGCTGTCGTTCGCGATGGGCTGGCAGCTCCGCCGCGCCGCCGCGGCGAACGCCGCCGCCATACCCGAAGCGAGCGCGCCGGCCGCCGATCCGCACCATATCGAATGGGCCGATGTGAGCGACGCCAGCGCGTGCCAGCTCGAGATCGGCTATGCGCTGGTCAGCCTCGTCGACGAACGCAAGGGCGCTCCGCTGATGGGCCGCATCACCGGAATCCGCCGCCAGCTGTCGAAGGAGCTCGGCTTCGTCATCCCCGCGGTCAAGGTCAGCGACGACCTGTCGCTGCCCGGCAACGTCTATCGCATTTCGGTCGCCGGCGTGATCGTCGGCGAGGACGAAGTATTCCCCAACGAGATGCTCGCACTCGACTCGGGCGACATCGTCACCAAGGTCGCCGGCCGGCCGTGCAAGGACCCGACCTTCGGGCTCGACGCGCTGTGGATCCCGCGTGCGGCGCAGGCCGACGCGATCGCGGCGGGCTACACCGTCGTCGACCCCGCGACCGTCGTCGCCACCCACCTCAACAACAGCATCGTAGGGTCGGCCGCCGAACTGTTCGGCATCGACGATGCACAGGCGCTGGTCGAGCATCTGAAGGCGCATTATCCGCAGCTCGCGGCCAGCCTGACGCCCGGCGGCTATCCGCTGCCGCGCGTCGCCAGCCTGTGCAAGGCGCTGCTGATCGAACGCGTGCCGCTGCGCGATTTCCGCAAGATCGCCGAGGCGATGGTCGCGGTCTCGGGGCAGCAGCTCGGCGAAACCGATCTGGTCGAGGCCGTGCGCCAGCGCATCGGCGCGCTGATCGTCCAGACGATCGTGCCCAGCCGCATGCCGCTCCCCGTCGTCACCTTCAGCCCCGAGATCGAGATGCTGCTCAATCAGGCGGTGCGCGCCAATCCGGGCGCCGAATGGCCGTTCGAGCACGGCATGGCGATGAAGATCATCGAACAGATCGGCCAGGCGGTCGAGCCGCTGCTCCTCCAGACGCGCAGCTTCGCGCTCGTCGCCTCGCCGATCTGCCGCCCGCCGCTGTCGCGCCTCGTGCGCGCGACCTTCCCCGACGTCGCGGTCATTTCCTACCTCGAAATTCCGCCGACCAAGGCGACCGAGATCGTCGCGACGATCGGCGCCGAAGTGCCCCGCCTCGCCGGCGGCGACGCCGACCAGATGAAGGACCATCATCATGAAAATTGAGCCTGCCGAACATTTCGCAGGCGCCGCGGCGCGCGCGGCCTCGCCGCAGGGCTATGGGGCAAGCGCCGAACAGCTGATCGACGAATATGCGCCGCTGGTCCGCAAGATCGCCTGGCAGGTCTTTTCGCGGCTGTCGCGGACGAGCGACCTCGACGATCTGGTCCAGACCGGACTGATCGCGCTGATCGAGGCCAGCCGCCACTATGAGGATCGCGGCTATGCCTTCGCCACATACGCCTCGACGCGCATCCGCGGTGCGATGATCGACCAGCTGCGCCGCGAGGCCGACGTCGGCCGCTCGGCGATGGTCGCGACGCGGCGCATCGCATCGGTGCGCGCCGCGCTCGAACAGCATCTGATGCGCGCGCCGACGACCGCCGAGATGGCCGCCGCTTTCGAAATGACCCCCGAGGAATATTTCGCGCTCGAACGCAGCGCGACCTACGGCCGCTCGACCTCGCTCGACGCGATGGTCGACGACGGCAGCTTCCTGTTCGCCGACGACAGCGAGGGCACCGACGCGCGGATGGAGCAGGACGATCTGCTCGAAGCGCTCGGCGCATGCATCGCGCGGCTCCCCGAACGCGAACAGCTCGTGCTGCAGCTCTATTTCTTCGAAGAACTCAATCTGCAGGAGATCGGGCTGACGCTCGACGTCAGCGCGGCGCGGGTGTGCCAGATCAAGGCGGGCGCGATGGCCAGGGTCGACCGGATGCTGCGCGAAATCACCGAATAGCGCTGCGCACCGCGCGATGGCCGGGCGCGGCGGCCGGGGAGGACCAGCCGCCGCATCCCGACCGGGAGGGGCTCACATCGCCCGGCGGTGGCGGTTCGCCCACGCCTGGCTCATCTTTGCGAAATAGCTCGCCATGCTCGCGCTGCCATGATCGGTCAGGCGAACGATCGACCGGCGCCGGTCGCGCGTGTCGGTGAAGCGCTCGGCAAGCCCCGCCTGTTCGAGGACCGCGATCATGCGCAGCCCTGACGACAGCGGAACCCCCGCCCCCGTCGCCAGATCGCTCGCGCTCAGTTCGCGGCCGTTGGTCTTCGCCAGCATCAGGTCGAGCATCATGTCCCAGGTCGGTCCCGACAGCTGGCTGCTGCCGAAATGGCCCTTGCGCGCGCGCCGCATCTGGATGCTGAACGAAATCTGGTCGATCAGCGCCGCTTCGGACGCGTCGAGGGGCGTGCGGATGCCGTCGATACGGTCGGGCTGCGCCGCCGCCGCGGGCTGGATACCCCCCGACCCGGTCAGCATTTCCTGTATCTGATCGATCCGCGACCGGATTTCGGCCATTTCCTGGTTCGAAAATTGCTGCATGTGATGACCCTTGGAGGGCGAGGTCAAGCCGTCGCCCGCACGTCACCCCTCCGCTTCGCCGATCCCGCCGCGTAGATGATCACGAACAGGATCGGGTAGGATATGTACATCGAAAGCAGCGCATAGGGGCGCGCCAATATCTCCGAAAACATCAGCTTCTGGACGTGCCCGAGAATCGCGATCAATTGCCAGCCGGTGATCCAGTAGGGCCAGAAACGATCGGTTTTCAATGCGATGAACCAGAAACTTGCCAGAACGACAAGGTCGATGATGAAGATGTTGATTTCGATGTCCGTCCAAAGCGGAGCAGGTGACATGATGGTGGTGCAGACCGAGGCGATCAGCGCGGTATAGGCCGCCCAGCGTTCGAAGATGCCGCCGCGCCTCACCGCGACGACGATCGTGATCAGCAGGACGGAATAATAGACCGCCACGGTCCACATGATATTCGTCAACCTTCCGGGGTCGGATCAGCCGGCGTGCGCCAGCCGGTCCGCCCCGTCGTTGCTCCCCTGCTCGACGAGCGACGCGGCGGGCGGCTTCACCCCGGCGCCGAACATGCGCGTTCCGAGCCCGACCTGCTTCTGCGTCGCGGTCAGCGCCAGATGCGCGTCGGTCAGCAGCTGGCGGACCTCGCCGGCGGCGGCGAGGGCATTGGCGACCTTCGCCATCGCTTCCTGGCCGACGATCGCCGACATGTTGATGTCGCGGCGCACGGTGGGCAGCGTCGCGGCCAGCTGGGCGATGCGGATCATCGTTTCGTCGATGGCATCCTCGGCGTGATGCAGTTCGGAGGCGATCTTCTTCGCTGCGGAAACTCGTTCGTTCAGCATTGTCCTGGTCCTTGAAAGAGAATGCTGAGGACCCCCCCGCAGCATTCGGTCAGCTTAGAACCCGACCAAGTCCGACAAGGATCGAATAGAGGGCGGAGAAGGCCAAAATCGTCGCGAATGCGATCAGGATTGGCCAGATAATCCTTTCCATCAACCCGTGCCGATTGGTCGGCTGGGACCTGGTGGGAAATGGCAGACCGATGTTGAGCAGCTGCCAGACCGAACCTTGCCCCCGGTCCGCATCGTCGGTGGCGGCATCGTCGGCTAGGTCGGATGGTTGATATGTCAAAGGCTGATAGGGGGTAACATTGTCGAAGACACCGTTACGAGCCAATATCGTTGCGGCATCCACGCGATTGGAAACGTTGAGTTTTTTTAGGGCCCGCCGCACGCGCTCGTCGACCGTGTGCGGCGACACGTCCATCAGCCGGGCGATTTCCTTGGAATTTTTGTGCTCGAAAACATGCCGCAGCGTTTCGATTTGCGCGGCCGACAGGAGGCTGATGTAATTATCGGGATCGCCTTGCACGGTTCGGGAATAGTGGTTCACGAGTCGAAATCAAGTTTACTAACCAAGTGTAAACGGACGCGCGCGCGGCCGCGGCGCCGCCCCTCGTGCGCCACTGGACGACGCACAACAGGCGTCGTCGCGCCCGGCCGGGCGTGATGTCTCATATCTAGTCCCCGCTCGCTGCGAAACCATCGGCGGACGCCGACCCCATTATCTTATCGCCCGAGTGAATCATGAAGGACGCATTAACGCAAGCCCGTTGTGACGCAGCGTGTCCCGGAACGGACAATATGCGCCCAAAAAAGGTTGCGGCAGAACCGCGACTGCTCGGCCGCCGCGGCGGCGCCTTCAGTGCCCCGAGGCCCCCGCCGCGCCGATCCCGGTCTCGGCGCGAACCCGCTGCGCGGCATAGCCCGCGCGGTCGACCGCCGCGCGACCGCTGTTGTCGGCGAGCGAAACCAGCCAGATCGTCAGGAAGGCGATCGGCATCGAGAAAATCGTCGGCGAACTATAGGGGAAAGGCGCGTCCGCATGGCCGAGCACCGCCTCCCAGATCGCCGGCGACAGGATGGTGAGCACCAGCGCCAGCGCGACCCCGACCAGCCCGCCCGCCACGACCCCGCGCGTCGTGCAGCCGCGCCACAGCAGCGACATGACGAGCACGGGGAAATTCCCCGACGCCGCGAGCGCGAAGGCAAGGCTGACCATGAAGGCGACATTCTGCTTCTCGAAGGCGATACCGAGCCCGATCGCGATCAGCGCCAGCACCGGCACGGTGGCGCGTGACACCTTGAGCTCGTCGGCCGACTGCGCGGCGCCGCGCTTGATCACCGAGGCGTAGAGGTCGTGCGACACCGCCGAGGCGCCCGATAGGGTCAGCCCCGCGACCACCGCGAGGATCGTCGCAAAGGCGACCGCGCTGACGATGCCGAGGAAGAGGTCGCCGCCGATCGCCGCGGCAAGGTGGATCGCCGCCATATTGCCCCCGCCCTTCAGGCTGCCGTCGGGCATCAGATAGTCGGGATTTGCGGCGACGAAGGTGATCGCCCCGAAACCGATGATGAAGGTCAGGATATAGAAATAGCCGATCCAGCCGGTCGCCCACAGCACCGACTTGCGCGCCTCGCGGGCGTCGGGAACGGTGAAAAAACGCATCAGGATGTGCGGCAGCCCCGCGGTCCCGAACATCAGCGCCATGCCGAAGCTGATCGCCGACAGCGGATCCTTGATGAAGCCGCCCGGGCCCATGATCGACAGCCCCTTCGCCGCCGCCTCGGCCGGCGCCGCCCCCGCCGAGGCCGCGAGGCCCGTCTTGACCTCGACCGCCCTCGCGAACAGCGCCTCGGGCGAGAAGCCGAAATTCCACAGCACCGCGAGCGCCATGAAGCTCGCGCAGCCGAGCAGCAGCACCGCCTTGATGATCTGGACCCATGTCGTCGCGATCATGCCGCCGAACAGCACATAACAGGTCATCAGCACCCCGACGACGAGCACCGCGGTGGCATAGGGCAGCCCGAAGAGCAGCTTGATGAGCTGCCCCGCGCCGACCATCTGCGCGATGAGGTAGAAGAGCACCACCGCAAGCGTGCTGAACGCCGCGAACATGCGCACCGGCGGCTGCGCGAAGCGAAAGCTCGCGACGTCGGCGAAGGTGTAGCGGCCGAGGTTGCGCAGCCGTTCGGCGAGCAGGAAGAGCAGGATCGGCCAGCCGACGAGGAAGCCGGTCGAATAGATCAGCCCGTCATAGCCGTCGGAAAAAATCTGCGCCGAAATACCGAGGAAGGAAGCGGCCGACATATAGTCGCCCGCGATCGCCAGCCCGTTTTGGAAACCCGTGATGCCGCCGCCCGCGGTGTAGAAATCGGACGCGGTGCGCACCCGGCTCGCCGCCCAGCGCGTGATCCCCAGCGTCGCGAGCACGAAGGCCGAGAACATCAGGATCGCCGGCCAGTTCGCCGCCTGCTGCTCGGTCTGGCCGGTCAGCGCATCGGCGGCGGCGATCGCGGGCCAGCCGAGCGCGACGAGGATCAGCGCGGTCCGCGTGATGCGAAAGCCGCTCATGCGCCATGATCCTTGCGCAGCGCGTCGAGGTCGCGGTCGAACACCGCATTGGCGCGGCGGACATAAAGCGCCGTCAGCACGATACCGGCGGCGATGACGCCGATCCCCAGCGGGATGCCGATCGAGGTCACTCCCGCTCCGATCGGGCGCGCGAGCCACTGCGGTTCGAAGGCGATGAGCAGGATATAGCCGAAATAGATGACGAGCATCAGCGCGGTGAGCGTCCAGGCGAAGCGCGACCGCGTCGCGACGAGCCGCCGGTAGCGTTCGTCGGCCTCGATCGCCTGCGTCCGGCCCGCCGTCCCGTCGTCCGTCCCGTGCTGCTGTTCCACCATGCCTCTCCCTGTTTTGAAGCCCTTATGCGGTGGCGGCCGGGCAAACCCAAGCGCTTATTCGGGCACCGCGGGCTGCGCCTCCGCCGCTTGGGGGCCGACGCTTGTCGAAGCGCGCTTTTTCTTCCAACGTCGGAAAAACAAGGGACGGCGGACGCGGCGGGCGCGGATTCACGCGCGCGTTTCCGGGCAATCGCGCGGCGTCCGGTCGAGGAGAATGAGATTGAGCATTGCCAGCATCGCCCTGCCCCGCATCCTGCGCATCGGCGGCGGCGCGTCGAGGCAATTGGCCGACGTGCTGACCTCGCTCGGCCTGTCGCGGCCGCTCATCGTCACCGATCCCTATCTCGCCGGCAGCGGCCGCGTCGCCGAGATGGAGGAAGGACTGGCAAAGGCGGGTATCGCCGCCCGAATCTTCGCCGACACCGTCCCCGACCCGACGGTCGCCTCGATCGATGCGGGGCTCGCGTTCCTCCGCGACGGCGATCATGACTGCGTCATCGGCTTCGGCGGCGGCAGCCCGCTCGACAGCGCCAAGGCGATCGCGCTGCTCGCCCGTCACGGCGGCGCGATGGCCGATTACAAGGCGCCGCATGTGCAGGACGAACCCGGCCTGCCGATCATTGCCATCCCGACCACCGCGGGCACCGGGTCGGAAGCGACGCGCTTCACGATCATCACCGACGAGGCGACCGACGAAAAGATGCTCTGCCCCGGCCTCGCCTATCTGCCCGTCGCGGCGCTTGTCGACTATGAACTGACCTTCACCAAGCCGAGGCGCCTCACCGCCGACACCGGCATCGACTCGCTCGTCCACGCCATCGAGGCCTATGTGTCGAAACGCGCCAATCCGTTCAGCGACGGCATGGCCTTGCTTGCGATGCGCGCGCTCGCCCCCAATCTTCGCCGCGTGTGCGCCGATCCGATGGACGCCCCGGCGCGCGAAGCGATGATGCTCGGCGCGACGCAGGCGGGAATCGCCTTCTCGAACAGCTCGGTCGCGCTCGTCCACGGGATGAGCCGCCCGATCGGGGCGCATTTCCATGTCCCGCACGGGCTGTCGAACGCGATGCTGCTACCCGCCGTCACCGCTTGGTCGGCGCCCGCGGCGCTGCACCGTTACGGCGACTGCGCACGCGCCATGGGCATCGCCGACGCGTCCGAGGGCGACCAGTCGGCGGTCGCGCGCCTGCTCGACGAACTCGCCGCGCTCAACCGCGACCTCGACGTCCCGGGCCCCGCCGCGTGGGGCATCGACGCGGCGCGCTGGGAGGCGCTCGTCCCGACGATGTGTGCGCAGGCGGCGGCGTCGGGATCGCCCGCAAACAATCCGCGCGTCCCCGACGCCGACGAAATGGCGATGCTCTATGCGCAAGTCTGGGCGGGGTAAGCCGACCTGCCCGGCTTCCCTCGCGACATAGAAGTCTGAAAAAGTTCATTTTCGTTCATCGCGCCGCAATCCCGGACCTGCTTAAGCCCGCGCGCCCCGCTTCCCTCTCTCCTACGTCTCACCGAGGAGGCGGGGCACCTTCCCGATCGCGCCGTACCCGAACCAGCCGTCACGGCTGCCCGAACCCGGCTTCGGCATCGGTGGACGGCCGCCCCGCTTCGGGTCGAGACGCTTGCACCTGCCGCCCGGACGCCTATGGCTGGCCCATGGCCGCTTCGTCGACCCAGTCCCTGCCCGTCCGCCGGCTCGGCTTCGGTAGCGTCGCCGACGCCGACCTTTTCCGCGAGATCGCGGTCGAAACGCCGGTCTCGGTCGAAATATGCGGCATCGGCTATGCCGTGATGATGGCGACCCCCGCGGACCTTCGGGACTATGCGACCGGTTTCGTGCTCGCCGAGGGGCTGGCGGACAGCGCCGCCGATATCCGCAGCATCGATGTCCATCCGGTCGAAGGCGGCGTCGCGCTGCGCATCTGGCTGCCCCCCGAACGCACCGACAAGGCGCTCGACCGCGCCCGCCGGCGCGTGAGCGAGAGCAGCTGCGGCCTGTGCGGGATCGAGAATATCGAGGAGGTGCTGCGCCCCCTGCCCCCCGTCGCGGCGCGGATCGCAACGACGCGCGCCGCGATCGCCGCGGCGCTAGCGGCGCTGGCGGATCACCAGCCGCTCGGCCGCGCGACGGGCGCCGCGCACGCCGCCGCCTTCTGCGCGCCCGACGGCACGATCCGGTTCGTCCGCGAGGATGTCGGGCGCCACAATGCGCTCGACAAGCTGATCGGCGCGCTGGCGCGGGCCGGGGTCGATCCGGGCACCGGTTTCATCCTGCTGTCGGCGCGGTGTAGCTACGAACTGGTCGAAAAGACGGTGCGTGCGGGCTGCCCGATGCTCGTCACCATCTCGGCCCCGACCAGCCTCGCCGCCGAGCGCGCGGCCGCCGCAGGGCTGACGCTCGTCGCGCTGGCGCGCGCCGATTCGGCGCTGATCGTCAGCGACCCGCACGGAATGATCGCGTGAAGACGCTCGGCGCGGTGCTCGCGGGCGGGCGTTCGATGCGCTTCGGGTCGGACAAGGCGGCGGCGATGCTCGCCGGCCACAGCCTGCTCGACCATGCGATCGCCGCGCTGCACCCGCATGTCGACGCGGCGATCGTGGTCGGCCGCGTCGTCGCCGGCCTGCCGCCGGTCGCCGACTGGCCCGCGCCCGATCGGGGGCCGCTCGGCGGCATCGCGGGCGCGCTGCGCCATGCCCGCGCGAACGGTTTCGAACAATTGCTCAGCATATCGGTCGACTGCGTGCGCCTGCCGCCCGACCTGCGCGCGCAGCTTGCCCCCGCCCCGGCCTTTCTCGAAAGCCAGCCGGTCATCGGTCTGTGGCCCGTGTCCGCCTGCGACGAACTCGAAACCCTGCTCGGCGAGGATCGCGACCGGTCGATGAAGGCGTTCGCGCGCCGTATCGGCGCGCGCGCCGTCGCCGCCGCTTTCGTCCCGCCCAACATCAACAGTCCGGGCGACCTCGACCGGCTGGCGGACCTATAGCCCGCCGAGCGCGTTCACCGTGAACGCCAGGATTCCCATGTTGAACAGGAAGGCCGCCATGCAATGGCCCAGCACGACGCGCCGCATATGCGCGCCGGTGATGCTGACATCCGAGGTCTGAAAGGTCATGCCCAGCGTGAAGGCGAAATAGAGGAAATCCCAATAATCGGGCTCGGCCGTCCCCGGCATCTCGAGCCCGCCCCGGTCGCGCCCCTTCGCACGCAGGTAGAACAGATGCGCATAGTGGAGCGTGAACACCATGTTCGCGAACAGCCACGCGAGCACCAGCGTCACGATGATCAGGACGACATCGCCGCGCCCGATGCTGCCCGGGTCGGCGATCAGCGCGCCGACGGCGAACAGGACGACCAGCGACAGCAAGACCGAAACCGCAAGCAGCCCCGCGCGGTTCGCGTCATTCTCCTCGGACCGCCGGCGCATCGCGTCGGCGTCGCCCGACAGCAGCGGCACGACCGAGACGAGGAAGACGAACGCCGCTGCATCGAAGCCGATCAGCAGCGCGGTCCGCGCGTCGTACCCCAGCGCATGCGCACCGCCCGACGCGACGATCTGGACCGCGGCGAAGAGCAGGAAACGAAGCGGCGCGATATGGCGCCCCGGCGCGAAGCCCCGCCCGCCCGCCACGCGGATCAGGCTCCCGCGGCGACGATCCGCACCGGGATCGATTTTGCCGCCGGACAGCCGCTGACCTTGTCGTAATAAGCGAGCGGCAACAGCGGGTTGAGTTCGGGATAATAGCCCGCCACCGCGCCGCGCGACATCGGATAGTCGAGCAGGGTAAGCCCCTCGACGCGGCGCACGACGCCATCGGGGCTGATCGTCTCGAGCGTCACTTGCGCTCCCGCCTCGAAGCCGCGCGCGGCGCGGTCCCCGGCGTTGACGAAGAGCACCATCCGGTCGCCGTACACGCCGCGGTAGCGGTCGTTGTAGCTGTAGACGGTGGTGTTGAACTGGTCGTGCGAACGCACCGTCGCGAGCCGCAGCATCGCGGGGTCGGCGACGGGCGCGTTGGCGTGGAGCCCCGGCAGGATCAGGAAATTCGCCTTGCCGTTCGGGGTCGCCCACACGCGGCGGCGCGGCGGGATGTCGAGGTGGAAACCCGCCGGGTCCTTGATCCGCTCCGAAAAGCGCCCGTAGATCGCCGGATAGACCGCGGCGATCGCGTCGCGGATCGCGTCGTAATCGTCGATGTAGCGCGCCCAGCCGGTCTTGCTGCCGGGCAGCGTCGCCATCGCCATGCGGCACACGATCTCGGTCTCGGGCAGCAGATGCTCGCTCGCCGGATCGAGCACCCCGCGCGACGCGGTGACGTTCGACATCGAATCCTCGATCGTGACGAACTGCTCGCCCTTCGCGGTTTCGATCCGCTCCGACCGCGCGATCACCGGCAGGATCAGCGCTTCCTCGCCGTGCACCAGATGCCCGCGGTTGAGCTTGGTCGCGATGCCGACGGTCAGCTTGAGTTTGCGCATCGCAGCATAGGCGCGCTCGGTATCAGGCACCGCGCGCACGAAATTGCCGCCCAGCCCGATAAAGACCTTCGCGGTCCCCGCCTGCATCGCCGCGACCGATTCGACCGTGTGGTGCCCGTGCGCGCGCGGCGGCTCGAACCCGAAGACCTCGCGCACCTTGTCGAGATAGGCGTCGGACGGCTTCTCGTCGATGCCGACCGTCCGGTCGCCCTGCACGTTCGAATGGCCGCGGATCGGCGAGATGCCCGCGCCGGGCTTGCCAAAATTGCCTTTGAGCAGCAGCAGGTTGGCGATCTGCTGGACGAGCCGCGAACCCTCCTGATGCTGGGTGATCCCCATGCCGTAACAGATGATCGTCGCGTTCGAGCGGATATAGATTTCGGCGCAGCGCCGGATCTGTTCCTCGTCGATGCCCGACACCGCGACGATCTCGGCCCAGTCGGCCGCGTCGACATCCGCGCGCAGCGCCTCGTACCCCGCCGTATGCGCGGCGATGAAATCGCGGTCGAGCACCGCCTCGCCCGCCGCATCGCGCTCGAACAGCACCTTCATCATGCCCTTGAGCAGCGCAAGGTCGCCGCCGATCGCGATATGGACGAATTCGCTGCTGATCTCGGTCGCGCCAAAGGTCGCCATCTGGACGATGTCCTGCGGCTCGGTGAATTTGATCAGCGCGCGTTCGGGCATCGGGTTGACCGCGACGATCGGCACCCCGCGTTTGCGCGCCTCGACGAGCGGGGTCATCATCCGCGGCGCATTGGTCCCGGCATTGTGCCCGATCAGGAAAATCGCCTCGGCATGCTCGAAATCGTCGAGGACCACTGTCCCCTTGCCGACCCCGATCGAATGCGGCAGCCCGCGGCTCGTCGGTTCGTGGCACATGTTCGAACAGTCGGGGAAATTGTTGGTGCCGAACTCGCGCACGAAGATCGAATAGAGGAAGGCGGTCTCGTTCGCGGTGCGCCCCGAGGTGTAGAATTCGGCCTCGTTCGGATCGTCGAGCGCGCCGAGGTGCCGGCCGATCATCGCAAAGGCGTCGTCCCAGCTCACCGGCACATAATGGTCGGTCGCGGCGTCGTAGCGCATCGGCTCGGTCAGCCGCCCCTGCATTTCGAGCCAATAGTCCGACTGCGCCATCAGGTCGGTGACGCTGTGCTGCGCAAAGAAATCGCGCGTCACCCGAAAGGCCGTCGCCTCGTGCGCGAGCGCCTTCGCGCCATTCTCGCAGAACTCGAGCTTCTTGGTGCAGGTCGCATCGGGAAAGGCGCAGCTCGGGCATTTGAACCCGCCGGGCTGGTTCATCGCGAGCAAGGCGCGCGATCCCTTGCCGACGACGCTCTGCTCCATCAGCACCTTCGCGGTCGCCGCCGCCGCGCCCCAGCCGCCCGCGGGGCTGGTGTAATTCCTGTACTTCGGCCTGTTCCCGGACATCGGACCATCTCTGCAGCGCTTGCCTGCGCCCATCATACAGGGTGGACGGGCGATGGCCATCGCGAATGGAAAGGCCGGTTCGCGCGCCGCCGGCAAGGCACCGGCGGCCCGATCGCGCCCGCTAGAATTTCTTGCGGACCGTCAGGCGGACGGTGCGGCCGAGCGGGTCGATCTCGTCGCGGCTGTAGCCCTGCGGAACGCTCCCGTCCTCCAGCGTGACGCGGCGATAGCCGTTGAAGAGATTCTGGACGTCGAGCGAGAGTTTGAGATCCTTGAACAGCGAGCGCTTTTTCGACCCGCCGGACAACCGGTCGGGCTCGACGAACAACGACAGGTTGTACAGCATCGGCGGCTTGAAGCGGAAGCGCTGGTCGCCGTTCGCCACCTCGGCCGGACTGCTCCAGTTTCCGTTGATCGTCGCGCCGATCCCGCGCTTGCCCGCGGTGACCTGCAGCGAGACATTGTGACGCGATTGCCCGCTGCCCGCGAGCTGGTCGATCACCGGCAGGCCGGGGTGGGTCTGCAACTCGTCCTTCAGTCGCCAGCGATGATTGAGCGAGACGCTGAACTGGAGGGGGTTGGCGGGTGCCTTGCCCTGCCCGCCCGGACGTGTCTGTCCCAGGCGCAGCGCCACCCCGGTCGACAAATCCGAATTGGTATCGCGCGCAATATTGATCGCGCGGGCGTCGACCGAGACCAGCCGCCCCTCGCCATCGCGTGTCACGCGCTCGGGAAAGGCCGCCTCTATGACCGGTGTCAGTTCGGGAAACGCAGCCACTCCGCCCTTGGCCACCGATTGCCGGTAGGCCATGTTGATCGCGAAGCTTTCATTTCCCAGAGGCCGGACGCTGGCAGCGATCGACAACGCCTGCTGACGCCCCCGGCGCAGGTCGGGATTGCCGCCCGTGATCCACACCGGTTCGGCGACTTCCTGGCGTACATAGTCAAAGATGCGGTTGATGGTTGCCAGGAACGGCGCATCGAGTTGCTCGAACGAGGGCACGGTTTCGACATAGTCGATCGATGCTCTAAGCTGGACAACCGGGGACGGCGACCAGCTAAGATTGCCGCCGAACCGCTTTTGCGGACTGCTCCGTGTCATTGCCTGTATGGCGGCGCTGATTTCGGCGGACAGGTTGCCGAGGAGACTCGCCTCCTCTGCGGCGCGGCGAGAAATTGGTACGGCGATTGTCATTTGCCCGTTCGAATGCCGTCGCAATATGCGGCTTGTCCCGACCAGGGCGCCTGCCGCATCGTATCGCAGGCCTTCGGTGCGGTTGCTCCCGGCAAGCGCGGTAAAATTCCAAACGACGGGGCCTGCGGGAAGCTCCGCAACGGTCTTGCGCACATTGAGCCTGGCGCCAAGATTTTCGCTGTTCGTGCGACTGCGCGTTGCGATGAGAAGGCTGTCGTCCCAGACGCCAAAGGGATTGAAGCGTGGATCGGCAGCGTCGATGAGCGCCTGCGCGCGCGCCGTATCAATGCCGGCTTCCAGCAGATTGTTCGTCCAGTTCCGCGAATAGCTGATCCCGACGCTGGTTTGCCAACCGCCGATGGCGCCATTGATCGAGAGAGACGCACCGGCCGAGGTCGCATCATTGCCGGTGCGTAGCGGTCGTTCGTCCGCGAGCGGCCGCGTCAGGAGCACGTCTTCGGCAAAAGGCGACGAGGGATGCCCTGCGGGAAGTATCACCGAAGCCATCGGCAGGCCGCGCAAGCCGTCGCTGCTGTTTCGACCGGCGTTGAGATTCAGCGACGCGGAAAACCTTCCGAAAGGACGCGTGATTCCGATGATGATCGAAGCATTGCGCTGAGAAGGCTGGAGGGTTTCGAACCGATTGGGATCGACGGCATGGACCATATTCGCGGTCGCAACGAAATCGTCGAGAATCGCTGTTTCGGTTCGCGTCCCTGGAGGGATGGCAGCGACCAATACCGGTCGGCCGACCGCAAGGCTGAGCGCGGGATCGATTTCCCCTCCTCCCGGCGCCGCGATGAAACCGACACTGTCGAATACCCCTTCGCGGGCGGGGATGCGGCGGGCCGACTTGAAAAGCGCGCTGTCGCCTCCCGCCCCGGCCTGAACATTCCAGCGGATATCGCCATTGATCGCTGTTCGCCGGACCGAAAATGAGCCGCCGTATCGACCGCCTGCCGTCGCGAAATTGATCCCGGTGTCGGCATCCCATGTCGAAAAATTTTTCTTCAGTACCAGGTTTACGACGCGCTGGCCCGGACGTTCGCCATAGTGCGCTGCCGCCTCCGGTTTCAGAACCGCCAGCCTCTCCAGCGCTTCCGGGGGATAGAAGAGAATCGAACGATCGAAACCCACCGGCTTGCCGTTGATGAGAACGACAGGCTCCTCACCATCATTGCCGATGAATGGGGCGAGCCGCACCACGAGATCCTGGATGCTGTCGGCACCGTGGCTGGCGATCTCGTCTTCATTGAATTCACTTTCAGAGGCGACCGCGGCTTCGCCGCGCCTGTCGGCCGTAACGACGATCTCGTCGGGTTGCTCTTGCAAGGCGACAACGCCCGGCGGGGAGGTTCCTTGCGAAACACTCCCCGCCGCGACGTCCCCCTTGTCGGTTTCGGCATGAGCCGCCACTTCGCCGACAACGAACAACGGCAGCAGCGTCAAAAGCCGGAACTGAATTGCTTTCAGCCTCATTTTCTTCAGCTATTCATGTCCGCACTCTCATTCGTTGCCATGAAAAGCCCGCTCGATCGCCTCGCTCGTCCGAAAAGGCGCGCCTCTCGATTGGAGGAAATCGGATGACGTGCAAGGTCACCATGAAGCCGCGGCCCGATCCGGCGCTGCTTCAAAAGGTGACGCTGACATCGACAGGCGAAAAAAGCGAGGCTGATCCGACGATTTTGCACACCCCGGTTCCCGGCGAATATTCCGGCACGAGCGCGTCGACTTTCAGGAGATCCGGGCTGTCTTCAAATTTCAAGGCCACATCGCCAAAACAGCCCCCAATCGAAATGGAACCCAGATCGACATCCTTCAGCGTGATGATGGTATCGAGGCCGGCCTGGGCAACCGTAGCGGAATGGGGGTTGGAACGAATGCTGACCAGGCCGCAACGCGGATCCCCTGCGATCACGTCGAGGTCGACGGACGTCACCCCGTGACCGTGCGGTCCCGCCGGATGCCCCGACAGCGGCGGATGCGGGCTGTTATCCGGGACAAGAACCGATACATTCATGGTACAGGGAAAGGGGCCGGCCCCCAATCCGGTCACCATGACGGTCCCCTGGAAGGTCCAGTTTCCATCCGGCTCGAGGATCTGTGCCGAAGCGGCTTGCGCTGCCAAAAGGGGGACGCCGGCCACAAAAGCGAGAATTTTCCTTTTCATATCGCCCTCCAACTGCCTCGGACCAGTATCGGTTCAATATCTGTCCCGACGCGGGGAAAAGGCGGGCGAGTGGAAACCACCCGCCCGCCAGTTTCCAAGGATGAACATACTTCCCGGAGGAAGCAGATGCCTGGATCAGGGCTTTACCTGACCGCCGGCAGGCGACGTCAGGATACCCGCGCCCGCCAGGGTGCAGGGCGACCCGGCCGTCGCAGCCGGCAGAGTCTGATTGAACGTCACGTTTCCGTTGTTCCACGCGACATTGATATCGCCGGTGCAGTCGCCGAGCGTGATCGTATGCGCGTAGACATTGCGCAGCGTGAACGTCCCGGTATTCGAACTGCCGGAATACTCCACGTTCGGGGCCGGGATCGGATCCACGGTGACCAGCGAGCACAGCCCACCGCCGCCCGTGAGTTCGAGGTTCGCCGTCAGGTGATGCACGTCCGTGTGGCTGACGCCCGGCCCGCCGGTGTCGGGATTGTCTTCAGGCCCGGTGAGCGTGAGCTTGAAATCGCAGTCGAGCGTGATCCCCTTCGAAACCGTCGTTGTGCCTTCGATGACCCAGGGCGCGGCGGGCGTGATATACGGGTCGATATGACCATGTGCCGCCGCAGTCTGGGCGCCAGCCAGCGCCGCACAGCTCGCAAACGCAGTAAGAAGCTTTTTCATCATTCTCTCTCCCAATACTACTCAAGTGCAATTCGCACCACACAAGCTAACGCCAAAAAAAGGACGCAGCATTCCAAATCACGAAGTAGACGTGATCAAGAATTTATAATGATCAGCAGATTAAGATATAAGACGAATCAATTTCTTCTGTATTATTTTACAATGAACTACCCAGGAATATCAATAATAATAAGTCACATCTCAACATTTTAAGGTCAAAATTTCACAGACGCATTAAATCCAACTATCCGAGGATCGAGCGTAAATACGTTTGTTGTTAATCCAGTGTCGTCCGAGTTGACGAAAAATCCCGTAATCGGGGTCTTGTCGAACAGGTTCTTCACATAGAGCTGGAATGCCAGTCCGGAGTCCGGACGGGTCAGCGTGACGGCGACGTTCACATTGTCCCACGCACGCAGGCGGTCAAACGCCGTGTTATACACGCGGCCATAGCTGCTTGACTGGCGATAATAGTCGCCTCGGAAGGTCAGCTCCCAATCATCACTATCGAGGAAGAAGGTGTATTGTGCGCCAACATTCATCGACCAGCGCGGCGCGTTGGGCAATTCGTTGCCCCCGAGATCCGCATAGAAGCCGCGCCCGCCATTCGGCGCGCCACTGCCGCCCTGCGCAATCGGCAAACCCACGGTGTCGGGATTATACGGAGCCAGCGGATTATAGGTTACGCCATAGAGCGCCCCATAGTTCAGCCCCTTTGACGGCCGGGACGGGTCCCACGTGCCGATTCGATCCGCCCCCGGGCAGAGCGTTGCCAGGGCGGTTTCCGGCGAGAGGGGCCTCGCAAGGACTTTCTCCACAAGAGCACGGGGTGCGATGCAGTTCGACGGCACCTGCAGCCAGGGCCTGACGACGACCCAGTCGGGATCCCCCTGGGTGCGGTTCATCACGTCGATCGACTGCGATCCATCCTTCAGCCGGGTACGCAGATAGCCGAGGTTCGCATCCATCCTGAACGCGCGCGACGGACGCCATGCGGCTTCGAACTCCAACCCCCATGACGTGGCGTCGAAATTCTCGTTGTAGGCGATGCGATCAACGATCTGCGAGACCTGATAGTCCTTGTAATCATAATAGAAACCGGTCGCGTTGAGCGTAAATCGCCCACCGGAAAAGCTGTTCTTCGTTCCGATCTCCAATGCGTTGACATATTCGGGGCGGAACGTCTGGGGGAGAAACTGGTACTGCACGACGGCCGGGTTGAAATCGACACGCGGCGGATTGGTACCGCCGCCCTTGTAGCCGCGCGTGGCAGACAGATAGACCAGCGTTTCATCGGAAAAACTCGTATCGGGCTTCCAGTCCAGAACCGCCCGGCCGGTAAACCGCCCCCATTTCTGGGAAATATCGGCCAGGGCCGGATAACCGCTGTTGACACGCCCGCCGGTCGTGTCCCCGGCAGGCAGGCCGAGCGTGTTGTCCACCCCTCCGCCCAGGAGCAACTGGCTCGGGATCTGCGTGGAACGTTTGCGGTCGTGCGTATACCGCCCGCCCAGCGTCAGCTTGAGCGTATCGCCGAGGTCCCAATAGACTTCCCCGAAGGCCGCCCAGGAGCGAATGCGAATGCCGTTCTGGCTGAGAAAATAATTATGCCCCTGGTTGTTGAGCTTGTCGATCGGATTGGGGTCGACATAGACGCATTCCCGACCCTCGAAACCGAGTTCACATGGCAACTGCCCGTTATTTCCTCCGATCAGATTGGGAGATTGCCTGTTGTAGAACCATCCCGCGAGCAAGCTGAACATATTGTTGAAGACGTAATAATCGTCCTGCGATTTGAAATCGAGATAGTTGACTCCGGCCAGGAAGTTGACCGGCCCGTCGAAACTCGATTGGAGCCGAAGTTCCTGCGACCATTGGCGGTTGCGCGACCGGCTCAAATCCGCCGAAACCATGCGATCGGAACAGCCGAGTTGCGGATCGCAGAATACGCCCCCGGGGGTCGGCCCGGGATAGTTGACCGTGTCCAGCGGGCGCCCGATGACGTCAAAGAGCCGCTGCGTTGAATCGTTGAAAAGAGGATTTCCGACGAAGCGGTTGTAATCCTGCATCGAGTAGAAGCGATCGCGCGCATAGGCGGTCTGGGAAACGATCTTCAAACTGTCCGAAGGATCAAAATCCATATTGAACTGGATGATGTCGTTCTTGGCCCTGAATACGGGGTCAAAACTCGTCGAGATCTCGCGGAGATTGCGCGATTGCGTCACGCCGGCATAGGGATCGGTTCCCTTGGTCAGCATCACCCGGTTCTTCGGGAAGGTCGGACTGTCGTAGCCGATGTTGATCGTGGCGGGCACATACAGATAGACAAGGCTGGTGCCGTTCGGCACGCCATAGGCTGCATCGTCATATAGCGAACCGGGCAGACATCCCTGGCTCAGCCGCCCCTGCAGGATCGCGTTGGGGACGTTGACGTTGCCAACCTTCGTGGGGCCCGGGTCATTGGTGCAAAGCTGCTTGCCGGTGCGCGAGCGGTTGTCGTCTTCCTCGAAATGCTGCCAGATCAGACTGGCGCGGAAACGATCGCTCGGCTCCCACGCCAGAGTTGCCCGCGTCGACCACAGGTCCCGGCCGTTCACCCGACGCTGCGTGAAGCTGTTATAGTCGAACCCGTCGCGCTTGGTCCACGCGCCGGCGACCCGTACCCCGAGCGTATTCCCCAGCGGCACGTTGAGCATGCCGCTCAATCGGGTCGTGTCAAAGCTTCCGACCTCGCCCTTGATCTCTCCGCCGAAGCTGGAAGCGGGAAGGGCCGGAATGAGATTGACGACGCCTGCGGTCGCATTGCGGCCGTAGAGAGTGCCCTGCGGACCGCGCAGAACCTCGACCCGTTGCATGTCGAAGAACTCGGATTCGAAAAGGCGATTTCGCACGAGTGGCGTATTGTTGAAGCTGACCGCCACCGCCGGATCGCTCGATGCCGAAATCGACTGCGTTCCGACGCCGCGGATCTGAAAATTATACATGCTGAAATTGGTCTTGGAAAAGCTGACGTTGGGGATGGCACGCAGCAATTCCGACCCGCCCTCGATCTTGCGGTCGTCGAGTGCCTGCCCCGACAGCGCCGTCATCGCGATCGGCACGTCGATGATCTTTTCCTCGCGCTTCTGCGCGGTCACGATGATCTCGTCATTGCTCTCGATCGCGGCGGCGGGTGCGGCGCTCGTCGCGGGATTTGCGTTTCCCTCCGGGGTGACCACGAAGACATTGCCGTCGCGGCGATAGCTGAGCCCCGTGCCGCGCAGCAGCGTCTGGAGCGCCGTTTCGGGATCCGAACTGGCGCTGAACCCCGCGCTCCGCTTGCCGCGGATGATCACCGACTCGCCCATGATCGTCATGCCGCTCTGCAGCCCGAAGTCGCGCAGCGCCCGGTCGAGCGGCTGGGCCGGAATCTTGTAGGCGGTCACGCGATCGCGCGCCGACGCCGCATTGGCCGACAGCATGAGGCATCCCACTGCCACGCTGCCCAGAAAAATCTTACGCAAACCCCGTCCCTGGAAACGCATTCCCCTCTCCCTCTCCCTGTTTTCGCCCGGGAATTTCCTTCCCGTTGCGGTCGCGCCCTTCATCGGCCTCACTGGGTCAGACGCCATGATCCCGGCGTCGGGGGGATGGTCCCTGTAATTTTCATCGATGTTAATGAAAATTGCGGTTTGCGCAAATTCGAACCGGTGCGACTATGAATACAGAAATAATGGCCACCCCATCCCCCCTCTTTGCCGCGCCCAGCGTCTGCCCGATCAACCCCGGAAAAACGGGGATCGACCATGGTGAGGATGCTGCCGGAATGGATTTTGGGGTTGGGAGCGGCTGGCCATGCTTGCCTTTGCAGGATCTGCGCTGACGATGGCGGTACCTCAGCAGGACCGGAACCTGGCGGAATGGATGACCGCCTATGGCCCGGGACTGCGCCGCTTCTTTCGCCGCCGCGCGCACGATGCCGACGTCGATGATCTGGTGCAGGACGTGTTCGTGCGGCTGCAGGCCGCGCAGCTCAGCACCCCGATCGACAATGTCGAACGCTACCTCTTCACCACCGCGCGCAACGTCCTGATCAGCCGCTACCGCAGTCAGGCCGCGCGTTCGGCTTTCCTCCACGACGAATTCGAGGAAAGCCTCGAAATCGCCGACCAGCTGTCGCCCGAACGGATCGCGATCGGCCAGCAGGAATATCTGCGCGTGGTCGAGGCGATATCGAAACTGCCGCCGCGCGCGCGCGAGGCGTTTCAGCTCCACCGCTTCGAAAATCTCACCTATCAGGCGATCGCACAGCGCATGGGCATTTCGAAGGAATCGGTGAAGGAATTGATGCACCGCGCGATCGTCCGGCTCGCCGAAGCCATGGAGGCCGACGCATGAGCGGCGCGCAGGCCACCGCGCGCGCGGCGATCCGTTCCGCGGCCGCGCAATGGTTCAACCTCGAACGGTCGGGCGACATGACGGTCGACGATGCGCGGCGCTTTCGCGAATGGCTCGACATGTCCGGCGATCACCGCCTCGCCTACGATCGCGTCGCGCGCGTCTGGGCGATCGCCGGCACCGCCGCCGAAGACCCCGCGCTGCGCACGGCCGGCGCCGCCATCGCCGAACCCGACGAGGTTCCGGCACCGCCGCAACGCTGGCGCGCGCTCGCGATGGCCGCATCGCTGCTCCTCGCGGTCACGATCGGCTGGACCGCGCTCGATAGCGGCCTGTTCGGCGCCGGCGCCCCGGCCCCATCGGAACAGCAGGTTTTCCGCACCGGAACCGGCCAGCGCACGATGATCACGCTTCCCGACAAGTCGGTGGTGACGCTCGACGCCGAAACAATGGTGCGGCTGGGCGACAACGCCCATGAACGACGGGTCGAACTGCTCGGCGGCCGCGCCTTTTTCCGCGTCGCCAAGGACCCCTCGCGCCCCTTCATCGTCGTCGCGGGCGACAAGAGCGTGCGCGCGCTCGGCACGGCGTTCGAGGTGAGCTTCGACAACGGCAACATGGTCGTGACCCTTGCCGAGGGCAAGGTCCGCGTCGCCGAAGCGGCGCCGGGATCGAAGCCCGGGAACAGCGCCGATATGGTACCCGGCGCGCAGCTCGTGATCGGCGCCGACCACAATTGGACGATGAACCGCGTCGATGTCGAAAAGGAAACGAGCTGGACCGACGGCCGCCTCATCTTCATGGGCGATCCGCTGTCGGACGCGATCGCCGAAATGAACCGCTATTCGGACCGCAAGCTCGTTTTCAAGGACGGGACGATTCCCGCAAAGGACGTCGTCGGCGTGTTCAAATCGGGCGACGTCGACGGCTTCGTCAAGGCGCTCGAACTCAACGGCACCGCGCACCGCGTTTCGGCATCGGACAGCGAGATCTTGCTTTCGGCCAACTGACCGGCGGGTCGGCGGCCTCAGGCAACGACAGGCGGTGACGCCGGCGGAATCCCGCCCGGGAGCAGGAACAGCGGCAGCATGCGCGCGATCAGGTCGCGCATCGCGTCGCTGTCCTGGTCCAGCATGCCGCGGATGCTCGGGCCGATGACCGCATCGCCGAACGCGCTCACCGCCATCATCAGCACCGCGGCGCGCACGCGCTCGGTCGCCGCCGCATCGCCCGTCTGCCCCACGATCGCATCGACCAGCGCCCGCACCGCATCGCGCACGGGCTCGAGCTGGCCGAGGTCCCCCGACAGGATGATCCATGCCGCGAGCGGCCCCGCCCCGCCCTTGTCGAATGCATCGAACACGCGGTCGGCGACGGCACGCGGTGCCGCGGCGTCGGTCCTGAGCAGCGTCACGACGTCGTCGAGCGCGACGGTCAGATCGTTGATCATCGACCCCATCAGCGCCGACTGCAACGCCGCCGCCGAACCGAAATGATGGAGGACATTGGCATGCGACATGCCGATTTCCTCGCCGATGTTGGCGAGCGTCACCGCCGACGGGCCGCCGGCGAGCAACAACCGCCGCGCTGCGGCAAGCCCCTCTTCGCGCACTTCGGCGCCGAGCCGCTTGCGCCGTTTCGGTTGCGGGCGCGCTTGCTTGTACGTCATCGCTGTCCTTTGCAGCCGCCACCCCACGGGGCCGTTGCGCCGCCCCTTAGCGCAATGCCGCGCGTTTGTCACAATCGCGAAAGCGCGCCTCCGGCCCCGCCCGATCGTTCCCGCGCGCGGGCTTGCCGATCCCGCGACCAAATGATATAAACATTGATGTCAATGTAATGATTCGCAGGAGAAGACCATGTCCACGGCGACCCACACGCCCAGCGATCTCCATATCGAAAAGCGCGACCTGAAATTCGGGCGCGAGACCCCGCCCCCGCGCTGGTGGCACAGCAATGATCCGGGCCGCACCGCCTTTTTCAACGCCCTCTCTTCGACCTTCCCGGTCGGCGAGAAATTCTTCATGACCTCGGTGCGCCATTATCGCGACGGCACGCCGCAGCCGCTGCGGGGCCAGATCGACGATTTCCTCTACCAGGAATCGATGCATTCGCGGGAACATGTAGTGTTCAACCGCCAGGCCGAGGATGCGGGCTTCGACATCGCTTCGGCCGAGGATCGCGCGCGGCGGACGATCGCGTGGGTGAAGCGCCGCTCGCCGATCCAGCAGCTCGCCGCGACCTGCGCGCTCGAACATTTCACCGCCACGCTCGCGCACGACGCGCTCGCCAATCCCGACCATCTCGGCGGTGCGGCCGAGGAGGCGCGCCAGCTGTGGCGCTGGCACGCGATCGAGGAGATTGAGCACAAGGCGGTCGCCTTCGACACGTACCTCCACGCCGCGCGCGGCATGACGCCGGCGCGCCGCTGGCTGAAGCGCTGTACGGTGATGGGGGTGACGACGCTGCGCTTCCACTATGTTATCTTCCGCAACACCGCCGACCTGCTGCGTCAGGACGGTCGCAACGATTTCGCGACGTGGAAGGAATTGCTTGCATGGCTCTATGGCCGCCACGGACTGATGCGCGCGCTGCTGCGCGGCGTCTTCACCTATATGAAGCCGGGTTTCCACCCGTGGGAGGTCGACGACCGCCCGCTGCTGGCCGACGCGCTGCGCCTGCTCGAAGCCGGCAAGCCGCAGGGGCTCGCCGCATGATGCGCGGCGCGCTGGCGCTCGCCGCCGCCTCCGCCGCCTTCGCGCTCCCCGTCGCCGCCTCGGCCGCCGACATCACCGGTGTGTGGGCGACGGGCAGCGAGGGCGGCCGCGTCGAAATCTATCGCTGCGGGTCGGCGCTGTGCGGCAAGGTCGTCGATGCGCAGCGGCTGCGCGCGAACCCCGACCTGCGCGACGTGCGCAATTCCGACCCCAGGCTCCGTCAGCGCAAGCTCAAGGGGCTCGTGGTTCTGAACGGCTTCACCGGCGGCCCGCGCGAATGGAAGGGCGGCCCGGTCTACGACCCCGAAACCGGCGACGGCGCATCGCGCGGACAGCTCAAGCTGCTGCCGAACGGCAAGCTCGAACTCAAGGGCTGCGTCGCGGTCTTTTGCCGTACCAAGATCTGGACGCGCATCAGCTAGGCCCCGGTTCCCCGGCTCCGCGGGGAGGCCGCAGCTCGTAGACTTCGACTGCGGGTCCGCTGCGCCTGCCCGGCTCCGCCCTTGCAGCAAAGCGCAGGCGCGCGCCCGCGAGCAGGCGATCGTAGCGCGCCAGTTCGCCCGCCCAGGCGGCGGGGTCGGCGCGGTAACGCAGGCGATTGCTGACGACGACAAAATCGGCGCGGCACGTCGCCAGTTGGGCGGGGTCGACATGGCCGATGTCGACGATCGCGCTCTGGCCCCGCAGGCTTTCGACGCGCGAATAGCGCACCCGCCCCGCGAGCAGCGCGCGCACGTCGACGCAGCCCGCCGACCCGAGCGGAAAGCTGAGGTCATAGGGACTTGCCATCAGGTCGAAGGCGGCATGCTCGACGAGGATGCGGCTGCCCGCGGGCGCATGCGCGCGCAGCCAGGCGGTCGCGAGCTGGCGCGTATCATGGCGGCGCTCGGTCGCGTCGCTGCGCGCGGCGCCGATCATCGGCGCAAGCACAGCGATCAGCGCGCCCGCCAGCAGGGCGGAGCGCCAACGCGACGCGGGCAGAAGCGCGGCGAGCCCGCACAGGGCCCGCGCGGCGGCCAGCGCCGCGAACGGCAGCAGCGGGACGATCCAGCGCTCCCAGCGCAGCGACTGCAGGCTGATCATCGCGAGAAAGAACAGGCAGAAAGGCAGGATGACGACCGCCCAGTACCGCGTCCTTCCCGCGCCCCAGACAAGCCCGGTCGCGGCGAGCGCCAGCCCGATCCAGCCCAGCGACGACAGCAGCGGCCCGGCCGCGTACCAGCCGAGATTGGCGAAAAACCCGCCCCCCGTCGCGCCGGGGTGAAAGGGGCGCGCCTCGCCCGACAGGTTCTGCGCGACGGTGGCGTGGTCGAGCAGCAGATAGGGTGAAACGAGGATCAGGGTCAGGGCCGCGGCCGCGCCGAGCAATGCCGGCCCGCCCCGGTCGCGCTGGCCCTCCGCAAGGCGGCCCGCCCACGCGCACAGCGCCGTCACCCCGATCGCCGCCGCGGGCCATTTGGTCGCGCAGGCAAGCCCCGCGCACACCCCCGCCAGCGCATAGTCGCGCCGCCGCCCCCGTTCGGCGATGCCGAGCGCGGCAACCGCGCCGAGCAGCATGAAGGCGCTCGCCTGCACGTCGGTGCGGATGATCTGCGAATATTCGATATGCACCGCATTGACCGCGAGGATCACCGCAGCGACGAGCCCGAGCCGCGCACCGCCGAGCCGCTTGCCGAGCCTATAGGTCAGCCAGACGCAGAGCAGGCCGAACGCCACGATCATCAGCCGTGCGGGCAGGAACAATATTCCCGGATCGGCGTACGCCGCCGCAGCCAACGCATCGACGTCGGCGAAGCGTCCGCTCGCGAGGCCGATCCCGCCCACCGTCACGATCACCAGTACGAGCGAATAGAGCGTCGTCGTCCCCGGATGACCGAACCAGCCGGGATTGAGGCTCTGCTTCTGCAGCATTTCGAGCGCGGTCATCATGAACAGCGGCTCGTCGGGGTCGTTGAGCGACGGCAGCCCGAAGCCCACCCCGTCGAGCCGCAGCGCAAGCGCGGCAAGCAGGATGACGAGCAGCGCCGCGCGTTCGGGCCAGCGCTGCCGGGAAGCCGACGCCGCCATCTCAGTCGGCGCTGGCGAGCGTGAGCATGTTGCCGAGCCGCAACCCGACCGGCCATCGCGGCAGGGACACCCGCGCGCCGGGCCATCCCGCCGCCTGCAACGCCTGCCGCGCGAGGAAATCGACCGGAAAGACGTTGCGGCTGCGCCGGACCTCGATCGCGCCAAAACCGCTACGCTCGAGCTGGCGCCGGATCGTCCGCGGATTGTAGAGCTGCGGATGCTGGAGGCAGAAGACCGGCCAGCGGCGCCCGAGCAGGCGGCGCATCGCCGAACCTTCATTGTGCGTGACGATCATCAGCACCCCGCCCTGCCGCAGCTTCACACGCACCGCGCGCAGCATCGCCGCGGGATCGAGCAGATGGTCGAGCACGTGCACCATCGCGGCGAGGCTGACCGAGCGGTCGGGAACCGCCGACAGGTCGGTCATCCCGTCCGCGATCGTCGTCGGCACCGCCCCCGCCGCGCGCTTCAGCGCGGGATGGACTGCACGATTGGGCTCGAACAGCCAGAAATGGCGAAAACGCCCGCGCCGCGCCGCCTCGCGCACAAGATGCCCGACATCGGGTCCGATCTCCAGATAAGCGCCCCCCGCGACGACCGACGCCGCGACATCGTCGTAATAGCCGCGCTGCGTCGCCCGGACCGCGCTTTCGGGAACCGCCGCCATATTCGGCAGCATCGCCGAATAGAGGCTCGCGAGCTGCGCGGCGTCGAAGAAGGCGCGGTTGTAAAGCTGCCCGCAGCCGGTGCAGCGATGATAGGTGAAGAAACGCCGCTCGCGGTCGATCCCGTACCAATAGGCGTGGAGGTCGCGGAGCGAACAGGCCTCGGCGCGCGGCGCGCTCGCCACCTCGGCGCGCGCATCGTGCGAGCCGCAGAGCGGGCAAGCGCGGTCGCGAAGCGCCGGGCGCGTCATCCCTCGCCGCGCGCGCGAAAGGTGACGCGGCTGTGCCAGAACCAGCTGCCGATCACGAGGACGAGCGTGAAGCCGACCTGCGCGATCGCCGGGGGCACGCCACCCAGCTCGACGAGCAGCGGCAGCGCCGCCCAGTTGGCGGCGTAATTCGCGGCATAGAAGCTGGAGAAAGTTCCGAATTCGCGCAGCAGGTCGCCGCGCGTGCGGAACACACCGAGCTTGTAGGTCGCGAAGGCAAAGCAGAGGCAGACGATCTGCGCGACGCCCAGCGCGACCAGATAATGGGTGCGGAACCCCGGCACCGCCCACAGCAGCAACGGATAGAAGGCGAGCCCGAACGCGGTGTTGAGCGCCCCCGCGGCAAGGAAGCGCACCGGCGTGCCGAGCCGCAGGAAACGTCCGGTCACCGCCCCGCTCACGCTTCGTCCAGCAGCGCGATGCGCATGTTCGCCGCGAGCGTCTCGCGCGGCAGGAAGGGCGACAGATCCTCGAGCGCGGGCGAGGTGATGCGCCCGTCGGGGTGCTGCTTCGCGCCGAGCTTGGGTGCAAAGCCGACATGCTCGTCGACCATGATCTCGCACAGCGCGGGTCCGTCCGCCGCCAGCGTCGCCGCGATCGCCCCCGCCAGCCCGGCATGGTCGTCGGCGCGGGCGTAGGCGAAGCCGAAGGCCGCCGCGATCTTCGCGAAATCGGGAAAGGTCACATGGCTCTTGGGTCCGCCGCCGACCTCGACCCCGTTGAAGAAATTGCGCTGCGTCTGGAAGATCGAGACATAGCCGCTGTTGTTGATCAGCATGACCTTCACCGGCAGGTCGTAACCCGCGATCGTCTGCATCTCCTGCAGGTTCATCATGATGCTGCCGTCGCCCGCGATCGCGACGACGCGCCGCTGCCTCCCGGTCGCCGCGCAGGCGCCGATCGCCGCGGGCAGGTCGTACCCCATCGTCGCGCAGCCCGAATTGGTCCAGAGGCGCTGCCCCCGGTGCAGGTGCGCGGCCTGGAAACCGACGACGCACGCGCTGCCGTTGCCGGTCACGACGATGTCCTCGCCGCCCAGCTGCGCGAACAGTTCGTCCATCGCGACATAGGGGTGCACCAGCACGTCATGCTCGCGATATTCGGGCAGCACCGCGGGGAAGGCCGCGACGCGCGCGCGCGCCCAGCCGAGCCAGTCGCGATGCGCCGCAGTCGGCCCCGCCCACGGCGCGGCGAGCAGCGCGGGGATCAGCGCGGCAAGGTCCGCCGTCACCGGCATGTCGGGCACGACATTGGGCTTGGCGAGCTCGACGGGGTCGATATCGACCCAGATCTTGAAGGCTTCGCGCGCGAAGCTCGACCAGTTGTAGCTCACCTGCCGGATATTGAGCCGGCTCCCCAGCACGAGCAGCAGGTCGGCGCTCTGCGTCACCATATTGCCGCCGCGGTCGCCCACCGTTCCCGGCTTGCCGCAGTTGAGCGGGTGGTCGGTCCACAGCGCGTCATGCGCGTTCCATCCGGTGACGACGGGAACCCCCAGACGCTCGATCAGGTCGATGAAGGCGGCATGCGCGCCGCTCAGCCGCACCCCGCTGCCGGCGAACACCACCGGCCGCTCGGCCTTGGCGATACGCTCCAGTATCTCCGCCGCCACCGCGCCCAGATCGTCGCGCCGCCAGGGCTCGTCGAGCTCGGCGGGGTCGAAGCCGGGGAGCAGATCGCCGGGATCGATCTTCGCCGCCTGCACGTCGAGCGGAATGTCGAGCCACACCGGTCCCGGCCGCCCGTTCGTCGCCAGGTATATCGCCTTTTCAAGGTGATAAAGAATGGAGCGCGGGTCGGTCACCATCACCGCATATTTGGTGATCGGGCGCACCAGTTCCTCGATGTCGAGTTCCTGATCGCCATATTGGCGCAGCGGCAGCCCGGTCGCGCGCACCGTCGTCTCGGTCTTCACCTGCCCCGAAATCACCAGCATGCCGATCGAATCGACGAAGGCGCCATAGACGCCGGTGATCGCATTGGTGCCGCCGGGTCCCGAAGTGACGTTGACCAGCGCGAGCCGGTTGGTGAGCCGGTAATAGGCTTCGGCCGCCATCGACAGCGCCTGTTCGTGGTGCGTGAAGGTGGTCGTCAGCGCGGGATGCGTGCCGAGCGAATGGTTGAGGTGCATCGCGCCCCCGCCGGTCAGCATGAACACGTCGGTGAGTCCGCGATCGGCGAGATATTGGGCGACCCAGTCGGAGAGCTTGATCTGGCTCATATTTTCCATCCATTGAAGATTGCGGTGCGGCGGATCGCCGCATCGAGGGAGACTGTCGGCGCGACGCCGAGTTGGTCGCGGACGAGCGCGGTCGAGGGGACGTAGCGGCCGGGGTTCCACCCCGCGTCCGCGCGCCCGAGCACCTCGACACCCGGACCGCCGAGCACGGCGGCGGTGCGGCGCGCGAGATCGGCGATCGACACCGCTTCCTCGGACCCCAGGTTCCACGTCGCGCCGCGCGGCGCGCGCAGCAGCATCAGCCACAGCCACGCGGTCAGGTCGGCGGCGTAGAGATAGGAGCGCACCGCGCTGCCCGCGCTCTCGATCCGGATCGCCCGCCCCGCCATCGCGTCGCGGATGAAATTGCCCGCGGCGAAATGGATGTCGAGCGACAGCAAGGGGCCGAGCAGCGCAAAGATGCGCGACGTCACGACGTCGAGCCCGAACTGCTTGCCATAGATGGCGCAGAGCAGTTCGGCGGCGCGCTTGCCTTCGCCATAGGCCGATTTGGGATCGCGCGGATCGGGGCCGCCGGGCCACGCCTCGGCGACATGCGTGACGTCCCACGGCTGCGCGCCATAGACCGCCCCCGAACTCAAAAAGAGCATCCGCCCTGCCCCGCGCTCGACCGCCAGATCGAGCGTCTTGCGGGTGCCGGTGACGATCGTGTCGAACATCCGGCGCGGGTCATGCGCGTTGAGATGCGCGCTCGCGTCGGTCGCGGCGTGGATGATGTGCGTATATCCGCCCGGCGGCGCGACAAAGTCGCAGACATCGCCCGCAACGAATTGGAACCGCCTGGCCAGATGCGGCGCGCGCGCGGCAAAGGCATCGGGATCGCGGCTCAGGATCACGACCTCGGCATCGCAGTCCGAGACCGCCAGCGCCTCGAGCATCCAGCGCCCGATGAAGCCCGTGCCCCCGGTCATGAAGAGGCGCGCGCCGTTCAGCCGCGGCCAGTGCGGCGCAAGCTGGCGATCGATCGCGGCAAGGTCTTCGGCGAGGATCATGCCGCCGCCAGCCCCAGCGACGGGCGTGCGCTGCGGTGCGCGCGCACGACGCGCGCGAGGCTGTCGAGCGCGAGCGCCCAGACGATCAGCGCGATCAGCCCCGGCCGGAGAAAATGCCCCGCGGTCAGCCCGAAGCTCGCGGTGACCGTGCGCTCGCCGAGCCAGCTCGTCCCGGTGACGTCGAGGACGGTCGCGAGCGGCCAGTCGCCGACGAGGCAGAGCAGATAGGCTGCGGTGATGGCGGCGATCGGCCCCACGCCTCTCCAGCGCTCCATCAGCACGAGGAACAGCAGGAAAAGCTGGGTATATCCCCCCGGCGACTGCGTCACCAGATAGGCGCCGAGCAGGATCGCCGCGATGCGCTGCGCGGGCAGCGCCTTCGGCTGGAGCCAGGCCGCGGCAAGCGCCGCGAGCGCGACCAGCTGGGTCGAGCGGATCACGATCGGCACCAGAAATTCGATCGTCTCGATCAGCCGCGACGGCACGAATTGCAGCAGCGGGACATCGAGCGTGCGGAACATCAGGAGCGGGGCGTAGCTCGTCGAATAATTGACCTCGTTCCACACCTGCCCGCCCTGGAACACGACCCAGTTGGCGGTGTTCGACGCGAGTTCCATCGGCGTGCCCGACCCGACGAGCGCGAGCGTGACGAGATAGAGCGCGATCGTCGCAATCCCGGCGACCTCGAGCGTGCGCCAGTCGCGCTTCACCGCATGAGCGAACATCGGCAGCACCAGATAGGGTTTGAAGTTGATCGTCACCGCGGCGGCGAACCATCGCCACGGCTTCGACGCGGTGACCGGCCCGTGCGCGACGATGAAAAAGGCAAAGGCGACGAGGATCAGATTGCCGCGCTCGAGCGTGAACAGCATCGGCAGCCCCAGCGCGATCGCGACCGTGCGCATCGGCGCGGTGCGGCGGTCGAGACGGCGGAAACAGATCCACGCGAGCGCCACGTCGACAAGGTAGAAGGCGGTGATGGTCGAACGCGCCAGCCAGTCGCAATCGCGCGCGTAAAAGGGGGATTGCAGATAGCAGCCCGGCAGGCTGGTCGCATCGAGAAAGACGAAGGAGAGCGGCGGATAGATGCTCCGCCACACGTCGTAGATGCCGCGGTTGTTCGCCCAATAGGCGGTGTTAAACCAGTCCATGAACGTGTCGTTGGTGTCGAACACGAAGGGCTGCGACAGATAGCCGAATTCGAAGAAAAGGCGCAGCGTCCAGCCGAGGCTGGCCAGCACCGCGAGCGCGAGCGCGATCTCGGGCAGCAGCGGCCGCAGGCGGGTGCGCGCGCGCGTCACGGGCGCTGGATCAGCGTGCGCGCGGCGGGACGCCGGCGCGCGGGCGGGAAGTTGATGCGCTCCTCCTCGATCACCAGCGGCACGCCG
Organism: Sphingopyxis sp. YF1; assembly: GCF_022701295.1. Taxonomy (NCBI): domain Bacteria; kingdom Pseudomonadati; phylum Pseudomonadota; class Alphaproteobacteria; order Sphingomonadales; family Sphingopyxidaceae; genus Sphingopyxis; species Sphingopyxis sp. YF1. The sequence continues at coordinate 2,291,865 of NZ_CP033204.1, forward strand.
CGGCTGCGCTCGGCGAGCATGCGGACCTGCTCGCCGATCAGCCCGAGGAAGAGCAGCAACACCGCAAAGAGCGCGGCGCCGAGCGCAAGGCCGAGCAGCGCCCAGACCGGCCCCTCCAGCGCCAGCGCGGCGATACCGCCGACCAGCAGCACGAAGGCCAGCGCCATCGTGCAGCCCGACAGCAGCAGCGGCAGGCGCAGCAGCGACTTCGCCGATCCCGCGAGCCCCGACAGCGCAAAGGAGGCGAGCGCGGCAAAATCATTCTTGCTCTCGCCCGCCGCGCGCTGCGGCCGGTCGAACGGCACGAGCGCGAGGCGGAAACCGCTCTCGACGACCATGCCGCGAAAAAAGGGTTCGGGCTCGTTCCACGCCGCCAGCGTGTCGATCACCGCGCGGTCGAACAGCCCGAACCCCGTCGCCCCGGGGATCACCGGATAGTCGCCGAAGCGGCGCAGAAAGGCATAGCCCAGATGCCGCGCCGCGCGGAGCGGCAGCGCCGCCCGCTCGGACCGGCGCTGGCCGAGTACGACCTGTGCGCCGCCGCGCCACTGCGCGACGAAATCGCCGATCATATCGGGGGGGTCCTGGAAATCGGCGCACATCCCGATCACCGCGCGCCCCTCGGCCTGATAGAGGCCATAGGTCGGCGAGCGCATCTGGCCGTAGTTGCGGTTGTTGAAGATCACGCGAACGCGCGCATCGACGCGGCACAACTCGCGCATGATCGCTCGCGTGCCGTCGGTCGAACCATTGTCGATCAGGATGATCTCGTGGCTCGCCGCGTGGCGCACCGCCTCGGCGGTCACCGCCGCGACGATCGCCGCGACATTCTCTGCCTCGTTGAAGCAGGGAATGACGATCGACAGTTCGGGGCGCCCCTCCTCCGCGGTCATGGCGCGCCGTCCGTCCCCCGGCTCCGGAACAGGCGGACGCCGGTCGCGGGCGCATAGATTTCGGTGAACAGCGCGCCGAGGACGACGAGCGCGAGCAAGGCGACCGCGGCGATATTATATTTGCGGTCGGCGTCGACCCGCGGCGCTTCCAGCACCTGCACGCTCGACGCCGTCTCGCCCGCGAGCGTCTCGACCGCGACCTCTTCGGACGAACGCGCATAAACCTCGTACAGCGCCTGCGCGAAGCGATAGTCGCGATAGAGGTCAAGATATTCGCCCGACACCTCGCTCAGCCCCGCGACATTCGGGCCCGCCGCGCCGGACGCGGGGGTCGCGCTGCGCGCGATCTGGGCGCGGAGCGAGGCGACCTCGGACTGCACCGCCATCAGCTGCGGATTCTCGGGTCCCTGGAATTTCTGCAGCGTCGTGAGTTCGACCTGCTTCGCCTGCAATCGCGCCTCGAGCCCCGCGCGTACCGACAGCGCCGAGCCGAGTTCGGCCTGCGGTTCGGCGAGCCGGTTGCGGCGGCGGAAGTCGTTCAGCGCGCTCTCGGTCCCGGCGACGCGGTCGGCGGCTTCCTTGAAACGCTGCATCACCACGGCGCGCTTGCGTTCGACGCGGTCCTTGCCCAGCGCGACGATGCGGTCGCTGATCGCCTCGACATAGGCCGCGGTCAGCGCCGCGGCCTCCTTCGCGTCGTGCGTGCGCACCTCGATCTCGATCATGCCGCCGGTCAGCGAGTGGATGTCGGCCTTGCGCGCCAGCGCGATGCGCGCCTTTTCGGGCGACGCATAGCCCCCCTCGCCGACCAGCTTCAGCCGCTTGATCACCGCCGCGGTGACCTCGTCGCTGCGGCTCACCGCCAGATACATGTCGATCTGCTGCTTCGCGCCGCCGAACAGCGCGGCAAAGCCCTGGAGCTGGCCGCCGAGCGCGTTCATCATCGAACCGAGTCCGATGCTGTTGCTGTCCTGCGGCAGGATCTTGGCGCGCGCGACATAGGGCTGCGGAAAGACCGTCAGCAGCGCGAGGACCAGCGCGGCGAGCGCATAGGCGCGGCGGCGCAGCCGCGGGTCGGCGATCCAGGCGGTCACGCGGGTCATTCGACCAGCGCCTTCACCGACGCCGCGCCGACCAGCCCGCCGAACAGGCTGCCCGTGATGTCGCGCAGCCGCGCCCAGAACTCGCCGCGGTTGGCGTCGATCGGGACATAGACGAGGTCGCCGGGCAGCGCGGGCGCGCGCAGCGTGCGCTTGCCCTCGGCCACCACCGTGCCGTTGGCACGCACCACGAACACCTCGCTCTTGTCGCCGATCTTCTGGAAACCGCCCGCCGATTCGACGAAATCGCCGACGGTCGCGCCGGGGCGATAGGCGAAGGAGGCGGGGCTCGGCACCGCACCGAACACGCCGACCGTCACCGGGCGCGACGGCACATGGATATTGTCGTTATTCTCGAGGATCAGGTCGCCGGGCAGCGCCGCGGCATCGACCGGCAGATCGAAAACGAGCCGCCCGTCGGGCTCGCGGCGGCGGAGCTGCTCGACGATCGACTTGATCAGCGCGACATTGCCCGGCTGGACGAGCTGCGCGCGGTTGACCGACGTCACCGGCTGGCTCGACAGGAGCAGTTCGACATCGTCGATCGCGCGGTCGTAGCTCAGCCTCTGCTGGTGCTTGACGCTCTCGCGTTTGATCACGCTGGCATAGGGAAAAGCCTCGGTGGTCAGCCCGCCCGCCTGCGCGACGACGTCGGCCATGCGCGTGCCCGGCTGGACATAATAATGGCCGGGGCGCGCGACCTCGCCGCTGACCGTGACGAGCACCGGCTGCTGGCGCAGCGGCCGCGCGATGCCGATGTTCGACAGGATGCGGATCACGTCGCCGCGCCGCGCCTTTTGCGTGCCCGCGTCGGCGGCCGAAACCTCGCGCCAGCCCGCGGCGTCGGGGCTGAGCGCGTTGAGCAGCATCAGCCGGCTGTCGTCGGCGACGGTGTTGACCCCGCCGGCATAGAGAATCGCGTCGGTCAGCACTTCCTGCGGCGCGAGCTCGAAGATCGCCTCGCGGTTGGCGCTGCCGATCACCGCGACCTCGGCGCCCGCGGGCGCGATATAGATGACGTCGCCGTTCTGGAGCGCCGCATCGCCGCGCTTGTCGCCCTTGAGCAGCAGGTCGTAGAGGTCGAAATCCGAGACGAGCTGCCCGCCGCGGCGGAGCTGGATCGACCGGAAGCTGCCGCCCGCCGCGGGACCGCCCGCCGCGAGCACCGCGTTGACCAGCGTCGACAGGCTGTTCACCGTATAGGAACCCGGGCGCGCCGCGAAGCCGGTGACATAGACCGTCAGGCCCTGCAGCCGCGCGACCCCGACCTCGAGGTGGAAACCGCGATACTGACGCGACACCTCGCGCTCGATCACCCCGTGCAGGTCGCCGTAGCGCACCCCGCCGACGCGCACCGCACCGACGCGCGGCACGAAGATCCGCCCTTCGCTGTCGACGACGAGGCGCAGCCCCGACGCCTGCACCGATCCGGTGAGCCCGAGCAGCAATTCGTCGCCGGGGCCCAGGCGATAGTCCGGAGGAATGGCCGTGGTCGGCGGTGCGGTGAAATCGCGCGCGCCGGGGACGAGCAGTTCGGCCCCGAAGCGGCGCAGCGGCTTGCCCGCGACCGCCGACACCCACGTCTCGAACTCGTTGGGCGGCGGCGGGGCCTTTGCCGCAACCGCTCCCCCCGGCTCGCCCGGACGCACGGGATCGTCCGCCGCGATCACCGCGGGTTCGACCGTCCCGATCTCGACCGGCGGCACCGCGATCTGTTCGGTCGCCATCCCGCCCCCCGCGCCGGTGCCGCCCACCGGCGGCGCGAGCTGCGCCGACAGCGGCGCCGCAAGGCTCAGCGCCAGCACCAGCGAACCCGCTGCCAGCGGTCTAGACCCGATCATCATGCGATGCCTTCTTCGTTCGCGGCGGTCTCGGCGAGCACGCCGAGCAACAGCTCGGCGGCGACGCGCCACAGGTCGGGGGTCGCCGCGGCGAGCATGCCCTGCCCCGCGCCGCCGACGCGCCACGGCGTGCCGTCCCAATGCGTCGCCCTGCCCCCGGCCTCGGTCAGGAACAGCGCGCCCGCGGCATGGTCCCACGGCAGGATGCGCTGGAACAGCGCGATATCGTCGTGCCCGAGCACAAGGCGCGGATAGCTTTCGGCGGCGCAGCGCGGCACCGGCTGCACCGCCAGCGCGCCCTCGGCCGCCGCCTCGACGCGCGCGCGCCGTTCGGCGGTCATGAAATGCGTGCCCAGCGCCGCTCGCGGCGGGGTGCGCAGCGCCGCACGCGCGCGCACCGGCTGGCCGTCGCAGCTCGCGCCCCCGCCGCGTTCGGCGTGGCACATCCGTCCGCTCAGCGGGTCGAGCATCCAGCCCGCAACCGGTTCGCCGTCCTCGACCAGCGCGACCATCAGCCCGAAGGGCGCGCGCCCTTCGGCAAAATTGGCAGTGCCGTCGAGCGGGTCGATCAGCCAGACGCGCCCGTCGCCGATGCCGTCGAGCAGGCGCGGGTCCTGCCCCGCCGCCTCCTCGCCGACGATGCGCGCGCCGGGATCCAGCGCGGCCAGCCCCGCGTGCAGCCGCGCCTCGGCGTCGCGGTCGGCGATCGTCACGATCTCGCCCGGCGTCTTTTCGTCGATCTCGCCGGGCGCGAGTTGGCGAAAGCGCGGCATCACCGCGCTGGCCGCGACGTCGCGCATCAGCATCGAAACCCGGTCGCGCAGGTCCATCGGCGTCAGGCGGCGACGCTGGCGAGGTGCGCGCGCTTGCCCGCCGCGCTGCGCTCTTCCATCATGCGGATGCGCGGCAGATCCTCCGCGGCGATCGCGCCATAATAGTCGCGCTTGTTCTGGAGCCACGCCAGCTCGAACGCGACCGCATTGGCGACCCCGGCCTCGAAGCCCGGGCCCTCGACCGCGGCGCCGTCGAACACGACCTTGCGCGTTTCGAAACGGTCGAGCCGCACCGCGCGCACCTCGCGCAGCGCCGCGGCGGCCTCGACCGCCACCGAACCGCCGACGACAAGCTCGAGATCATGGTCGGCACAGGCGTGCGCGACGCGCAGCACCGCATCGGTGATCGACCGGTCGTTGATCGCGCCGCGCGCCATGCCGCGCGACAGGGTGAAATCGACGCGGCCAAAGACGATGCCGTCGATCCCCGCGGCAAGCGGCAGCATCGCATCGAGATTCTGCAGCGCCGTTTCGGTTTCGAGGTTGAACAGCAGCCGCGTGTCGCCGCGCTCGGCGCCGTAGAGCTTCTGCCCCGCATCGACGAATTTGGAGAGCGCATAGGGCGTCTCGACCATCGGCGCGATGATATAGTCGGCGCCATAGAGCTTCGACGCATGAAGGTCCGACACCGCTTCGCAGCCGCCGATCTTGAGCGCGAGCTTGAGGTCGGCGCGCCACGCCAGTTCGAGCAGGCGGAGCAGTTCGTCGGGGCGCGTGCCCTCGGCTTCGAACTCGGCCTTCACGGCAACCACGCCATGGTGGTCGCGCCCCTTCTTGAGCATGTCGAGCATGCGCTTTTCGGTGGAATTCATCTTCCGTCTCCCTTCGGTGCAAAGGCTGGTGACACGATGGAAGACGAAGGGACGCGGCCGGTTCCGCAACGATTTGGGCAGAAAAATATTTCCGCTGGCCGATCAAGGGTGGCTGCACGCCGTTCCGTCATTACAGGAAATGCCTGTGCCCCCGGCTCTTCGCCTGCTCCTCCTCCTGTCGCTTCCCGGCGTCGCCGGAAGCGCGGCCGCTGCCGAGCAGGCGGCGCTCCCCGCGGGCGACAGCACCGCCTTTCGCGAGCGGATGACCGAGTGGCAGGCGCCCCCGCTCGAACCCGCTCCCGCCACGGCCGCCCCCGATCCGCAGGCCGGTCCCGCGATACTGCCCCGCCGCTCGTCGGGTTACGGCCTGCGCACCGACCCCATCCACGGCCGACGCCGCATGCACATGGGACTCGACATTCCGGGCGGCGCGGGCACCCCGATCCTTGCGTCGGCGGGCGGTACGATCGCCTTTGCCGGCACCGCGGGCAGCTATGGCCGGATGGTCGAGATCGACCATGGCGGCGGGCTCACCACGCGCTACGCGCACCTCGCGCGGCTGCTCGTCAGCCGCGGCGACGCGGTCGCCCGGCAACAACCGATCGCGCTGATGGGCTCGACCGGCCGCTCGACGGGCACCCACCTGCATTTCGAAGTCCGTGTCGACGGCCGCGCCACCGACCCGCTCGGCTGGTTCGGCGGTGCGTCCGCCCCCGCCGCGCCGCGCCGGGTCGCCGTGCAGGTGCCGTCCGCCCCCCATGTCTCACAATTCGCCGGCCGCCGCGCATCCCCCGCGCCGGCGGGCGCGGACGCCCTCAACGCGGCCCTCCCCAGCGGCGAAGCGGTGCGCTGAGCGATGGCGGCGAGCGACACCGCGGCGAAACTCCGGCAGCTGCTTCTCGGCGAGCGACCGCGGCTGGTGCGGTTCCTCGCCGCGCGCGGCGCGGGCGACCAGGCCGAGGACCTGTTCCACGACCTGTGGCAAAAGCTCGGCGCGCTCACCGACCGCCCCGTCGGCGAGCCGCTGTCCTATCTGTTCCGCGCCGCCGAAAATCTGATGCGCGACACGCGGCGCGCGGCACTCAGCCGCGACCGACGCCAGACCGACTGGCACGCGCTGGCCGACGCCCCCGGCGATCAGCCGGGCGGCGAACGCGCGCTGATCGCGCGCGAACAGATTGCCGCGGTCGAAACCGCGCTCGCCACGCTCGGCCCCCGCGTCGATGCAATTTTCCGGCGCTACCGGCTTGACGGCGTCGGTCAGGCCGATATCGCGGCGGAATGGGGGATCAGCCTGAGTTCGGTCGAAAAGGATCTGCAAAAGGCGTATCGGACGCTCGCCGATCTGAAGACGCGTTTCGATGCGGAATAGCGGTCCCGGCTTCGTCATGGGATAAAATCCCGTCGAGACAGGGAAGTGGCGAATGCCGACGCATCCATCCGATCTGAAAGAGGTCGCCCGCGACTGGGCGATCCGCGTCGGCGACCCCGCGTTCGACGACTGGGACGCGCTGACGCGCTGGCTCGAAGCCGATCCCGCGCATCTCGCCGCCTATGAGGCCGCGGTCCACTCCGCCGACTGGGCGGCCGACGCGCTGCGCGCGCCAAAGGCGCCGTGACCGCCGCGGGCGCATCGCCGCTCCTCAAGGATCTGCTCGGCCCCGCGGCGCTGGCAACCATCGCCGACGCCGGCACCGCCGCCTCGCCGCGCTTCGACCGGGCCGCCTTTCTCGCGGCGGCGTCGGACGGGCTCGAACCGCTCTCGATCATGGAACGCGTGCGCCACATCGCCGACGCGCTCGTCCCCGCGCTGCCGCAGGATTACCCGTCCGCGCTCGACCTGCTCCGCGCGATGGCCCCGCGGCTGACGCACGGCTTCCAGGCGGTCGCGATCACCGAATATGTCGCGCGCCGGGGGACGGCGGACATCGACGCCTCGCTGGCGGCGCTCGCCGATCTTACCCGTTTCGGCACCGCCGAATTCGCGATCCGGCCCTTTCTGGCGCAGGACGGCACGCGCACGCTCGGCGCCATGCAGCGCTGGACAAAAAGCGGCGACGAGCATGTCCGCCGCCTCGCGAGCGAGGGTTGCCGCCCGCGCCTGCCGTGGGCGGCGCGCGTCCCCGCGCTCAAGGCGGACCCGACGCTCGGCGCGCCGATCCTCGAAGCGCTCAAGGCCGACCCCGCGGCCTATGTCCGCAAGTCGGTCGCCAACCACCTCAACGACATCGCCAGGGAACGCCCCGACTGGCTGCTCGACCGGCTCGCGGGCTGGTCGCAGGACGCGCCGGCGACGCGCTGGATCGTCCGCCACGCGCTGCGCACGCTGATCAAGGCGGGCGAGCCGCGCGCGCTGGCGCTGATCGGCGTCGGCCACGGCGCCGATATCGCGGTCCGGCGCTTTGCGGTCGAACCGGCGGTGCTGCGCCTCGGCGCACCGATCCGGCTCGACGCCGACCTCGTCTCGACCGCGCCCGCGGCGCAGGCGCTGGTCGTCGACTATCGCATCCACTACGCCCGCCCGGGCGGCCGGACCGCGGCCAAGGTCTTCAAATGGAAAGGCCTCGACCTTCCCGCCGGAGCCGCAGCATCGCTGTCGATCCGCCAGACGATCCGCGATTTCAGCACCCGGCGGCACCACCCGGGGCGTCACGCGATCGAACTGATCGTCAACGGCCGGACGATGGCCGAAGCCGCCTTCACGCTGCGGATCGACGAAGGCGACGCCTGACGCCGGCCTGTCCGGAAAAGCTCTCATCACCGTAGCCCTGAGCCTGTCGAAGGGCCGCTCTTTCTTTGAACCGTGAAGAAAGGGATCGGCGACGCGTGCGCCAGAAGACTATCCCGCCAAGCCCCGCTATGCCGACAGCCCCATCGGCACCGCATCGGCGAACACGCTGCCGCGGACCGCATCGAACTGCGCCGCGATCAGCCGCGCGTAAGGCAGCGCATCGGCGCCGATCCGCAGCCTGTCGCCCTCCCATTCGAGCAGGTTCCGCGCCTCCAGCCCCGCCAGCGCGACACGCGCCGCTTCTGCCCAGCGGTGATCGAGGTCGGCTTGTCCGCGGCACAGCAGGTCGCGGATGATCGCGGCGCGGACGCGTTCCTCCTCGCCGACGCGCACCCCGCGGACCGCGGTCAGCCGTCCCTCGGCCACCAGCGCGCGATACGGACCCGCGCGCTTTTCGTTCTGGACCAGCAGGTCGGGGAATTTGCTGATCGCGCTGGCGCCGAAACCGATCAGAACCTCGGCGTCATCCTCGGTAAAGCCCTGGAAATTGCGGTTCACCCGCCCTTCGGCCGCGGCGGTCGCCAGCGGGTCGTCGGGCCGCGCGAAATGGTCGAAACCGACGGGGATATAGCCCGCCCCGGTCAACCGCCGATAGCCGAGCGCCGCCTGTTCGAACCGCAGCCGCTGGTCGGGCAGGTTCGTCGCGTCGATGCGCCGCTGGCGCGGCAGCATGTCGGGCAGGTGGGCGTATCCGAACAGCGCGATGCGGCTCGGCGCCAGCCGGATCGCCTCGTCGAGCGTCGCGTCGAGATCGTCGAGGCTCTGGTCGGGCAGCCCGTACATCAGGTCGAAATTGATCGCGTCGATCCCGCGCAGCCGCAGCGCCGCCATCGCCTGCTCGATATCGGCGAGCGGCTGGACGCGCCCGATCGCCGCCTGGATGTGCGGGGCAAAGGTCTGGACCCCCATGCTCACGCGCGTGACGTTCGACGCAGCAAGCACAAGCGCCCATTCGGCGGTAAAGCCGCGCGGGTCGATCTCGATCGAGATGTCGGGCCGGCTCGCGTCGAACACCGTCAGGATGCGGTCGAGCAGGCGCACGAATTCGACCGGCGCGATCGCGTTCGGGCTGCCGCCGCCGAACGCGATGCGCTGGACGCGGACGCGCCCGCCGAGCCGTTTCGCGACCAGCGCGATCTCGTCGCGCAGCGCGTCCAGATAATCGGTCAGCCGCTGCTTGCGCCCCGCCGCGCCGGTGTTGCACCCGCAATACCAGCAGATCTGCTCGCAATAGGGAATGTGGACATAGAGCGACACCGGCGTCGCCGCCTCCAGCCCGTCGAGCGCACGCGCATACTCCTCGGCCCCGACCGTTTCGGCGAACTCCATCGCGGTCGGATAACTGGTGTATCGCGGCACGGGCCGGGCGAGCAGATCGGGATGATAGGTCCACATATTATGTGGTTAGCCGCGCAAGGACGGCATGACATTGACCGGGATCAATGCTGCGCGATCAGCAGCAATCTCTTTTGCTGCCGTTCCCCTTGCCGCGCCGGTCGGTCATCGCGTGACAGGCCTTTGCGCATTCGCGCCGCTGCGCGGGGTCGGCGGGGTCGCCCGGTACCAGCATGCGTTCGGCGGCCGCGCCGCCGCAGGCCGGAATCGTCATCACATGCGCTTCGGCCGCAACCGGCGGCTGCATCAGCGTCGCGGCGGCGACCAGCAAGGGCCAGGGGCGGGCTGTCATGGCTTGCCCTTTTCCTCATCCTCTTCGTCTTCGACGAAGATGCGCAGCGCCGCGCCGTCGAGGTCGTCGAACTGCCCGCGGCGCAGCGACCAGACAAAGGCCCCGAGGCCCAGCAGCCCCAGCCCCAGCGCGATCGGGATCAGAAAGACCAGCCCGTTCATCGCAGCGCCCGCTTCAGCCGCAGCGCATTGCCGACGACGATCAGCGACGATCCCGACATCGCGATCGCGGCGACCAGCGGCGTCACCAGCCCCATGAAGGCCAGCGGGACGGCGATGATATTGTAGCAGATCGCGATGGCGAAATTCTGCTTCACCGTCCGCTGCGTCCGCCGGGCCATGCGGATCGCCTCGACCACCGGCATCATCCGGTCGCCCAGGAAGATGCAGTCGGCGGCATTCTTGCCGACGTCGCTCGCCGATCCCGGCGCCATCGACGCGTGCCCGGCGGCGAGCGCCGGCCCGTCGTTCAGCCCGTCGCCGATCATCAGCACCTTGTGGCCCTGCGCGGCACCGCGGGCGATCGCGGCGAGCTTGTCCTGCGGGCTCATCCCCGTCTGCGCGGTCAGCCCCAGTTCGCGCGCGACCGGGGCCACGGCTTCGGCGCGGTCGCCCGACAGGATCATCGGCGCGATCCCGGCGTCGCGCAGCGCGTCGATCGTCGCGCGCGCGTCGGGGCGCAGGCGATCGGCAAAGCGGATCGTCGCGACAGGAGTGCCGTCGATCGCCAGCTCGGTGGCGAGCGCGTCGCCCAGTTCGCCGCGCTGCGGCCGGCCGAGCGTCACGGTGCGCCCGCGCCACCGCGCCTCGACCCCGAAGCCCGGAGTCTCGCGGATCGCGTCGACCTCGGCCGCGCGCACTTCGGGCTGGAGGTTGTGCGTCAGCGCGTCGCTCAGCGGGTGGCGGCTCGCCTGCGCCAGCGCCAGGATCAGCGCGCGTGTGTCGGCGTCGATCGCGTCGAGCCCGATCGGCTCGGGCCGCCCCAGCGTCAGCGTTCCCGTCTTGTCGACGAATACATGGTCGACCTCGGACAGGCGTTCGAGCGCCGAACCGTCCTTGATCAGCACCCCGCGCCGCATCAGCTCGCCCGCCGCGACGATCTGCGACGCCGGCACCGCCAGGCCCAGCGCGCAGGGGCAGGTGATGATCAGCACCGCGGCGGCGATCAGCAGGCTGTGGTGCCACCCCGCCCCCGCGATCATCCAGCCGGCGAAGGCGGTCAGCGCGAGCAGGTGCACCGCGGGCGCGTAGAGCCGCGCCGCGCGGTCGGCAAAGCGGACGTAGCGCGACTTGCCCTGCGCCGCCTCGCCCATCAGCCGTGCGATGTCGGCGAGCGCGGTATCGGGGCCGGCTGCCGTCACGCGCACGCGGATCGGCGCGTCGAGGTTGAGCGTCCCCGCATGCACCCGCGCGTCGGCGTGGACCGCCTGCGGCGCGCTCTCGCCGGTGAGCAGCGACAGGTCGATGCGGCTCGCCCCGCCGACGACGATGCCGTCGGCCGCCAGCCGTTCGCCCGCCGCGACGATCATCACCATCTCGGGCGCCAGCGCCGCCGCGTCGACCCAGCGGCTGCGCCCGTCGGCCTCGACGACCATCGCGCCATGCCCCATGTTGCGCAGCAACTGCGTCACCCCGCCGCGCGCGCGGTCGCGCATCACGCTGTCAAGCGCGCGCCCGCACAAAAGGAAGAAGAGCAGCATCACCGCGCCGTCGAAATAGGCGTGCGCGCTGCTCATCGCGGTTTCGTAGAGGCTGATCGCGCACACCAGCGCGACCCCGATGCTGATCGGCACGTCCATGTTGGTCCGCCCGTGGCGCAGCGCGCGCCACGCCGAGCGGAAGAAGGGCCGCCCCGAAAAGGCGACGGTGGGCAGCGTGATCGCCGCCGACAGCCAGTGGAACAGGTCGCGCGTCGCCCCCGTCGCCCCCGACCACACCGACACCGACAGCAGCATCACGTTCATCATCGCAAAGCCCGCGACGCCGAGCGCGAGCAGCAGTTCGCGGCTCGTCTCGGCCTCGGGATCGCCCTCGCCCGGCTCGTCGCCGATCGGATAGGCCTCGAACCCCAGCGTCGAAAAGGCGCCGATCAGGTCGGGCAGGTCGGTGTCGGGCAGGAAGGACAGGTGGACGCGCTTTTCGGTGAAGTTCACCCGCGCCGCCGCGATGCGCCCGTCGCGCACCAGCCCCTGCTCGAGCTTGGCGATGCACCCCACACAGCGCATCGCGGGCACCGCAAAGTCGCGTTCGATCAGCGCCGCGGCGGTCATTGCAGCTCGGTCCGGTAATGCGCGGTGTCGGTGCCGTGCCGCACGCTGAGGTCGATCCGCCAGCGCCCCGCGGGCAGCGGCGCCGCCGAGCGCAGGCTGCCGTCGGGCGCCGCGACGAAGCGCACCGGCACCGGCGCGGCGCGGCCGAGCGGATGGTTGAGCGTCGCGGTCACCGCCAGCCCGGTCAGCGCCGCGCCGTCCTTGCGCACCGCCAGCCGGACGTGGCGGTCGGGATCGACGCCGATCACCTGCTCCCAGCCCAGCCGTTCCTGCGCCTCGGCGCGCTCCAGCCATTCGTTATAATGCTGGCTGGCGACATAGCTGTTCTCGACCACCTTGCCGCCAAAGGTCGTCACCGCAAAGCGCGCCATCACCAGGTTGACGATGATGACGACCCCGAAAAAGGCGATCAGGATCATCGCCATGTGCCGCCCGGTAAAGGGCTTGCCCGCCTTGTCGTCGCTCATTGTCCCGTCTCCGGCCGGTCGAACTGGATGGTGTCGCTGTCGCCGTGCGGGTCGCCGTCGAGCCCGCGCGTCGCGATCGTGAAGTCCTGCCGCGCCGGCCCGTCGCCGGGCGCCGCGATGAACAGCTTGACGCTGGTGACGCTGTCGGGCGCCAGTTGCATTTCGATCCGCTGTCCGGCGCGTTCGCGCGATCCGGCCTCGGACCAGGCGACCGCCCCGTCGAGCCCGCTGATCACGATCTCGACCCGCCGCGGCCGCGTTTCCATGTTGCGCAGCTTCAGCGTGTAATTGTTGCGGATATGGCCGTCGGACAGCTGGACATAGAGCGGGCTGCGCTCGTGCTGGACCGCAAGGTCGAGCCGCGTCCGCTGCCCCAGCGAAAACAGCATCGCGACGCCGATCGCCGCCCACAGGCCGAAATAGATCAGCGTGCGCGGCCGCAGCAGCGTCTTGCGGACCGGCTGCGCCGACCCGCCCGCCTTTTCGAGCGTCGCATCGTCGAGCGTGCAATAATCGATCAGCCCGCGCGGCCGCCCGACCTGCGCCATCACCCCGTCGCACGCGTCGATGCACAGCGCACAGGTGATACAGCCGATCTGCGGTCCCTCGCGGATGTCGATCCCGGTCGGGCACACCGCGACGCACTGGTTGCAATCGATGCAGTCGCCAAAGGCGCCGGGCTTCTTCTCGGCGGTCTTGACGCTTGCGCGCGGCTCGCCGCGCCAGTCCTTGTACGTCACCAGCAGCGATTTTTCGTCCATCATCGCGGTCTGGATGCGCGGCCAGGGACACATATAGATGCACACCTGCTCGCGCAGGAAACCGCCGAGCAGAAAGGTCGTCGCGGTCAGGATCGCAACCGTGGCATAGGCGATCGGCGCCGCCTGCCCGGTCCAAAAATCGACTGTCAGCGTCGGCGCATCGGCGAAATACATGATCCATGCGCCGCCGGTCCAGAAGGCGATGGTCAGGTAGATCGCATATTTCAGCGTCCGCTTGGCGACCTTCTCGGCGGTCCACGGCCCGTTGGCGAGGCGGATCTGCGCGTTGCGGTCGCCGTCGACCAGCCGGTCGACATGCTGGAACAGGTCGGTCCACACCGTTTGCGGGCAGGCATAGCCGCACCAGGCGCGGCCGACCGCGCTGGTGACGACGAACAGCCCGATCCCCGCCATGATGAGCAGGCCCGCGACATAATAGAATTCATGCGGCCAGATCTCGATCTGGAACATGTAGAAGCGGCGGTTGGCGAGGTCGACCAGCACCGCCTGGTCGGGGGCATAGGGGCCGCGGTCCCAGCGGATCCACGGCGTCCCGTAATAGATCGCCAGCGTGACCGCCATGATCACCCATTTGAAGCGGCGGAAAGGGCCGTTTACCGCCTTGGGGTAAACGCCCTTCCGCGCTTCGTAGAGCGACGAGGATGGTCCGGCGAGATTCTCAGGGCTGGCCATCGGCTCCCGTCGCTTTCTGTTCAACTCCGACCGCGACTGCGGGCGTCTGCTCGCCGCCACCGAGCGAATAGACATAGGCGGACAGCATCTTGATCGTCACCGGGTCGAGCCGGTTGTTCCAGCGCGGCATCACGCCGTTGCGCGGCTGGTGGATCGTCGCGGCCAGGCTGTCGCGATCGCCGCCGTACAGCCAGATCGCATCGGTCAGCTTGGGCGCGCCGACCTTGCGGTCGCCCTCGCCCGCCGGGCCGTGGCACACCGCGCAGTTGGCAGCGAACAGCGCCGCGCCGCGCGTCGACGACGCGCTCGGCTTTTCCTGCCGGCTGATCACCCGGACGTGGCTGACCACGTCGTTGACCTGCGCCGCATCGAGGATGCCGTCGCGGCCGAAGGCGGGCATCAGGCTGGTGCGCGTCTCCTTGTGGTCGGGGTTCCGGATGCCGTGCGTCACCGTATATTCGATGTTCGCCAGGTCGCCGCCCCACAGCCAGTCGTCGTCGGTCAGGCTGGGATAGAGGGTCTTCACCCCCGCACCGCCCGCGCCATGGCACTGGACGCAATGCACCTTGAACGCCGCATTGCCGCCCTGCACCGCCGCCTGCATCAGTTCGGGCTTGCCCGGCAGGTCGACGATCGCGGTTGCCGCGATCGCGTTGACCACCGGCGCGCGCCGCTTGGCGTCGGCCGCCATTTCCTCGGCCAGCTGGCTGCGGCTGGTCCAGCCGAGCACGCCCTTGGTCGCGCTGTTGACCAGCGGCCAGGCCGGATAGAGGATGACATAGACGACGCCCCAGACGATCGTGGCATAGAGGGTCCACAGCCACCAGCGCGGCATCGGGTTGTCGAGTTCCTCGATCCCGTCCCATTCATGTCCGACCGTGCTGATTCCGGTCACTTCATCGATACGTTTTTTGTCAGCCATGGTCGTCTTCCTTGAAGATCATGTTCGCGGCGTCCTCGTTGCGCTGACGCGCACCCTTGCGGAACGGCCAGGCGACGAAGATCAGAAACATGATCGCCATGCCGAGGAGTCCCCAGCTGTCGGCGAAATGGCGCAGGTCGTTATAGCTCACGGCGCCTTCCCCGACTGGACGGCGGGGGCGTCGCCCTGTTCCTGCGGCGCCGCCTTTTCGACGTCGACCAGCGTGCCGAGCATCTGGAGATAGGCGATCAGCGCGTCCATTTCGGTGATCCGCGCCGGATTGCCGTCGAAATCGCGCACCTGCGCCTTCGGGTAGCGCTTCTGCAGGTCGGCCGCGCCGCCGGCGTCGGGATCGGCCTGCGCCTTCACATCGTCGTTCGCCGCGGCGATCGCTTCCTTGCTGTACGGCACGCCGACCCGCGACAGGGCGGTCAGGTCGCTGCGCATGTCGCCCATGTCGAGGTCGCGGTCGGCGAGGAAGGCATAGCCGGGCATGATCGAATCGGGCACGACGCTGCGCGGGTCGATCAGATGCGCCTTGTGCCATTCGTCCGAATAGCGGCCGCCGACGCGCGCCAGGTCGGGCCCGGTGCGCTTCGACCCCCATTGGAACGGATGGTCGTACATGCTTTCCGCCGCCAGACTGTAATGGCCATAGCGCTCGACCTCGTCGCGGAACGGACGGATCATCTGGCTGTGGCAGGTGTAGCAGCCCTCGCGGATATAGACGTTCCGGCCCGCCAGCTCGAGCGGGGTATAGGGTCGCATGCCGTCGACCTTCTCCACCGTGTTGTCGATCCAGAACAGCGGCGCGATCTCGATGATGCTGCCGATGACCACCGCGATCAGGGCAAGAAAGCCCAGCAGGCTGACGTTGCGCTCGATACGCTTGTGGCTGAAGCGCTTTTCGGCTTTTTCACTGGCCATTATCTGGCTCCTTATTCGGCGGGGACGGGCGCGAGCGGGCGGTCCGCTGCGGCATTGTGCGGCGTCTCGGTCATCGGCCGTTCCTCGCGGACGCGGCCCGCGATCGTCGCCCAGACGTTGTAGATCATGACCAGGAACCCGGCGAGGTAGAGCGCCCCGCCCGCGGCCCGGATGATGTACATCGGGTGCATCGCAGCGACGGTCTCAACGAAGCTGTAGACCAGATAGCCGTCGGCCCCATATTCGCGCCACATCAGGCCCTGCATGATGCCGGCGACCCACATCGCGGCGGCGTAGAACACGATCCCCACCGTCGCGAGCCAGAAGTGCCAGTTGACCATGCGCAGGCTGTAGAGGCGCTTCTTGCCCCACAGGCGCGGCACCAGATAATAGACCGCGGCAAAGATGATCATGCCGTTCCAGCCCAGCGCGCCGGCGTGGACGTGGCCGATCGTCCAGTCGGTGTAGTGCGACAGGCTGTTCACCGCCTTGATCGACAGCATCGGACCTTCAAAGGTCGCCATGCCGTAAAAGGCCATCGCCATCACCATCATGCGGATGATCGGGTCGGTGCGGATCTTGTCCCACGCGCCGTTCAGCGTCATCAGACCGTTGATCATGCCGCCCCAGCTCGGCATCCACAGGACGATCGAGAAGACCATGCCCAGCGTCTGCGCCCAGTCGGGCAGCGCGGTATAGTGAAGGTGGTGCGGACCCGCCCAGATATAGAGGAAGATCAGCGACCAGAAGTGGAGGATCGACAGGCGATAGCTGTAGATCGGGCGTTCGGCCTGCTTGGGCACGAAATAATACATCATCGCCAGGAAGGGCACGGTCAGGAAGAAGGCGACCGCATTGTGCCCGTACCACCATTGGGTCAGCGCATCCTGCACCCCGGCAAAGGCCGAATAGCTCTTCGAACCGACGATGCTCACCGGAATCGACAGGTTGTTGACGATGTGGAGCATCGCGATGGTGATGATGAAGCTCAGGTAGAACCAGTTGGCGACATAGATGTGCGGCTCGCGGCGCTTGACCAGCGTGCCCGCGAACACCGCCAGATAGGCGACCCAGACGATCGTCAGCCACAGGTCGACATGCCATTCGGGTTCGGCATATTCCTTGCTCTGCGTCATGCCCATCAGATAGCCGGTCGCGGCGAGCACGATGAAAAGCTGGTACCCCCAGAAGACGAAGCGCGCGAGCGTCGGGAACGCCAGCCGCGCACGGCAGGTGCGCTGGACGACGTAAAAGCTGCTCGCGATCAGCGCGTTGCCGCCAAAGGCAAAGATCACCGCCGACGTGTGCAGCGGCCTGAGCCGCCCGAAGGTCGTATATTCGAGGTTGAGGTTGAGCACCGGAAAGGCAAGCTGCAACGCGATGATCAGTCCGACGGCAAGGCCCGCAAGCCCCCAGAAGACCGTCGCGATCACGCCCCAGCGGACCGGATCGTCGTCATAGACGCCCTCGTCGGCCGGCATCTTGAACAGGCCGCGCGCCATGCCCGCATAGTCGGCGCGCGAGACGGTCGCCCACAGCATGGCGAAGCAGGCGACCGCGACGATGCCCATATGCACCGCAAAGGGCGCATCGACCGCCAACGCCGCCATCACCAGCGCGAGAAAGGCCAGCGCCAGCCAGCCTCCCGCCTTCATTACCAGACTGTCCATTTTCCCTGTCTCCGCTGGGCGCGGCGCATTGTGCCGCGCGGATCAAAACCGCCCTTGGCCCCTAAGCCTCGGACAAACATTGATCGGGATCAAGGAACTTCTTGCGCCGCGTCAATGCGCGCCCGTCGCGCCCGTCGCAAAAGCCGCTCCGTCAACCAAGGAGCCAATAGCATGACGAAATATCTCCCCCTGATCGCCCTCGCCGCCGCGCTGGCGGTGCCCGGTCAGGCCGCGGCCAAGCAGGGTGACGTGCAATTCAAGCTGCTCGGCACGCTCGTCGCGCCCGACGGCAAGATCAAGGACGTCGAACTCGACGCGATCGGCCTGCCCGCGGGCAGCCAGGCAAAGGCGAACGACAATGTCGTGCCGACCGTCGCGGTCGAATATTATCTCACCGACGCGCTCTCGATCGAAACCATCGCCGGGGTGACCCAGCACGACGTCGATGGCCGCGGCGCGCTCGCCGGCGCCGAACTCGTGTCCGATGCCAAGATCGTCCCCGCGACGCTGACGCTCAAATATCATTTCGGCAAGGAAGGCGGCATCCAGCCCTATGTCGGCGCGGGCCCCAGCTATTTCATCTTCATCGACGAAAAGCCCGGCGCGACGACGCGGACGCTCGGCGCGACGCGGCAAAAGATGAACGACACCTTCGGCGTCGCGCTCCAGGCGGGGGTCGACGTGCCCGTCAACGACAAGGGGCTGTCGGTGACCTTCGACGCCAAGCGCTATTTCCTGCGCCCGACCGCGCGCTGGTTCGCCGGCAATACCGAAGTGCTGCGCACCAAACACCGCCTCGACCCGTGGGTGATCAGCGCGGGCGTCGGCTTCCGTTTCTAGCCTCCCAACTGGCGCCGGCGGTCGGTTCTAGCCTGCCAGTTCTTCCATCGCCGCGCGGTCGTTGATCACGATCTCGCGGCGCGAGGGCAGGTCGAGGACGCCGTCGGCGCGCATTTTGGTGAGCTGGCGGCTCGTCGTCTCGATCGTCAGTCCCAGGATATCGGCGATCTGCTGGCGGCCGAAGGGCAGCTCGAACGCCGCGTTCCGGCCGCCCTCGCACCCTTGCCCCGACAATCGCTCGGACATTTCGAGCAGGAAGGACGCGACCTTCTCCGACGCCGACTTGCGGCCGAGCAGCATCATCCAGTGCCGCGCGCGATCGAGCTCGTCGAGCGTGCGGCGAAGCAGTTTCTGCTGCAGATCGGGGTGCGTGCTCGCAAAATCGTCGAACGCGTTGCGATTGAAAATACACACTTCCGCGTCGGTCATGGCTGTAACGCTGTAAGGGCTCTCCCGCCCAAAAGGCCGCCCAATAAAATCCGACGGAAAAACGATGCCGACGATCTGCTCGCGTCCGTCGGCGGTCGACACGACCAGCTTGAGGACGCCGGTCAGGACGTTGGCAACGACGGGTGCCCCGTCGCCTTCCCACAACAATGTCTGTCCCTGCCGTACTTTCTGGCGACGCCCCATCTTTCCCAGCGCCGCCAGTTCGGCGGCGTCGAGGCTGGCACAAATCGCGCGGTTGCGAACGACACAGGTTGCACAATCAGTCACCCGGCCGCCCTACAGGAGCCGTTCGCTTTTGGGAAGGCCGCCGACCATTCCTCCCGGGCGCGCGAGTTGGTTCATCCGGTGCGCGGTGCTCCTCTCGCCATGTTGAGCGGGAGCGGCCCGGTCACGTGCCACTCGAAATGGGTCAGATCATATCGGCTCATGGAGAGCCTGAATCATTGAAGGTGATCAATGTCAGCCTTCTGTCAGGCTGGCTTTACGTAGCGCTGCCGCCTCGCCGTCGCTGCGCGACAGGGAGGGTTGGAAGAATACGACCGGTTGCTGACATAGATCCTACCTGTGGCGAAGCCATGGGGAGGGGGACCGCTCGCGCAGCGAGTGGTGGAGGGGCCGAAAGACCCTGCGACGCCTGACGGCGTCGGCCCCTCCGTCAGCGGCTGACGCCGCTGCCACCTCCCCATCGCTACGCGACAGGGAGGAGCGGGGTCGCTTCGACCCGCTACGCGCCTGTCTTTCATCGTCACCCCGGACCTGATCCGGGGTCCATGACTTCGACGCTGCCATGGATCCCGGATCAAGTCTGGGATGACGAAGTCAGGAGACGAGTCCGCTTCCCACCCCGACCCCGACATTGCCACGCCGGCCCTCCCCCGCCGGGACCGCTCTCGCGTCGTCAGTTCGGCTCCCGTTCATCTTTCACCCCTAAAGCTCGGCGACAGGGACGGGGATCGAGGGAATATGCGCCGATGACGAACCCGACCCGCCTGCTGCTCGCGCCCTTCGCGGCGCTCGCCTTTGCCGCGCCGGCGGCGGCGCAGGTCGAGGATCTCGCGCAAAGCTCGCGCCCGCCCGACCGCTTTTCGATCCTTATCGCCTATGGCGACGAACCCTGCCCCGAGGCCGAGGGCGACGAAATCATCGTCTGCGCGCGCCGCCCCGAATCCGACCGCTATCGCGTCCCCGTCGAGCTGCGCGAGGAGCTCAAGGACGATGCCCCCGCGGGCGGCGGCAGCTGGGCCTCGGCGGTCGAGGCGCACGACGACGTCGCGCGCCTCGGGCGCCCGAACAGCTGCTCGGTCGTCGGCTCCTACGGCTTCTCCGGCTGCACCAGCGCGATGCTGCGTCAATGGTTCGCCGAACGCCGCCAGTCGCGCTGAAGCGCGCCCGCGGCCGGATCGCCCGGCCTGCGCGCATCCCGCGCGATCCGTACAATCCCCGGACGCCTTTGCCCGATCATGCCGAACGGGGCATGCGGAACGCGCGCCATCCCATGGAGCAGCGTGCGTTACATATGAACCATTCGCCCTGAGCTTGTCGAAGCGTTGAACGAGTCACGTGCCTCGTTCAACCCTGAGCGCCTGCCTTGGCAGGCAGTCGAAGGGGGCCGTCCTTTGTTTCAACGGTGAAGGAAGAAGAACGGTGGCAGGCCTGCGGCCGCCTTCGGCCCGACAGGCTCGGCACAAACGGGCTCGGGCATGATGCGAATTTAACGCACCCCGCGCTAACGGATCAGCGATGCCCCGGCATAGGGGTCGCGCGGCTGCTGCGGCGGCGGTGCCGGGGTCGGCGCCATCGGCGCCGCGGCGGCGGCCAGCCGCTCATCCTCGCCGCCCGCCGCCCATTGCACGAATGCGCCCGCCAGCGCGGGCGCCGCAAAGACGATGAAGCAACCGAGGATCACCGCCGCCCCGCGGCGCACGTCGATCCGGCCCGCGAGCATCGAGAAGCCGACCCCGGCGATCGCGATCGTCGCGACCCCGGTCGCGATCGATCCGGTCGCGACCCCGGCGACCCACGCGCCCGCGGCGGCGATGGCGCTCGACTCGCTGATCATGGCCGGGGCGGGGTGACGAACATGGGCGGCAGCCTAGCCTGCTTTGCGCGGGGCGGTAAGGGCCGAAGGCGTTTGCCGCTCCGCAGCCTGCCCCGCCGCATGCGCGCCAAGCGGAAACGCAGCGTTTCCACCCTGCGCCGCGCCGGACGTCCGCGATCCATTGACGCCGCGCCCCTCGCCGCCCTAGCCTGCGCCGCCGTTCCCCTTTGCACGGAGTTTTCCCGCATGCGCCTCGCCCGTCCCCGCATCCGCCCCCTCGCCATCCTCGCCGCGCCGATCCTCGTCATCGCCGCCGTCCCCGTCATCGCGCAGAACAGCGGCCCTCCGGGCGCCCCCGACCGGGCGCGCGTCGCCGCGGGCACCTACGCCGCCGACCCCGGCCACACGATGGTGGTGTGGGAGGTCGACCATTTTGGCTTCAGCAAATATTCGGGCATCTTCGGCGACGTCACCGGGACGCTCGCGATCGATCCCGCGAACCTCGCCGCGGCGCGGCTCGACGTGACGATCCCGGTCGCCAAGGTCACCACCGCCAGCGCCGGCCTCACCGCCCACCTGCTGCGCGCGGGCAAGGACGGCGGCAAGCCCGACTTCTTCGGCGCCGCCCCCGCCGACGCCAAATTCGTCTCGACCAAAATCGTCCTCGACGACGACGGCGACGAGGCGAAGGTGACGGGCAACCTCACCCTCAACGGCGTCACCAAACCGGTCACGCTCGACGTCGATTTCCACGGCGCGGGCACCAACCCCTACAACAAGAAGGCGACCGTCGGCTTCCAGGCCGAGGGCAAGATCAAGCGCAGCGATTTCGGCATCACCTTCGGCATTCCC
The DNA here is from genome assembly GCF_022701295.1 of Sphingopyxis sp. YF1. Taxonomy (NCBI): domain Bacteria; kingdom Pseudomonadati; phylum Pseudomonadota; class Alphaproteobacteria; order Sphingomonadales; family Sphingopyxidaceae; genus Sphingopyxis; species Sphingopyxis sp. YF1. The sequence continues at coordinate 2,313,711 of NZ_CP033204.1, forward strand.
GCGGTCAGCGACGAGGTCGAGCTCGAAATCCACGCCGCCTTCGAAAAACAGTAGGCGCGCGCACAGCTGTCACACGCGCCGCGTAGGATCGGGGCGGGGCCGGCGACGGCGCCCGCCCCTTTTCTTTCGCGAGGAGTGCGTGCGATGAGCGAACTGGTGCGTGAAATCGTCGAACTGAGTGCCTTCGTCGGCGGCGACGAGGAAAGCCCCCTGCTGACCGTCGAGGCCGAGGGCCTCGCCCCCACCGCGGGCTGGGCAAAGGTGCGGCTCGAACCGCACGTCCATGTCACCCCGCCCGAGGACGGCTATCAGGATTTCGACCTCGTCGGCGACCGTCCCTCCGACCCCGCCGCCGAAACCCCCGCGCCCGTCGAGGCCGTGTGGGAAGGCCCGCTCGAGGAGTGGGTGGTCGGCGTGCGCGTCCACGCGATCGACAATATGATCGAGGACGAGATTTTCGAGTTCGACGACGAAGACGAAGACGAGGGTGAGGACGAAGGCGAAGGCGAAGGTGAGGCAGAGGCCGCCTGACCGGTCCGGCGGGTCCGGCGCCGCGCCGGTCCCGCCGCCACCGCCGCGGCGCGAAAGTTCATCGCAGGGCCATGTTCGCGCGCCTATCCTCGCGGGCCTCGACGGGAGGATTATCATGCGCGCTGCCCTGCTCTCCATCCTCATGCTCGTCGCGGCCCCCGCGCTCGCGCAAGGCCCGCTCGTCCAAAGCGCGCCCGCGCCCGGCAATACCCAGATCGACTATCCCGGCTTCCAGGCGCTCACCGCCAGCGTCGCGCCGCGGCGCGCCGAACGGCTGCTCGGCTTCGCCGCCTTCAAGGCCGCCGCGGCCGAGCCCGGCACGCTCCTCCTCGACGCGCGCTCGCGCGACGCCTTCGCGCGCGGGCATATCGCGGGCGCGGTCAACCTGCCGCTCACCGATTTCACCGCGGACAGTCTCGCGGCGGTGATCGGCGCCGATCCGAACCGCCGCATCCTCATCTATTGCAACAATAATTTCTCGAACCACACCAGCCCGGTGCCGCTCAAATCGGCGCCGCTCGCGCTCAATATCCAGACCTTCATCAACCTCGCCGGCTATGGCTATGCCAACGTCCACGAACTCGCCGACGTCGTCGATTTCACCGACCCGCAGGTCGGGTGGGTGGCGGGCTGATCGCCCCCGCCTTCCCGGTCCGCGTGCGCAATTTTCGCACTCACCCCTTGCCAAGCGCGCCATTTTCAACCAATAGCCTGCGCATGCGCGGCAACGCCCTCCTTCTTCTGCGACTTACACGCCCTTGGGCGTGACCTTCGGCCTGCGCTAGTCGCCGGCCAACGCGCCCAAGGGCCCGACCGACAGCAGACCGAAACCCACAGCAGAAGAAGTTTTCCCATGACCATGCTCCGCGACCCGTCCGCGAAATATTCCGCCTTTCCGCAGGTTCCGCTGGCGAACCGCGAATGGCCCGGCCGCGTCACCACGCGCGCGCCGATCTGGCTCTCGACCGACCTGCGCGACGGCAACCAGTCGCTGATCGACCCGATGGACGCCGAGAAGAAGACGCGCTTCTTCGACCTGCTCGTCAAATGCGGGCTCAAGGAGATCGAGGTCGGCTTCCCCGCCAGCGGCGCGACCGATTTCGACTGGATCCAGGGCCTCGTCCGCTCGGGGCGCATCCCCGACGACGTCACCCCGCAGGTGCTGACGCAGAGCCGCGCCGACCTGATCCGCACCAGCTTCGACAGCCTCGCCGGCGCGAAAACCGCGATCGTCCACGTCTACAACGCCGTCGCCCCCGCGTGGCGCAAGATCGTGTTCGGCATGGAAAAGCCCGAGATCAAGGCGATCGCGGTCGAGGGCGCGAAGCAGCTGCGCGACAATGCCGCGCGCCTGCCCGGCACCGACTGGCGCTTCCAGTACAGCCCCGAATGCTTCTCCTCGACCGAGCTCGATTTCAGCATCGAATGCTGCGCCGCGGTGATGGAGATTTTGCAGCCGACCGCGGCAAACCCGATCATCCTCAACCTGCCCGCGACGGTCGAGGCGGCGACCCCGAACATCTACGCCGACCAGATCGAATATTTCGGCAAGAACCTGCCGAACCGCGACGCCGCGATCCTGAGCCTGCACACGCACAACGACCGCGGCACCGGCGTCGCGGCGGCCGAACTCGGCCTGCTCGCGGGCGCCGACCGCGTCGAGGGCTGCCTGTTCGGCAATGGCGAGCGCACGGGCAACACCTGCCTCGTCACCGTCGCGCTCAACATGTACACGCAGGGCGTCGACCCCGAGCTCGATTTCTCGAACATCGACGAGGTCATCCAGACGGTCGAATATTGCAACAACATCCCCGTCCACCCGCGCCATCCCTATGGCGGCGACCTCGTCTACACCGCTTTCTCGGGCAGCCACCAGGACGCGATCAAGAAGGGCTTCGCCGCGCGCGAACGCCAGAATGACGAAAAATGGGAGGTTCCCTACCTGCCGATCGACCCCGCCGATCTGGGGCGCAGCTACGAAGCGGTGATCCGCGTCAACAGCCAGTCGGGCAAGGGCGGCGTCGCGTGGGTGCTCGAACAGGACAAGGGGCTGAAACTGCCCAAGAAAATGCAGGCGAGCTTCAGCCACGTCGTCCAGGCGCTCGCCGACGAGACGAGCCGCGAGCTCGCCGCCGACGACATCTGGCAGGCGTTCGAGGCCACCTATCTCGCGACCGAAGCCCGGCGCTTCCAGCTCGTCGACTGGTCCGAAACGCACAGCGGCGCCGACCGCATCTTCGCGGGCAAGCTCACCATCGACGGCACGCCGCGCAGCGTCAGCGGCCGCGGCAACGGCCTGATGTCGAGCGTCATCGCCGCCTTGAGCGAAAGCGGCGGCCCCGTGATGGACATCGTCGATTACAGCGAGCACGCGATCGGCCAGGGCAGCAATGTGCAGGCCGCGGCCTATGTCGAATGCCGCACCGCCGACGGCAAGAGCCTGTTCGGCTGCGGCCTCGACACCGACGTCGCGACCGCGAGCGTGCGGGCGATCCTCAGCGCCGCCAACGGCGCGTAGAAGTCCGCCCCTCCACCGCTTCGCGGTCCCCCCTCCCCATGCCTGCGGCACAGGGAGGAACAAGCGATGCGAAGCGAGCCGAAATCCTCCCTGTTGCGAAGCAATGGGGAGGGGGACCGCGCCCGAAGGGCGTGGTGGAGGGCCCCCTAGCGCGACGCCAAAATCACCCGAACCAACCCATCGACAACAGCGTCAACATCCCTCAACACGTCGACAGCCGCCACCCGCACCACGACAAACCCCTGCCCCCTGAGCCCGTCATCGCGCCCAGCATCCCGTTCCGCCCGGGCATCGTGCGCCAACCCGTCCACCTCGACGATCATCCGCGCATCGACCGCATAAAAATCCGCCGCATAGGCACCCACCGGATGCTGCCGCCGAAACTTCACCCCGCAAGGCCGCAAGCGCAACCGCTGCCATAAAAGCACTTCAGGCGGCGACATAACCCGCCGCAACCCGCGCGCCATCTTGACGGTATCCTTGGAAGTCTGCCGCACCCCAACCTCCCACTCCAATCCTCCCCGTGGCCGAAAGGCCATGGGGAGGTGGCAGCCGCAAAGCGGCTGACGGAGGGGCAAAGAACGCAACGCCGCCGCCCCTCCACGGCCTCCGGCGGTCCCCCTCCCCATGCCTACGGCACAGGGAGGAATACCGAAAGCCGAACCACCCCCATTCCGGACAAGCCCCCCCAATCCTCCCTGTCGCGAAGCGATGGGGGAGTCGCAGACGGCGCGCAGCGCCAGCGGGACCGCTCGCAAAGCGAGTGGTGGAGGGGCGAGTATCGAAACGCCGCCTTACGATCTGCGAGGACATTTCAGTCGGGCCGGAGCCTTGATACCGACGTCGCAACCGCGAATGTACCGGCAATCCTAAGTCCGGCGAATTGGGCGGAATTAGAGTCGAACCAGATCAATAAGTACGCGCGACACGGACGAATGACGTCCGTCCGGATGATTGACCGTCTTAGTGCGGATAGTTGCGCGCCAACGGCCACCAGCTATGAGGCCTTCTCTTTCAATGCGCTCCAAATAGTCAGCACTGAGGTTAGGCGCCACACGTCCTTGCAACAATTCGCCATCGTCGCCGCGTCTAAACTCAAATCTGCGCTGGACAGGAACTAGCCCAAGAAGTTCGCCTTCACTCACCTCATCCAGCTCTTCGACATCAACCCGAGACACGCGATCGAACGCTCGTTCGACGCTCACAACGTCCAGTTTCAATTCGCGCCGATCTTCCGCAACTCGCAGGGTCGACCGAGCGCGATGGAGCGTACTAACGAAACGTTTGAGTGTCTGAAAAATCCGAATATCGAGTTCATCAAGCCTCGCCTCGAATTGCTGGCCGTCGACATCTGCAACTTGGGTGAGCAAGTCGGTGACGGAGCGCACTGCCTTCTGAGCAGCAGATTCAAACATGCCCAATTGAGCGCCATTGTCTTCTTGAAGAATGAAACCGAATGAGCCGTGGACAAGGCCGGTCACGTTCATACGCGCTTGCTGGTGAATTTGGTCGGGCAACCGGCCTCGCTCAGCTAGCTGCCCTCCCTCTACAGCAACATGCTTTGCGACCAACTCTTGATAATCTTGCAATGCTCGCCCAGCAAAGTCCGCCTCAATCGCTGACGAACCACGGACAGGTTCACCATCAAATACGAGTGCGACTTGAGCCACGTGCAGCTCCTGCCCCTCGGCCTCTGCCAACTCCGCTTCCAAGATAGCAAGCCGCTTCTGCAAAGACCGGGAACCCAAAGGATCCCGCCCGCCCGAATGCTCCAGCATGCTGCGAAGTGTGGCAATCTCGCTTCGGAGAGCGTTGCGATGGATCTTTGTTACCATCCCGCCGCCTCTATCTCTTCCAAAGCCTCAGTCGCAATTTGATCATCGCACTGAATGTCCAGTTGGACCAGCCCCTTCCAGCGGAAGGTATCTCGTTGGTGACTAAACAGGCCAAACCAATAGGCTGTCTGCTCGGAAATCATCCGCTGGGGAATGTCTAGATCGATGAAGTACGAATCGCAGGAATAGGTTACCTTACAATGTGCCTGATCCAGCAGGGTATCCCCGTGCTGATCGAGAAAAGCTAACCAATCTTGTTCCGCAGCATGTGCGACAGGTCTATGGACAACCGAAACGACATCAACGTCGCCCGGTGGTCGACCGTTCACCTGCTCGCAAGCTTCGACGAAGCTTCCGTCAATCCACTGAAACCCTTCAACAAACCCGATCTGACGCAGTCCCTCTCTGTACTCCAAAAAGCCACGCAGGATCGCAGCTCGCTCCGGAGAGGTAGCGAAACGAACAACAAACTCCGACATTGTCGATTGGTACGGCGAACGCGGCGCGAATTGCCCAACAACATCTTCATCCATGAATGGAGGCAAAACACTGCCTAGCCCAAATTCTGGGATCATTTCGACTGCACCCTAGCCCCTCCCCAAATTGCACAGGCTGTCGCTAGACTTTATATAGTCAACAAATTTCACAAAGGTAACTAAAATTACAGCCGATATGGCGCAAAGGAAGCCGCTTCAAACTCCAAAATCTCCCTTTCCTAATTTTCACCCATATGGTTTATTCTTCCAGTTTCACCTTACCAAAAGTAACGACTCGATGGAAAACCTTCCTCCCGATCCCGCCGACATTCCCGCCCCCGCCAGCTATCACTGGACGCCGCGGCTCCAGCGCGAGTTTCTGGAGAGTTTCGCCACCACCGGGTCGGTGAAGATTTCGGCCGCGCGCGTCGGCATGTCGCCCGCCGCCGTCTATCAGCTCAAACAGCGGCCGCAGGGCGCAGCGTTCAAGCTCGGTTGCGCCGCGGCGGTGCTGATCGCGCGCGGGCGGCTGGTCGACGAACTGCTCGACCGCGCGATCTGGGGGCATGACGAGATGACCACCGTGATGCGCGAGGAGGACCGCAGCCTCTACAAACGCCGCCGCATCGACAGCCGCCTCGGCCTCGCGATGCTCGCGCGTCTCGACCGCATGGTCGAGACGCGCGCGCCCGAAAAAGGAGAATGGCCGGGCGAGGCGATGCTGGCGCAGCTCGTCGCCGGCGACTGGCCGGGTTTCCTGTCGCTGTTCGACGCGGCCGAGGCCGCACGCGCCGCCGGGGCCGCGCACGCAACCGCCCGCCCTGGCGAAGACGCGCCCGGCCTCCCCGACGACGGCGCGCCCGACCACGCGCCCGACTGCCCCGGCACCGCGCGCGTCGACGACGCATCCGCGGGCGGGATGGCCGCCGCGCTCGCGCTCTGGCTCGCGGGGTGCGACAACCGGGCGAACCCGCTCGCGACGCTGTGGAAGGACAGCGCGATCGCGAATGAAGTTGCGCAGTTTTCCGCCGTTTCCGACCCGGATCCGCACCCCGGACCGCAGGCCGAGCCGACCCCCGAGGAAGAGGCCGCCGCGATGACCGTCTGGTACGACGAGGAGCAGGGCGAATGGCGCACCAATTTCCCGCCGCCCGACGATTATCTGGGCGACGAAGAGGGGCGCTTCGGCGAGGAGGAGTATGAGCGCACGCTCGACCCCGACGAGGAGGAAGCGTGGGACGCGGCGCACGCGCGCGCCTGCGCGCCGCTGCGCCGCGCGGGCGAGGCCGCGCGCCGCGCCTTCTTCGCGCTCCCCGACCCCGCCAACGACCCCGCGGCGCCCGGTGCCTCCGGCGCGTCCGGTGCGGGGGCGGGCCGCGCAGGGCCGCGCACCGCGACGGGCTGACGGGCTGGCGTCGTCCGTCCCCGCGGTTGGACAGGCGGCGGCGCGGCGATTATGCCGGGGCGATGGACTCCACTGCCCCCAAGCTCGTCATCCGCCATTCGGAAACGCGCGACGCCGCCGCGATCGCGCGCCTCACCGCCAAGGTCTACGGCCGCGCCGAGGCCTATTCGGCGGCGCAGATCCGCGGCCAGATCAACAATTTCCCCGAGGGCCAGTTCCTCGCCGAATATGAAGGGGTGATCGTCGGTTTCTGCGCCACGCTCATCGTGTCCGAAGCGGTCGCGCTCGCCGACCATCGCTGGACCGCGATCAGCGGCGGCGGCTTCGGCACCGCGCACGACGCCGACGGCGACATCCTCTACGGCATGGAGGTGTGCGTCGACCCCGATTACCGGCGGCTGCGCATCGGCCAGCGCTTCTACCGCAAGCGGCAGGAGCTGTGCCAGGCGCTCGAGCTCAAGGGCATCGCCTTTGGCGGGCGCATGCCGGGCTATGCGCGCCGCCGCCGCAAATATCCCGATCCCGAGGCCTATCTGGCCGCGGTGCTCGACAAGCAACTGCGCGATCCGGTGATCAATTTCCAGATCAACCAGGGGTTCCAGGCGCGCGGCGTGCTCCACGACTATCTGCCCACCGACCATGAAAGCGGCGGGCATGCGGTGCTGATGCTGTGGGACAATCCGCTCGCCCCGCCGGCGCGCGACGCCGGGGCGCGGGCGCGCGGCACCGCCCCCGACCGCCTCCCCGCCTCGGTCCGCGTCGCGACGGTGCAGTTCCAGATGCGCGGCATCGACCGCATCGAACAGTTCGAGGAGCAGGTCGAATATTTCGTCGACGTCGCCGCCGATTACGGCAGCGATTTCGTGACCTTCCCCGAACTCTACACGCTCGAACTGCTGTCGATCGAAAAGAACAAGCTGCCCCCCGAACAGGCGATCCAGAAGATCGCCGATTACACCGACCGCTACGTCGCCTTCATGGAAAAGCTCGCGGTCAGCTACAATATCAACATCGTCGGCGGCTCGCACCCGACGCGGGTCGAGGGCGGCGACATCCGCAACATCGCCTATGTCTTCCTCCGCGACGGGTCGGTGCACACGCAGGAGAAGCTCCACCCGACCCCGTCCGAACGCCGCTGGTGGAACATCAAGGGCGGCTATGGCGCCGACGCGATCAACACCGATTGCGGGCCGATCGGGGTGATGATCTGCTACGACAGCGAGTTTCCCGAACTCGCCCGCCACCTCGTCAACCAGGGCGCGATGATGCTCTTCGTCCCCTTCTGCACCGACGAGCGCCGCGGCTATCTCCGCGTCCGCTATTGCTGCCACGCCCGCGCGGTCGAAAATCAATGCTATGTCGTCACCTCGGGGGTCGTCGGCAACCTGCCCAATGTCGAGAATATGGACATCCACTATGCCGAAAGCGCGATCCTGACCCCGTCGGACTTCGCCTTTGCCCGCGACGGCGTCGCCGCCGACACCGCGCCGAACACCGAGACGATCGCGATCGCCGATCTGAGCCTCGCCGACCTGCTCACCAGCCGCCAGAGCGGCGCGGTGCAGAATCTGCGCGACCGGCGCTTCGACCTCTACCGCGTCGACTGGAAGGACGCACAGGGGCCCGGGATCGGGTCGCGCTAGGAAAGGAAAAGCCATGCTGACCGCCGCACTCGCCGCCACGCTCGCACTGGCCCAGCCGCCCGCTCTCAACTTCGATCCGGCGCGCGTCGCCGCGGCGCAGGCCAATTACGAGGCGCTGATGACCGGCCGCAAGCATGTCCGCCAGCTCAGCCGGCAGGAACTCGGCGACGTGCTCGCGGTCGCCGAGGCGCTCGAGCGTGGCCGCCGGACCGGCACCCGTTCCGAACACTGCGCCGCCGACGAGCGCAAGCGCCTCGGCGGCGCGCCGAGCGCGCTCGAGGCGCGGGTGATCGACCTCAAGTGCCGCGAACCGGGCGAACCGCTGAACTGAGCGAGCAAAACTGAGCGAGCAAGGAGCCGCATCATGACCCGTCCCCCCTTCGCGCTGCGCGGTATCGACCATGTCGTGCTGCGCGTCGTCGACCTCGGCGCGATGCAGGCCTTCTACCGCGACGTGCTCGGCTGCACCGACGAACGCGACCAGGCCGAAATCGGCCTGTTCCAGCTGCGCGCCGGCGCATCGCTGATCGACCTCGTCGCCGTCGACGGTCCGCTCGGCGCCGCCGGCGGGGCGCCGCCCGGCGCCGAAGGCCGCAACCTCGACCATTTCGCGCTCGCCATCGACGCCTTCGACGACGCCGCGATCCGCGCCCACCTCGCCGCGCACGGCATCGCGGTCGAACAGGCGGGCCCGCGCTACGGCGCCGAAGGCGAAGGCCCCTCGATCTACATCCGCGATCCCGAGGGCAATGTCGTCGAGATCAAGGGGCCACCCACGGCGTAGGTCCTTCGTCCCGTCCCGGAACGCGCATCGCAGTGCCGCTTGCACCGGCATGCCCCCTCCCAAAAGCGCGCAGCGACACCCCCCTTGCCTCGCTTTCCGTTTACGTTAAGGTTAGTTGCATATCGCAACCAGAGAGACTGATTCCATGGCCCTTCCCCCGATCTTCGACCGCCTGCGCCTGCCCGTCATCGGCTCGCCCCTGTTCATCGTCTCGGGGCCCGAACTCGTCATCGCCCAGTGCAAGGCGGGCGTCGTCGGCAGCTTCCCGGCGCTCAACGCCCGGCCGCAATCGCTGCTCGACGAATGGCTGCACCAGATCACCGAAGAACTTGCGGCGTGGGATCGCGACAATCCCGACCGCCTGTCGGCGCCCTTCGCGGTCAACCAGATCGTCCACAAGTCGAACGACCGGCTCGAAGCCGACATCGCAACCTGCGAGAAGTGGAAGGTGCCGATCACGATCACCTCGCTCGGCGCCCGCGAGGAACTCAACCAGGCGGTGCACGGCTGGGGCGGCATCACCCTCCACGACGTCATCGACGACCGTTTCGCTCGCAAGGCGGTCGAAAAGGGCGCCGACGGCCTGATCCCCGTCGCCGCGGGTGCGGGCGGCCACGCCGGCGTCCAGTCGCCCTTCGCGCTGGTGCAGGAAATCCGCGAATGGTTCGACGGCCCGGTCGCCTTGTCGGGCGCGATCGGCCACGGCCGCTCGATCCTCGCCGCGCAGGCGTGCGGCGCCGACCTCGCCTATATGGGAAGCGCCTTCATCGCGACGGCGGAAGCGAACGCCGATCCGGGTTACAAGAACGGCATCGTCGAGGGCCGCGCCGCCGACATCGTCTATTCGAACCTCTTCACCGGGGTGCACGGCAATTATCTGCGCGGTTCGATCGCCGCGGCGGGCATGGACCCCGACAATCTGCCCGAGGGAGACTTGAAGACGATGAACTTCGGCTCGGGGGGCAACACCAAGGCCAAGGCGTGGAAGGACATCTGGGGCTCGGGCCAGGGAATCAGCCCGGTCCGCTCGGTGCTCCCGGTCGCCGACTTCGTCGCCGAACTCGAAGCGCAATATCGCGACGCCTATGCCGAACTTCAGGCGAAGGTCCGGCTGTAGGTGGCGCCCGCGCGCTCGTCTCCGCCGAACAACCGCTCGATCGCATTGTCGAGATAGGGCCGGTCGAGGAACAGTCGCATCGGGTCGCGCCGGTTGAGCCAGAAACGCAGGCCATGCCGGTCGGTGAGCGATCGCCGCAGCGTGTCCTGCAGCAGACGCAGGCGCATGACAGCGGTCCGGCGAGCGGCGCGGCAATCGCCGCCGGCAGCACCCGAAAAATCGACCCGGATCCGCTCGACGCGCGCCGTCACCACATCGCTATACGCCCGGTGCGGCCCGCGATGGAGCGCATGGCCCGACTGCAGCGCCAGCCGCTCGTCACCCGGAAGCGCGAGTCCGTTGAGTTCGAAACGGTGCAGCGCGAAACCCTCTGCGCCCAGTTGATCAAACATCGCGACCATCTGCGGCCGGGCAAGGAGGGCAACCGGGATCAGGTGGTGCCGCTGATACCCCGTCGCCGCACCGACCGTTCCGCGCCAGCGCTGCCCTGACCGGCCGGAGCAGGAGCGCTGTGGCACGTCAACCGTCGCGGCGGAACGCGACCCGCACCGCACCGGGCGCGCCTTCGCTTCCGGGGCGCGGCGTCATCGCCACCCATTCGCCGGCTTCGAGCCCCGGCGCCTGCTGGGCCTGACGGATCGGCCCATGGAGCATGATGTCGAGCGCGACCCGTGCGAGCCGCCGGACCATCGCCGCCATGTCCCACCCCGGCGGGATCGCTGCTTCAACCTCCTGCCCGGCAAAGGCGGCCAGCCCTCGCGTCGCCACGGCTGCCCTGCCCGCCACGTCCAGGCGACGAAAGGCGACGAGGTGCAGCACGGGCGGCATCCCGCTCGCCTCCATCTCGGCAACCGCGCGCCGGAACGCTCCCGCCTCGCTCCACAGCCGTGCAGGTGCCCAGAAGAGATGCACCGCACCGAGCAGATCGATCAGCAGCACCATCATCTGCGCCAGTCGATAGAGCGCCTGCCCTCCCGCGTCGTTTTCGCCCTCGGGACAGATGCCCCAACATGCGTCGCGCCACTGCGGGTCCAGTGCAGCGCCAAGCACGCTGGTGCTGCGGGCTTGCGGATCGGCCAGTGTCGTCCAGTCGGGCCCCGCGTGCGCCATCAGGACCTGCAACGAGCCAAGGCGCAGACGGAACGCCCCCGGATCCCCGGCAAGCGCTTCGGGTTGTAACCCCATGTGACGCAGCGCGGTTTCTACATCGACCGGCCGTGCAGAGGCGACAAGCAGCGCAAACGGACGGTCCTCAGGCATCGGGCTGTCGCGATTGCCGCCGTTCATCTCGTCAGGCTCCGCTGCTCATTTCGGCTTCCCGCTGCTTCGCAAGATCGCCGCGGCGCTTCAAGTCGCCACGCGACCGATGCCTCCGAAACGGAGTGGCATCAGATCGCGACCTGGCTGCCCAGTTCGACCACGCGGTTCGTCGGCAGGCGGAAATATTCCATCGCGCTTTCCGAATTGCGCAGCATCCACGCGAACAATTTCTCGCGCCAAATCGGCATCCCAGGCTTGGCCGCGGCGATCAGCGTCTGGCGCGAAAGGAAGAAGCTCGTCTCGAGCATCTTGAAATCGCCGCCACAGCCGGTGACGCGGTGCAGCGCCGCGGGAACGTCGACCGGCTGCATGAAACCATAGTTCAGAATCAGCCGGTGGAAGCCCTGCCCCAGACCGTCGAGCGTGTAGAGCTTTTTCTCGTCAACGAAGGGCACGTCGGCGATCTTGATCGTCAACAGGATGATCCGCTCGTGCAGCACCTTGTTGTGCTTCAGATTGTGGAGCAGCGCGTGCGGGACGCCATCGGCGCTCGACGTCATGAACACCGCGGTGCCGGGCACCCGCGTCGCGCTGTTCGCCGCCGACTTGACGAACACCGGGATCGGCATCGCGCCTTCGGCCATTTCCTGCTGCATCAGCTTGCGCCCGCGCGACCAGGTCGTGAGCAGGGTGAAGATGGTCAGGCCGATCGCCAGCGGCACCCAGCCGCCGTCGGGCACCTTGATCAGATTGGCGCCGAAATAGGCGATATCGACGATGAAGAAGACCGCGAGCAGCGGGAGCGCCTTCCACGCCGGCCATTTCCACAGCGTGAAGAGCACGACGCTGAGCAGGCAGGTGTCGATGAACATCGCCCCCGTCACCGCGATGCCATAGGCCGCAGCAAGGTTGCTCGACGATCCGAAGAAGAGCACGAGGATGATGACCATCACCATCAGGCCCCAATTGACCATCGGGATATAGATCTGCCCCTGCGCCGACGCGCTCGTGTGCTCGACGCGCAGGCGCGGCATGAAGCCGAGCTGGATCGCCTGCTGAGTCAGCGAAAAGGCGCCCGAGATCACGGCCTGGCTGGCAATGATCGTCGCCGCGAGCGCGAGCAGCACGACCGGGACCTGCCACGCATCGGGCATCATCTGGAAAAAGGGGTCAGAAATGAGATCGGCGCGCGGTCCAACCTCGGCCGCAAGCACCATCGCGCCCTGCCCCATATAGTTGAGCATCAGCGCGGGCAGGACGAAACAGAGCCACGACAGCCCGATCGGACCGCGTCCGAAATGCCCCATGTCGGCATAGAGCGCCTCGGCGCCCGTCACCGCGAGTACGACCGCACCCAAAGCGATGAAGGCCGTGAAACCGTCGAGATAGAAGAAGCGCAGCGCGTTGAGCGGGTTCAGCGTCTCGACGATGATCCACGGATTGTCGGCGATATGGATGATGCCGAGGACCGCCAGCATCAGGAAATAGGCGAGCATGATCGGCCCGAAAAGCGCACCGACCTTCGCCGTTCCGCGCGCCTGGATCGCGAACAGCCCGATCAGGATCGCCAGCGCGATCGGCACGATATAGGGTTCGAACCCTGGGTTTACATATTCGAGCCCCTCGGTCGCCGACAACACCGACATCGCCGGGGTGATCATGCTGTCGCCATAGAAGAGCGCAGTCGCGAACACGCCGAGCAGCACGATTGGCCAGGTCCAGCGCTTGCCTTCGGAAGAACGGCTGATCAGCGCGAGCAGCGCCAGGCTGCCGCCCTCGCCCTTGTTGTCGGCCTTCATGATCGTCATGACATATTTGAAGGTCACGACGAGCATCATCGACCAGAAGACAAGGCTCAGCACGCCATAGATGTGCAGCCTGTCGGGCTCGATCGGATGATGCCCGGCAAAGGTTTCGCGGAACGCATACAGCGGGCTGGTGCCGATGTCGCCGAACACGACGCCAATCGCGCCGACGGCAAGCTTCAGCCTGCCATCCCCCTGGTGCCCGTGGCCGTGATGGCCGGTGTCGGCGGCGCCCGCGGCGACACCATCGGCGCCGCCAGCCGCATGTTGCGACTCAGCAGTCATCGCGCGCCTTTAGCCGAGCCGGCATCGGACGAATAGCAGAGATTTCAGCGCTCCGTCGCCGTCTCGGGCGGCAGCTGCGGCCCGAGCGCCCGGCGCAGTTGCGCGAGCCGCATTTCGAGGTCGGCGCGCCAGGGCGCGTCGGGCGGGCTGCGTTCGAGCAACTGGCTCCATACCGCTTCGGCCCCCTTCAGGTCGCCGCCCTGCGCCATCGCCAGCCCTGCGAAAAACGGCGGTGCGGGATGCGACGGATCGCGCTTCGCCGCCTCGTCGAACGCCAGCGCCGCCGCAGGCGACATCGCCCCGCCGCCATGCGCGACGAGCGCATTGCCCAGCCCGACCCACAGGTCGACATTGTCGGGATATTTCGCGAGCCCCTTTTCGAGCGTCTGCGCCGCCAGCGCGGTCTTGCCCGTGCGCGCAAAGCCGTCGGACATGCCCAGCCATTGCGCCGCGGGCCCGAACCGGTCTGCCATGCCCCGCCGCTGGTCGGTGATCGCCTCGCCGAAACCTTCGGGCTCGGCGGGCGCCGCCACGGGCTTGCCCGGCAGCGAAGGGCTGCCTTGCAACGCATAGCCGGCGAGCCCGAGCATCACCGCCGCTGCCGCGAGCGGCCGCGCCCCGGCGGGCATCCTGCCAACCCAGAAGAGACCGGCGAGGGTGACGATCGCGGCCAGTACTACCCAGAGCCAGGTCATGCCGCATCCTCCCCTTCGCCGTCGCCGCGCCGGAAACGTCCGAACGCGAGCCAGCCACCGATGCCGAGGAACAGCAGAGGACCAAGCCACAACAGCGCCGTCGCCGCATCGAACGGCGGATCGTAGGTCACCCAATTGCCATAGCGCGCGACAAGCCATTTGCGGATTTCATCGGGGTTTTCGCCGGCGGCGATCTTGCTGCGCACTTCGTGGCGCATGTCGCCCGCCAGCGGCGCATCGCTGTCGGCGATCGACTGCCCCTGGCAGACCAGGCAGCGCAGCGTGTCCATCAGCGCCTTCGCGCGGGCTTCCTTCGCCGGGTCGTTCAGCTGCTGATAGGCATAGGGCGCGGGCGGCAGCCGGTCCTGCGCCGCAAGCGGTGGCGCGACCAGTGCGAACAGCGCCAGCAGGGCGCCCGCCAGTCTCACTTCATCGCCTCCAGCTTGGCGATGATCTCGGGCACCTGTTCGGCCAGAATCACGCCCTGGATCTGTTCGCGGATGATCCCCTTGCCATCGATCAGGAAGGTCTCGGGCACCCCTGACGAACCCAGCGCGATCTGGACGCTGCTCTGCGTGTCCGCCCCGATGCGGTCGAACGGATTACCGAATTCGTTGAGAAAGGCGGCAACATCTTCGGGCCGGTCGCGGATCGCGATACCGTCGATCGGCACCCCTGCCTTTTTCAGGGCCTCGAGTTGCGGCGCTTCGGCCCGGCACGGAATACACCAGCTGGCAAAGACGTTGACCAGCCGCGGCCGGCCGTCGGCAAGCTGACTGCTCTTCAGTCCCTCGACTCCCGCGGTCGCGGGCGGCAGGTCGAACAGCGGCATCGGCTTATCGATCCATTGCGACTGGATCAGCGTGTCGGCCGGTGTCGTCAGCCGATAGATGAAGGCGCCGAAGAGCAGCCCCATGATCGCCAACGGAACGAACAGGACCCAACGATTCTTCATGGCGCAAAGCGCTCCTCATTCCTGCGGGCGCGCCGCACGCGCCAGATCGTCAACAATTGCGCGCGCCCGAGCAGCGAGAGCGTGGCGCCGAGCGCGATCAGCGCGCCGCCGAGCCATATCCACCAAACCAGCGGCTTCCACCACAAGCGCAGCTGATACCGGTCGGCGCCGTCGGCCCCGACCACCGGCTGACCGAGAACGGCGTAGAGCTGGCCGCCCGGCCGCGTCAGCAGCGCCGCCTCGTTGGTTTCGGTCGGCGCCGTCCCCATCAGGCCTGGGAACATGCGCGATTCGGGCTTCAGCACATGCGTGCCGCCGCCGGGCGTCGTCGCGACCAGCGTGCCCTCGATCGCGGTATAGTTCGGCCCGGCGACGGGTTTCACGCCAGCGAAACGCACCTCGAAATCGGCGACCTTGACGACGTCCCCGGGCTTCGCCGCGACCAGCCGCTCCTTGATGAAGGCGCTTTCGGCGCCCATCCCGGCCAGACAGACCGCGACGCCGAAATGCGCGATCACCATGCCCCAGGTCGGGAGCGGCGTGCGGCGCAGGTTGCGGCCCCACAAAGGCGCGAGGCTTGCAACCGCGACAACGCCCGCCACGGCCATCCCCAGCAACGGCAATATGCCCACCTTGCCGCCGAACAGGACCAGCCCGAACAGGATCAGCGCGCCCGCGAACACCGCGAGCGGCAGGCGCGACCACAGCTTCTTGCCGTCATCCTTGCGCCAGCTCAGCAAGGGCCCCGCGACCATCACGAGGCAGAGGATCAGCGCCAGCGGCCCCGCGACCTTGTTGTAGTAGGGCGGCCCGACCGAAATCTTCTCGCCCATCGCCTCGGCGACGATCGGATAGAGCGTCCCGAGCAGCACGAGTGCGAGGATCGTCGTCAGCAGCAGATTGTTGATCACCAGCGAGCCTTCGCGGCTCATCAGCGCGAACTTCTTGCCTTCGGCGACGGTGCCCGCGCGCAGCGCGAACAAGGTCAGCGCGCCGCCGATGTAGATCGCCATCAGCACGAGCAGGAAGGTACCGCGCTCGGGGTCGACCGCAAAGCTGTGCACGCTGGTCAGCAGCCCCGACCGGACGATGAAGGTCCCGACCATCGACATCGAGAAACCGATCACCGCGAGCATCACCGTCCACGCCCGCAGCGCGTTGCGGGTCGCCGTCACCGCGACCGAATGGAGCAGCGCCGCACCCGCGAGCCAAGGCACCAGCGAAACATTCTCGACCGGATCCCAGAACCACCAGCCGCCCCAGCCGAGCTCGTAATAGGCCCAATAGCTGCCCGCGGTGATCCCGATCGTCAGGAAAATCCAGCTGCCGAGCACCCACGGCCGCATCGCGCGGGCGAAGGCGGGACCGATCTCGCGCGTGATCAGCGCGCCGACGGCAAAGCTGAATGCCACCGACAGCCCGACATAGCCGACGTAGAGCGTCGGCGGATGGAAGGCGAGCCCGATGTCCTGGAGCAGCGGGTTGAGCCCCTGCCCGTCGGGCGGCGCGACGGGGAGCCGCTTGAAGGGGTTCGACGAAAAGAGCAGGAAGGCGAAGAAGCCGAGCCCCAGCGCCGCCTGCGCCGCCAGCGTCGCGATCAGCGTGTCCTCGCGCAGCCGCTTCTCGAAGATCGCGATCAATGCCCCAGACAGCGTCAGGATCGTCAGCCAGAGCAGCATCGACCCTTCGTGATTGCCCCACGTGCCCGCGATCTTGAAAATCATCGGCTTCAGGCTGTTGCTGTTGCGCGCAACCAGTTCGACCGACATGTCCGACCGCACGAACAGCGCGATCAGCAGGCCGAAGGCCGCTGCGGTCAGCACGCCCTGCGCGACGCTCGCGGGGCGCACCAGCGCCGCGAGGTCGCGGTTGCCGCCGCGCACGAACAGGATGCCCGCAACCAGCGACAGGCATGCCAGCGCCGCCGCGATCCACAAGAGGGCGAGCCCGAGTTCGGCGATCATGCCTTCGGCGCCATCTTCGCTACGCCTTCGGGCATGTCGCCCATCTGCGGCGGCATATAACGTTCGTCATGCTTGGCGAGGATGCGGTCGGCGACGAAGGTGCCGTCGGAGCGCATCCGTCCGTCGGCGACCATGCCGCTTTCCTCGGCGAACAGGTCGGGGACGATGCCCGTATATTCGACCGGCACCGACGCCTTGCCGTCGGTCGCGACGAAGCGGATCGTCAGCCCGTCGGGCTGGCGCACGATGCTGCCCGCGGCGACCATGCCGCCCAGCCGCATCGGCTCGCCGACGCTCGTCTTGCCGTCCTTGACCTCGACCGGGGTGCGGAAATAGGCGGCTTCGTCGCGGAGCGCGCTCGCGCCGAGCACGCCGGCCCCCGCGATTCCCGCAACCGCGACGAGCGCGAGGATCAGTCTTTGATGTTTCGCTTTCATTTCCGGTCCTTACGCAGCGCGTCGCTGCGCCCCTCGGCTTTCGTCATCGCACGCCAGCTCGCCCACAGCACCGCGCCGGTGAGCAGCACGGTCAATCCATAGGCGGCAAGGACATAGGCCCACTGCCCGCCCCCGCTGATCACTCCCGCCATCGGTCAGATCCCCTCGTCGTCGGCGAGCCGCCGCAGCCGCGCTGCAACCCGGTTGTCGGCAATGATCCGCCGCATCCGCATCAGCACGATCGCACCGAACAGCAGCGAAAAGCCGAATACGGTCAATCCCAGCGGCCACAGCAGCGCCCCGTCGATGCTCGACCCGCCCAGCGTGATGCTCGGCCCCTGGTGCAGGCTGTTCCACCACACGACGCTGCGGTTGATGATCGGAATGTTGATCGCGCCGACCAGCGCATAGATCGCCGCGCCGCGCGACAGCGTGCCGCCCTGCCTCTGCCCCTCGTCGCCGCTCGTCAGCGCGACGAAACCGGCATAGAGGAACAGCAGCACCAGCATCGACGTCATCCGGCCGTCCCATTCCCACCAGGTGCCCCACGTCGGCTTGCCCCAGATCGATCCCGTGACAAGGCAGAGCGCGGTGAACAGCATGCCCGGCACCGCGATCGCGCGCGCGGCGATCCCCGCCAGCGGGTGGCGCCACACAAGCTGGACCAGCCCCGCGACGGCGAGCGACGTCCAGCCGCCCATGCCGAGCCACGCCGACGGCACATGGACGTACAGGATACGGGCGGTCTCACCCTGCTTGTAATCGCCCGGCACCATCGTCAGCCCGGCAAAAGCCCCCGCCAGCACGAGCAGCGCACCGACGCCGAGCAACCACGGCGTCAGCGGCTTCGCAATCGCGAGGAAACGGGTGGGGTTGGCATAGGCGTGCATCGGTTTCGCGTCGTCCTTAGGGGAGCCGGCCCTATGGGTCCAGCCATTTGCCCGGCGCGACCCGGCGCTCTCCTCTCGCCCGCCCGCCCTGCGCCGTCAACCCGGCGGCTTTGCCGCGCCGCCGCAGCAAGAACATTGCGCCATGTCAAATCGGCGGATCATCGGGCCGGGGATTTCCGCGCGACCGATCTCGGGGTGGCGTAAGGTCGGGAATCGACCGATTGCGGACATTCGCTTCCAATGGCAAATTGCCAGAGGGGGAGTGAGCGATGGCGCTACAGTTCTATGAGAAGGTCGAAATCTTGGTTTGCCGCCAAAATCCCGATCTAATTGGGATGTTCGGCTACATACTCGGAAAATCGTACTCGGAAGAACCAAGCGGCTCTAGCCCAGAGTCAGAAGATGTCGTCGCCTACGGCATCTTTTTTGAAGAAATCGAAAAAGTCTTTTCGTTTGATCTCGACGAAATCAGAGGCACCGGCGAGATTGCAGACCGCTCAAGGTTCTACCCTGATTAGCCAAGATCGCCGGGGGCAGCAGCGACCGATTGCGGACATTGCTTGTGTGGCACCATTAGCTACAATCTGCCTATGTCGCAGCCAGTGAAGCCAACAGATTCGGAGCGCGAAATTGTAGCTGGACGGATTGCGCTATGGCTTGATCCCGCTGATCTTGAATGGCTTTCGGAGCGGTGTGACTGTCCTAATGATGCGCCAGCCGAGCAACGCGACAGATGCGCTCGAATCCGTTTTCGTTCCCGAAGCGCGCTTCATAAAGCTGGGCTGGTTGGCAGCTAACCACCCCGTTTTCGCCGTTCGACCTAGTTCGCGGCGTGATGGCAGAAAACGACCGATTGTGGACATTGGTGGAATCTGGGAAGCTCCCGCGATGCAGACGACGACTTCGACAACCTCAAAAGCCTTACTGATTGTCCTTGCGTTTCCAGTTGCCGTGTTCGCTGGGTTGCTATCTTGGTTCTTAAATTTGAAGGCGAAGCTTTCAGCCACAGACGTCGCAAAGTCCTTGCGGGACCATATTGAAGGAACCGGCGCAGACTGGGATTGGGATGATTTCACGTCGGTGCCAATCGCTAATTCGCAGCTCGACGATATCAGGCGCAGGGCGGCGGCCGTGACCGGCCCTCTCACAGAGGAATCGGTTATCGTTTTGCGCGAATTGCTGATCGAAGCCGAGGGGCTGGCGGCGCAGGAAACCTAATGTCCGCTTCCCACCCCATTTCGGACATTCGTCGGTCGCCAGGCAGTCTGCAAATTTGAAGGGGGGTTGGTAGCACTTGCTGCCGCAGAAATCCGCGAATTTCGTGGTAGCGGAGGAGGGACTCGAACCCCCGACACGCGGATTATGATTCCGCTGCTCTAACCTGCTGAGCTACTCCGCCCCGAAAGGCCGCCGCTTGGGCGAGGTGCGCCTATAGGCACGCCGCCGGTCGCGGTCAATATCCTCTGCGCGCTCCGCGAAAATTGCGCGCGAATGCCGTTTCCCACGGGCCTCCGCGGTAGTGATGCGCCGCGAGTCCCACGATTTCCAGCGGGCCTGGGCGAAAGTTGCGGTCCAGTTCGGCGAACAGTGCCCGCGCCCTGCCCGCATCCACCTTGTTCTGGATGGTGATGTGGAGTTGCGGCGTCCCCCGATCCTGCGCGGTGAGCAGGCCGGCGAACCGCTCCGCCATGCGCGTGCGGATCGCGAGCAGGGCAGGACTCTCGATGCGAAAGGCCACGCCCCGCCCGAGAGAATATATCCCGCGCAGCGACGCCGCGGGCGGCGAGGTGTCCGCCGCGATGGCGCGAATCAATCGCTCGAGTTCGCCGAGTGCCGACGGCGGCAGCTGGTGGAAGAGGGTGATATGCGCGGCGAGAACATTGCGGTCGGGCGGAAAATACCGCGCGCGCAGCGCGTCGAAGTGCCGCTGGTCGGCCGCACCCATCGTCGCGGTCACGATGATGGGCGCGGCTCCAGCGGCCCGGTCGGGAGGGGGGATGACCGGATCGCTGTTCACGGACGGAGATGGGCGCGGCTAGCGCTTGGGGGATGGCCGACGTCCATGGGACGCCCCGTCGCGATGGCCGTGCCCTTCGCCGAACCGCCCGGCGCGCGCCAATCGATAAAGTCGGTCACAATAATCGTATAAAACGATGACATAATATTATCCGGCGCTTAGCGCTCCTCCCAAAAGGTCCGAAGCGCCGCGGCGACCTCGACCGGCCGCTCGGCAATCGCCCAATGCCCCGCGCCTTCGATGACGGTCAGCGGCACGCCGCGGTTCGCGGCGAAACGCTGCGCGACCGACAGGTCGACATAAGGATCGTCCGCGCCCCAGATCAGCGCGCCCTTCGCGGGCAGTTTCGGGATATCGAGTGCCCAGTCGTGCGCAAAGCTCAGCCCCTTCGCCGACCGGTAGAGTTTCAGGATCGCGCGACGCTTGTCCTTGTGCGTCCATTGCGCCGCCTCTTCGGCGGCTATGTCGGCCGGCATGCCCTGTGCGGCGAGTCCCTGGGCGAGCTTGGCCGGCGTGCTCAGCGCCATGAAAATCTCGCCCAATATCGGGGTGTTCCAGATGCGCGCGACGCGGTGCCCGCGATAGTCGGGGTCGATCACCGCGTTCGACGCCGCCCAGCTGCGGATGAGGTCGGGTCGCAGCATCGCCACCCGCTGCGCGATCAGCGCGCCCCAGTCGTGCCCGACGATATCGATCGGGCCGTGCGCCGCGAACAGCGCCGCGGCCTCACCCACCGCCCAGTCGGCATAGGCCTCCTTCGTCGCCGGAAACCCCGCGGGGAGCGGGCCGGTGAAGCCGGGGAGCGCGGGAACGGCGACGGGCGTGCCGCCGAGCTTCAGCTCGGCAAGCAGCGGATGCCAGATCGCCGGACTGTCGGGGACGCCGTGGAGGAATAATTTTGCGGTCGTCACGATTCGCCTCCCCCGGGCAGGTGGATGATCCAGCTCTGGTCGGTCGGTTCGATCCGCCCTTCGCGATACCCGCCCGCGAGCAGCGCGGTGCCGGCATCGGCGCGGACGAGCGTCATGTAATTCCATTGCCCGCCAAGGTCATAGGCGAGCCGCCGGCCGGTGCCGCCGGCGACGTCGAAGATTTCGGGGGCGGTATCGCCCGCCGCCACCAGCACGCGCTCGCCGGGCAGCAACAGCAGCCCGTCGGCGATCTTGAAGCGCGCATCGGCGAGGCGCCCCGCGGGCACAAAACGCCCCGCGGCGACGTCGAAACGCTCGACCGAGCGCAATTTGCCGTCATAGTCGCGCGCGTCGGAGCCCCCGACGACGAGCACGTCGCCGCTCGCGAGACGCAGCGCGCCATGCTTGTAGCGAGCCTGCGCCAGTGTCCCGGCGGGGTCGAAGCGCCCCGTCGCGGGATCGAAGAGCTCGGCGCTCGCCAGCGCGCGTCGCGGCGCGCGGTCGGGCCGTCCGCCGCCCACAACGAGCACGCGTCCGTCGGCGAGCAGCGTTCCCGTCGCGCCGCTGCGCGCGGTACCCAGCGGCGCCGTCGCGGTCATCGTCCCCGAGGCGGGGTCGAAAATCTCGGCATCGGCGCGCACATCGCTGCCGTCATAGCCCCCCGCGATCAGGATGCGGCCATCGGCCAGCACCACCACCGTCGGCGCGTTGCGCGGCCCTGCCATCGCCGGACCCGCGACCGAATGCCCGGTCGCGGGGTCGAAGATTTCGGTCGTCGCGCTGACGCGCCCGCCGACCCAGCCGCCGAGCACGAGCACCCGTCCGCCGGGCAGCACCGCCGCGGACGGCTGGATGCGCGCGGCCAGCAATTCCCCGCTACCGGCAAGCACCATACGTCGCGCGTCGATGATGTCGACCGTGCCGCTGGCGGGCCCGGCCTCGCACCCCGTCCGGACGCAGCCGCCGATCGCGAGCAGCCGCCCCTCGCCTGCCGCGACGAGCTGGTGCGTCGCGCGTGGTGCGCCAAGGCGGGGGCCGGTTTCGATGCGGACGTCGATCGCTCCCGTCTCGGCCGCGCCGCCGCCGTTCATGCAGGCGGCAAGCGCGAACGCCGCGGCGGACAGTCCCAACAGGTGGCGCATCCCGGATCCCTCCTCCGCCGCCCCGTACGGGCGGCAATCAGCCCCTACTCCATCTCCCCGCGCTCGCGGCGGAGCGCGTACCATTTTTGCACATTGGCATTATGCTCGCCGAGCGTGCGCGCGAAGATATGGCTGCCGTCGCCTTTCGCGACGAAGAAGAGATAGTCGTTCGCCTCGGGATCGAGCACCGCGGCGATCGACGCCTTGCCGGGGTTGGCGATCGGCCCCTTGGGCAGCCCCGCCATGGCATAGGTATTGTAGTCGTTCACCGCCTGGATTTCGGAGCGCAGGATGCGCCGGCCGAGCGGCTTGCCGCGGGTGATCGGATAGATGATCGTCGGGTCGGCCTGGAGCCGCATCCCGACGCCGAGGCGGTTGGTATAGACCCCCGCGACGGTGCGGCGTTCGGATGCCACCGCGGTTTCCTTTTCGACGATCGAGGCGAGCGTCATCGCCTCGTTCCGGTCCTTGACCGCCGCGCGCGGAGTGCGTTTCGCCCAGAGTTCGTCAAACGCCTTGTCCATCGCCGCCTGCATGCGCTTGACGACAGCAGCGCGGCTTTCGCCGGTGGTGAAGGCATAGCTATCGGGCAAGATGCTGCCCTCGGCGGGCACCGGAATGTCACCCTTCAGCCGCGGTTCGGCCATCAGCCGGTCGCGGACCATGATCGACGGCATGCCTTCGGGGATCATCACGAGCCGCTGGATCGTCTTGCCCGACTGGAACAGCGCCAGCATGTCGCCCGCGTCCATCCCCTTCTCGATCTTATACTCGCCCGGCTTGATCGGATCGTCGCCCCCGAAGAAGCGCGCCTGATTGCGAAACTCTGATGCCGAAACGAGACCCGCTTCCTCAAGGATCTGTCCCGCCTTCGCGATGCTTGCGCCCGGCGGGATCACGACCTCCGCATCCTTCGGCGCGCCGCCCGAGCAGGCGGCGAGGAGCAGGGCGGCGATCATAATCGTCAGCCAGCGGAACCGATGCACGATATTCTCCTGATTCCGGGCCTTAAGGAGACAAAGGACTCGGACGCGCACGCCGAAACTGTCTCCTTTGCCGCCTTAGCGCCGGTGGCCGGCGGGTCGTGCCGAGAGGTAAAGCACGGCGTAATAATGTAGGAAAGAGGTTTTAATCCTCCCTGTCGCGCAGCGACGGGGAGGTGGCAGCGGCGCAGCCGCTGACGGAGGGGCGACGGCGCGACGTCGCTGGCCCCTCCACCATTCGCTTCGCGAACGGTCCCCCTCCCCATCGCTTCGCGACAGGGAGGATTAGCTACTAATCGACCGCTTTGACGATCAGGCTGGCGTTGGTGCCGCCGAAGCCGAAGCTGTTGTTGAGCGCGGCCTTGACCTTGCGCTTCTTCGCCACCTTGGGAACCAGGTCGGCGCCTTCGGTGCCCTCGTCGGGATTGTCGAGGTTGAGCGTCGGCGGGACGATCTGGTCGCGGATCGCAAGGATGCAGAAGATCGTCTCGACCGCGCCCGCGCCGCCGAGCAGGTGGCCGATCGCCGACTTGGTCGAGCTCATCGAGACATTGGCCATCGCATCGCCGAACAGGCGCTTGACCGCGCCGAGTTCGATCGTGTCGGCCATCGTCGAGGTACCGTGGGCGTTGATATAGTCGATGTCGGAGGGGGTCATGCCCGCCTTCTTCAGCGCCGCGCTCATCGAGCGGAAAGCGCCGTCCATTTCAGGATCGGGCGCGGTGACATGATAGGCGTCGCCCGACAGGCCATAGCCGACGACTTCGGCGTAGATTTTCGCGCCGCGCGCCTTGGCATGCTCATATTCCTCGAGCACGACGACGCCCGCGCCCTCGCCCATCACGAAGCCGTCGCGGTCCTTGTCATAGGGACGGCTCGCCTGTTCGGGGCGGTCGTTGTAGCTCATGTTGAGCGCACGCGCCTGCGCGAATCCCGCGATGCCGATCGGGCAGATCGTCGCCTCGGCGCCGCCCGCGAGCATGATGTCGGCGTCGTCGTCGCGGATCATCCGCGCCGCATCGCCGATCGAATGCGCACCGGTCGAGCAGGCGGTGACGACGGCATGATTCGGGCCCTTGAGGCCGTATTTGATGCTGACCTGACCCGAGATCAGGTTGATCAGGCGGCCGTGTACGAAGTGCGGGCTGACGCGGCCCGGCCCTTTTTCGGCGAGCAGCAGGCTCTCGCTCTCGATGCCCGGCAGGCCGCCGATGCCCGAGCCGATCGAGCAGCCGGCGCGCACCTTCTGTTCCTCGGTGAGGTCGGTCAGGCCCGCATCCTCGAGCGCCTGCCCCGCGGCGTCGATGCCGAAAATGATGAAGGGATCGACCTGGCGCTGGACCTTGTGGTCGACGCGCTTGCCCGGATCGAACCCATATTCATGGTCGGGGCCCTTGACCTCGCACGCGATCGTGCATTTCTGGTCCGATGCATCGAAATGCGTGATCGGCCCCGCGCCCGATTTCCCGGCGATCAGATTTTTCCAGCTGGTTTCGACGTCTCCGCCCAGCGGCGTCACCAAACCCAAACCCGTCACCACAACCCGGCGCATAATCATTCCTTTCGTCGGCCCCGTCCGCGCGGCGGCCCGCATCATCATCGTCGGCGCTTCTAGAGAAGCTCAGCGCATAAAAAAAGCTTCCCGGTCACTGCGCGCGAGCGCTCGAGACCGGGAAGCCGGAAATGCGTGGGCAGCGTCGCCGCCGCATCCGGCCAGGCCGGACAGGCTGAATCAGCCCTTGTTCGCTTCGATATAGTCGATCGCGTCCTTGACGGTGGCGATCTTTTCCGCCGCGTCGTCAGGAATTTCGACGCCGAATTCTTCCTCGAACGCCATCACCAGCTCGACGATGTCGAGGCTGTCCGCGCCCAGATCGTCGATGAAGCTCGCTTCTTCGGTGACCTTGTCGGCTTCGACGCCCAGATGCTCGACGACGATCTTCTTAACTTTTTCGGCCGAATCGCTCATGCGCTATTCCTTTTCTGACTAAGCCGTGAATGTGAATTTGCCCTAATGTGCGCCAGCCGGGCTGGCAAGAGGGCTGGCGTCGGGGTGCCCGGCGCATGCGGATCGGCCAATGCCTCGCCTGCGGCGCTATCGACCGACCGTCCCCCTTTCTGCCCCACCGGCACCTGGCGCCGAAATAGGGAATGCCGCCGCCGCGATCAAGGTCGAACAACTCCGATACCGCAAGACCGGCGAAAGGCGGGAGCCGCGCGGGCCGGCCCCGTGGACATGGGGCACGCGGCCGGCCGCGTCAGCCGCCCCTCCCCGGCTTCGGCCCCGCGGCGGCCCCGGCACCGACCACGCCCGACTGGCGCAGCGCGTCCGAGGCGGTGGCGATCACCGCGGGCGAAATCATGAACCGCCCGAGGACGCGTTCGGGCGACGCGCTCGCGGGCTGGTGGGTATAGTCGAGGAGGCGACGCCACACCCGCCGCCCCTGTTCAACTTCGCCCATTCGCGCGAGAACGATCGAGCGCACCATCAGATATTGCGGCTCGAGATTGCTCGGCGACGGCAGGCTGTCGAGCAATGCCAGCGCCGCGGCCTGATCGCCCTGCTGCGAACGGAGAAAGGCCAGCGTGACCGCGGGGACGCCGGGATGCGACGCGTCGAGCGCGACCGAGCGCGCGAGCAAGGCCGCGCCGTCTTCGCGGTCGCCGCACGCGGCCTTGAACAGGCCGAGGAAGCCCGTGAGATCGGCGTCGTAGCGATTGAGCGTCACCGCCGCCTCGCCCATCACCGCCCCGCGTCCGCATTCGCCGCGATAGAAATGCGCGCGCGCCATCGCGAACAGCCCCGCGGCGCTGGTCGGCCCCGCATCATAGGCGCGCTTCGCGAAAAGCTGCGCCTCGGCGAACGCCTTCTTTCCTTCGTCGGTCGTGCGCTGCGGTTGCCAGTCGCCGAAGCGCAGCAGCGACAGCGCCGCGAGCGGCACCGGGTCCTGCGGCAGGTCGACGAGCGTCGCGCGCAGGCAGCGGTCGACGCGGCGGACCCGTTCGGGATTGCGCATCTGGAGCGTCCGGTTGAACTGCGCCAGACAGGGGAAACCCGACGCATAATTGTCGGGCTGGCGCTGCAACTGGTCGCGCACGACGACGCCATAATCGCCCGCCACCTGCGCGATCGCGGGCTCGATCCCGGTGAATTCGGGAATATCCTGATCGGTCAGCCGGATCTGCTGCGACCAGATGGCGCGCTCGTCGGCGACGCGGTTGAGCACCAGCGTGACGTCGACCGGCCCCTGGAGCGTGCGGACGAGCGACGCGTCGAGCCGATAGTCGGCACGCAGTTGCGCGCCCGCCGCCTTGGGATCGCGCGCCGCCAGCAGCTGGATCAGCTCGAATCGCCGCAGCCCGTCGCGCAGCTTGCTGTCGAGCGCGCGCGCCATCGCGCGCGACGGTCCCGTTTCACCCGCCACCGGCTTGCTGACCTCGATCGTCGGCATCGGCACGAAATCGCTTCCCAGCAGCGAACCGCTCGACCGTGCGGCCAGCCAGCCCGCGAGCGCCGCGAGAAGGAGCGCGACGACGAAGCCGAGCCAGAGCCAGCGCGCGCGCGGGCGCGGCATGGGGGGAAGCAACGACGACGCTCCGGACGCGGCGCCGCCCGCGGACGGCGGCGCGCCGGCGGCCGCGGCAGCGCCCGCCTCCTCGCCCGGCGGCGCCTCGCCCGCATCGCCGCCGCGCGCGCCCGGCGGCGCCGCGCGATACTGGACGACGACCTCGTAGCTGCCCTGCGGCACGCGCAGACGGTGGAGCCACGGCTTTTCGGAATAATAGCGGTCGAGCAGGCTGCGCAGCCGACCGACCATCACGCGCGGATAGCTGTCGACCGCGGGATCGAAATCGGCGCTGCGGCCCAGCGCTTCGGTCGCGATCGCATAGGCCTTGGGCGCCGCGCGATTGCCCTGCAGCCGATGGTCGACCAGATATTGCAGGAGCCGCGACAGCACCGGCGAACGCACGAACATCGGCGATTCGAGAAGGTGCACCAACTCGCTCGCGATCACCTGTTCGGTGTCGCCGCCGTCCTGTCCCACGCTCGCCTTCGTGCGGTCCATCACTACCCTTCAATGCCCTCGAACGGGCTGCGGTGCGGTAGATACGCCAATAACCGGGCGCGACCAGCGTTGTTACTTCTATGTAACGGTAACAACAAAGCCAGCCTTCCTAACATATAATTGCGCGAACCCCAAGAGCGCACGCAAAAAGGCGAAACGAGGTTAATAATTGCTTACCCGAATGCGACAACCCGCTACGTGACCCGATGTAACTCACCATCTTGTCCCATATCGGGCATCCCAACAGCGTGGCGACGCCTTCCAGGACGTTGCTGTCTGGTCCGGGCCTTGCCCGGCTCGACGAATTGAAGTCGATCGATCGACGGGTGCGAGCTGGTCCCTGGCACCTGTCGCAGGATTGGACGGCTTCATACACAGAGACTTCGCCGGGCGGCGAAATGGCCCCACCCGTTTTTCCGCCCGGCAAGTCCGCTTCCCACGATCATCGATACCCGTCTGTTGCGCCTAGCGGCGCGGCCGCCACTGCGCATAGAGTCTGAGCGCCAGCGCGGCAAGGAAGAGCGGCGCCAAAATTCGCCCCTCGGCATGGTAGCCGGGATCGGCGTGGAACGCCCGGCCCGTGTAGCTGATCGTGAAGACCAGCCAGACATGGTGGATGCCGATGCGGTGAAGCCAGATCCACCCGCGCCCGAGCAGGCGCTGCGACGCGTCGTTCGAGGTCAGCGCCATCAGATAGATCAGCGCATAGGCAAGGCCGCCGCCGACCAGCGTCGCGACCGGCCGCGGCCGGAAGGCGAGGATGTTCACGAGCAGCGCGGCGAGATGGATGCTGTGCGCGAGCGCGAAACCCAGCCCCCACTGGCGCCGGCGGCGGCGGAGCGCCGTGGTGACAGGCCCCGGCCACAGCGTGCGAAGCGTCGAGGCAAGATAGGCGACGAGGAACAGCGGCGCCGCGGCGCGCGCGGTCCAGCGCGCCGCAAGCAGCGCCTCCTGCGGGGCACCGTGCCCTGCGACCAGCGCCGCGGCGACCGCGACCAGCCCCGCCGCGAGCCCGGCAAGGAGCGGCGTCCGGCGCCGATCGAGCCAGCCGGTCGCGCTCAGGCCGCCGGCCCGATCCGGAAGGCGCACAGCTTGTTGCCGTCGGGGTCGCGGAAATAGGCGGCGTAGAAGGCTTGCGCGCCTTCCTCGCCGCGCACGCCCGGCGCGCCCTCGCACGTCCCGCCCAGTTCGAGCGCCCGCGCGTGGAGCGCGTCGACCTTGGCGCGTTCGTCGACGACGAGCGCCGCCATATGGCCGTTGCCGCGATCGGCGGGCTGGCCGTCATGGGGCCGCGTCACCGCGATCCCCGGCTGGCCCCAGCCGGTGCCGTAGAGGGTGAAGCCGTTCGCCTCGCTGTCGGACATGCGCATCAGTTCGCTCGCGCCGATCGTCGCGAGCAGCGCGGCGTAGAAAGCCCGCGCCCGCTCGATGTCGTTGGTCCCCATGGTGACATAGCCGATCATCGCGTTTCCCCCGCAAAAGAAAGAGGCGCGCGGCCGGCCGGCCGCGCGCCTCCGCGCTCGGGAGATATCAGTCGCCTCAGCTCTTGCAAGGTCCGATATGGGTACTCGTGACCTGCATCTGCACCTCCATCTGGCCGCCCGTGGGCGCCGGGCCCTTCGAGGTGATCAGCATGTCGGTCTTCCTGGGGTCGAGCGTCCCGAGCATCGCCAGATCGACCTTCTGGCCGTTGGCGGTGCAGGTACCCGCCACGTCGAGCTTGCCGCCGCCGACCGCGTTCTTCGACCAGCTGCACGCCTCGCCATAGCCCTTCGACAGCGCCTCGGAGATATTCTCCTGGTCGACCTGCGCCTGGGTGAGGCATTGTTCGGAGCCGCTCTGTGTCTCGAACTGCTTGCTCATCTGGTCCTTGGCCGCGGCGGGCATGCCGGGCATGTCGAACTTGACGAGCTTGATATCGGTCTTCCAGTTGCCCGCCTCGCGCTTGACCGCCCCGGCCGCCGCGACGGGCGCGTCGCCCGTACCGGTGGCGGCGGTGCCGCTCGCGGCCGTATCACCGCCGGCCTTGGCCGCTTCATCCGATTTGCCGCAACCGGCCACCATCAAGGCGGCGCCAAGCGCCGCAACCGTCACCAATTTGTTCATGCGTATCATCCTCCTGCTGGACGGATCGAAAACGCATGAAAAGACCGGGGGTTGCGTGCCAGCGCCGCATGACGGCCGGCGACCGCGCGATCAGCTCTTGGCGGGCGGCTCGGGGGGTTCGGCGGGCGGAGTGATGTCGTTCGGACCACATTCGCCCTTGCGCGCGCCGGAGACGCGCATGACGATCGTGCCTTCCTCGCCGCCGCCGGCCTTGAGCATCGTCATCGTCATCGTCACATCCTGCGCCGTCGCGCCGCTGGTGCCCTTTGCGACCATCTTCATCTCGCCGCCCGGACGCTTGCAGGTCGCCGCGAAATCGACGTTCTTGCCGCTGTGGTTTTCCTTGTCGATCGTGCAGTCCTGCCCCTGCGAACCCATCTGCGAAATCCGCTTGGCGATATCCTGCTGCTCGGCAGCTTCGGGCGTGATGCAGACGCTGACGCCGCTCATCGCCGCGAACATCTGGTTCATCTGGTCCTTGGCGTTCGCCGGAACGCCCTCACCCTTGAACTCGACCACCTCGATCTTCGACGACCAGCTCCCCGGCTGCGGCTTTTCGGGGGGCGTCTTCGCCGCGGCCGCGCTGCCGCCTTCGCCGTCCTTCGACGCCTTGTCGCCGCACGCAGCCAGCACCAGGCTGCTCGCGACCGCGAGCATCAGAGTCTTTTTCATGCTATTTCCCCTGCCGAGTCCGATTGTGGACACGGCCACTCCTTACCATATCGACCGCCCTGGCAACGGCTAATATCGCGGCGCTATTTCGCCCGCTCGGCCATCCTCCGCGCGATCGGTCCTTCGACCTTCATCACGTCGACGAACAGCTTGTCGGGCTGTGCCACGCATTCGAGCCGCGCCGCCGCATAGCGCATGTCGAACGCGGCCTTCTTTTCCCTGAACTGCGACACGCCGCTCAGCATGTCCTGCGACAGCGCGCTGAGCCCCAGCATCATCGTGTAGAATTCATTCTTCTCGTTCGCCGGCCAATTCGCCGCCCACCAGCTTTCGTCGCGCGCGAACTGGTCGCAGCGATAGCGCAAGACGCCGCCGCCCGGCCCCGGCGTACGATAATTGTCGAAGCTGAAGGGTATCCGCACCGGCAGTGCAAACGGCTTGCCCGCGCCGTCGCGATAGGGTCGATAGCGCGACGCGTTGGCGGCCTCCAGCGCCGCCGCGTCCAGCATCGCCGACCGGCTGCTTTGGAATATCGTGGTATCGACCAGCCGCCCGTCGGGACCGATCTTGCCGTCGATCACGACCTTGCCATGCTCGCCCGCCGCGCGCGCAGCGTCGCTGAAGACCGGTTCGACGCGCACCGCATACATGGGATGACCGCTCGCCGCCTCGAACGAAAAAGGCAACAGCGCGGGCACCGCAATCGCCTTGCCCGCCTTGTCGACCGCCGGCGTGAATTTCAGCAGGCGCGCCGCGGCCAGCGCCGACGCGTCAAGTTCGGGCGGCGCGTTGCTGTACCGGATCGAAGCCTCATCGACATACCCCTCGGCGGTCACGATCATCGATACGCGCCCCTGCCCCTGCATCCCGGCGGCGCGCTGTTCCAGGCTATGGGCGGGCTGAAAATCGCCGATCAGCCGCGGGCCCCGTGCCATTTGCGCCTGGTTCGCCAGCGCTTCGACCATCGCCGGGCTCCTTGCGGGTCCGGCGCTGTCGGTCGGCGGCGCAGCCGGTGCGGCGACGCCGCCCTCCTGCGTCATCATTGCCATGAAAATGAACGGCAAAACAGGCAGTGACACCCCATTCTCCTCGAAAGCCCCATCCCGTGCCTTTGGCCTTGGATTGGCGCCCATAACCTCCATATTGGCGGCGATGGCAATTCAGATTCGCACCTCGCTCGACGAAATCGACACGGCGGCGGACTATGTCCCGCACCGCCCCGCACGCCCCGACAAGGTCGAGGGCGGCAAGGCCTTCGAACTGGTCAGTGATTACGACCCCGCAGGCGACCAGCCAACCGCGATCCGCGAGCTGGTCGACACCGCGCGCGCGGGCGAGCGCGACCAGGTGCTGCTCGGCGTCACCGGGTCGGGCAAGACCTTCACCATGGCGAAGGTGATCGACGAATTGCAGCGCCCGGCGCTGATCCTCGCGCCGAACAAGATCCTCGCGGCGCAGCTCTATGGCGAGTTCAAGAGCTTCTTCCCGAACAATGCGGTCGAATATTTCGTCAGCTATTACGACTATTACCAGCCCGAGGCCTATGTGCCGCGGTCAGACACGTACATCGAGAAGGAAAGCTCGGTAAACGAAGCGATCGACCGGATGCGCCATTCGGCAACGCGCGCGCTGCTCGAACGCGACGACGTGATCATCGTGGCGTCGGTGTCGTGCCTCTACGGCATCGGCTCGGTCGAGACTTACTCGGCGATGATCTTCGACCTCAAAAAGGGTCAGGTCGCCGACAATCGCGAGATCATCCGCAAGCTCGTCGCGCTCCAGTACAAGCGCAACGACGCCGCCTTCGCGCGCGGCAATTTCCGCGTGCGCGGCGACAGCCTCGAAATCTTCCCCTCGCACTATGAGGATATGGCCTGGCGCGTCAGCTTCTTCGGCGACGAGATCGAAGAGATCACCGAGTTCGACCCGCTCACCGGCAAGAAGATCGCGAGCCTCAACTATGTCCGCGTCTATGCGAACAGCCACTATGTCACCCCCGGCCCGACGCTGAAGCAGGCGACCGAGGCGATCCGGCACGAACTCGCCGAGCGCCTCAAGGAACTCGAGGCCGAGGGCCGCCTGCTCGAGGCGCAGCGGCTCGAACAGCGCACCAATTTCGACCTCGAGATGATCGCCGCTACGGGCAGCTGCGCGGGGATCGAGAATTACAGCCGCTTCCTCACCGGCCGCCTGCCCGGCGAACCGCCGCCGACGCTGTTCGAATATCTGCCCGACAACGCCCTGCTCTTCGTCGACGAAAGCCATCAGACGATCCCGCAGATCGGCGCGATGTCAAAGGGCGACCATCGCCGCAAGATCACACTCGCCGAATATGGCTTCCGCCTGCCGTCGTGCATCGACAACCGGCCGCTGCGCTTTTCCGAATGGGACATGATGCGCCCGCAAACGGTGAGCGTCTCGGCGACGCCGGGGACGTGGGAGATGGACCGCACGCAGGGCGTGTTCGCCGAGCAGGTGATCCGCCCCACCGGGCTGATCGATCCGCCGGTGATCATCCGCCCGGTCGAGGAACAGGTCGACGACCTGATCATGGAAGCCAAGGCGACCGCGGCGGCCGGATATCGCACGCTCGTCACCACGCTGACCAAGCGCATGGCCGAGGATCTGACCGAATTCCTCCACGAAGCGGGGCTCAAGGTCCGCTACATGCACTCGGACGTCGAGACGCTGGAGCGCATCGAGATCATCCGCGACCTGCGGCTCGGCGTATTCGACGTGCTGGTCGGGATCAACCTGCTGCGCGAGGGACTCGACATTCCCGAATGCGGGCTGGTCGCGATCCTCGACGCCGACAAGGAAGGGTTCCTGCGCAGCGAGACCAGCCTCGTCCAGACGATCGGCCGCGCGGCGCGCAACGTCGACGGCCGCGTCATCCTCTACGCCGACCGCATCACCGGCAGCATGGAACGCGCGATGCGCGAAACCGACCGCCGTCGCGAAAAGCAGGAAGCCTATAACGCCGAGCATGGCATCACTCCGACGACGATCAAGCGCAACATCGGCGACATCATCGCGCATGTCGCGTCGAAGGATCAGGTGACGATCGACATCGGCGAGGACAAGCCGCAGCACATGGTCGGGCACAATCTGCGCGCCTATATCCAGGACCTCGAAAAACAGATGCGCGACGCCGCCGCCGACCTCGAATTCGAGCAGGCCGGCCGCCTGCGCGACGAAATCCGCCGGCTGGAGGCCGACGAACTCGGTCTGCCGCCGGACGACCAGGTCGCGCCGCGCGTCGGCCGCTCGAACGAGGGCAAGCCGGGCACGCGCAAGGGCCGCTTCGGGAAACAGAGCAAGACCAAGTGGGGGCGGTAGCGCTCTAATAGTATATATACACGCTTTAGGAACATCTGCGTACGCTTCACGAACATATTGCTAACCGCGTGCCGACGGCGTAACATAAGGCATGGTCAGATCGTCACGGGGACTGTCGTACCGACGCGTCCACGCAACTCACCACGCCCAAAAGTTTGCAAGGCTTCAGGGTGTTCCGCTGAATATCAGCGTCACCCTGAATTTGCATCTCGCGGGGGTCGTTGAAGAACAAGCAAGTACCTTTGTTTCAAAGCTGATCTCACAGCGCTTTTGTCCGTGGTTCCGTCGCGCTAAAGCCAATCGACATTCGGTTCCTCCGACATACATTTGGGTCCGCGAGGGCAAAGGCGGTCCGGGCCTTCATTGGGCGCTCCATATTCCCAAGGACATGAAAACCGAGTTTCTTGGCAGGCTGCCAATTTGGGTTCGGGAGCTTGCTGGGCAACAACTGCCGTCGAATGCGATTCACACGACATTCGTCTACAATTGCCACGGCCTCCGACTTTACATGTTGAAGGGTGCGGAACCCCGAGTAGCCGAACAGTTCGGCATTGATCCGATACCTCAAGGACTCGTCCTTGGCTCACGCTCTGGTGTCAGCAGGAACCTCCAACGAAGAAGTAGGACCAATGGAGGGTACAAGCCGCGCAGGTGGCGTCGACAATAAGGAGCGAGGGTAACATAACCACTAAGGCCTCTTTGCCTTCGACCAAAGCCCTGCTGCAGCCGACAAGCAACCTTGCCCCCTCCCCGCGCGCCGATTAGCGTCCGCCGCCTCAACCGGGGAGAATCATATGAAATCGGGTCCGTCGCTCATCGCCCTGGCGCTTGCCTTTGCCGCGCCTGCCACCGTTCAGGCGCAGGACGCGCCCGCCGCCGACTCCTCGGGCGGGAAGGCGAAGGCGGAGAAATCTGCCGACTATGAACCGCAGGTTCGCACCACCAGGCTCAGCGGCACCTTCGGCGGCCAGCGGATCAGCTATGCCGCGACGATCGGCGAGACGATCATCAGGAACAAGGACGGCGTGCCCGAAGTCGCGGTCGTCACCACCTCCTATGTCAAGGAACCGCGCGACCCGAACCGCCCGATCACCTTCCTGTTCAACGGCGGTCCGGGATCGGGCACGGTGTGGCTGATGATGGGCGCGTTCGGGCCCAAGCGCGTCGCGATCCCCGGTACCGGCGTCGACGACGGCGCCCCGCCCTATCCGATCGTCGACAACCCCGACGCGCTGCTCGACGTGACCGACGTGGTCTTCATCGACCCGCCGGGCACCGGTTTCTCGCACCTGATCGGCAAGGCGAAGCCCGAGGATTATTACGGCGTGACGCAGGATGCGAAGCTCGTCGCCGAGGTGATCCGCCGCTGGCTCAACGACAATGGCCGGTGGAACAGCCCCAAATTCCTCGGCGGCGAAAGCTATGGCACAACGCGCTCGGCCGCGGTCGCGAACCAGCTGATGAACGAGACGTACAACGATGTTGCCCTGAACGGCATTATCCTGATCTCGACCGTGCTCGATTTCGCCGCGGGCGCCGACACGCCGGGCAACGAACTGTCGCCGGTCACCAACCTGCCCTCGATGGCGGTCACCGCGCTCTATCACGGCAAGGCGAGCGCCGCGTCGCCCGAAGCCTTTGCCGAGGAAGCCCGGCAATGGGCGATCGGCCCCTATGCGACCGCGCTGCTCAAGGGCCAGAAGCTGCAGGGCGAGGAACGCGCCGCGATCCGCCGCGAATTGTCGCGCTTCACCGGGCTCAGCGAGACCTTCCTCGAAGCCGCCGACCTGCGCGTCACGCCCGCGCGTTTCTACAAGGAACTGCTGCGCGACCGCGGCCTCACCGTCGGCCGCCTCGACAGCCGCTACACCGGCCGCGACTATGACAGCGCCGGCGAAACCCCCGACAACGATCCCAGCTTCTATGGCATCGACGCGAGCTACACCGCCGCGATCAACAGCTGGGCGCGCGATGGCCTGGGGTTCAAGACCGACCGCGAATATCAGTCGATCGGCCGCATCGGCGGCCAGTGGGATTGGCGCCTCGGCGGGCGCGACACCAACGCCTATCTCAACGTCGCGCCCTATATCGGGCAGGCGCTGCGCGAGAATTCGGGGCTGAAGGTGCTGGTGGCGCAGGGCTATTATGATTTCGCGACGCCCTTTTTCGCCGCCGAATATGCGCTCTCGCGCACCGGCATCCCGCAGGACCGCATTCGCTACACCTATTATGACGCAGGCCACATGATGTATATCCGCGACGAGGACCGCCACAAATTGTCCGAGGACGTCCGCGCCTTCATCCGCGCGCGCTAAGCCCCGGCGCGCGGGGCAGCGTTCGGCCAACAGCGAACGCGGATATTCCCTGGCGCGAGGCGATGGGAAGGATTGCCAATATCTGTTGCCGCGCGGCCGAACGCCGCCGCCTCACGCCCGCGGATGCGCATTGCGGTAGATGTCGAGCAGGTGCGCCGCGTCGACCGCGGTGTAGACCTGCGTCGACGCGAGGCTCGCGTGGCCGAGCAGTTCCTGCAAACTGCGCAGGTCGGCGCCGCCCGCGAGCAGGTGCGTCGCAAAGCTGTGGCGCAGCGCGTGCGGCGTCGTGCGTTCGGACAGCCCGAGCGCGCGCCGCGCCGAGCGCACGCTCGCGCGCACCACGCCGGGCTGGAGCGGCCCGCCGCGCGCGCCGAGGAAAAGCGGGGTCTCCTTGCCCAGCGGCCAGGGGCACGCCGCGGCATAGCGCGCCACCGCCGCGGCAACCGCGGGCAGGATCGGCACGACGCGCGTCTTGTTCCTCTTGCCGGTGACGCGCAGCGTCTCGCCGAGCGGCAAGGCCGCGCCGGTCAGCGAGAGCGCCTCGCCGATGCGCAGCCCCGCGCCGTAGAGCAGGAGCAGCAGCGCGAAGTCGCGCGCGCCGACCCAGCCCTCGCGGGCATTGTCCTCGACGTCCTGCGCCAGCGCGATCGCCTCGGCGGGCGCGACGGGGCGCGGCAGCCCCTTCTTGACGCGCGGCCCGCGCAGCGCGGGGAGCGTCGCGCCCTCGCCGCCGACGAAGCGCAGGAAGCCGCGCAGCGCGCTCAGCTCGCGCGCCGCCGAGGCATTGCCCAGCCCCTCGGCGCGCCGCGTAGCCAGATAGGCGCGCAGGTCGTTGGCACTCGTCCGCCGCAGCAGCGCGGCATCGACCGCGCCGCCGTGATGGTGCGACAGGAAGAGGCAGAAACGCTCGGCGGTCGCGATATAGGCGCGCCGCGTATGCTCCGACCGGCGCCTTTCGTGCGCCAGATGAGCATCCCAGTCGCGGATCAATCCGTCGGCCAATTCATATTCCGTTCGGGCTGAGCTTGTCGAAGCCCCGTCCTTTCTTCCAGCCTCAAAAGGAAGAACGGCCCTTCGACAAGCTCAGGGCGAACGGGCTTTGGAGGAGTTTATCCCGTCCGAACCACCTCGGAAAGGATCGAGTCGAGGAGCAGGATTCCCTCATCGGTGACGACCAGACGATCGCCCCCGGCGCACATCAGCCCCATGCCCACCAGCCGCGCCACCGCCTCCGCATCGACGAACGCCTCGCGTCCCAGCCCGCTTCGCGCCTCGATGCGGGCCAGGTCGACGCCTTCGCTCAGCCGCAGCCCCATCAGCATCGCTTCGGTCGCGCGCTCGTGCGCGGGCAGGTCGGCCTCGGCCTTCAGCCCGTGGCCGTTGCGTGTCACCGCCGCGACAAAATTCTCGGGCTTCCTGTGGCGCTCGGTCGCCTGTGCGAGCCGCCGTCCGTGCGCGCCCGGCCCGACCCCGGCATAGTCGCCGTAACGCCAATAGGTCAGATTGTGCCGGCTCTCCTCGCCCGGCCGCGCGTGGTTCGACACCTCGTAGCGCGGCAGCCCCGCGGCGCGCGTCATCGCCTGCGTCGCGTCGAACAGGTCCGCCGCGGCATCGCCGTCAGGGATCACGAGATGGCCCTTCGCCGCGAGCGTCGCAAAACGCGTCCCCGGCTCGATCGTCAGCTGGTACAGCGACAGATGCCCGGTCCCGAACGCCAGCGCCGCCGCCAGTTCGCGCTCCCAGTCGGCCAGCATCTGCCCCGGCCGCGCATAGATCAGGTCGAAACTTGCGCGGTCGAAACAGGTTTGCGCCGCCGCGATCGCGCGCCGCGCCTCGTCGCCGCTGTGCGCCCGCCCCAGAAATTCAAGCACTTGGGGGTCAAAGCTCTGGACGCCGATCGACACGCGATTGACCCCCGCCGCGGCCAGATCGGCGAAAGCGGCAACTTCCACCGAATTGGGATTGGCTTCGAGCGTGATCTCGCAGTCGGCGGTGAGCCCCCAAAGCGCCCCGGCCTCGGCAATCACCGCGGCCACCGTCGCGGGCGGCATCAGGCTCGGCGTCCCGCCTCCGAAAAAGATCGA
The DNA here is from genome assembly GCF_022701295.1 of Sphingopyxis sp. YF1. Classification (NCBI taxonomy): domain Bacteria; kingdom Pseudomonadati; phylum Pseudomonadota; class Alphaproteobacteria; order Sphingomonadales; family Sphingopyxidaceae; genus Sphingopyxis; species Sphingopyxis sp. YF1. Next base: position 2,351,947 of record NZ_CP033204.1, read on the forward strand.
CGACACGCGCCGCTCCGGCAGCAGCGCCGCCTCATGCCGCAAATCCACGAGCAGCGCCGCGCGCCAGACCTCCTGATCGACGCTTTCGCGGACATGGCTGTTGAAGTCGCAATAGGGGCATTTGCTGACGCAAAAGGGCCAATGAACATAGAGGGCGAGCGGTTCGGCCATCGGCCGCCCCTACTCCCTTTCCCCGTTAGGGCCAAAGCCCGAATCGCCCGGTCTTCGTCCTATGACGCCAGCAGACGCCCGATATGCGCGCGGATGTCCGCAGGCCAGTCGATGATCAGCGCACCGAAAGCGGCTTCGTCGTCGCGATAGAGTGCACGCAGCGCCTCTTCGTAGCCGGGGCGGTCGCCGCAGGCATGGCTCATGAAATTATAGGCCGCGTCCCTGCGTTGCTTCGCGTCGGGCGCGCGCTTGCTCGCCGCCTCGACCAGTCGCCGCAGCGCCGCCGACGCTCCACCGGGCTGCGCCGCGAGCCAGTCCCAGTGCCGCGGCAACAGCGTCACTTCGCGCGCTCTGACGCCCAGCTTCGGCCGCCCCGCGGCAGGAGCGGCCCTCGCCACGTCCCAATAGTCGAGATCGGTCAGCTTGCCGGTCGCGTCGTCGAACACGAGGATTGCGCCAATATCGGCGGGAAAACGGTCCTCGATCGTGCGCGTGACCGCATCGCGGCGCCCCGACGCAAGTTGCATGTCGCCCAGAAAGGCGGTGACGGTTTCGGTATCGTGGGTCATGCGGCCCCATTATACCCGGATAAAATTTGAGTCAATTTACCCGGGTAAAATTTCCGCTAGTCGAAGGCCCCGGCGACGAGCTTGGCGAACGCGTCGGCGCGGTGGCTGATCGCATGCTTTTCCGCCGGGTCAATTTCGGCATAAGTCAGCGAATTACCGGTCGGAACGAAGACGGGGTCGTAACCGAAACCCAGCTTCCCCCGCGGCGGCCAGGTCAGGCTCCCCTCCGCGGCACCTTCGTAAACATCGGCATGCCCGTCGGGCCACGCCAGCGCCAGCGTGCACACGAAGCGCGCGCTGCGATCGACGTCGAGCCCCTGTGCGGCGAGCAGGCCCTCGACCTTGCCCATCGCCAGATACCAGTCACGCCCCGGATTGCCCTCGAACCACTGCCGCTCGGCCCAATCGGCGGTATAGACCCCCGGCCGGCCGCCCAATGCCGCGACCTCGAGCCCGCTGTCGTCGGCGAGCGCGGGAAGCCCCGCCGCCGACGCGCTCGCATGCGCCTTGAGCAGCGCATTCTCGCGGAACGTCGTTCCCGTCTCCGCGGGCTCGGGCAGGCCGAGGTCGCCCGCCGACACCGGCTCGATCCCGAAGGGTTCGAGCAGCGCGCGAATCTCGCGCACCTTGCCCGCATTGTGGCTCGCGATGACGAGCTTGCCGGGGGTCAGTTTGCGGTGGGTCATGGCGAGCCCTTTCTGTCATCGTCACCCCGGACTTGATCCGGGGTCCCGCTCCTCGGATGACGCAAAGCGGGACCCCGGGTCGAGCCCGGGGTGACGAAAATGGAACTCAGCGCCCCACCGCCTTCGCCTGCGCGGCGAAGATGTCGGCGCAGCCGATGCGCGCGAGGCGGAGCAGGCGCAGCAGGCCTTCCTCGTCATAGGTCGCGCCCTCGGCGCTCGCCTGTACTTCGACGATCTGGCCCTTGCCGGTCAGCACGAAATTGCCGTCGGCCTCGGCGACCGAATCCTCGTCATAGTCGAGGTCGAGCACCGGCGTGCCGTTGTAGATGCCGCACGAGATCGCCGCGACCTGATCGGCGATCGGATCCTCGGCCAGCGCGCCCGCCGCGATCAGCTTGTCGACCGCGAGCCGCAGCGCGACCCACGCGCCGCTGATCGACGCGGTGCGCGTGCCGCCGTCGGCCTGCAGCACGTCGCAGTCGATCACGATCTGCCGTTCGCCGAGCTTCTTGAAATCGACCACGGCGCGCAAGCTGCGGCCGATCAGCCGCTGGATTTCCTGCGTGCGGCCCGACTGCTTGCCCTTCGCCGCCTCGCGGCTGCCGCGCGTGTGCGTCGCGCGGGGCAGCATGCCATATTCGGCCGTCACCCAGCCCTGCCCCTTGCCGCGCAGGAAGGGCGGCACCTTTTCTTCGACGCTGGCCGTCACCAGCACCTTGGTGTTCCCGAAGGCGACGAGCACGCTGCCCTCCGCATGGATGGTGAATTCGGTCTCGATGGCGATGGGACGCATCTGGTCGGGCGCGCGGCCGGAAGGGCGCATGTCGGGATTCTCCTGTGAAGTGTGCGGGGCGCTTAGCCGTGCTTCGCGCCATTGACCAGAAAAAGGAAATGGCAATTCCATGTCGGCGGCCTAAGCTCGGCCCATGCGAAGAAACGCCGCGATAGTGGTTACAACGACAACGCTGATAGCGATCGGCGTCGCGTTGGGCGGCGTGACGTCCGACAGCTCGTCGAACCGGATCGATGGCTTCGAGCAGATCATCTACGTGCGCAACGTCGAACACGGTCGCTTGGCGCTTCTCGGCGACTGCCCGCTTGAGCGCGAGATCATCATCGAACGTACCGGAAAGACGCAAATCAGCTGGTACGCCCAACGGCCAGATGACCATGGATGCGTGCGAGCGGCGGATTTCGGATCAGACCTTGATGAAAAGGAAAAGTGGGACGAGCCGAAAGTGGCGCGGACCGAATTGACGCTTGGCCCGGCTGCCCTGGGGAGATTTGTCGATCGCCTGGAGCGGTTGTCATGGAAAGCCGAATGGAAAGCGCCCAAATATCAGAAGAGCACCTATTCGACAGGATGCGAGCGTAGGACATTGTCGTTTCCTGATCGATTGTTGGCAATTACGAAATCAGGCGCCCGGATGGCGACGCTTTCGGTGTATGGGGAGAAAGCGAAGCTACCTGGCAACGCAAAGTGTATTGCGAACGAGAAGGCAAATGCAACGAACCTCGATGGCGCCGTCGCCCCCTTCTCCCCGTTGCTCCCTGACAAATATGATCTGCGGCCCGAGGTAGCTGGCCGCCTCTATCGCAGCGAATGAGGCACTAGCGCAGCCGCATCCGGAAAAAATCGAGGATTTCGTCGCGCGCCTGTACCGTCGGCTGCCCCGCCTCGTCGATCAGGTGGATCGTCACGACGCTGTGCGGGTTTTTCATCGGGCTGTCGGGGTTCGCGGCCTCGTCGGGCAGCACCCTGCCGACGAAGCGGTCGCCGAGTGCGTCCTCATAGGCCGCGAAGCGCGCCGCCCTGCAATATTTGTCGCCCTCGAAGCGGTAGGCGAGCACGGTCAGATCCTCGGCCTCCATCCGCGCCTTGACCGCGGCGAGTTCGTCGGGGGCGATGTGCAGGCCCGCGGGATCGTTGAGCGGCAGCGACGGCTGCGCGAGGACCGGGGCGAGCACCGACGGTTCGAGCATCATCGACAGCGCGAAATTGCCCGTGAAGCACATGCCGATCGCCCCGACGCCCTTGCCGCCGCACTCCTTGTGCGCGAGCGCCGCGAGCGCGCGCAGCCACCGCGTCGCGGGCGAGCTTTCATTCGCCTGGAACGCCCGGAACTGGCGGCTGACGCAGCCGCCGAGCATCGTGAAGAGCGCGCCGGGCATGCGCGGCACCGCGCCGTCCTTTCCGAAGATATGCGGCATGTAGACGGTGAAGCCGGCACCCACGACCCAGCGCGCGAAACGCGCGACATGCGGGCTGATCCCGGGCATTTCGGTCATCACGATCACCGCGGGGCCGCGGCCCATCGCATAGACGCGCTGCTTGCGGCCGAGCAGGGCGATGTCGCGATGCTCGAAATCGTCGAGCGGGTCATCCTGATTGAGCGGGCGTGTGGTCATGGCATTCTCCCCCGGGCGGGAGGCTAGCGGCGATCCGGCGTAACGCAATCCTCCCTGTGGCGGAGCCATGGGGAGGTGGCAGCGCGAAGCGCTGACAGAGGGGCGATGGTGCGACGTTGCCGGCCCCTCCACCCCTCGCTGCGCGAGCGGTCCCCCTCCCCACCCCTCCCCACCGCGACGCGGCAGGGAGGATCGTTGGACCGCGAAGCTTGCCCCCACCCCTCGCCATCCCTAAATCCCCTCCATGACCACGCCGCCGATCACCGAACTCACCACGCGCGCGCGCGACGTGTTCCGGATGGTCGTCGACGCCTATCTCGAAACCGGCCAGCCGGTCGGATCGCGCACCCTGTCGAAGCTTGCCGCGCTCAACCTGTCGCCCGCGTCGATCCGCAACGTCATGCAGGACCTCGAGGAGTTCGGCCTGCTCGCCAGCCCGCACACCAGCGCCGGGCGCCTGCCGACCGAACAGGGACTGCGCCTGTTCGTCGACGGCATGATGCAGGTCGCCGAACCGAGTGCCGAGGACCGCGCACAGATCGAGGCCTCGCTCTCGGACGCCGGACCGATCGAAAGCGCGCTCGCGCAGGCCACCGCCGCATTATCGGGCCTCTCGGCCTGCGCCGGGCTCGTGCTTGTCCCCAAGCACGAGCGCGTGCTCAAACAGCTCGCCTTCGTGCCGTTGTCGGGAACCCAGGCGCTCGTCGTGCTCGTCGCGGGCGACGGGGCGGTCGAGAATCGCGTCATCGACGTGCCCCCGGGGCTGGGCCCCTCGGCGCTCGTCGAGGCGGGCAATTACATCAGCGCCACGCTGGCGGGCCTGACCCTCGCCGAAGCGATGGCGCGCGTGCGGCGCGAAATCGAGGCCGAACGGATCGCGATCGACCGCGCCGCGCAGGATCTGGTGTCGCGCGGGCTCGCCATCTGGTCGTCCGACGGCGCCGATCGCCCGGTGCTGATCGTCCGCGGACAAGCCAATCTGCTCGACGAGAGCGCGGTCGGCGACCTCGACCGCGTGCGGCAATTGCTCGACGAACTCGAAACCAAGCAGGAAATCGCCGGGCTGCTCGACAGCGCGCGCGAAGGCAGCGCGACCCGCATTTTCATCGGGTCGGAGAATAAGCTCTTCTCGCTCTCGGGCTCGTCGGTTATCGCCGCGCCCTATCATGGCAGCGACGGTCGGGTGGTCGGCGTCGTCGGAGTAATCGGCCCGACGCGCTTGAACTATGCGCGGATCGTACCCATGGTGGATTTCACCGCTCAATCGCTCTCCAGACTGATACGATAGGTTTATGACGAATATGGACAATGATACGCCCGTCGACGACGACGCGCTGACCCCCGAGACCGTCGCGGCCGAGGCCGATGCGACCGAAGCGACGCCCGGCGAGAATGACGAAGTGGCGAAACTCGCCGAACAGCTCGCCGCGTTGCAGCAGGACCTGCTCTACGCGCGCGCCGAAACGCAGAATGTGACGCGGCGCAAGGACAAGGAAATCGCCGACGCGCACGCCTATGCCGCAACCAAATTCGCGCGCGACATCTTGTCGGTCGCCGACAACCTCGGCCGCGCGCTCGCCGCGATCGGCGACGAGCAGCGCGCCGACGAAGGCTTCAAGCCCTTCGTTACCGGGCTCGAGGCGACCGAGCGCGAACTGATGAGCGTGTTCGAACGCCACGGCATCACGCGCATCGCCGCGATCGGCCTGCCGCTCGACCCCAACCAGCATCAGGCGATGCTCGAAATCCCGAGCGACAAGGAACCCGGCACGATCGTGCAGGAAATGCAGGCCGGATACATGATGAAGGATCGCCTGCTGCGCCCCGCGATGGTCGGGGTGGCGAAGGCGGGATAGGCCTCCCCAAAATGCGAACCCCGGCGAAAGCCGGGGTTCCTTTGGCGCTCTGGCGCCCGATCCCGGCTTTCGCCGGGATATTTGTTCGTGGCAGGGTCAGGCCGCCTTGCGCAGCTTCGCAAGCTTCTTCAGCACCATGTCGCGCTTGAGCCGCGACAGATGGTCGATGAACAGGATGCCCTCGAGATGGTCGTGCTCGTGCTGGATGCACGTCGCCATCAGCCCGGTCATGCGTTCGCGGTGCGGCTTGCCGTCGGCGTCCTGCCAGTCGACGGTGACCTCGGCGGGGCGCGTCACATCGGCATATTGTTCGGGAACCGACAGGCACCCCTCCTGATAGACGCTATGCTCCTCGCTCTCGTCCGAAAAGACGGGATTGATGAAGACGCGCGGCTCGCGGATGACGCGCTTGCCCTCCTCGTCCTCGGGATCGACCTCCTGAAGGTCGATGACGAGGATCCGCTTCGGCACCCCGACCTGGATCGCGGCGAGCCCAATGCCGGGGGCGTCGTACATCGTCTCGAACATGTCGGCGATCAACGTCTTGAGCTCGGCGTCGAACGTCTCGACGGGCTTCGAAATGACGCGCAGCCGCGGATCGGGGGTCTCTATGATGGGGAGTAGGGCCATGGCGTGCAGGTATGAATGCCGCCGTACAGAGTCAAGGCTGGTGCAAAGGCTGAGACCGTCTTAGTCGGGGCCATGGCTCAATTGTTCCACCCGCGCACCCGCAAACAGATCCGGCTGGGCAGCACGGCACCCGTTGTCGGCCTTTCCAAAGCGGGAAGCCTTGGCCCCGGGGTCGAATGGAACCGGCATCTGACGATCCACAACGCCAATGTCGCATGGATCGGCAACGGCTGCGACACCTGCGGCTTCATGTTCGAACAGCGCGCAGTCCCGATGCCGATCGCCGAAATGGACGCGTTGCGGGAGACACTCGCCACGGGCTTGGTCGAATTGAAGCAGCGCGTGATCGACGCCATAGGCACATTGATCCCCGAAGGTGAATATGTCGTGGCGCTGTTGAAATGCCTGCCAATCCGGATCGAACCGGGTCAGCCGGGCGACTATTTCTTCGAAGACCTGACATCTGCAAAAGACCGTCACTGGCTGCCCGGCGAAGAGTTTTTCGATCTCTATTTCACGACCAATACTCCCTATTACCGGTTGTACGGTCGGTCGGGAATAGCGGTAGGGGGAAGATCCCAATGGCTATGGTGGAACCAGATATGATTTCGTCATGCCCTTGGCGCAGGCCATCGATCCCACGACCGTCGCATCCTATCGTGCGCGAATCGATTCCGGACGATCATCGACGGCCGTCTCCCTGTCGGTTCTCGACATCAAGGAAGTCGTGCGCGGCGCTCCGCACTGGTGCATGGCGCACTATCTGATCGACGGTCATCACAAGGTCGCGGCGGCCGCCCAAGCTCAAAAGCCGCTGACATTGCTCGCCTTCTTCGCGCTTGGCGAGGGTGTGTGCAGCAAGGAAGACGTGCTGCACTTCTTGTCGACCTATTAAGCCGCCACATCTGCGGCCGACGCGCAACCGGCCAGATCGAGCTCGCCCGTTTCCAGATGATAGGCGCCATGCACCGCCCCATCGCCCGCGCCCGGTCCTTGCGGCGGAACCGCATGGCTCGTCCGCGCGCCGGCCCGGTCGGCAGGTGCAGGCACAAGGTCGAACTGCACCACCGACGTCACCCGGTTGCTCGAACGCGGCGGTCGGCCTTCCTTCTTCGCCGCTGCGATCTCTTCGGCATAATAGCGCGGGCGGTAATAATAGTGACGATCCAGACTGGCGAGCCTCGCGACACAGGGCACCGCCGCCAGCGCCGCCTCGACACGGTCCATCTCGGCCTCGGCCGGCTTGATCTCGCGCGTGGCGCACGCGGACAGCAGCAATAGCGGCAGGATCGAAAGCCGCCTCACCCGACCGGCCGCCGCGCCCTGAGCGCCTGCGCCAGCGTCCCCTCGTCGAGATAATCGAGCTCGCCGCCCACCGGCAGCCCGTGCGCGAGCTGCGTCAGCCGCACCGGATAGCCCTCCAGCCGCTCGGCGAGATAATGGGCGGTCGTCTGCCCCTCCAGCGTCGCGTTCATCGCCAGCACCACCTCGTCGATCCCGCCCGCCGCGACGCGCGCGACCAGCGTATCGATGCTGAGGTCCTGCGGCCGCACGCCTTCGAGCGCCGACAGCCGCCCGCCGAGCACATGATATTTGCCCGGGAACAGCCGTGACTTGTCGAGCGCCCACAGGTCCGACACCTCCTCGACGACGCACAGGCTGCGGGTGTCGCGGCGCGAGTCGGCGCAGATCGCGCACGGATCGCGCGTGTCGACATTGCCGCAGATGGTGCAGGTGACGAGCCGTTCGGACACCGTCTGCAGCGCCGCGAGCAGCGGCGCGAAGCTGCTCTCGCGCTTCTTCATCAGGTGCAGCACCGCGCGCCGCGCCGAGCGCGGACCGAGGCCCGGCAGGCGGGCGAGTTGCTGGACGAGGGCTTCGATTTCGGTGGAGGCCATGCGGTGGTGGTAGTGAGTGCGGATAACATGCACAATATCCCCTCTCCCGTCGGGAGAGGGACTTGCGCGCTGCGTATCCCTCCGCCAAAGCCCCCCACCATGCGCATCGCCTTCATGGGAACGCCGCCCTTTGCGGTACCGACGCTCGCCGCGCTCCACGCCGCGGGGCACGAGATCGTGGCGGTCTACACCCAGCCGCCCCGCCCCGCGCAGCGCGGCAAGAAATTGCAGCAGAGCGCGGTGCATCAATGGGCCGAGGCGCATGGCCTGCCCGTCCGCACGCCGAAGAGCCTCCGCAGCGAAGAGGCGCAGGCCGATTTCGCGGCGCTCGATCTCGATGTCGCGGTGGTCGCGGCGTACGGCCTGATCCTGCCGCAGGCGATCCTCGACGCGCCGCGCGCCGGCTGCCTCAACGTCCATGGCTCGATCCTGCCGCGCTGGCGCGGCGCGGCGCCGGTGCAGCGCGCGATCCTCGCGGGCGATACCGAAACCGGCGTGACGATCATGCAGATGGATGCCGGGCTCGACACCGGCGGCATGCGGCTGGTCGAAGCCACGCCGACCCGGGGCAAGACCGCGGGCATGCTCACCGACGAACTCGCCGCGATGGGCGCCGCGATGATGGTCAGGGTGCTGGGCGACCTCGACGCCTTTGCGCCCGCCGCGCAGCCCGACGACGGCGTCACCTACGCGGCCAAGATCGACAAGAGCGAGGCGCGGCTCGATTTCCTGGTGAGCGCGGTGCAGACCGAGCGCCAGATCCGCGCGTTCAACCCGATGCCCGGGGCCTTTTTCGAACTGGACGGCGAACGCTACAAGATATTGGCGGCCGAGGTCGTGCATCCCGCCGAGACGATCGCCGGCGCGGCGCCCGGCACTACGCTCGACGATGCGCTGACGATCGCGTGCAACCCCGGCGCGATCCGCACGACGCGCGTCCAGCGCGCGGGCAAGCCCGCGATGGACGCCGCCGAACTGCTGCGCGGCCGCGCCATCCCCAAAGCCACCCGCCTCACCTGAGTTTCCGTGCGTGTCGAGCGACGTGAGACACGTGTAAGCAAGCGCCAGGCCTTGGGGCATCTCGACTTCGCGCGGCCCGAACGGCTAAGGGGCGCCGATGACCAGATTTGCCCTCACCATCGAATATGACGGCCGCCCCTATATGGGCTGGCAGCGCCAGGCGCACGGCCCGAGCGTCCAGCAGACGATCGAGGAAGCCATTCACCGCTTCACGGCCGAAACGGTGTCGGTGTTCAGCGCCGGGCGCACCGACGCCGGGGTGCACGCAATCGCGATGCGCGCGCATGTCGATATCGACAAGCCGCTGACCCCGTTCAAGCTGACCGAAGCGCTCAACGCACAGCTCCGCCCCGCCCCGATTGCGATCATCGGGTGCGAAATCGTCCCCGACGACTGGCACGCGCGCTTCGCCTGCACCGGCCGTTCGTATGAATATCGCATCGTCAACCGCCGCGCGCCGCTGACCTGGGACAAGGGTCTGTCGTGGCAGGTCGCGCGCCCGCTCGATACCGACGCGATGCACGCCGCGGCGCAGCAGCTGATCGGGATGCACGATTTCACGACCTTTCGCTCGGCGCATTGCCAGGCCGAAAGCCCGGTGAAGACGCTCGACCGGCTGTCGGTCAGCCGCCACGGCGAGGAGATCATCATCGAGGCCGCGGCGCGCAGCTTCCTCCACCATCAGGTGCGTTCGATGGTCGGTTCACTGACGCTGGTGGGGCATGGAAAATGGTCAGCGCGCGACCTGAAGGCCGCGCTCGACGCCGCCGACCGGCAAGCGCTGGGGCTGAATGCGCCCCCCGACGGGCTCTATTTCGTGCGCGCGACTTATCCCTAAGCCCCGTCATTGCGAGGAGCCGAAGGCGACGCGGCAATCTCCGGCCACCGGCACCGCGGAAACGATGCTGGAGATCGCTTCGCTGCGCTCGCAATGACGGCAGCAAAAAAGGGCGGCCCCGCAGGACCGCCCTTTTTGGTTCACCGAGATCCCGGCCTTCGCCGGGACGGGCTGCCGCGTCGCGTCAGACCGCCTTCTCGGTGTAATATTTCGGCGCATGCTCGTTGAGGATCTGGAGGATCTTCGCCTGCGCGGTCTTTTCGTCGCTCTCTTCCATCGCGCCGAGTTCGCGCGCGAGGCGGCTCGACGCCGCTTCGAAGATCTGGCGCTCCGAATAGCTCTGTTCGGGCTGGTCGTCGGCACGGAACAGGTCGCGGGTCACTTCGGCGATCGACACGAGGTCGCCCGAATTGATCTTCGCTTCATATTCCTGCGCGCGGCGCGACCACATGGTGCGCTTGACCTTGGGCTTGGTGGTCAGCACCTGCAGCGCTTCCTTCAGCGTCTTGTCCGACGACAGCTTGCGCATGCCGACGCCTTCGGCCTTGTTCGTGGGAACGCGCAGCGTCATCTTTTCCTTTTCGAACCGCAGCACGTAAAGTTCGAGCTGCATGCCGGCGATTTCCGACTTCTGCAGTTCGATGACGCGCCCGACGCCATGCTTGGGATAAACGACATAGTCACCGACTTCGAAGAGGAGGGTGTTTGCGGACATGCAAGTTCCTTTCTGTGCCCTGCCGGGGCGGGAGAAGCGCGTCAACGCGGGTCCATCCGGCCCTCGCAAGAGGGGGATCGAGGCATTTCGTCGGCGCTAGCCCGTCAAAGTGGCAAGGGATATGGCTCCATCGGAACGTCGAACGTGCCCCAGCCCAGCGACGGGAAGAGGCAGAATGTCGGCGTGTTGATATTTATTATAACAGCGTCGCAACAAAATTGCCACCCCTTGCGCGGAAAACCGCGGGTTGGCGGCTTGACGCTCCCGCGGACCCGTTCCACGCTGGCACGAAATCACAGATGGGGAGGATGCCATGCAGGGTCAATGCTGGTGGATTACAGGGGCTTCGTCGGGCATCGGCGCGGCGCTGGCGCGCGCGCTCGCGGCGCGCGGCGCGCGGCTGATCCTGTCGGGCCGCAACGTCGCCGCGCTCGATGCGGTGGCCAGGGATTGCGGCGCGGGCACGATGATCCTGCCCTTCGAGGCGACCGACTATGCGGCGATTCCCCGCCTCGTCGAACAGGCGTGGGACTGGGGCGGACGCATCGACGGCCTCGTCAACAATGCCGGCATCTCGCAGCGCAGCCTCGCGATCGAGACCGACTTCGCGGTCTATGAACGGATCGTCGCGGTCGACCTGCTCGCGCCGATCGCGCTGACGCAGGCGCTGCTGCCGCGCATGGTCGGTGCCGGCGGCGGCCAGATCGTCGCCATCTCCAGCGTCGCGGGGATCGCGGGCGTACCGCTACGCAGCGCCTATTCGGCGGCGAAGCACGGGCTGATCGGCTACCACGACAGCGTCCGCGCCGAGAATGCGCACCTGGGGCTGAAGGTGCTGGTCGTCGCGCCGGGATCGGTCGCGACCAACGTCAGCCGCAACGCGCTCAACGCCGACGGCAGCGTTCGCGGGACGAGCGACGACGCGATCGACAACGGCCTGTCGCCCGATTTCGCAGCAAGCGAGATTCTCGCCGCGGTCGACGCGGGGACGCGCGAACTCGTCGTCGCCGGCGGCATGGAGACGGCGATCGCCGCCTTGCGCCGCAGCGACCCCGACGCGCTGTTCGATCAGATGAACGCGATGGTTCGCGCAGGCTATGCGCAGCAGATGAAAGCCACGAGCGCGAAGTGAACGGTGGAGGGGCCATCAGCAACGGCCTTCTACCTCTGCCCCCTCGGATGACCTCCCCTCTGCCCATCCTGAACCAGGTCGGGGGTGGCGTGAATCGAGATACGAAAAAGCCCCGCCGGATTGCGCCGGCGGGGCTTTCGTTTTGCCCGAAGGCCGGTGCGGCCTAGGCCGCGCCGTGCGCCAGCGCCGCGAGGAGCAGGATCGCCACGATGTTGGTGATCTTGATCATCGGGTTGACCGCCGGACCCGCGGTGTCCTTGTACGGATCGCCGACGGTGTCGCCGGTCACCGCGGCCTTGTGGGCCTCGCTGCCCTTGCCCCCGTGGTTGCCGTCTTCGATGTACTTTTTAGCATTGTCCCATGCGCCGCCGCCCGAGGTCATCGAGATGGCGACGAACAGCCCGCCGACGATCACGCCGAGCAGCAGTGCGCCGAGCGCTTCCAATGCCGCCGCCGGACCCGCAACGCTGCGGATCACGAAATAGACGACGATCGGCGCGAGCACCGGAAGCAGCGACGGGATCACCATTTCCTTGATCGCGGCCTTGGTAACCAGATCGACGGTGCGGGCATAGTCGGGGCGGCTGGTGCCGTCCATGATGCCCTTGTTGGTCGCGAACTGGTCGCGGACGTCCTTGACCACATCGCCCGCCGCCTTGCCGACCGCGGTCATGCCCATCGCACCGAAGAGATAGGGCAGCAAAGCGCCGAGCAGCAGCCCGACGATGACATAGGGCGACGAGAGCGAGAAGGTCAGCGGCGCGTCGATGCCGAGCTTCGCCGAATATTCGGCGATGTCGGCGGTGTAGGTGCCGAACAGCACCAGCGCCGCGAGCCCCGCCGAACCGATGGCATAGCCCTTGGTCACCGCCTTGGTCGTGTTGCCGACGGCGTCGAGCAGGTCGGTCTTTTCGCGCACGCTGTCGTCGAGGCCCGCCATTTCGGCGATGCCGCCGGCGTTGTCGGTGACGGGGCCATAGGCGTCGAGCGCGACGACCATGCCCGCGAGCGCGAGCATCGCGGTGGCGCCGAAGGCGATGCCGATGATGCCCGCGGTCTGATAGGCGACGATGATCCCGACGCAAATGACGAGCGTCGGCAGCGCGGTCGATTCAAGGCTGATGGCGAGGCCCTGGATCACGTTGGTGCCGTGGCCCGTTTCCGATGCCTTGGCGATGCTACGTACCGGCCGATAGTTGGTGCCGGTATAATATTCGGTGATCCAGATGATCAGTCCGGTGATGACGAGCCCGAGCAGCGAGCAGAAGAACAGGTCCTCGCCGTTGAAATCGGTGCCCGCGATATTGGTCGCCATGTCTCCGAGCGCGAACTGGGTCGAGAACCAGATCGCCGGGATCGACAGGACCGCGGTGACGAGGAACCCCTTGTACATCGCGCCCATGACATTGTTCGACGAACCCAGGCGGACGAAATAGGTGCCGATGATCGAGGTGATGATGCACACGCCGCCGATCAGCAGCGGCAGGCTCATCAGCGGGACGAGCGCGTCGCCCGCCCCCTTCAGCAGCAGCGCGGTCAATACCATCGTGGCGCCGACGGTGACGACATAGGTTTCGAACAGGTCGGCCGCCATGCCGGCACAGTCGCCGACGTTGTCGCCGACGTTGTCGGCGATCACCGCGGGATTGCGCGGATCGTCCTCGGGAATGCCCGCCTCGACCTTGCCGACGAGGTCGGCGCCGACGTCGGCCGCCTTGGTGAAGATACCGCCGCCGAGACGCGCGAAGATCGAGATCAGCGAGGCGCCGAAGGCGAGCGCGACGAGCGCGTCGACGACGGTGCGGTCGTCACCGCCGACGCTGTAGCCGCCGGGGCCGGTCAGATACCAGAAGAAGACCGCGATCGCGAGCAGCGCGAGGCCCGCCACCAGCATGCCGGTGATCGCGCCGGCGCGAAACGCCATGGTCAGGCCGGCCTGCAGTCCGGTCTGCGCCGCCGCCGCGGTGCGGACATTGGCCTTGACCGAAATGTTCATGCCGACGAAGCCCGCGACGCCCGACAGCACCGCCCCGATCACGAAGCCGCTCGCCGAGATCGGACCGAGGAAGACCCCGACCAGTACGGCCACGACGACGCCGACGATGGCGATGGTGCGATATTGGCGGCCCAGATAGGCCTTGGCGCCTTCCTGGATGGCGCCTGCGATTTCCTGCATCTTTTCGTTACCGGCCGAGGCGCCGAGCACCTGCCGGGAGGTAACGAAGCCATAGAGTACGGCCACGAGGCCGCACGCTATCGCGATCAAAACCGGATCCATGCGTGTCTGTTCCTTCCCCAATGAAGAGGGCGGACACAGGTTAGCAGTCGAGCACGTCCGACTTATTGTTGCCGGTACGCTCTCTCCCCTGATGCGACCGCCCCAAATTTAGACGCAGGGGTTATGGGAAGAAAGAAAGCGCAGGGCAAGCCCGGTCTTTTCACGGTTTTTCGTCGGTTAGCGTGTCAATGCGTGAAACCGAGGCGCGCCGGCAGCACCAGTCGCTGGGCATTGTGGGTCAGCACGAGCCCCGTGCCGACCCCGGTATGGCCGATCGGGGTGACCGCGACGTTCAGCGCCGATCCGATATCGCGGATGCGCGGCGCCTGCCCCGGATCGGCGGTGAACAGCAGCTGGTAATCGTCACCCGCGGTCACCGCCGCGAGCCGCGTGTCGAGCACATCGGGGCGCACCGCGAGCAGCGCCGCCGACAGCGGAACCCTTTCGATCATGATGCCGAACGCGCACCCGCTGGCCTCGGCCATGCGCTGCGCGTCGATCAGCAGCCCGTCGGACACGTCCATCATCGCATGCACCAGCGGCGCCACCGCCTGGCCGAAGGTCAGCTGCGGCTGCGGGCGACGATAGGCGGTGAGGCAGGTCTCGTTCGCCTCCTCCTGCCCCAGCCGCATCGCGAGCCCCAGTCCGGCGTTGCCGATGGTGCCGGTGACCCAGATCTGGTCGCCGGGCTTCGCGCCGCCGCGCGTCGGCGCACCGCCCTCGGGCGCGCGGCCGATCGCGGTGAGCCCGAAGCTGCGCGGCGCCCCGTCGGGTACGCGCACCGTGTCGCCGCCGAGCAGCAGCACGCCGAAGCGCCGCAGCGCGAGGTCGAGCCCCTGCGCAAACGCCTCGTCCCACGCGGGATCGCCGAGGCTGTAGCCGACGAGCACCCCGACGGGCGCCGCGCCCTTTGCCGCGAGGTCGGACAGGTTCACCGCGACCAGTTTCCACGCGACGTCCTGCGGCGTGTCGTCGGGCAGGAAGTGGATACCCTCGACGATCATGTCGTGGGTGAGCGCCAACCCCTCCCACACCGCGGCATCGTCGGCGAGGCCGCGCGCCGCGGGATCGGTCGCGATGGTGCGCAGGCGGGCGATGAAATCGGCTTCGCTCAATTTACGACCTCCGTTCGCCCCGAGCTTGTCGAAAGGCTGCCCTTTCTCCTGACGTCGCTAAAAGAAGGACGGGGCTTCGACAAGCTCAGCCCGAACGGCTGAGAGAACGGCTCAGCTTTTCGCGCGCACGTCCTTGCCGATCGCGTCGAGCAGACCGTTGGCGAAGCCCGCCTCGCGCGCGTCGAAAAAGGCCTTGGCGACATCGACATATTCGCTGACCACTGCGCCCACCGGCACGTCGCCGCGCGCGATCAGTTCGTAGGTGCCGGCGCGCAGGATCGCCTTCAGCGTGCGGTCGAGCCGGTCCATCGTCCACCCGCTCGCCAGCCGCGCGGTGATCGCCGCGTCGACCTCGGCCAGCCGCGCGAGCGCGCCCTTGACGATATCGTCGAAGAAGGGGACGTCGGCGCCGGCATATTCGGCGTCCTCGATCGTCGCGCCGATCCGGTGCTGGTGGAATTCATGGACCAGCGTCGCGACCGGAGTCCCTTCCATCTCGTGCTGGTAGAGCGCCTGCACGGCGGCAAGGCGGGCGGCGGAACGGGATTGGGCGCGTTTGTTCATGGCTTTGTCTACTTCAGTCTGTTCTGGACGCTGAGCGCGTGGGCGGGAAGCCCCTCGGCCCCCGCGAGCGCGACCGCCGCGGGGCCGATCGCCCCGAGCGACGCCGCGTCGAGCGCGAGGAAGCTCGTGCGCTTCATGAAATCGGTGACCGACAGCCCGCTCGAAAAGCGCGCGCGGCGGCCGGTGGGCAGGACATGGTTCGGCCCCGCGACATAGTCGCCGATCGCTTCGGGGGTATGGCGGCCGAGAAACACCGATCCCGCGTGGCGCACCCTGGCGAACAGCGCATCGGCGACATCGGCGTCGACCGCAAGCTCGAGATGCTCGGGTGCCAGCCGGTCGCACAGCGGGATCGCGTCGGCCAGCGCCGGCACCACGATCACCGCGCCATTGTCGGCCCAGCTCGCCTGCATCGTCGCCGCGGTCGCGAGCGTCGGGATGACGAAGGCGACCGCCGCCGCAACCGCGTCGGCGAAATCGCCGTCGTCGGTGAACAGGATCGACTGGCTCGTCGGGTCGTGCTCGGCCTGACTCAGGAGGTCGGCGGCGATGACATGAGGATCGTTCTTCGCGTCGGCGACGACGACGATCTCGCTCGGTCCCGCGACCATGTCGATGCCGACGACGCCATAGACCTGTCGCTTCGCCTCGGCGACCCACGCGTTGCCGGGACCGGTGACGACGTCGACCGGCGCGATCTTCGTCGTGCCATAGGCGAGCGCCGCAACCGCCTGCGCGCCGCCGACGCGCCAGATCTCGTCGACCCCGCCGATATGCGCGGCCGCCATCACCACCGGATTGACCTCGCCGCCCGGGGTCGGGGTCATCATCACGATGCGCCCCACCCCCGCAACCTTGGCAGGCAGGATGTTCATCAGCACCGACGAGGGGTAGGCGGCGCGCCCGCCGGGGACATAGACCCCCGCGGCGTCGACCGCGCTCCAGCGCGCGCCGAGGCGGGCCCCGGCGCCGTCGCGATAATCGCGATCCTCGGGCAATTGCGCGGCGTGATAGGCGCGGATGCGCGTCGCGGCGAGGTTCAGCGCGTCGCGGAGTTCGGGCACCAGCGCCGCATAGGCGGCGGCGCACGCCTCCTTCGAAATGCGCCAGCCGCTCGCGTCGAGATCGAAGCGATCGAACTTTGCGGTATAGTCGGCGAGTGCGGCGTCGCCCTCGGCGCGGACGCGCGCGATGATCGCCGCGACATCGGCCGACACGTCGGGCGCGCTTTCGCGCCGGTCGTCGACCAGCGCGGCAAATTCGGCGGCAAAGCCACGCTCGGAGGCGTCAAGCCGCCGCATTGCCGGCGGCCTCGCGGAACTTCTCGACCAGCGCCGGCACTTCCGCCGAGCGCAGCTTGAACGCCGCGCGGTTGACGATCAGCCGCGCCGATACCTCGCTGATCACGGTCTGCTCGGCGAGCGCATTTTCGACGAGCGTCCGCCCCGTCGAGACAAGGTCGACGATGTGTGAGGCGAGCCCCAGCTTTGGCGCGATCTCCATCGCGCCGTTCAATTTGATGCACTCGGCCTGGATGCCCTGCGCCTCGAACCAGCGGCGCGTCGTCCCCGGATATTTGGTCGCGACGCGGATGTGGCTCGACCCGATTCCCGGCGGCGCGCTGCCCTCCGGTCCGGCGAGCGACAGGCGGCAATGGCCGATGCCCAGGTCGACGGGGGCATAGAGTTCCGAATAATCGAATTCGTCGATCACGTCCGAGCCGACGATGCCGAGCTGCGCCGCGCCGTGCGCGACGAAGGTCGCGACGTCGAAGGCGCGCACGCGGATCAGCGAGACATGCGGCTGGTTGGTGCCGAAGATGAGCGCGCGGCTCTTCTTGTCAAAGAAATCGGCGGCGGGCTCGATGCCGACCTTCGCCAGCAGCGGCAGCGCCTCGTCGAGGATCCGTCCCTTGGGGATGGCAAAGATGATCGGTTCGGGCATAAGCGCGCCAGCCCATAAGCGGCGACGGGAGAAAGGGCAATGAGCGAGCGTTACCAGCCGATGGAACTCGGCGACACCGGCGGCGACGCGGTGCGCGCCGCCTTTCACAACCAGGTGCTTTATTGCCGCGCCAACGACGCCCCGGTGACCGCGCGGATCGTCGCGGCGCTCGCGGCGCTGCTCGACCGCCCCGCGACCGGTTTCGCGCGCCGCCTTGCGGGGTGGCAGGGCGCGCCGCTCGCCGACGCACTGCCGCTGCGCGCCGCGGGCGGGCTCCACGCGCTCCACCTCGCGGGCGCTGCCCCCGAACTGGCGCCGGTCTATGCCGATGCCGACGACATCAACGACGCCGCGATCGTCGCCGGGGTGGTGACGCGGCACGAGGCGGTGCTGCTCCCGTGGCTCGACGGCCCGCCGCAGACCAACGAGGCGGGGCGCTCGTCGAACTTCATCGCCGCGATGCTGTGGCTCGCCGACCGGGGCCTGCCGCCGCGCTTCGAGTGCCTCGAGATCGGGTCGAGCGCGGGGATCAACCTGATGCTCGCGCGCTATCATTACGACCTCGCCGGGGTGCAGGTCGGGCCGCAGCCCGGGGCGATGGCCTTTGCCCCCGAATGGCGCGGGAACCATCCGCCACAGCACAGGATCGGGATCGCCAGCACCCACGGCTGCGACGTCGCCCCCGTCGATCTGACCGACCCGGTACAGGCGCTGCGGCTCAAGGCCTATATCTGGCCCGAACATCATGTCCGCTTCGCGCGGATGGAGGCTGCGATCGCCGCCGCGACCGAGGAAAAGCCCGATATCGTCCGGATGAACGCCGCCGATTTCGTCGAGGCCGAACTGGCAAAACCGCAAGCCGCGGGCACCACGCGCGTGCTGATGCACTCGATCGTCTGGCAATATGTCCCCGCCGACCAGCAGGCGCGCGTCACCGCCGCGATGGAGGCGGCCGGCGCCCGCGCGACGCCGGAGCGCCCGCTCGCGTGGATCGCGCTGGAAGCGAACCGGACCGTGCACCACCACGAACTGGTGGTGCGCCACTGGCCGGGCGGCGGCGCCCCGACGATGCTCGGCCGCGCGCACGCGCACGGGGCGTGGGTCGAGTGGCTGGGCTAGGCTGTATCGACATTCAGGGATTCCCAAGAGCGTTGGTGTCTGATTCATGAGTTTCCGCAGATTGCGGAGGTATCATGGGTATCAAGCGGTACGAGTTGAGCGAGGCGCAGTGGGTTCGGATCGCGCCGATGCTGCCCGGCAAGGCATCTGATCCTGGCCGCACAGCATTGGATAACCGCCTGTTTGTGAACGGTGTTTTGTGGGTTTTGCGGTCGGGTGCGCGCTGGTCGGACCTGCCGGAGCGCTATGGCAAGTACAAGACTGTTCACAAGCGCTTCACCCGCTGGGCCGCTGCCGGGGTGTGGGAAGGCATCTTCACCTCGCTCGCCCGCGATCGGGACAATGAGTATCTGATGATCGACAGCTCGATCGTGCGCGCCCATGCCCAAGCGGCGACGGGTCAAAAAGGGGGCTCGGCGACCAGGCTCTGGGGCGCTCCCGAGGAGGACTGACCTCCAAATGGCATATCGCGGTCGATACCTTCGGACGACCGGTGCGCTTCATCCTGACCGGCGGCCATGTCAGCGATGCCAAGCTCGCGATCCCGTTGCTGACCGGTCTCGACGCTCGCCATGTCCTCGCCGACAAGGCTTATGACAGCCACGCCATCCTCGACCATGTCGAAACCAGCCGCGCTCGGCCCGTCATCCCCCAGCGCGTCTGCATGCCACGCCGACGCGATTTCGACCCTGCCATCTACAGGCTTCGCAACCGGATCGAGCGCACCATCGGCAAGCTCAAACAGCTACGCCGCGTCGCCACGCGATACGACCGCCTCCCACACAACTACCTCGCAACTCTATACCTCGCCGCCATCGCCTTCTGGTGCTGAATGTCGATTCAACCTAGGGCCGTTACTATGACGTCGGCTTGGGGGGAGCGGACGTCGCCCATTTCCGGGATGACGGAAAATGACCGAATCCAGCCCTTCGTGCTCCCCGGCGAAAGCCGGGGTCCATTGCAGCAACACGCGAGATCCGTGTCGGCATTCTGGGTCCCGGCTTTCGCCGGGGTGCGCATCTCCAGCGGCGACTAACGGTCGCTTTCCGTTGCTCCTCCCTGTCGCGCAGCGATGGGGAGGTGGCAGCGCGCAGCGCTGACGGAGGGGCCGACGCCGTCAGGCGTCGCGCGACCTTTCGGCCGCCCCTCCACCACCGCCTGCGGCGGCGGTCCCCCTCCCCATGGCCTGCGGCCACGGGGAGGATTTCCGACGTCCGCAACCGGTCGATTTAAACCATTTTCCCGCGCCCGCCTCCGCCCGGTGAGCCTTCCCCGGTTCAGAGCCGCGCCTCGAGCTGGGCGAGCATCGCCTGCACCGGCGTCACGGCGAGCGGGCTTTCCCAGCCCGTCTCGAGCGCGGCAATCCGCTCGAACAACCGCTCGCTCGCAGCGACGATCCGCTGCAGCGATCCATCGAGGCGGTCGCAAATCGCCCAGTCGGCGGCGACCGGCTCGCCGATCCGCGCCGCGCTGTCGTCGGGACCCGCGCCGGGATCGCCCGCGATCATCGCGCGGCGGTGGAGCAGCCAGGCGATGATGTGCATCAGCCGCGTCGTCGTCTTGAGCGATTCGCAGGCAAGGCTGACCTGGAGCAGGCTGTCGTCGGCGCCGCGCCGCGCATCGTGCGCAAACGCGCCGCGCTGCGTTGCAAAGGCGGTGTACGCCTCGTCGGCGAGCAGCATCGCCTCGACATAGAGATTTTCGACCTGCGCGCGCTGGACCGGCAGGCCGATCGCCGCTCGATTTATGTGCCCCCGGATCATGGTGCGGGAATGCCATGCCACCGCGCCCGCTTACAAGCGCGCTAACCATTTTTCGGAACCCGGCGGCGGGGCGCCGCGGGTCATGCGATGATGTCGGGAAGCAGCTGGTCCTCGCACCAGGCGATTTCGTCGCGCAATTTCAGCTTCTTCTTCTTGAGCCGCGCGAGCTGGAGCTGGTCGGGGATCGCCGCGGCGCCGAGCGCGGTGATCGCGGCGTCGAGGTCGCGATGTTCGACGCGGAGCAGTTCGAGGCGCTGGGTGATTTCTTCGGACGTCACAAATCCCCTCCTGCCAGAATCGCATTTTGTCCGCAACGGGAACCGGCTCGGCGAATCGGCCCGCTCCCCCCGCGACAAAGGCGCCGATCCATGATTAACTCCGTCCTGCCAACCGAGTCGCAATGAAGGAGACTGGCCGATGAACATCTCGCACCTTTCCGCCCTGAAGTCCCGCCACGCGGACCTCGACGCGAAGATTGCGAATGAAGAACGGCGCCCCGCTCCCGACGTGGGCGTGCTGGCACAACTGAAAAAACAGAAGCTCAGGATCAAGGAAGAGCTGCACGCGATCGCCTGACGATCGCCGGGGCCGTACACGATACGGCCCCGTTTCCGGCCGCGATCCCCGGCTGCTCCTTCCGCAAGCGGAACGGGTCAGCGCGGACGGATCGCCGGCCGCCCCTTGCTCAGGCCCAGCCCCGAAAGGCTGACCGGAAGCTCGGTCTTGTTGACAACCTGACGGCGGACCGCCTGCGGATTGACCGCCCGGTCGAACGCGATCCCGAACTTCCCCTCGCCCGCCCACACGATGCGTCCCGGCACCGGGCCGACGTTGCGCAGTTCGACCTCGACCGCGGCGCCCTGTTCGACCCGGACCGGATTTTCGGCGAGCATCCCGCCCGCCGACAGGTTGCGCACGCGCACCAGCACGGGTTCGGTGCTGCCGGCGATGATGACATTGGCCTGCATGAACAGGCTGTCGCGGTCGGCGCCGCGCGACAGCGCCGCGACTTCCTCGTCCAAAGATGCTGGCCCTTGCGAATCCATCGCCGATCTTCCCCGTAACAGTCGAGGGGGCGAATCTAGGGCGCAGCCCTTGCGGAAACGTAAATACCGTAAACGGAGCGGTTTGCGTCCCGCCGCGGGGCAG
The DNA here is from genome assembly GCF_022701295.1 of Sphingopyxis sp. YF1. Lineage (NCBI taxonomy): Bacteria > Pseudomonadati > Pseudomonadota > Alphaproteobacteria > Sphingomonadales > Sphingopyxidaceae > Sphingopyxis > Sphingopyxis sp. YF1. Next base: position 2,373,803 of record NZ_CP033204.1, read on the forward strand.
AATGCGGCGATGGGCGCGGGGAGCGCGTCAGTCTTCGCGCGAAATCCGCTCGTTGCGCTCGTGGCGCTCCTGCGCCTCCAGCGTCATCGTCGCGATCGGGCGCGCCTGAAGCCGCGCGAGCGAGATCGGCTCGCCGGTCACCGCGCAATAGCCATATTCGCCTTCGTCGATGCGGCGGATCGCCGAATCGATCTTGGCGATCAGCTTGCGCTGGCGGTCGCGGGTCCTGAGTTCGATCGCCCAGTCGGTCTCGCTCGACGCGCGATCGGCCAGGTCGGGCTCGCGCAGCGGGCCGTCCTGCAGGTGCGCCAGCGTCGATTCGGATTCGGACAGGATCGATTTTTTCCACGCGAGCAGCAGGCCGCGGAAATATTCCTGCTGCCGCTCGTTCATGAATTCTTCGCTGTCGCTGGGAAGATAGTCCGAATCGAGGTTGGATTTGGCTTCGCGGAGCGCGTCTGCACCAATGTCGGCGGTCTGAGTGGGCATGACGGGCTCTTGCGTCCTTTCGTCTCGCGGTGCCGCCGGGCGTGGCGGACCGGGGAGTGGCGCGCCTATAACCAGCCGACGAAGGCGATACAAGCGCCGAAGCGGCGGATAGCGCGCGCTGCGTGAAGCGCCGGTGAACCGGCGGGCGCCGCGCGAGCGATTCCCGATGCCGCGCGCGCGTCCCGATTTGCCCCGGCGCACGCGCTGCGGTTAACCAAATCGAGAGAATCGAGCCAACTCCTGTCCGATTTTGGCACATATGAGGCCTGCAGGGTTGATTCCGCGACCCTTTTCCCGCTGTCGGACAGTCAAACGCGGTTAACACCGTGGACGCGTTCACAAAGCTTTGGCCTTTTGGCGCTAACAGAGGTGCAAACAGGTGCCGGGGGTGGCGCCTTCCCACCAAGCAACGGGAAAAGAGAGAGCAATTTATGTCTGTCCGAATGGCCCTCGCAAAGCTCTGCGCCTGCACCTGCGGCGGTGCGATCATCGGCACCGGCGCGATGAAGATCAGCGACGTGCCCGCCACGGCCCAGGTCCAGAAGGCCGGGAACTGCTGCAAGAAGCAGGTCGTGCGCAAGCGCTACGCCGCAAAGAAGCCGGTCAAGCGCGTGCGCCGCGTCGTGACCACGAAGAAGGTCATCCGCACCGTGACCCCGCAGACGCAGGTCGTCACCCAGACGATCCCGCTGCCCCCGATCCCTTATGCCCCCTTCCCCGCGCGCGGCGGATGGGAAGGCGGCGGTAGCGGCGGCGGCGTGACCGTGGTCGGCGGCGGTTTCGGCGGCGGTTTCGGCGGCGGCTTCTTCGGCGGTTTCTTCGGCGGCTCGTCGGGCGGCGGCAGCAGCGGCAGCGTCGTGATCACCTCGACCACGACCTCGACGGGCACGTCGAGCACGTCGGGCGGCGAACCCAATCCGTCGAGCACGACGACCACGACCACCACCACGTCGGGCAATGTCACCTCGACCACCTCGGGCAATGTCGCGTCGACGACCTCGACAACGTCGGGCAACGTCAGCACGACCTCGTCGTCGACGACGACCGGCGGGATCAGCACGACCACGACCAGCGGCGGCATCTCGACCTCGACCGGCGGCGTCAGCACCACCTCGGGCAATGTTTCGACCACGTCGGGCAACACGACCTCGACCAGCAGCTCGTCGTCGTCGAGCTCGTCTTCCTCTTCGTCCTCCTCGTCGTCGAGCTCTTCCTCGTCGGGCGGCTCGTCGAAGGGCGGCAGCTCGCACGGCCACGGCAGCTCGTCGAAGGGCAGCTCGGGCTGGGGCGGCTCCTCGTCGTCGAGCTCGGGCGGGTCGAGCAGCAGTTCCTCGGGGGGCAGCTCCTCCTCGTCGAGCAGTTCGTCGTCGTCCTCGTCGAGCAGCAGCTCGTCGGGCGCGACCTCGTCGGGCGCGACGGGCGGCACGAGCAGCTTCGGCGGATCGAGCAGCAGTTCCTCCTCGTCGAGCAGCAGCTCGTCGTCGAGCTCGTCATCCTCCTCGTCCTCTTCTTCCTCGTCGTCGAGTTCGGGCGGCAGCACCAGCAGCTCGTCGGGCGACCCCACGCCGGTTCCCGCCCCGCCGATGCTGCTGCTGTTCGGCGCCGCCGCCGCCGCGCTCGTCGCGCGCCGCCGCGCCGCCAACCGCAACGACGAAGACCGCGACGCGGCCTGAGCCATCCACTGGCGGCGGGTTCGTCCCGCCACCTGTCGAAGGGCCGCCCCCAAAAGGCGGCCCTTTCTTTTGGCTCCGACAGATAGTTTGCCAATCGGCGATACTTCAATTAAACTTCACCACATGGCAAACCAACAGCCCGCACTCGACACGCTGTTCCATGCTCTCGCCGACCCGACGCGGCGCGCGGTGGTCGGCCGGCTGATGCGCGGGCCGGCACCGGTCAAACAGCTCGCCGAACCCTTCGCGATCGGCCTGCCCGCCTTTCTCAAGCATCTCGCGGTGCTCGAAGCGTCGGGGCTGGTCCGCTCCGAAAAGCGCGGCCGCGTGCGCACCTGTCATGTCGAGGCCGCGCGACTCGCCGCGGCCGAGGACTGGTTCGCCGAACAACGCACCGTCTGGCAGGGGCGCGCGGACCGCCTCGCCGCCTTCGTCGAATCGCAACCAGCGGAGGGATGATCATGTCCGCCGAAACCGAACTCACGATCGAACGCCGCATCGCCGCCCCGCCCGCCGCGGTGTGGGACGCGTGGGCCGATCCCGCCAAGCTCGCGCGCTGGTGGATTCCGGCGCCGCTCGCATGCCGTGTGGTCAGGCTCGATCTTCACCCCGGCGACGGTTTCGAGACGCATATGCGCGAGGGTAACGGCGACTGGCAGCCGCACGTCGAGGGCTGTTTCCTCGAAGCCGTGCCGCACGAGCGGTTGGTCTGGACCACCGTTCTCAAGCAAGGCTGGCAACCGCTCGAACCCTGGCTCGCGCTGACCGCGATCCTGACCTTCGAAGCGCGGGACGGCGGCACGCTCTACACCTCGCGCGTGCTGCATCGCACCCCCGACGATGCGGCAAAGCATGAAGCGATGGGCTTCCACGACGGCTGGGGGACAGTGCTGAACCAGCTCGCCGCGCTGCTGGAACGATAATCCTCCCTGCGGCGAAGCCGCGGGAAGGGGGGACCGCCGCCGCAGGCGGTGGTGGAGGGGCGGCAACGTCGCGCCATGCCCCCGGTCGGCGGCTACGCCGCTGCCAACTCCCCATGGGGAGGATCATACTTGCGCCCGGCCAGCCGCGACGCCATAGCGCGGCCATGCACGATATCCGCCTGATCCGCGAAAACCCGCAAGCTTTCGACGCCGGCCTCGCGCGCCGCGGCCTTGCCCCCCTGTCCGCCGAAATCCTCGCGATGGACGCGTCGCTGCGCGCGCTCCAGACCGAAATCCAGGGATCGCTCGCGCGCCGCAACGAAGCGTCGAAAGCGATCGGCCAGGCGATGGCGCAGGGCCGCAAGGACGAGGCCGAGGCGCTCAAGGCCGAGGTCGCCGAACTCAAGGCATCGCTCCCGGCGCAGGAAGACGCCGAACGCGAACAGCTCGCCGCCTTGCAGGACAAGCTCGCCGCGCTCCCCAACCTCCCCGCCGCCGACGTGCCCGAGGGCGAGGATGAAGACGGCAATGTCGAGATATCGCGCTGGGGCACCCCGCGCAGCTTCGACTTCGCGCCGCAGGAGCACGCCGATTTCGCCCCCGCGCTCGGGCTCGATTTCGAGACCGCGGCGAAGATGTCGGGCGCGCGCTTCGCTTTCCTCAAAGGCCAGATGGCGCGGCTCGAACGCGCGCTCGGCCAATATATGCTCGACCGCCAGACGGTCGAACAGGGCTACACCGAATGCGCGACCCCGCTGATGGTCCGCGACGAAGCCGCCTTCGGCACGACGCAGCTCCCCAAGTTCCGCGAGGACCTGTTCCAGACCACCGACGGCCGCTGGCTGATCTCGACCTCCGAGATGAGCCTGACCAACGCGGTGCGCGAGGACATCCTGCCCGAAGATCAGCTTCCGCTGCGCATGACCGCGCTCACCCCCTGCTTCCGCTCCGAGGCGGGCTCGGCGGGGCGCGACACGCGCGGCTATATCCGCCAGCACCAGTTCTGGAAGGTCGAGCTGGTTTCGGTCGTCCGTCCCGAGGACAGCGACGCCGAACTCGAACGCAAGACGCGCGCCGCTGAGCTGATCCTCGAAGGGCTCGGCCTGCCGTACCGCAAGATGCTGCTCTGCGCGGGCGACATGGGTTTCGCCGCGCGCAAGACCTATGACCTCGAAGTCTGGCTGCCCGGGCAGAACGCCTATCGCGAGATTTCGAGCTGTTCGAACTGCGGCGATTTCCAGGCGCGCCGCATGAACACGCGCTTCCGCCGCGAGGGCGTCCCCGCCGGAAGCCCAACGGGTTCCGGCCAGAAAAAGGGGGGCAACGAGTTTGTCCACACCTTGAACGGTTCGGGGCTCGCGGTCGGGCGGACGCTGGTCGCAATCCTCGAAAATTACCAGCAGGCCGACGGCAGCGTCGCGATTCCGGAAGCGCTGCTGCCCTACATGGGCGGGATCACCTCGCTCACCCCCTAATCCGTTTGTGCTGAGCTTGTCGAAGCACCGTTCTTCTCTTTGACGTTGCGAAAAGAAAGGACGGCCCTTCGACAAGCTCAGGGCGAACGAGTCTGAAAGAACCAAAACGTGCGCATCCTCCTCACCAACGACGACGGTTATCACGCCCCCGGCATGGCGGTGCTCGAAGCGATCGCGCGCCAGCTCAGCGACGATATCTGGGTATGCGCGCCCGCCGAGGAACAGTCGGGCGCCGGCCACTCGCTCACCCTGTCGCGTCCGGTGCGCATCCGCGAGCACGGGCCGCGCCGCTGGTCGTGCACCGGCACCCCGACCGATTCGGTGATGATGGCGATCGGCAGGCTGATGCCCGAAAAGCCCGACCTCATCCTCTCGGGCGTCAACCGCGGCGCCAATCTCGGCGACGACATCACCTATTCGGGCACCGTCTCGGCGGCGATCGAGGGCGCGCTCGCGGGCATCCGCGCGATCGCGCTCAGCCAAGTCTATGCCAAGGAAGGCATGGGCGACAATGTCCCCTTCGAGGCGGCCGAAGCCTGGGGCGCCAAGGTGCTGCGCCCGCTGCTCGACCGGGACATGCCGCCGCGCACGCTGATCAACATCAACTTCCCCGCCATCCCCGCCGCCGACGTCCAGGGCATCCGCGTCACGCGGCAGGGTTTCCACGATTACGGCCGCGGTTCGATCGTCGAGGGCACCGATCCGCGCGGCTATCGCTATTACTGGTTCGGCCTCCACGGCATCGAGCACAGCCTCGGCCACGACAGCGACCTCGAGGCGATCGACGACGGCTATATCTCGGTCACCCCGCTCCAGCTCGACCTGACCCACGACGCCTCGCTCGCCGCACTGCGCAGCGCCTATGGGGCGATGCCGGACTGACGCACCTCTACCGCCTCGACGCCCCGGCCGCCGCCGTCGCGGCGACCTTCGGCGCCGATGCGGGCGGCGATCCGTGGAGCGGCGGGTACGTCACGCCGGGCCGTCCGGGACCCGTCATCGTCCGCGACGCCAAATCGGGCCTGCGCCGCCTGCGCCCGATGTTCTGGGGCGTCCCGCCGCCGCGCGGCGACGCCCCTGTGACGACCGTGCGCAACCTGGCGAGCCCCTTCTGGATCGGCACGCTGCGCCACAGCGAGCTGCGCTGCCTCGTCCCCGCGACAAGCTATCCCTTGTGGTCGGGCGCCGCGGGCCGCCGCCGTCAGCTGTGGCTCTCGGTCGCCGACCGGCCGCTCTTCGCCTTCGCGGGGATCGTCCGCTTCGCCGACGAGATCCCGCATTTCGCGCTGCTGGCAACCGATCCCAACCCGCTCGTCGCGCGCCTCGCCGCCGGTGCGATGCCGCTGATCCTCCACGCCGGTGACGAGGAGCGCTGGCTGGCCGCCGACTGGAAAGACGCCCAAACCCTCGTTGCCCCCTTCCCCGCGCATCTGATGACGGCAAATGATCACGCTAGCCCTGCCCCGCGGACATAATCGGCGCCCGTCTGCGCGAAAGGGGGAAATCGGCCCGGATTCAGGCGCGGGATGGCAACGACGGGACAGCGGCTGCCGCAGACATATATCCTCCCTGTGGCAAAGCCACGGGAAGGCGGACCACCGCCGCGAGCGATGGTGGAGGGGGCGAAAGGTCGCCCGACGCCTGATGGCGTCGGCCCCTCCGTCAGCGCAGTGCGCCCCTGCCCGCCATCGCGCGGGCATAGAAGAACAACGCGATCGCGACGACCCAGATGACGAAGAGGAAGCCCAGGACGCTGGTGCCGAACAGCGCCTGATACTCTGCCGACTTGAGCCCGACCTGATAGATGCTCATCAACCCGAGGCCGACCAGTGAGACCAGAAAGGCCGTCACTGCATGGCGGCTGCGCGCCAGCAACAGCAGGGTTCCCGCCATCGCGCCCCAGACGCCGAGCGCCCAGCCGATATCGGCCCACATCGGATAGGCATCGATCCAGGCGATCTGTTCGGGCTTCAACTGCGCGCCTTCCAGATACCAAGCCGCCTTGGTCTTGAACCCGACATAGTCAGACACCGGAATCATGTGCCACAGGAACGAAGCCCCCGCGACGACCCACAGGTGCCAGGGCGTTTTGCCAGCTTGTATCATAATCGGTCTCCCCCTCCAGAAACGCCGATGAAGCTAGCATGCTTCGCCGCCACCGGCAATTCGGTGATATAGCTCCGCAATACAGCGGCGCGCCGTGAACGGGCTTGGCAAATGCGGCGCAGCACCCGATAGGCCCCGTCATGTGCGTCGTCGCCCTTGCCCACCGCGTCCACCCCGACTGGCCGCTGATCCTCGTCGGCAACCGCGACGAGTTCCACGGCCGCCCCGCCGCGCCGCTGCACCTATGGGACGACGGCAGCGGCATCGTCGCGGGCCGCGACCTCCAGGCCGGGGGCACCTGGCTCGGGGTCCATGCGCCGAGCGGGCGCGCGGTCGTCGTCACCAACGTCCGCGGCGCGATGCCCGATCCGGCCAAAGAATCGCGCGGCGCGCTGGTCAGCGACCTGCTGCGCGGTCAGGGACGCTTCAGCGACCCGGCGGCGGAGGATTTGCGGCGCTTCAACGCCTTCAATCTCTTTGCGGTCGGCGGCGGCGAGGCGCGGCTGCTCACCAGCCGGCCGGTGCCGCTGATCATGCCGCTGGCGCCCGGCGTGCACGCGCTCGCCAACGAACCCGTCGACGAGCCCTGCCCGCGCGCCGAGCGGCTGCGCAACGCGCTCGCGGCTGCGGTCGAGGCGGGCGCGGATCCGGCCACCCTGCTCGACACGCTGGCCGAAGAGGATGACCCGGCGCTGTTCCTGGGCGGCGATGTTTACGGCACGCGCGCCTCGACCCTCGTCGCGGTCGCCACCGACGGCACGGTGCGCATGACCGAACGCCGATACGAAGCGGGCGGCCGCTCCAACGGAACGACCGCCCTCGATTTTCGGATCGGCTGACGCCGCCGGCGCTTATTTCGGCGCGAGGACCATCAGCATCTGGCGACCCTCGGTGCGCGGGTGCGCCTCGACCTTGGCGATTTCCGCCGTCATCTCGGCGACGCGCTGGAGCACGTTGAGCCCGAGCTGGGTGTGGCTCATCTCGCGGCCGCGGAAACGCATCGTCATCTTGACCTTGTCGCCTTCGCCAAGGAAGTCGAACACCTTCTTCATCTTCACTTCGAAGTCGTGGTCGTCGATGTTCGGACGCATCTTGATCTCCTTGATCTCCTGCGTCTTCTGGCTCTTGCGGGCGAGGTTCGCCTTTTTCTGGGCTTCGTATTTGAACTTGCCCACGTCGAGGAACTTGCACACCGGCGGATCGGCGTTGGGGGAGACTTCGACCAGGTCCAGCCCGACTTCGGCCGCCTGCTCGATGGCTTCGGCGGTCAGCATTACGCCCAGATTTTCGCCTTCCTCGTCGATCACGCGGACCTTGGGCGAGGCGATGAATTCATTGTATCGCGGGCCGTTCTTCGGCGGCAGCGGTGCCATCGGGCGGCGTGTCATGGGCGGGCGTATTGCTTTATCTCCTGGTCGTTGTCGAAGGGCGCGCGGAATCGATGCGCCCGCGCGCCATGCTCATATAGTGAACGCGGGCGCGGCGTAAAGGCCGCGAGGCGCGCCGCCGTAACGCTTTTTGCCCGACTGTGGCGGCGATGCCACTAAGGCGGTGTCCTTACCGCCCGGCATCCCATTTGGTCGGCGCGGGGTCGATCACGCGAAAACCGCCCGCCCCCACTTCGCTGACCTCGAGCGCGCGCGTCGCGATGCCGCGGTTGTTGAAGCGGAAGATGCCGTCGATTCCGCCGAAGCCGTCGGCGGCGAGCAGCCGGTTAGCGGGAAAGCTGGTCCCCGGTTTCCAGTCACGCGCGATGCGCACCGTCAGCAGCACCGAGTCATACCCCAGGCTGGCAAGCCGGTATGGCGCCTTGCCGAAGCGATTGCGGTAGCTGGTCGCCATCTGGCCATAGAGCCCGTCGGACACGCTCGCGAACCACGCCCCGCGCATCGCGGCGTTGCTGCCCAGCGACGATTCGGTGTTCCACAATTCGGTGCCGAGAATCTGCTTGGGGCCGCTACTCTTGATCACCGGCACCGCGCGGATCGCATTGCCGCCCGAATCGGCGATCAGCACCGCGTCCATCGCCGGGCCGTTGGCGAGCCGCCGCGCCGCGCCCGACAGCGCGGTTGCGCTGCGGTCGTAGCTTTCCGAGGCGACCAGCGTGCCGCCCGCCTGCGCGACCGCGGCGCGCAACGCGGCGAGGCTGCGGTCGCCATAGACATTCTTGGGCACCAGCGCGCCGAAGCGCGTATGTCCCTGCCCGCGCGCATAGCCGACGACGCGCTCGACCGACTGGCCGGGGACGAAGCCCATGATGAACACGCCGTTGCCCGCGACGCCGCTGTCGTTCGAGAAGCTCAGCACGGGGACCTTTGCGTCGCGCGCGATCGGCGCGACCGCGGCGACGTCCTCGGTCAGCAGCGGGCCGAGGATCAGCTTGTTGCCGTCGGCGACCGCCTGCCGCGCCGCGGCGGCGGCGCCCAGCGCGGTGTCATAGGTGGTGATGCGCAGCCGTTCGGTCTTGGTATCGAGCAGCGCCAGCGTCGTCGCATTGGCGATCGCGGTGCCGACGTCGGCGTTCGGTCCCGTCTGCGGCACGAGCAGCGCGACGCGGTGGCGGTCGGTATCGGTCGGCAGGCCGGGTCCGATGTCGGTTTCGGACGTTTTCGGCGGCGGCGGCGCGGTGCCGGGGCCGTCGCCCTTGGGCACGACCTGGCACGCCGCCAGAAAACCCGCCATCGCCAGCGTCGCCGCCATGCGCAGCATTTGCCGCCGCGGCGACGCATTGTTTTGGCGCTGCGCCGCAGTTTCTGCCATCTGCTGCGTCATGCCGAATTCCACCATCTCAGATTCTCCTGTCCCCGGTCTCTATATCGTCGCGACGCCCATCGGCAACCTTGGCGACATCGGCGCGCGCGCCGCGGCGACGCTTGCCCGCGCCGACCTGATCGCGGCCGAAGACACGCGTGTGACAGCGAAGCTGCTGTCGCATCTCGGCCTGCGCATTTCGATGACCCCCTATCACGACCATAGCGACGAACGCACCCGCGCCGCGCTGGTTGCGCGCATGGCCGAAGAAGTTGTCGTGCTCGTCTCCGACGCGGGCACGCCGCTGATCTCCGACCCCGGGTACAAGCTGGTGCGCGACGCACGCGCGGCGGGGCGCCACGTCACCACCATCCCGGGTCCCTGCGCCGCGATCGCCGCGATCACCCTGTCGGGGCTGCCCAGCGACCGCTTCCTCTTCGCGGGCTTCCTGCCGAACAAGGCCAAGGCGCGCGCCGACACCATCGCCGAATTCGCCGGGCTGCGCGCCAGCCTCGTCTTCTACGAAAGCGGCCCGCGCCTCGCCGCCAGCCTCGCCGCGCTCGCCGACGGGCTCGGCGACCGCGAAGCCGCGGTCGCGCGCGAAATCACCAAGCTCTACGAACAATGCGTCACTGGCCCTCTGACCACCCTCGCGGCGCGCTATGCCGATGCGCCACCGAAGGGCGAGATCGTGATCGTCGTCGCACCGCCGGGAGAGGCCCTACCCGAAGCCGCCGACGACACGACGCTCGACGCGGCGCTGCGCGACGCCATGACCGACAAGCCCGTCGCGCAGGCGGCAAAGGCGGTCGCCAAACGCTTCGGGCTCGACCGCCACGACGTCTATGCCCGCGCGCTCGCACTGAAAGACGCGGGGTGAAGCGCGCCGCGGCCGAAGCGCGCGGGCGCAAGGCCGAACGCCGCGCCGCCTGGTGGCTGCGGCTGCACGGATGGCGGATATTGGGGCAACGGCTGCGCGTCCCCGTGGGCGAGGTCGACCTCGTCGCACGGCGCGGCCGCGTCGTCGCCTTCGTCGAGGTCAAATGGCGCGACCGGCCCGCCGACCTCGATCTCGCGATCGATCCGTACCGCCTGCGCCGCGTCGCCGCGGCCGCCGAAATGCTCCGCTCGCGCTTCGCGCGGCCGCGCGACGACATCCGCATCGACGTGATGCTCCTTGCGCCGCGGCGCCTGCCGCGCCATCTGGTCCACGTCTGGCAACCCTAGGCGTCGGACAGACATCGGGAGTCCCCCTCCCCCGTTTGCGCTGAGCTTGTCGAAGCACCGTCCTTCTTTGCGACGCCGCAGAAAAGAACGGCCCTTCGACAAGCTCAGGGCGAACGGCATATTTGTGATGGAGCAAAGCATGACCCTGCGCGTCGCGGTACAAATGGATCCGATGGACGGCATCAACATCGCCGGCGACAGCAGCTTCGCGCTGATGCTCAGCGCGCTCGACCGCGGCTACACCCTCTATCATTACGACGTGCGCGGACTGACGTGGGAGGCCGGGCGGCTCACGACCAAGGCCCATCGCGTGCTCGAGGCGCAGCGCGAGGCGGGTGCGCACTACCGTTTCGGCGATCCGGTCATCCTCGACCTCGGCCGCGACGTCGACGTCGTGCTGATGCGGCAGGACCCGCCCTTCGACCTCGGCTATCTCACCGGCACATGGCTGCTCGAACGCATCCGGGACGAGACGCTGGTCGTCAACGACCCCGTCTCGGTGCGCAACGCCCCCGAAAAGGTCTTCGTGCTCGATTTCGCGCACTATATGCCGCCGACGATGGTCACGCGCGACCTCGACGCAGTGAGGGATTTCCAGTCGCGCTACGGCGCGGTGGTGATCAAGCCGCTGCACGGCAACGGCGGCAAGGCGGTGTTCAAGGTCGACGCCGACGGCGCGAACCTCGGTGCGCTCGTCGAACTCTTCGGCCAGGTGTGGCCCGAACCCTTCATGGTCCAGCAGTTCCTGCCGAGCGTCGCCTCGGGCGACAAGCGCATCGTGCTCGTCGACGGCGTCGTCGCAGGGGCGATCAATCGCAAGCCCGGCGAAGGCGAGTTCCGCTCGAACCTCGCGGTCGGCGGCTATGCCGAGGCGGCCGAACTGACCCCGCGCGAAGCTGAAATCTGCGCCGCGCTCGGCCCCGCGCTCCGGGAACGCGGGCTGATCTTCGTCGGCATCGACGTGATCGGCGGCGAATGGCTGACCGAGATCAACGTCACCTCGCCCACCGGCATCGTCGCGATCGACCGCTTCAACAACAGCGACACCGCGGGCATGATCTGGGACGCCATCGCGCGCCGGATCGGCTGACGATTTCCTTTGCCTCGTCCTTGCGAGGGCCGTAGGCCCGCGGCAATCCGGCGGGGTATCGAATACCCCTCGATTGCTTCGCTCCGCTCGCAATGACGCGCCTTTGAAGACCCGTTGCAGGACCTCCCCATGACCGAATTCATTCTCGATCTCATCCAGTCGTGGGGCTACCTCGGCATCGCGATCCTGATGTTCCTCGAAAATGTCTTTCCGCCGATCCCGTCGGAAGTGATCATGGGGCTCGGCGGCGTGATGGTCGGCCAGGGTCGCTTCGACTACTGGACGCTGGTGACGGTGGCGGTGATCGGCACCACGCTCGGCAACTGGGTGTGGTACTGGATCGGGCGCTGGTTCGGCTACGAACGGCTGAAGCCGCTCGTCGACCGCTTCGGGCGCTGGCTGACGCTCGACTGGGACGAGGTCGAGAAGATGCACGACTGGTTCCTCAAATATGGCTCGGGCATCGTCTTCGTCTGCCGTTTTCTGCCGATCGCGCGCACGATGATCTCGCTGCCCGCGGGCATGGTCGGTATGAACCAGCTCAAATTCCTGCTCTGGACCGCCGCCGGATCGACGATCTGGATCGCTGCGCTCGCCGGCGCGGGCAGCTGGTTCGGCCGGCAGTTCCACGAGGTCGAACGCTTCATCGGCCCCGTCGCGCTGGTTGCGATCGGCTCGATCATCCTGCTCTACGTCTACCGCGTCGTGACATGGAAACCGAAGGCGCCGCGGCAGGATTGATCCGGAACCACGCGGCGAAAACCCGAAAACGGCCGAAAGCCGAGTGAATCCGATCTCGTCGCCCCGACCTTGTTTCAGCATGTCGAGGTTTGACGGTCCGCCTTCCGTACCCCGGCCCGCGTGCGCGCCTGTCCCCGACCCGCCGCCCGCCACCATGACGTCGCGGCTGGTCAAGCCGCCAAGGCTTTGGCACATAAGGCGCATGGGGGACCGTCCGCATCGCCTGATCCTGCTTCCGCTGCTCGCCGCGCCGCTCGCGGCCTGCATTCCCGCGTCCGCGCCGCCGCACCGCGCGGTGGCGCCCGCGCCGACCCCGGCGCCGACGCCGGGCTATGCCCCGCTCCCGCCCGCCGAGCGCGTCACCGGCGGCGACAGCCGCCCGACCTGGACGCTCCAGCCGGTCGTCCCCAATGCGCAGCGCGTCGAGGCGTCGATCCATATCGTCAGCCGCGGCCAGTCGATCCAGGAAATCAGCGAGATCACCGGCGCGGGCGTCGAGGCGATCCGCATCGAAAACGCCTCGTCCACCCCCTTCCGCCTTGTTCCCGGCCAGCGGCTGCGCATTCCCGCGGGCCTCTACCACCGCGTCGGCGCGGGCGAGACCGGGATCGGCATCGCGCAGGCCTATGGCGTCGACTGGGGCGAGATCGTGACGCTCAACGCGCTCAGCGAACCCTATATATTGCGCATCGACCAGCGGCTGAAGCTGCCCAACGCCGCACGCGCGCAGACCCCGCAGCAGGTCGACATCGCCGCGCGCGCCGCCGCCTTCAATCTCGACATCGACGATATCGCGACGGGCAGCCAGCCCGCGCTCGCCGAAAACCGGGCGCCCGCGACGGCCAGCGCCGCCCCGCGCGGCGCCGTCACCACGGCGATCGCCCCGCCCGCCGCTTTTTCGGGCCGCTTCCGCTGGCCGCTCGACGGGCGCGTGATCGCGAAATTCGGTCCGCTCGCGCCGGGCAAGGTCAACGACGGCATCAACATCGCGGTCGCCGCGGGCACCCCGATCCATGCCGCCGCCGACGGCGTCGTCGCCTATGCCGGCGACCAGATCGGGGTCTATGGCGGGCTGATCCTGATCGACCATGGCGGCGGGTGGGTCAGCGCCTATGGCCATGCGCAGCAACTCGACGTGCGGCGCGGCCAGGCGGTGAAGGCGGGCGCGGTCATCGGCCGCGCCGGCGCGACGGGCCAGGTGCAATCGCCGCAGCTCCACTTCCAGCTGCGCCGCAACCGCCTGCCGATCGACCCGCTCAGGCAGCTGCCTGCCCGATGAGCCGCAAGCCCAACCCGAAACTGCACCTGCAGCACAGCTTCAACCTGCTGCGCCGCGCCGCGAAATGGCCGATCTGGGCCGACGTCATCGCGCGGCTGGGGCTTGCCTTCTTCCTGATCGGGGTCGTCATCCTCGTCCACTGGATCGACCGCGCCGGGCTCAAGGACAGCCACGACGGGCACATCAGCTTCCTCGACGTCGTCTATTTCACGATGATCTCGGTCACGACCACCGGGTTCGGCGACATCGCGCCGGTGTCCGACCGGTCGCGGCTGATCGAGGCGGTGATCGTCACCCCGATCCGCATCATGGTGCTCTTCATCTTCGTCGGCACCGCCTATAATTTCGTCATCAAACGCACATGGGACAAATGGCGCATGGCCCGCATTCAAGCAAAGCTCACCGATCATATCGTCGTCCTCGGCTTCGGCATCAGCGGCAGCGAGGCGGTCAAGGAACTGATCGCGCGCGGCACCGACCCCGGCTGCATCGTCGTCATCGACCAGTCGGCGGCGCGGATCGAGCAGGCCGAAGCGATGGGCTGCAACGTCCTCCAGGGCGATGCCTCGAACGACGACACGCTGATCGACGTCCGCATCGCACAGGCGCAGTCGGTGCTGGTGTCGGCGGGCCGCGACGACAGCTCGATCCTGATGGTGCTCACCGTCCGCCACCTTGCGCCCCATGTCCCGATCAGCGTCGTCATCCGCGCGCAGGACAATGAACTGCTCGCGCGGCAGGCGGGCGCGAACAACGTCATCAACCCGGTCAGCTTCACCGGGCTGCTGCTCGCCGGATCGGCGCAGGGCGCGCATGTCGCCGACTATATGGCCGACCTCGCCAGCATCGGCGGGCGCGTCCAGCTGCGCGAACGGCCCGTGGCGGCCGAGGAAGTGGGTCGCAGCATCGACGAACTCGCGAGCGAGGGGCGCGGACTGCGCATCTATCGCGCGGGCAAGCCCTATGGCTTCTGGGAGCCCGAGGCGCGGCGGCTCGAACCGGGCGACCAGGTCGTCGAAGTCGTCCGCTGCGAGGAATGCGAGGCGAGCGTGGCCGCGGGTTAGACGGTCGGGATCAGGCTGCGCCGCAGCGCAGAGCCTGTCGAAGGGCGCTTCTCGGCAAGGCACCGGTCGATACGCTGGGCGTTTATCCCCTTGGCATCCGTGGCTCCTTTATCGTCATTGCGAGGAGCGGAGCGACGAAGCAATCTCCTGCCATCGGCAAGACAGAGCGATGGCCGGAGATTGCTTCGCCTCGCGCGCAATGACGCCATACGGATGCGAGCGGGATAAACGCCGATACACTCAGCGCCATGCAGCGCCGTGACGAAAGACCGATCTGGCCTCGACAGGGCGGCTTCCGGCCTTCACCCCCGCCAGTAAATCCACCCCGCCCACAGCCAACCGATGATCAGCAGGGTGCCGCCGACCGGGGTTATCGCGCCGAGCCAGCGCGGCGCGCCGAGCGCCATGGCATAGAGCGTCAGCGCGAACAGCGCCCCGCCCGCGAGCAGCACGATCGCCGGGCCCCGCGCGACGCCCATGATCGCCAGCGCCGCAACCGCGTGGATCAGCTGGTACAATCCGCCGGTGCGCAGCCATTCGGCCTGCTGCGGCCCCGCCGCGCCGTGCGCGCCGAACGCCCCCGCCGCCACCGCGACCGCCGCCGAAATCGCCGCCCAGACACCTATCGCCATCGTCCACCTCGCATTACCGGTTTTGCGCCTCCGCATGGCGCCAAGCGCCGCGCGTGACAAGCGCGACGGAATCGATTATGGGCGCGACCGATCATGACAGTCAAAACCCTCCCTGCCCAGCCGAAGGTCGGCATGGTGTCGCTCGGCTGCCCGAAGGCGCTCGTCGACAGCGAACGGATTCTCACCAAGCTGCGCGCCGACGGCTACGGCCTCTCGCCCGACTATGCCGGCGCCGACGTCGTGCTCGTCAACACCTGCGGCTTCCTCGACAGCGCCAAGGAGGAAAGCCTCGAGGCGATCGGCGAGGCGATGGCCGAAAACGGCCGCGTCATCGTCACCGGCTGCATGGGCAACGAGGCCGAGGTGATCCGCGCGCGCTTCCCGAAGGTGCTCGCCGTCACCGGCGCGCACCAGTACGAACAGGTCGTCGATGCGGTGCATGACGCCGCGCCGCCGACGCAGGGGCCCTTCGTCGATCTGGTACCCGAAGGCGGGCTCAAGCTGACGCCGCGGCACTATAGCTATCTCAAGATTTCCGAAGGCTGCAACCACAGCTGCGCCTTCTGCATCATCCCCGACCTGCGCGGAAAGCTGGTCAGCCGCCGTATCGACGCGGTGCTGCGCGAGGCCGAAAAGCTCGTCGCCGCGGGGACGAAGGAACTGCTCGTCATCAGCCAAGATACGTCGGCTTACGGTGTCGACACGCGCCACGATCCGCGCGAGTGGAAGGGCCGCGAAGTCCGCGCTCATATGACCGACCTCGCCCGCGAACTCGGCCAGCTTCGGACCAGCGAAGGCAAGGCCCCGTGGGTGCGCCTCCACTATGTCTACCCCTATCCCCACGTCGATGCGGTGATCCCGCTGATGGCCGAGGGGTTGCTGACGCCCTATCTCGACATCCCCTTCCAGCACGCGTCGCCCAGCGTCCTCAAGCGCATGAAGCGCCCCGCGAACGAAGCGAAGGTGCTCGAAAGGCTCAAAAGCTGGCGCGCGATCGCCCCCGACATCGCGATCCGATCGAGCTTCGTGGTCGGCTTCCCGGGCGAGACCGAGGCGGATTTCCAATATCTCCTCGACTGGCTCGACGAAGCCCAGCTCGACCGCGTCGGCGCCTTTCGCTTCGAACCCGTCGCGGGCGCGCAGGCGAACGCCCTGCCCGACCCCGTGCCCGAAGAGGTCAAAGAAGAACGTTTCCAGCGCATCATGGCCAAGACCGCCGCGATCAGCGCCGCGAAGCTCGAGGCCAAGATCGGCCGCACTTTGCCCGTGATCATCGACGAAGTCGGCGAAGCCGACCCCAACGATCCTGACTGGGACGGCAGCATCGGCGCCACCGGCCGCAGCCAGGCCGACGCACCCGAGATCGACGGCCATGTCTATCTGCGCGACGTCGCGGCGACGCTCAGGGCCGGCGACATCGTCGACGTCGCGATCGAGGATGCCGACGAGCACGACCTGTTCGGGGTGGTCGCGGGCTAAAACAGAGCGCTTGGCGGCAGTTATTCCGCCGCGTCACGCGCCGCACGCAAGGCAGACCGACGCTCGGTGAACGGCGGCGCAAAATCGCGCGGAATATCGCGCGCGTGCTTGTCGAAGAGCGGCGCCACATCCGGTCGCTTGCGAATGCGATCGAACATACCCGGCGTTACCGAATCATTGTAAAAAAGTTCGAATTCACGCGACTGCAGCGCGTTGATCATCGCGCCCGCACGCGTCGGATCTTCGAGCGCTGCGCGTGCAATCCGCGCCGCTTCATCGTCCGCATTGGCACACAGCAACGCTGCGGCAGCCTCCGCAGGCGCCTCCGCTTGGTGCTCGATGACCTCGGCGACCAACGGTGGCATCTCGTCCGTACGCCCCTCGGCCTGCAGCGCGCATAGGGTCGCACGCCGTACGAGCATGCGGGCAAATTCATTCCCTGTTTCAGCAGCGACCTCTTTCGCTAGGCTGGCGGCGGCAAGCCCCTTTTCACCCTGTCCCAGGTCGACGAATCTTAGAGCACGGTTGATGACGAAATTGACCAGCCAGCCGCGCGATCGTCCGTCGAGATCAAGCGCTGCGATATCGTCGAAAATCATCTCGGCCTCAGCCGAACGGTCCAGCGCGTCGAGCGCATAGACCTTTACGTTGAGCGCCCATCCCATATCCTCGGTCAACATATCGGCATAGGCGTCGCGAGCCGGTTCGTGTGCGCCAACCAAAGTCACGACATCATCGAAGCGCCCCGCGATCAGATAGGCATTTGCGAGGTCCTTCATCAGCGCCATATTATCTGGCGCGGCCTCAAAGTCTGCCTTGCTCCGATCAACCTGCGCGTCGATCACGTGCACCATATTGCGGCCAGCCTTAGCTTCGATCTGCGGCCACAGCTTCGCGTAGCGGCGATCCCCCAAAGCCGATTTGAAGGCATAGGGGGATTTCAAATAAGCGAGGTTCGTGGCGGCAGCGGTCGTGTCTCCGGTCTCCACCTCAATTTGGAAAAGCTCCGAGCCGATGATATCCCGATCCGCGGCGGGGAACTTCGCCAACCGTTCGGGGCGTATCAGGGCGCGAAAAAGTGCAAGACTGCGTTCGCGCTCCTTCGCCTTCACATAGGCTTGAGCCAGATCCCACACGACTTTCGAATCGCCGTCGGTCAGCGTCATCCGGTCGTCGGCATCAATGTATGCGAAAAGCCTTTCCTCGGCGGCGTCATAGCGTTCGGCGAGGTGAGAGACCCCGACCCCCATCGGAAAGGCCGACGGCTTGCCGCTCCTCCGCTCCAGCGCGATCATCCACATATAGGCGTCCGACCAACGCTTCTCGCCGGCCGAGCACATCAGGTTGGAATAGGCTTCGAGCGCGTCGAGCCGCGACGAAAAACTGCCACGCGTGATCATCTGGCGCGTCAACGGCACCATGACACGACACCAGTCGGGTTGGTCGAGCGCCACCTGCGCATCAAACGCACTCGACAATTGATCGTCGCTGTAAGTTGTATAGTTGATCCGCGCTGATGCCCCGTCGCCGCCCTCCTGCGCAGATGCCGGCACGGCCGCAAACGCCATCAGTGCCCCTAGGACGCTCCCCAAAGTCGATCGCGACAAAATTAACCCTCCCCATGTCATGGAATCGTTGTGCCGACACCCGGCCCGATTGCCAAGCCGCCTTCCCCGGCTCCTGTCGGTGGCGACCAGCAGCCACCGCCTCAGTGGGGAGGAATACCAAGGCGCCTTCGCTCACGCGCCGCCGAGACGGGCACCACGGACGGAAGCCGAAGCAGGGTGCTCTCGCAAGG
This sequence comes from Sphingopyxis sp. YF1, assembly GCF_022701295.1. Taxonomy (NCBI): domain Bacteria; kingdom Pseudomonadati; phylum Pseudomonadota; class Alphaproteobacteria; order Sphingomonadales; family Sphingopyxidaceae; genus Sphingopyxis; species Sphingopyxis sp. YF1. The sequence goes on from NZ_CP033204.1 coordinate 2,392,530, forward strand.
GGGATTTCGTTTCCGTTCCACCGGATCCATTCGGTAGGGAACAGGTTCGCGCCCGCCATGTTATGGAAGCTGACACCGCATCAGGGGCACCACATGCGATTGATCCCACTGGCTATCACGACTTTGCTGCTGACACCGGCGCTCACCGCCTGCGACCCCGCCAAGGGCGGCGCCGAAGCCCCGCCGCGCGCCACCGACACCGCGCCCTCGCCGACGCAGACCTCGCTGATCGCGGTTCCGATCAACGCCGACATCAGCCCGCTCAAGCGCGAACTGGAACGCGCGATCCCGCGGACGCTGTGGACAATCGACCGCCACGAAAAGGCGTGCGTCCCGCCGCAGCGGGTCAAGGTTTTCGGCAGGAAGGTCAAGGTCACCCCCGCCATCCCCTGCACGATCGTCGGGCAGGTCACGCGCGGGCCGCTCAAGTTTCGCGGCGAAGGCAATGAAATCGTCGTCGATGTGCCGATCAATGCGCGCATCAGCGCGCGCGACGTCGGCGGGGTGCTCAAGGGCGAGACCGCGACCGGATCGGCGCTCGTTCACGCGCGCATCCGGCTCGACCTCGCCGCGAACTGGCGCATGCAGGGCAAGGCGCGCATCGCCTATGGCTGGACCAGTGCGCCTGGCATCGACTTCCTCGGCAAGCGCATCACCTTCACCGACGAAGCCGATGCCAGGCTCAAACCCGTGGTCGCAGGCATCGAGCGCGAGGTGAACCGCGAGATCGTAAAGATCGATCTGCGCCGTCAGGCGGCCGACATCTGGCGACAGAGCTTCACCGCGCTCGAACTCAACCATCAGAACCCGCCGGTGTGGATGCGCGTCACGCCGCAGCGCATCCTTTACGGCGGCTACCATCTCGACGGCCAGCGGCTGCGGCTCGATCTCGGGATCGAAGGGCTCACCGAAACCTTCGTCGGGGACCGGCCGGCCGCCCCCGACCCGACGCCGCTGCCCGCGCTGGTCCGCAAGACGCCGCGTCCGCATCTCGACATCCGCGTTCCCGTCGTCGCGGACTATGCGCCGTTGCAGCCGGTGATCGACCGCGCGCTCGCCAAGCGCGCGACGCGTCCCTTCGTACTGCCCAAGATCGGCCCGATGATGGTCAAGTTCGGCCCGTCGACCGTCTATGGAGCCCCCGGCGGCCGCGTCGCTGTGGGCGTCGACGTCGATGCCCGGCTGGAAGCGCGCACCGGCAAGCCGACGCACGGGCGGATCTGGATGACCGCGATCCCGGTCAATGCGCCCGGGTCGGCCGAAATCCGCTTCACCGATCTCGTGATCAACGGCGACACCGACGGCGTCGCGGGCGACGTGCTCATCCTGATCGGGCGCAGCGAGGAATTCGCACCGCTAATCGCCGAGGCGCTGACCCAGAATTTCGCGCGCGACCTCGCCGAACTGCAGGGCAAGATCCGCCGCGCAGTCGACGAGCGGCGCGAGGGGCCCTTCGTCATCCGCACCCATGTCGACGGTTTCGAGACCGGCGCGATCCGGGCCTATGGCAACGGCCTCTACCTGCCGGTGCGGATGACCGGCGGCGCGCGTGTCGATTACCGCCCGACGAGGTGAAACGGGACAGCCCGGCTATCGCCGGATGAAATCCATCGTCCAGTTCACTTCCCAGCTGGCGCCGCCATCGGCCGACATCGCCTGCTCCCAGCGCGGCGATGCGCTGTCGGTGCGGCTCCAGATGAAGCGCAACCGGATCGGCCGCCCGTCGAGCGTGTCGTCGGCGTAAAAATGCCCGACGCCATCCGCAAACCGGCCGATGACCGGGACGTCCAGACTGTGCGGGCTGCGGGCATCGAGCCACCAGATCGCCCAGCTCTTTCGGGCGGGATCGAAGGAACGCAGCGCGATCGCCCGGTAGGTTCCGCCGGGGATATGGAGGATATTGTCTTCGACATTGCCATCGCCGCCCAGAATCGGGCGCATGTCGCAAAGCCCGTAGAACTCTTCCCAATCATCACAGCCGACCAGCCGCGCTTTCAGGCGGCGATGCCGCACCCGCCAGCTGCCGATCTGGAAATCGAAATCACCCGCCATGACCGGTTCTCCGCTATCGCATCGACCGACATGTTCTTATTATGTTCTCACTCGAACACAACCCCGCTCGGGTCAGAAAAGGCGGGTGAGCGCGTAGAAGAGCGCCGCGACGACCGCGCTGGCGGGGATGGTGATGAACCACGCCGCGACGACGTTGCTCGCGACACCCCAGCGCACCGCGCTCGCGCGGCGCGCAACGCCGGCGCCGATGATGCTGCCGGTGATCGTGTGCGTCGTCGACACCGGAATACCGAGCAGGCTCGCGGTGAAGACCATGATCGAGCCGCCGGTCGACGCCGCAAAACCCTGATGATGCGACAGCTTGGTGATGCGCCCGCCCATCGTTTCGATGATCTTCCACCCGCCCGACAGCGTACCGAGCGCGATGGCGATATAGCAGGCGAATGCCACCCAGTGCGGAACATGGAACTCGCCCGACAGATATCCGGTCGAGTAGAGCAGCACCGCGATGATCCCCATCGTCTTTTGCGCGTCGTTGAGCCCGTGGCTCAGCGAATAGGCCGCGGAAGAGAAGAGGTGGAGCGTGCGGAAGGTCCGCTCCGCGAATTTCGCACTCGCGCGGCGCAGCGCCCAGCTGCTCAGCAGCATGACCAGCATCGCGAGCAGCATGCCGAGCATCGGCGACAGAAAGATCGCGATCACCGTCTTGTTGAGGCCGGTCCACTGGATGCCCTCGAACCCGGCATGCGCGACGCCTGCACCGACGATGCCGCCGACCAGCGCGTGGCTCGACGACGAGGGAATGCCCTTGAGCCAGGTCACGACGTTCCAGAACATCGCCCCGACCAGCGCACCAAAGACGACCGCGGGCGTCACCAGATCCTTGTCGATCAACCCCGCGCCGATCGTCTCGGCGACCTTGTGCAGCGCCGGAAAGGCAAGGCTCAGGAAATAGGCGGCGAAGTTGAAGAAGGCGGCAAAGATCACCGCCTGGACGGGCTTGAGCAGCCGCGTCGCGACGACGGTCGCGATGCTGTTCGCCGCATCGTGCAGTCCGTTGAGGAAATCGAACGCCAGCGCCAGGATGACGAGGCCGACGAGCAGGGGAAAGGCGATTTCGTGCATGGTGGACGCCCCCGCTTATGCGTGGTCGATGACCAGACCGTCGATTTCGTTGGCGACGTCCTCGAACCGGTCGACGACGGTTTCGAGATGGCGGTAAAGCTCGCGCCGGATGATGAATTGCGTCGTGTCGGTCGCGCCGATTTCACGGAACAGGCGCTTGAGTCCCGCCGCGTGAATCTCGTCGGCATGCCCTTCCATGCGGACCAGCCGCTCGGTCAGTTCGTGCAGCCGCGGCCCGTTGGCACCGATGTTGCGGAGCAGGGGCAGCGCCTCGGCGGTGAGCCGCGCGGCGTCGACGATGATCCCCGCGATGTCGCGCATCTCGGGCTCGAATTCGGTGACGTCGTACAGGTCGACCGCGCCCGCGGTCTTCTGCATCTCGTCGATCGCATCGTCCATCGACGCGATCAGGTCGGTGATCGCGCTGCGATCGAACGGCGTCAGGAAGGTCCGGCGCACCGTCTGCAGCACTTCGCGGGTGATCGCGTCGGCGTCATGCTCGCGCTCGATGATTTCCTGGATATGGTCGGCCATGCCGTTGCCGCCCTGCAGCAGGCGCGACAGCGCATTCGCCCCGGCGACGAGGGTCGCGGCGTGGCTTTCGAACAGTTCGAAGAAATTGCCCTGTCGCGGCAGCAAGCGCTGGAACCATGCGAACATGCGGTTGACCCCTGTTTTTTCGGCAACATTGAAAACGACCCCGTCCGGCCGCGCGGCGGCGCGGAAACCGCTGTCGCCGAACGATCGGATCAAGGCTTGCAGATCGGGCTCCTCCACCGCAGCCGCGGCGGCGTGGAACGGAAACCACTGGCGGTCACGCTCGCCGTCTTCCTTCCATTCGGGAAGCTCGTTGGTGACCGCGAGCGGGAACACTTCGACGTCGAGCATCACCGCGGCGCCATTGGCGCGGCGCTTGCGATACTGGTAGCTGCCGATCGGCGTCGGACAGACCGCGCCGATCACCCCCGCCTCTTCCTCGGCCTCGATCGCGGCGGCGGCGTGGCGGGTCATGCCGGTCAGCGGATTGCCCTTCGGGATCACCCAGCGCCTGGTCTCGCGCGAGGTGATGAGCAGGATTTCGGTCGGGCCATCCTGTGCGGGGCCGCCGAATCGGTAGGGAAGGACCGCAATTTGACGCATTTTATCAGTCCTTTCCTATGCTTGGCCCGGCGCGCTCGCCGATGCGTGACAAATCGGTTTCGCCCCTATGACATTAATGTGACAGCAGCAAGCGGAGCCGCCTTCCCCGCCCGCTTTCCGTTAACGTCAATTCGATTGCAAAATGCAACGTGGTGCGTAAGCTGCATCCTAAAGATATATGGGAGACGAAATCATGGCAGGTACCGCGACCATGGAGCGCACGGGAAGCAACGCGGCCGCGCCGGTCGATCAGGACGTGCTGATCGTCGGCGCCGGCATCTCGGGCATCGGCATGGCGGTGCATCTGCAGATGAACTGCCCCGACCGCAGCTTCGGCATCGCCGAACGCCGCGCCGACCTTGGCGGCACATGGGACCTGTTCCGCTACCCCGGCATCCGATCGGACAGCGACATGCACACGCTGGGCTTCGTCTTCGAGCCGTGGAAGCATGAAAAATCGATCGCCGACGGCCCCGCGATTCTCGACTATCTCAACCGCATCGTCGACGAGCGCGGCATCCGCGAGCGTATCCGCTTCGATCGCAAGGTCGTCGGCGCCGACTGGGACAGCGCCGACGCCCGCTGGACCGTGACGATGGAGGACAGCCAGGGGACGCAATCGACGACGACCGCGCGCTGGCTCTATCTCGGTGCGGGCTACTATGACTATGACGAGCCCTTCGATGCCAATTTCGCCGGCCGGGCCGATTTCCAAGGACAGATTTTGCACCCGCAGTTCTGGCCGAAGGACCTCGACTACAAGGGCAAGAAGGTCGTCGTGATCGGTTCGGGCGCGACCGCGGTGACCATTGTTCCGTCGATGGCAAAGGAGGCGGGGCACGTGACGATGCTCCAGCGCACCCCGACCTGGTACGCGATCCGTCCCGCCAAGGACGGCTTCGCCAATTTCCTGCGCAAGATCCTGCCCGAGGAACTCGCCTACAAGATCACCCGCTTCAAGAATGTGAAGCTGCAGGACATCGTCTTCAAAAAGGCCCGCGACAAGCCCCAGAAGGTCAAGGATTTCCTGACCAAGAAGGTCAAGGCCGCGCTCGGCGACCGCTATGACGAAAAGGCCTTCACCCCGCCCTACAATCCGTGGGAACAGCGGCTGTGCCTCGTCCCCGACGCCGACTTCTTCGAGGCGATGAAAGCCGACAAGGCGTCGGTCGTGACCGACCATATCGAGCGCTTCGACGCGACCGGCATCCAGCTCAAGTCGGGCCAGCACCTCGACGCCGACATCATCGTCACCGCGACCGGGCTCAAGCTGGCGGTCGCAGGAAAGATACCGGTTCGCGTCGACGGCGATCCCGTCGATTGGAGCGAGCATTTCTATTACAAGGCGTGCATGTTTTCGAACGTCCCGAACTTCTCGGCGGTGTTCGGCTATCTGAACGCCAGCTGGACGCTGCGCGCCGACATCGTGTCCGAATATGTCTGCCGCGTGCTCAATCACATGCGGGCGACGGGAACCGAGATCGCGCTCCCGCTGCTCGAGGATCCGTCGACCCTGACCGAGGAGAATATCTTCGACTTCTCGTCGGGCTATATCCAGCGGTCGCTGCACATCATGCCGAAAAGCGCGGTCGCGCTGCCCTGGCGGCTCAGCCAGAATTACATCCAGGATCGCATCGACATGCGCACCGGCGCGATCGACGACGGCGTGCTGGCATTCGGCAAGCCCCACGTCGCCGAAACGGCGCCGGCCCTCGAGGCGGCCGAGTAATCAGGCGAGCGGCGGCGTAGCGGCCTTTCGGGCCCGGCTACGCCGCACCAGCCAGAACACCAATCCGCCGATTGCCAGCAGCACGGCTGCACCGACCGCTGCGATCACCTTCACCCCGGTTTCATATTGTTCGGCAAAGCGCAGGGCGTCAGGCTTGGTCGCGCTGCCCAGAACATTCCACGAGGTGATCTGCGTCGGCCCGCCATTCTCGGCGAAGAAGCGCAGCGACACCGTCGTCCATTTGCCCTTGCCCGTGCCGATGACCACGGCCTCTTCCTGCTGCTGCTTCAGCCCGGGTTCGACGTTGGTTTTCCACTGATAGGACGCGAGCTGCCAGGTCGCGCGACCTGCGGGGCATTCGCGCGGCAGCAACGGCGCCGCCTCCGCCGCGGTCCCGGCGATCTCCGGATGCAGCAAACGCGTGTTGGCAACCGGGTCGGTGCAGAAACGCTGCCCGATATCGACAATTTCCTTCTGTCGCTCGGGCGACACCATCTTGTCGAGTGCCGCCTGGTAGCTGCAACCCGAAACCATCAGGACCATCGGCCCCGCCACTCCCGCAACAATCGCGCGCATATTCCCCTCCCCCTCAATTGCCCGGCAATTGCCGCGGATGATGCCGGATTGCGCCAATGGAATCCAGTCCGTCGATGCGCACGTCGGCGGGATGAAAAATCGGGAAAGCGAAGACACATCCAGATTGGTATCAATATATGTGCGGATTAAATCCCGCTCCGCCCCTCAGTATTTACTCCCAACCTTCTCCGTAGTAACTTGAATAAGTTCATGAGGAGGGCGCATCATGGATTTTTCTGAAAGCATATTCCCCGCAAGACAACTTTTTTCGACTACAACAGGATTGATCGCAGCCATGCTGCTCGCCGGGTGCCAGGACAGTGGCTACGGCGAAAAGGGCACAAAGGTCGCCGCGGCAGGCAGCTGTCCCGAAGGTCTGGGCTGGGCCGAAGGGCTCGAAGCCTATCTCGGCCCGACCGCGACGATGCCGACGGCGATGAGCGCGACCGCCGACGACTGCCTGTTCAATCAATGGTCGTGGGAAACCTTTGTCTGGGCCAATGCGCCGATCAACGGCACCCCGCGCTTTCTGACCTGGCGGGTCCCCGATGATCTGCTCGCCAACACCGCCAGGGTCCCGCGCACCTCGCTGCTGCGGCTCGACGCCCATATGAAACCGGTCCCCACGGCGCCGGGCGCAAACAATCAGGACGGGGCGATCGTCGAGGCCGACGGCAGCATGCTTATCGGGCCCAACGGCTATCCGGTCTATGCATCGAGTCATATGACGTCGAACTATTTCGACGTCGTCAAACGCAATCTGATCGCCACCGGCGCCTATGAAAGCAATCCGAACCATGACGATTATTTCTCTCCCGGCGATGCGATCGTCAAAGCCACCTGGTACCGGCTCGCCGACGGCGAAACCGCGCCTGCGGGAGCCTATACGACAAGCGCCGAGGTACCGGTGCTGCAGAATAGCTGCACGGACACCGGCTGCATCGCCGTGCCGAGCGGCCGGTATGAAGTGGCGACGGTTGCGCTCGTCGGCACGCATGTCGTGGGCTATGTCGAGAACCACCCGGAATTCCTGTGGGCGACCTTCGAGCACAAGCTGAATGCGCCAATGTTTGCCGACAACAGCTTCGTCTTTGATGCCAATGCCAGCAACCCGAACCATCATACCTTCTACAAGGCAGGCACGCCCTTTTCGCAGGCGGCGCTGCTGGTGGAGACCAACACCACCCCCGCGACCGTCAGCTTCGATGCGAATACGGGGACGTTCTCGCCGGCGACGCAGATCGTCCAGATGAACCGGACCGGCGGCGACACGCAGCCGAACGGCCCCGCGAACATCGCCGCGATCAACGCCGCATCGCAAAAGGAAGCCGCCAGCTTCCCGAACAATTCGCCGATCCAGAATTACAACCTGATCGGCACGGTGTGGTTCCAGCCGAACCGCTATGTCACGACCAACCCCAACTGGCAGAAGCTGAACCAGACCAACGCGGTCGGCGCGATCAGCCTGATGAACAGCACCGCGGAGACCTTCCTCCAGAGCGCCAAGGGGCAGCAGGGCAACAACTGTTTCGAATGCCACAGCGCGACCAGCTTTTCCTATCAGGGCATCCAGCCGAAGGCTCTGCCCGTGCGCCGTATCGCGATCAGCCACATGGTTGCCATGGGGTCGCCGTATGAAGTGCCGAACAAGCTGCCGGTGAAGGCGGGCGGCACCGCGCCCGCGAAGGCGCCGCCGAAAAAATAGGGCTGCACTGGGCCGCAGTCGATAGCCCCGGAATCCCTAAAAAGGGCTCCGGGGCTAATCCATTCCAGGCACGGCCGCTATGGGGTGGGAAGCAGACGTTGCTTGAGCACGTGACTACTGCAATACCCATCGCACGGACTAGCAGGGTAAGGGGCGTGCGTGGAACGTTATCTCCTCGATGAAGGTGTACTTGATGAGGTTATGATCCGCCGTTGGGCATTCGATCTCGAGGCCGAACTTGTTCAACAAGATGAGGACCTTGTCCTTCATGATTGGAGTTTCGCAGCCACGATTTTGGATTTGGCGGCCGATCCAAGCTGCCCAAAAGCAGAATATCTCCTAGAAATCTGGGACGACTTCACCCGAAACAGTACCGTGCATCAAGTTCCGTCGGATTTGGAAGCGGCACGTCAAGCGCTGTCCTTAGCAGAGGCCTATAAACATCATAGTGGGATAGCGCGTTGGATTGCGGATCAACGAGAGCGCCTAAAGTGTGTTAGTAGAACAGGCCCAACTGATCGAGCGACAGCCCTGTGGATGGCCGACATGATGCTAAATGGTCTGGCACGTTCATGCCCTATCGACATAATCCTCGAAACTGCTGCTGATTTTCTTGTGCAGATGTCGTTTCCTAACCCATCTTACAAGGAATGGCTATTAATCAGCAAGGCGACTGGCGGCCTCCGATACAGTCGTTATTGGCCTGAAGGTGCAGCGGAGCCAAGTTGGTTTGACCCCAAACCACGCCATCGAGCGGGAAGCTAACGTCCGCAACCGGTCGTTTCCTGATATTCGCTCCCGATCGACAGCGAACGACGAAGATGGGGTGGAAAGCGGGCATCAAGCGCGGTAGAATTCGGCAGGCCAAGGATAGCGAAACCGATGGTCACATGTACGGATGGTGAGCCAATTGACCTGCGCGAAACGCGACGTGGAGTGGGACCGTCTTTGGGCGCGCTCGGATGCGTGGGAAAGGGACATTTCCAACCAAACCGAACTTCTATCCGAGGAGACGGACGATAGCTGGGACCTGATCCAGCGTGCCGGCAAGAGAGCCGAAGACGATCCGACAGCTTCTTTCCAGCTATACCTTGAAGCCGCAGAAGGCGGTTCGGCCTGGTCGATGGAAAAAGTCGGGTGCATTACTGGACCGGTACCGGAATCGCGGCCGATCCGGATATGGCCTTGAAATACTATCATCGCGCCATAGGCGCAGGGTCCTGGATGGCTACGCTTTGTTACGCCCGCCTGCTCGCCGAATTAGGACATCATGATGATTGCGAAAGCACCCTGAACGGAGCCGTCGCGTCGGGCTTCGTGCCTGCCTATTTCTGGCTGGGCTGGTGTCGTTACGCGCGTTCGAAGACCCCACGAACATGCCAAAAAGTCCGTCCTTTGATGGAGCATGCTGCCGACCAAGGGCATCCGATGGCAAGACTCTTCCTCGCACGATGGATGGCGCTTGGACATTTGGGTCTACACAACATCCCGCGTGGCTGGATGGCTGTCTTCCGATTGGCGGCGAGCCCTGTCTTCACCGAAAGACGAACCGCGCCCGCCTGATGTCCGCAATCTGTCGGTCCCGGACGCCCCTCGGCAGCAGCCTTCCCACACAGCTTGTCGACAGACGGCTCCCTGGCGCCGACGAACGGCAACAGCGGCGCTTGCCATTGTAACAGTATATCATTACTGACCCGCCGCAGTCGCCCATCACAACAGGAACCCCCTCCCCATGCGCTTGCTTGCTTCTGCCGCCTTTTCCCTCGGGCTGGTCCTTGCCGCCCCCGCCCTTGCGCAGGAGCGCGACGCGCCCGCCGGCGACGACGTGCATGATTCGGGTCCGATCGTCGTCACCGCGCCCTATGTCCGCAGCCTCGACATCCTCGGCAATGTCTCGGTGCTCGAGGGCGAAGAGCTGGCACGCGACATTCGCGGGCAGATCGGCGACACGCTGACGCGCCAGCCGGGCGTGTCGGCGACGAGCTTTGCCCCCGGCGCGTCGCGGCCGGTGCTGCGCGGCTTTTCGGGCGAGCGCGTGCGCGTGCTGACCGACGGCATCGGATCGATCGACGTGTCGAACACCTCCGCCGACCATGCCGTGACGATCGACCCGCTGACCGTCGAACGCATCGAAATCCTGCGCGGCCCCGCGGTGCTGCTGTTCGGCAGCCAGGCGATCGGCGGCGCGGTCAATCTGTTCGACCGCCGGATTCCGCGCAAGGTCCCCGCCGACCATGTCCATATCGACGCGATCGGCGGCTATGCGACCGCCGCGAACGACCGCAACGCCGGCGCCTCGATCGACGTCGCGCTGTCGCCGCAGATCGTCGCGCACCTCGACGGCAGCTGGCGCAAGAGCGGCGACGCGCGCGCGGGCGGCTATGTCTTTGCGCCGGGCATTCGTGGCGACCTGCTCCACCTCGCCGAGCACGAGATCGAGGACGGCCATGCCGACGAGGCGGCCGAACTGACCGCGCAGGCCAATTCGCGCGGCAAGATCGCCAACACCGCGAGCGAGACCTGGACCGCCGCCGGCGGACTGTCGCTGATCAACGACGGCGGCCAGCTCGGCATCTCGCTGAGCTATTTCGACAGCAATTACGGCGTCCCGAGCCGCCCCGACACCGCGCACGACCATGGCGGGGATCATGACGACGACGACCACGGCCACGATCATGGCGAAGGCCCCGTCACCATCGGCCTCAAGCAATGGCGCGCCGACCTGCGCGGCGAGGTCGAGATGGGCGACGGCTTCTTCGACAAGCTGCGCATCCGCGCAGGCTACGCCGATTATGAGCACACCGAATATGAAGGCGACGCGGTCGGCACGGTGTTCACCAACACGGGCGTCGAGGGCCGGCTCGAGCTGGCCCAGAACGAGCGCGGCGGCTGGCGCGGCGCGAGCGGGGTGCAGTACAGCCACCGCGATTTCGACGCGGTCGGCGCCGAGGCGTTCGTGCCGCGCAACCTGACCGACCAGTTCGCGCTGTTCACGCTGCAGGAATGGACCGCCGGCCCGATCGGACTCGAGGCCGCGGGGCGGTTCGAGGCGACCAGCGTACGCGCGCCGACGCTGGGCATCACCCGCAGTTTCGACACATTTTCGGGCGCGCTCGGCGCCACCTATGACCTTGGCGAAACCGTAAAGTTCGGCGTGTCGGTCGCGCGCGCGGTGCGTGCTCCCTCGGCCGAGGAGCTGTTCTCGAACGGCCCGCACATCGCGACGCAGAGCTTCGAGGTCGGCAACCCCGACCTGAAGCGCGAGGCGAGCTGGGGCGCCGAGGCGTCGTTCAAGGTCAAGACCGACGCGTTCAACCTGTCGCTCACCGGCTATTCCAACTGGTTCGACGACTTCATCTATTCGGCCGCGACCGGCGCCGAGGAGGACGGCCTGCCCGTGTTCCGCTATTTCCAGCGCGACGCGCGCGTATGGGGCTTCGAGGCCGAGGCGAGCGCCCGGCTGGCACAGGTCGGCGGTTTCAACATCGTCGGCGACGTCACCGCCGACATGACGCGCGCGACGATCAAGGGCGCCGGGGCCGACCGCAACGTGCCGCGCATCCCGCCGTTGCGCGTGCTGGGCGGGATCGAGGCGCAGGGCGAGCGCGTCGATGCGCGCGTCGAGGTCGAGTGGACCGACGACCAGAAGCGCATCGCCGCTTTCGAGACGCCGACCGACGGCTTCACGCTGGTCAACGCGTCGATCAGCTGGCGTCCGCTACCCGACACGAAGAATCTGACGCTGAGCCTCGCCGCGAACAATATCTTCGACGTCGACGCGCGGCGCCACGCCAGCTTTACCAAGGATTATGTGCCGCTGGCCGGGCGCGACATCCGCATCACCGCGCGGGCGAGCTTCTGACCGCAGCCCGCCAGCCGCCCGGTCCCGGCCGCCGCCGGGCCGGGCGGGCCGGGGGTCAGAAGGGCAGCGCCTTGCGCTTGTTCCAGTAGATCGAGGTCGCCGCGGCGTAGGCGCCGACCTTTTCCCACACCGTCTGGTCGATGGTTTCGATATCGATCCCGGCGTCGGTATAGGCCTGCACGATCGCCCCGATCTGGTCGTCGGTCATGTCGGCCGACAGGTCGGGATTCGCCCCGTCAGGCCCGAAATCGAGCACCTTGTCGACCGGCAGGTTCGAAAGCTTCGACCGGGTAAGCTCACCGATCAACCACTCGCGCGAGATGCGCGCGAGACTATAGTCGAAATAATCGCCCTTCTGCGCGTCGGCGATGCCGTGGCGCCCGATGCAGCCGTCGACGACCGCCGCGAGCCGCTTGAACAGCGCCTCGCGCGACGCATCGTCGCCCGCGCCGGTCATCGCATTGCCGATCGACGCCTTGAGATCGGCGTCGGTCGCCTGCACCACGCAATCGAGCGCCGCGCCTGCCTGTGCCGCGGCGGCGCCCGGAGCGGCGACCAGCAGCAGCGCCGCGCCCGCCAGCAGTGATTTCAGCATCGTCATTCCCTTCCCCGGGACAGCCCCCGGAAATCGCCGTTCGTCAGGACAGCATCGCCATGCCGCCGTTCACGTGCAGCGTCTGGCCGGTGACATAGCCCGCTTCCTTCGACGCCAGATAGACGACCGCGGCGGCGATGTCGCTGCCCTCGCCCATGCGGCCCGCCGGGATGCGCGTGTTGAGCGCCTCCTTCTGCGCGTCGGGCAGCACTTCGGTCATCGCGGTGGCGATGAAACCGGGCGCGACGCAGTTCACGGTGACGCCGCGGCTCGCCAGCTCCTGCGCCAGCGCCTTGGTCATGCCGGTCACGCCTGCCTTCGACGCCGCATAATTGGCCTGCCCCGGATTGCCGGTGGCGCCGACGACGCTGGTGATCGAGATGATGCGCCCGAAGCGCGCTTTCATCATCGGCTTCGCCGCGGCGCGTGCGAGGCGGAAATTGGCCTCGAGGTTGATGCGGATGACATCCGACCATTCGTCGTCCTTCATGCGCAGGATCAGATTGTCGCGCGTGACGCCGGCATTGTTGACGAGGATGTCGAGCTTGCCGCCGAGCGCTTCGACCGCCGCGGGAACGAGCGCGTCGACCGCGGCGCCATCGCCGAGGTCGCACGGCAAGGCGACATGGTCGCCGCCGAGGCTGGCGCGAAAGGCTTCGAGCTTTTCGGCGTTGGAACCCGAAACCGCGAGCCGCGCGCCCTGCGCCGCGAGCGCCTGCGCGATGGCGGACCCGATGCCGCCCGAGGCGCCGGTGACGAGGGCGGTCATGCCGGTGAGGTCGAACATTGATGAGTCTCCCGAAATCTGGATCTTAGAGGGTCTTGAGCAAAGCTTCGACGTCGTCCATCGAAATGACGCTGGTCACTTCGACCTCACCCGACGCGCTGCGCTTGACCATCGGGCCGAGCACCTTGCCGCCGAATTCGACGAACTGGTGGACGCCGATATCCTCCATCGCGCCGACGCTTTCGCGCCAGCGGACGCGACCGGTGACCTGCTGGACGAGCAGGTCGCTGATGGTGTCGGCGTCGCTCACCGGGCTGGCGGTGACGTTCGCGACCACCGGGACCAGCGGCGCGGCAGGCGCGGCGGCGGCGAGCGCCTCGGCCATCGCATCCGCCGCCGCGTGCATCAGCGGGCAGTGGAAGGGCGCCGACACGGGCAGCAGCACGCCGCGCTTGATGCCATAATCCTTGACCAGCGCGACCGCGCGCTCGACCGCGCCCTTATGGCCCGAGATCACGACCTGCGACGGGTCGTTGTCGTTGGCGACGGTGCAGACCTCGCCCTCGGCGGCGGCATCGGCGAGCTTCTGCGCGGTCTCGATATCGGCGCCGAGCAGCGCCGCCATCGCGCCGACACCGACGGGCACCGCCGCCTGCATCGCCTGCCCGCGCGTCTTCAGAAGCCGCGCGGTGGTCGCGAGGTCGAAGGCGCCCGCGGCGCAGAGCGCGCTATATTCGCCGAGGCTGTGGCCCGCGACATAATCGGCCTTGCCCGCAAGCGTCACGCCGCCTTCCTTTTCGAGCACGCGCAGAGTGGCGATCGCGTTCGCCATGATCGCCGGCTGGGCGTTTTCGGTGAGCGTCAGCTGATCCTCGGGACCCTCGCTCATCAGCTTGAAGAGATGCTGGCCGAGCGCCTCGTCGACCTCCTGGAACACCTCGCGCGCGACCGGCGATGCGTCGGCGAGCGCCTTGCCCATACCGACCGACTGGCTGCCCTGACCCGGAAAGATGAATGCGCGCATATTGCGTCCCCTAGCGTTTTTGAATGGGCCGCGCCTATTCGCTCACCCCGCGCGATGCAAGCCGAAGGGCACGACCTTGTTCGCCGCGTCGTGGCCGATGTCGGCGCGGCCGAGGAAGGGAATGCCGGCGCGTGCGCACCAGTCCTGCGCGATCTCCTCCGCGTCCATGCCGAACGGACGGTCGTTTTCGGGAACGTCGCTGACGCGGCCGAGGCGGAGCCCGGCGAGCCCGCGCGGACCAAGATAGCCTGCGACATGAAAGAAGGCGCGGTCGAAGGCGTAGAGATATTCGCTGACCTCCTCGACCAGCAGCACATGCCCCGCAAGGTCGGGTTCGAGCGGGGTGCCAAGCAGCATCGACAGCGTCATCAGGTTGAACGCCGCGTGGCGCGCGCCATGTTCGAGCCCCGGCTCGCACGCCGCGGGATCGCGCGCGACGAGCCAGTCGAGCGCGCGCAATACCGCGGCATCGCCGCCCTCGCGGCGCACGTCGGCGACCATCGGGCCGTGCGCGACATGGTCGAAGCCGTCGCGATAGAGGCAGGCGAGCAGATTGCCCTGGTCCGAATAGCCGAGGAAGGCCTTGCCGCGCGCGGCATCGGTCATCGCCGCGACCGCCGCTTCGGCGATGCGGCACGCGCCATAGCCGCCGCGTGCGAACCAGACCGCGTCGATGTCGGGGCGGTTCGCCATCTCGACCAGCGCCGCGAAGCGATGCCCGTCCTCGCCCGCGAAATGACCGTGCACCGCAAAACATTGCGGGTCGAATTCGAGCTCGACGCCGGGATAGCCCAGACTCGCCAGCGCGCGCACCGCCTCGGCATCGTCGGGGAGAATGGGGGTCGAAGGAGCGACAATTCCGATGCGCATGACCGGCCTATAGATTCCGTTCGTGTCGAGCGAAGTCGAGACACCCCGAGGGCAAGCGCCAAGTCGATGGGCATCTCGACTTCGCTCGATGCGAACGGGAAAGGGAATGTCGCCCTGTGTTGCAAACCCTTCGCCGAGGCCATAACGCCGCGCCATGGCGGAAAACAAATCCTATTTCTTTTGCGGCATCGGCGGGTCGGGCATGCTGCCGCTGGCGATGATCGTCGCGGCGCGCGGCGCGCGGGTTTCGGGGTCGGATCGCAGCCGCGACCAGGGCCGCAGCCCCGAGAAATTCGGCTGGATCGAAGGCCGCGGCATCGCGCTGTTCCCGCAGGACGGCAGCGGCATCGCGGCGGGCCAGACGCTCGTCGCCTCGGCCGCGGTCGAGGACAGCGTGCCCGACGTCGCCGCCGCGAACGCCCTTGCCCTGCCCCGCATGACGCGCGCCGAACTCAACGCCGCGCTGTTCAACAACGCGGCGCAGGCGGTCGGGATCGGCGGCACCAGCGGCAAGTCGACCGTCACCGGCATGATCGGATGGATCCTCGAAAGCCTCGGCCGCAAGCCCACGGTGATGAACGGCGCGGTGATGCGCAATTTCGCCAGCGACGCCATGCCCTTCGCGAGCGCGCTGGTCGGTGATCCGGCGACCTATGTCAGCGAGGTCGACGAGAGCGACGGTTCGATCGCGCTCTACCGCCCCGATGTCGCGGTGGTCACCAACATCAGCCTCGACCACAAGAGCCTCGACGAGCTGCACGCGCTGTTCGGCGATTTCGCGGCAAAGGCGCGCGTCGCGGTGATCAACGCCGACGATCCCGAATCCGCGCCGCTGCTGGCGGGCGGCAATGTGATCCGCTTCGGCTTTTCGGAAGGAGCGGCGGTGCGTGGCAGCGATTTCGAGCCGCTGCCCGACGGGTGCCGCTTCACCGTGCAGTTCGCGGGCACGCAGCGCACGGTGCGGCTGCGCATGCCGGGGCGCCACAATGCGATGAATGCGCTCGCCGCGATCGCCGCCGCGCGCGCGCTCAACATCGCGATCGGGGATTCCGCCGATGCGCTCGCAGGCTTCTCCGGGCTCGCGCGCCGTTACGAAGTGCTGGGACAGGCCGGCGGCATCACGGTCATCGACGATTTCGCGCACAACCCCGACAAGGTCGCAGCGACCCTCGCTGCGGTCGCCGAACTGCCGGGGCGCGCCCTCTTCTTCTTCCAGCCGCACGGCTATGGCCCGCTGCGCCAGATGGGCAAGGAACTGGCGGCGAGCTTTGCCCGCGGAATGCGCGGCAGCGACAAGCTCTATGTGTGCGACCCTGTCTATTTCGGCGGCACCGTCGACCGCAGCACGGGCAGCGAGGCGCTGGTCGCCGACATCGTTGCGGGCGGCGGCGATGCGCTCCACCTGACGACGCGTGCAAACTGCGGCGCTGCGATGCTTGACGAAGCGAAGGCGGGCGACCGCATCCTCATTCTCGGCGCGCGCGACGACACGCTGACCGACTTCGGGCGCGACTTGCTGGAACGGCTCGCCCGCGCTTGATTTTCCCGCGCGAATCTGTATAGGCGCGCCGGATTGGGGCGAGGCTCTGTGCCGTCGCCCCGATTTGCTTTGCACCAGTATCGCAGGGCAGGACGACAGCCGGAGGGGTTTCGCGATTGGCGCGGGACCAGCGATCGGCCAAATCGAAGGAAGCGCTCCATGCCGTTTTACGAGCATGTCTTTATCGCGCGTCAGGACCTGAGCCAGGCTCAGGTCGACGCGCTGGCGGA
The DNA here is from genome assembly GCF_022701295.1 of Sphingopyxis sp. YF1. Taxonomy (NCBI): domain Bacteria; kingdom Pseudomonadati; phylum Pseudomonadota; class Alphaproteobacteria; order Sphingomonadales; family Sphingopyxidaceae; genus Sphingopyxis; species Sphingopyxis sp. YF1. The sequence continues at coordinate 2,409,666 of NZ_CP033204.1, forward strand.
AACCGTCACCAACGTCATCGGCGAATATAAGGGCCAGGTTCACAAGACCGAAACCTGGGGCCTGAAGCAGCTCGCCTACAAGATCCAGAAGAACCGCAAGGGTCATTATGTGATGTTGTCGGCCGAAGCGCCGGGCGAAGCCGTCGCCGAGATCGAGCGCCAGGCGGCGATCAACGAAGACATCATCCGCTGGATGACCATCAAGGTCGACGAACTCGAAAAGGGTCCGTCGGTGATGATGCGCAAGCAGGAACGTCGTGGCGGCCGTGGCGGCCGTGAACGCGACGGCGAAGAATAAGGATAACGATCATGGCACGACCCTTTTTCCGCCGCCGCAAGACCTGCCCCTTCACCGCGAAGGACGCACCGGTCATCGATTACAAGGACGTCCGCCTGCTCCAGGGTTACCTGTCGGAGCGCGGCAAGATCGTCCCGTCGCGGATCACCGCGGTGTCCACCAAGAAGCAGCGCGAGCTGGCGAAGGCGATCAAGCGCGCCCGCCATATCGGCCTGCTCCCCTACATCGTGAAGTAAGGAGGGCGGAACGATGGAAATCATCCTGCTCGAACGTATCGAGAAACTGGGCGGTATCGGCGACGTCGTCACCGTCAAGAACGGCTTTGCCCGCAACTATCTGTTGCCCAACAACAAGGCGCTGCGCGCGAACGAAGCCAACAAGAAGCTGTTCGAAGCCAACCGGTCAAAGATCGAGGCCGACAACGCCGAACGCCGCACCGCCGCCGAAGGCCGTTCGAAGGACATCGACGGCAAGCAGGTCGTCCTGATCCGTCAGGCGTCGAACACCGGCCAGCTGTACGGTTCGGTTTCGGTGCGCGACATCGTCGACGCGCTGGTCGAGGACGGCGCCGCCGTCACCAAGGCGATGGTCGAGCTCGAGCGCCCGATCAAGTCGCTCGGCCTGTTCGACGTCAAGGTCAAGCTGCACCCCGAGGTCATCGTGACCGTCAGCGTCAACGTCGCGCGTTCGCCCGACGAGGCCGAAATGCAGAAGCAGGGCATCGACGTCATCGCCGCGATGTTCGAGGAAGAACAGGCCGAAGCGGTTGCGTCGGCGCTGGAACCCGACAGCGAAGACGAATATGAAGAGGGCACGCCCCCTTCGGACGTCGCTGCTGCGGACGCCGAGGGCGAAGAAGCCTGATCGCTTCCCGCTCGCGAGAGACAGAAAAGGCTCCGGAACATCGTTCCGGAGCCTTTTTCTTTCGACTGCTGCAAGCTTGCAAGGCGGGTTTGGGGTGGGAAGCGGATCCCGACCATTTCCGGTCGTCATTCCGGCGAAAGCCGGGATCTCACCGGTTCATCATGGCTTGTGGGCGGGATCCCGGCTTTCGCCAGGATGACGGAAAATGACCAACGCCAGCCCTCCCTGCGCGCCCGCGAAAGCCGGGGCCCAGTGCAGGAACACGCCGGGTTCGTGCCGGCATTCCGGACCCCGGCTTTCGCCGGGGTGCACATCTCTAGCGGCGACTAACGGTCGTTTGCCGTCATTCCATCCGTCCTCTCGGACTTGAAGGGGATTCGTCCCTGCAACGCAGCGACAAGGAACCCCGTATCAAATCCCGGGTAACAACAAGAGACGGCCCCGACCGGCCGGAACCCGCCGTCTCGCCTCAATCGACATGCTCGGGTTTGCCCTTGGTCGAACCGCGGGCGAAATCCTCAAGCTGTTTTTCGGTCATACTCCGGACCATTTCCTTCGACGCGCCCTTGAGCTTCGACTTGGGCGTATCGCCGCGCTTGGCGCTCAGTGCGGCTCCGGCGGCTTTCTGCTGGGCTTTGGACCTGGCTGGCATCGGCTTTCTCCTGCCTGCCCCCTATCCGTTAACGATCGTCCCGCCGTTGGGATGCAGCACCTGGCCCGACATATAGCTGCTGTCGTCGCAGGCGAGGAACAGAAAGCACGGTGCAACCTCATTGGGCTCGCCCGGGCGCTTCATCGGCGTGCTTTCGCCAAAGGTCGCTATCTTGTCGGCGGGCGCACCGCCACGCGGGTTGAGCGGGGTCCAGATCGGTCCCGGTGCGACCGCATTGACGCGAATCCCCTTTGCGACCAGATTTTCGCTGAGCGAGCGCGTGAAGGCGGTAATCGCTCCTTTGGTGGCGCTGTAATCGAGCAGGCCGCCCGATCCCCGGTACATGGTAACGCTGGTGCAATTGACGATCGCCGCCCCCTTCCCGAGGTACGGCAGCGCGGCTTGCACGAGATAGAACATACCGAAGATGTTCGTCGCAAAGGTGCGCTCAAGCTGTTCGGGGCTGATGTCCCGAATGTCCTCGGCGGGATGCTGCTCGCCGGCATTGTTGACGAGGATGTCGAGGCGGCCGAGCTTCGCCACTGCCTTCTCCACGATCCTGGAGCCCGCACCCGGCTTGCCGACGTCGGCCTTGATACTGACCGCGCGGCGCCCCTCGCCCTCGACGATCGCTACGGTGTCGTCGGCGTCGCTCCTGTTGCTGTGATAAACGATGGCGAGATCGGCGCCCTCGCGCGCGAAGAGCGCGCAGACCGCACGCCCGATACCGCTGTCGCCGCCGGTGACGATCGCGACCTTGCCCGCAAGCCGTCCCGATCCCGGATAACGCGGCTGCCATCGGGGCGCGCGATCAAGATCGGCCTCGCGATCCGCCGGGGGCCTGACGATCGTCTTGCCGGTGCCGATCTCCTTCTTCAACTTCGCCGCCGCGCGCTTCTTGCCCTTCTTGTCCGCTGCGGTTTCGCCGACCTTGCCGGCCCGGGGGGATTTGGCCATCGTGTCGTTCCTACCTACCCGCCCGAAGGTCGGCGGCGAATTCGGGCTTGGCGGCGCGTAAAAGCGCGGCGGTCACGGGTAGATTGATGCGATAGTCGCCCTCCGCATAGGCGCCGATCTCGTAGGGCGCGATGGCGATCGTCATCCGGTCGAGGCGCCGCCCGTCGGACGATCCGAGCCAGATCGTCTGCGCCGAAGCCGGCGGGCATTTCGCGAAGACCGAGTCGGCCTCATCGGGCGGCTGGATACCCTTCGCAGCCTTCGCGCGCTTGATCGCGGCGCAGAAGTCATCGCGGATCGCCGCATCGAATGCCTCTCCGCTGACGAACAGGTCGAGCGGCTTGATCCGCGCCGCGTGATTGCGATCCCAGAGCAGCGTGTCGAAATTCGTCATGCCATGCGCGCCGCCCGTATAGGTCGAAATCTCGCTCGACAGGCTGAGAAAACGCGGTGTGTCGGTGACACGCTGCCACGCCTGGAGGTGACTGTGCGGGCGGTACGGAAACCCTTCCTTCTTCGCCAGCGCCTGATCACGCCGCGATTCCGCCGCGAGCGCATCGCGCTTGGCCGCACGATCAGCGTCGAGCCATTCCGCCAGCCCGGGAAGCGCGGCCGCCTCTTTCGGATAGCTGTAGGCGAACTCGAACAGTTCGCCCTCCTCCCTGACATTCGATGCGACGGCGTTCGCCGCTTTCAAATTTTCAGCCGCACTCGGCGGAGCACCGGGCACGGCGGCAGCGGCCGCCTTTTCAGCAGGCGTCGGTTCGGGTTCACCCGAACAGGCGGCCAGGATCAGCACCAGCGGCGCAAGGGCCGCAGCGAAACGGGAGGGATGTGAAAGCTTCATGCGCGGATAACGCCGGGAATCGACAAAGTTTCCCTGCAGGCCTAGCAGTTTTGCATGACCGACTATTCCGACCTGATCCAGCCCGACAAGGGGCAGGATGCCCGTATGATCCACCTTGTCGACAAGGCGAGCTACGACAGCTGGCTGAAGGGACGAAGCGCGCGCGAACGCGCCGCACTCGCCGCGGCGGCCTACAAACCCGAAGCTTTTGCGCATGCGATCCTGCCCGGCGACGGCCCGGAGGACTGGTCGGTCGTCACCGCGGTGGCCGACAGCGACAATCTGTCGGCCTGGTGCCTCGCCAAGCTGGGACAGCTCTTGCCCGAGGGACGCTACCGCCTCGACGGCCGCCAGCCCGGCAAGGCGCTGTTCGGCTGGATGAGCGGCCAATATCGTTTCGACCGCTACCGTCCCAAGGCCGAAGCGCGCGGGACCCGCGTCCTGCTGACCGGCGACGTCGGCGCGATCGCCCCGATGGTCGCCGAAATGCGCGCAACGGCGCTGGTCCGCGACATGGTCAACACGCCCGCCGCCGACATGGGGCCCGCCGCGATCGAGAAGGAAGCCGAACGCATCGCCAAAGCGCATGGCGCCACGGTTGCCGTGACCAAGGGCGAAGCGCTCGAGCAGGGCTTTCCGATGATCCACGCCGTCGGGCGGGCGGCGGCGAAACATCATGCGCCGCGGCTGATCGAGATCGAGTGGGGCAAACCCGATCACCCGCGCGTCGCGCTCGTGGGCAAGGGCATCAGTTTCGACAGCGGTGGGCTCGACATCAAGCCGTCGGCGGGCATGCGCCTGATGAAGAAGGACATGGGCGGCGCGGCGCATGTGCTGGCGCTCGCCGAACTGGTGATGGCGAGCGGGCTGCCGGTGCGCCTCCATTGCCTTGTCGCGGCGGCCGAAAATGCGATCTCGGCCGATGCCTTTCGTCCGGGCGACGTGCTGACCAGCCGGCTCGGCCTGACGGTCGAGGTCGGCAATACCGATGCCGAGGGCCGGCTGGTGCTCGGCGACGCGCTCGCGAAGGCGAGCGAGGGCAAGCCCGAACTGATCGTCGATTTCGCGACGCTGACCGGGGCCGCCCGCGTCGCGCTCGGCCCCGACCTGCCGCCGCTCTTCGCCAATGACGACGCGCTGGCAGAAGCCATGCTGGCGGGCGGGATCGACCGCGACGACCCGCTGTGGCGCATGCCGCTGTGGGACGGCTATGCCGAATTGCTCGAAACCGACATCGCCGACCTCGGCAATGCTGGCTCCTCGCCCTTCGCCGGTACGATCACCGCCGCGCTGTTTCTCAAGCGCTTCGTCGGCGAAGGCATCGTCTGGGCGCATCTCGACACCTTCGCGTGGCGTCCGTCGGCAAAGCCCGGACGGCCCAAGGGCGGCGCCGCGCTCGGGCTGCGCGCCGCATGGGCGATGCTGCAGGCGCGCTACGACCGTCGGCGCAAGAGCGATCCGGCTTGATCAAGGTGGCACCGCTGGTCTAATGCGCCGCGATTGTCCGCCCGATGGCGGTCTCACGAAATATCGGACACAGAATTGACAGCAGAAGGTGGCGAATATCTGGCGGCGAGCCGCGTGCGCATGGGACGCCCCGGCGTCGTCGGTGCCGGGCGCGACCGCTTCGGGCTGACCGGCACGTCGCAGGCTTTTGATCCGCGCATCGTCGCCATTCGTCCCGACCTGGCCGACATTGCCGTCGCGGGACAGCATTTTGCCCCCCATTATGCCGCGCCGATGATGACGAGCTGCCTGTTGCCCTCGGCCGTCCTGCGCGGATCGCCGTCGCTCGACGCCGACCAGACCAGCGAACTCCTCTTCGGCGAGGGGTTTGCGCTGCTCGATCTGACCGGCGGCTGGGCGTGGGGCTATTGCCTCGCCGACCATTATGTCGGCTATCTCGCCGCCGACGCACTTGGCTCGCCGATCGCCCCGAGCCACCGGGTCGCGGCAGCCGAAGCGATCCTGCACAGCGCGCCCGATGCCGCGGCAGGCGGCACGGCGATCCTGCCCCGCGGCGCGCTGGTCATGGGCAGCGTCGAGGGCGAATGGCTCGCCACCGCGCACGGCTATCTGCCGCTTGCCGCGCTTGTCGACGCCGGCGCGAAGAGCGCAGACCCGGCCGGCATCGCCGAAGCCCTGACCGGCGCACCCTATCTGTGGGGCGGACGCACCGCCAATGGCATCGACTGTTCGGGCCTCGTCCAGCTGGCATGGGCGGCGGCGGGCGTACAATTGCCGCGCGACAGCGATCTTCAGTTCGCCGCGCTCGGCCCCGACAAGGACGTGCTCCCCGGCGAGCTCGCGCGCGGCGACCTTGTCTTCTTTCCCGGGCACGTCGGTATCATGACCGACGATCGCAACATCATCCATGCGAGCCGACGATGGATGGCCGTCCAGACCGAACCGCTCGCCGACGTGATCGCACGCTCGGCGGCCAAGGATCATGACCCGCCGGTGCGCGGATACAAAAGACTGCGATAATTTATGACACAGACGGTTTTCATCGACGGCGCGGCGGGAACGACGGGCCTCGAAATCGCCGAGCGGCTGGCCGGGCGCAGCGAATTCAGCCTGGTCACGCTGGACGAGGCACGGCGCAAGGATGCCGCCGCGCGCCGCGAGGCGCTGAACGACGCCGATTTTGTCATCCTCTGCCTGCCCGACGCGGCGGCGATCGAGGCGGTGTCGATGATCGCCAACACCCGCACCAAGGTGATCGACGCCTCGACCGCGCATCGGGTTGCGGCGGGCTGGACCTACGGCTTTCCCGAACTGAACGCCAGACAGCACGCCGCTGTCGCCGCGGCGGCGCGGGTGAGCAATCCCGGCTGCTATCCGACCGGCTTCCTTGCGCTCATCGCGCCGCTGGTGGCGGCGAAGATTGTCGCGAAGGACGCGCGGCTGAGCGTCAACGCGGTGTCGGGCTATTCGGGCGGCGGCAAAGAATTGATCGCGCGCTTCGAGACCGAAACCGACATCGGCTTTCGCAGCTATGGCCTGTCGCTCGGCCACAAGCATGTGCCCGAAATGCAGCAAGGCGCGGGCCTCTCCCATCCGCCGCTCTTTACCCCGGCGGTGGTGCCGGTCTATCGCGGCATGCTGGTCGAAGTGCCCCTGGCGTTCGACGCGCCGGCCGCCGATGCGGCCTATGAAGCCCTCGCGGCGCATTATGCAGGGTCGCAGCTGGTGAGCGTGCGGCGTGCGGGCGACGAGAGCGAATTGCTGCTCCGCAAGGGCGATACCGCGACCGACGCGATGGAACTGATGCTTTACGCCAGCGTCGACGGCACCCAGCTCCGGCTGGTCGCGCGGCTCGACAATCTGGGCAAGGGCGCCAGCGGCGCCTGCGTCCAGAACCTCAACATCATGGCGGGCCTGCCCGAGACTGCAGGCCTCCGGCTCTGAGCCTCAGTGCACCGTATCGAGTGCGGTTTCGATCGCCAGATAGGTGATGAGCCGTTCGATCTGGCGCCAGCGCGCGAAGTGGATGTGATTGCCGAGCGCGCGGAACTGCTCGGCGCGCGCGGCGGCCGCGAAACCCGCCTCGTCGCCATGCTCGCGGATCAGCCGGTCGGCATCGTCGACCGTCCCCCGGTCCGCGAGAAATGGCGCTGGCAATTGAAAACTGTCCCCGGTCATGGCGATCATCCTAGCGTGACCGCCTGACCGCGCCGTTCCCAATAGTACTGAACAGCCCGGTAAGGTTAATTGCTGCGCCCCGCTCGTTAACCGCGAATGCGCCCCCTTTCGTCCCTTTGACGCCGCGGCCGGTGCGTGTAGACAGGATCCATGCGCAAGATCCTGAAATATGTCGCCCTCGCCCTGCTGCTGCTCCTGATCGTCGGCGGCATCACGCTCTACGTCATGTCGCGCCCCGATGTGGCGCGCTTCTCGACCGCCGAGACGAGCGGCCGCGTCCCGATCATGGGGGCACAGGATGTGCAGACGATCCCCACGACCAACGTCCCCGAAGCAACCAAATGGCCGGCGGGCGAGGCTCCCCGCGCCGCGCCGGGGCTGAACGTACAGCGGTTCGCCGAAGGGCTCGACCACCCGCGCACCATTTTTGTGCTGCCGAACGGCGACGTGCTGGCCGCCGAGGCCCAGAGCCCGCCGCGCGACACATCGGGGATCGAAGGCGCTGTAATGGGCCGCCTGATGAGCAAGGCCGGCGCCGGCGGCGCATCGGCGAACCGCATCACCCTGCTCCGCGATACCGACGGCGACGGCAAGGCCGAGGTGAAGACGCCCTATATCGAGGGTCTCAATTCGCCCTACGGCATGGCGCTGGTCGGCAACACGCTCTACGTCGCCAACACCGACGCCCTGCTCGCCTTTCCCTATGTCGCCGGCGAGACGAAGATGAGCGGCAAGCCCGTGAAGGTCGTCGACCTGCCCGCAAAGGGCACCAACCGCCACTGGACCAAGAGCCTCGCCGCGGCACCAAACGGCTGGCTCTACATCGGCGTCGGCGCCGATTCGAACATCGGCGAGAAAGGCATGAACGCCGAATTCCGCCGCGCCAGCGTGCTCGAGGTCCGGCCCGAAAACAAATATATGCGCACCTTCGCAGCGGGCATCCGCAACCCCGTCGGCCTCGCCTTCTATCCCGGCAGCGACCAGTTGTGGACCGTGGTCAACGAGCGCGACATGCTCGGCTCCGATCTCGTTCCCGACTATATGGCGTCGGTCGACGAGGGCGATTTCTATGGCTGGCCCTGGTATTATTGGGGCGGTTTCATCGATCCCCGCGTGCCGCCCGAGGCCGAGGATCGCCGCCAATATGTCAAGCGTCCCGAATATGGGCTCGGCGCGCACACCGCGCCGCTCGGCATGACGTTCACCCAGGGGCTCGACCTCGGCGAGCGCTTCGCCAACGGTGCGCTCGTCGCGCGCCACGGATCGTGGAACCGTGAACCGGTTGCGGGCTACGATGTCGTGTTCGTCAAATTCGGCGCCAACGGCAAACCGGCGGATGCGTTGCCGATCATCCTGCTCGACCAGTTCCTGGCAAAGGACGGCAAGACGACCCGCGGTCGTCCTGCGGACGTGAAAGTCGCGAAGGACGGCAGCGCACTGATCGCCGACGACACCGGCGGGGTGATCTGGCGGGTCGCGAAAGCCGGATAAGAAAAGGCCCCGCACTTTGCGGGGCCTTTTTCCTTTCGGACCGCTTCGTCGCGGCCGGGCCTAGACCCGCATCGGCATCAGCACATAGAGCGCCGGGCTCTTTTCGCTTTCGCGGATCAGCGTCGGGGCGTTGGCGTCGGCGAGGTGGAGTTCGACATTGTCGCCGTCGACCTGGCCGAGGATGTCGCTCAAATAGCGCGCGTTGAAGCCGATCTCCATCGCCTCGCTGTCATAACCCGCGGCAAGCTCTTCGGCCGCCGTGCCGTTTTCGGGGCTGGTGACGCTGAGCGTGATGCGATCCTTATCGAGCCCGACCTTGACCGCACGCGTCTTTTCGCTGGCGATCGTCGAGACGCGGTCGACGCCCTGGAACAGGCTCTTCGGATCGACCTTGAGCAGCTTGTCGTTCGCGGTCGGGATGACGCGGCTGTAATCGGGGAAGGTTCCGTCGATCAGCTTCGAGGTCAGCACGGCATTGCCGAGCTGGAAGCGGATCTTGGTCGCCGACAGGCTGATCTCGACATTGCCCTCGGCTTCGTCGAGCAGCTTGCGGATTTCGCCGACGCATTTGCGCGGCACGATCACGTCGGGCATCGACGCCGCGCCATCGGGACGCGTCACCGTGTAGCGCGCGAGGCGGTGACCGTCGGTCGCCGCGGCCTTGAGCACCGGCCCCGTCGCATCCTCGGCAACGTGGAAGAAGATGCCATTGAGGTAATAGCGCGTTTCCTCGGTCGAGATCGCAAAGCGCGTCTTGTCGATGATCTGGATCAGCTCGGCAACGGGCAGTTCGAAATTGGTCGGCAGGTCGCCCTCGGCGATCACCGGAAAATCGTCACGCGGCAAGGTCGGCAGGTTGAAGTTCGAGCGGCCGGCCTTGACCTGCATCTTGCCCTCTGCGGCGGCGAGGCTGACCTCGGCCCCTTCGGGCAGCTTGCGCGCGATTTCGAAAAGCGTGTGCGCCGACACGGTGGTCGTCCCCGGCGTCTCCACCTTTGCGGCGATCGTCTCGACGACCTGGAGGTCGAGGTCGGTCGCCATCAGCTTGAGCTGGCCGGTGGCATCGGCCTCGATCAGCACGTTCGACAGAATGGGAATGGTATTGCGCCGTTCGACCACCGACTGGACGTGGCCGAGGCTCTTCAGAAGCACTGCGCGTTCGATCGTCGCTTTCATTCTAATCCGTCACCCTGGCTTGCGGGAGAAGTCCCTGAAAGAGGCGGACGTCACGGGCGATTCGTCACCGCGATTCCCTGCCCCCGAAAATGTCCACCTTCCTTAACGTGCGCATCGCCGTGCGCAAGCGATGCTTGCAAAACGGGGCGGTTCGCGCAATCGATGCACCATGCGTCGCCTGTTCGCCCTGTCGCTGCTGCTCGCCGCCCTGCCCGCGGCGGCGCTGGCCGCGCCGCGCATGGCGCTCGGCATCTTCGACGGCTGGGGCGCGTTTCGCGATCCCGCAACGCCGCGCTGCTACGCGATCGCCACCCCGGCGGCGACGATCGGGTCGCCCGCCGTGCGCGCCTATGCCAGCGTCGGTTACTGGCCCAGGTCGAATGTCCGCGGCCAATTCTATGTCCGCCTGTCGAAACCGCGCGCTGCGCGCAGCGAATTGCGCCTGACGATCGGCAGCCGCCGCTTCATCCTCGCGGGCAACGGCGTCCACGGCTGGGCCAGCGATGCGCGCATGGACGCCGCGATCATCGCCGCGATGCGATCGGCCCCAAGCATGAGCATCGAGAGCAGCGCCACCAGCGGCGGCGCGATCGCCGACACCTATCGCCTGCGCGGCGCGGCAACGGCGATCGATGCCGCGGCGCTGGGATGCGCGAGGCTGGGCTGAGGCGGGTTGGAAAAGTGGCAGATTTCTGCGCAACTTTACTCGCAATGCACGTTTTTTGGTGACGTCGTCGTCGGTCTTTGGTCGATCGGCATGCGCCAGCCGGCATGGATTGCGGATCACGTCCGCGATAACGAGAAAAACGGACAGGCGGGCGGCAAGAAATCGCAGAAAACTGGGTAACTTTACTCGCGATTGCGGTGTCGCGCGGAACCGGGCGGCTGGATTGATAACAATGGGACGAGGCGGGCCGGGGTTCATTGACCAGCTTGGAGCATGGTGCGGCATTTTAGGAAAGCGATTTTCGGCGGTAGTCGCGTGACCGGTCTCGACCGGTTGCGGACGTCGGAAATCCTCCCTGTGGCGAAGCCATGGGGAGGGGGACCGCTCGCGCAGCGAGTGGTGGAGGGGCCGAAAGGTCGCGCGAGGCCTGACGGCGTCGGCCCCTCCGTCAGCGGCTGACGCCGCTGCCACCTCCCCATCGCTGCGCGACAGGGAGGAGCGACGGCGAGCGACCGGTAGTTGCCGATAGAGATGTGCACCCCGGCGAAAGCCGGGGCCCAAAGCGGAACTACGCAACGCTGACTTTCTAACGCCCTGGGCCCCGGCTTTCGCCGGGGTACAAACTGAGAGCAAACGTTCGCTTCCCACCCCTAAGCCGACATTGCTTCGCAAAGCGGATGGCAGCACCTACCCCCGCCCCAATTTCGTCAGCTCCGCAGCGAGGAAATCGAGCACCATCCGCACGCGCGGAACATGACGCAACCGTTCGTGCGTCAGCAGCCAAAGACCCGTCGTGTCCTCGATTCGCGGCGGAATGCAGCGGATGAGGTCGGGTTCGCGGTCGGCGAGGAAGGCGGGCAGGATGGTGAGCCCCATGCCCGAGCGCACCCCGGCGAGCAGTCCCGAGGCGCTGTCATATTGCATCACCACCGAACTCTCGAGCCCGTACTGGCGCAGCCATGCCTGATAGGGTTCCCACACCCCGCCGCCGCCACCGATGAACGGGTGCGCCGCAAGCTCGTCGCGGGTGTGCGGTATGCCGTGGCGGTCGGCATAGTCGCGGCTGCAATAGAGCGTCCATGGATTGTCGGCGATGCGCCGCCCGACGAGCCCCGCCCCGGCGGGCTGCTTGCTGCTGCGGATCGCGATGTCCGCGGTGCCCGCCGCCAGGTCGCGCGGTTCGTCCGACGTATCGAGATGGATGTGGATGTCGGGGTGCGCCGCGCGGAGGTCGCGCAGGATCGGCGGCAGGATGGTGACCGCGAAAATCTCCATGACCGTCAGGCCCACCGTGCAGCCCGCGTCGCGGGACCGCGCGCCCGCCGCTTCGCCGAAACGCTCGGCGGCGTCGCGCACGGCGGCGGCGTTTTCGAGCAGCGCCGTGCCCGCCGCGGTCAGCGCATAGCCCGCCTGACGGCGCTCGAACAACGCCAGCCCGGTCGCCGCCTCGAGCGCGGCGATACGCCGCGCGACGGTCGTCTGGCTGACGCGCAGCGCCTGTGCCGCCGAGAGGGTGCTCCCCGTCTCGGCTACCGCAAGGAAGGATTTGAGATCGTTCCAGTCGTACATGGCACCTTGTGCGTCATAATGCCCGCGACGGCATTCTGCAATTTTGCAGAATGGGTGCGCAAACTCGTTGCTCCCGCGGCCGCGGCGTCGGGATTATCTCGGTCTCCACCGGCTTCCTCCCCTCCTTTCCGGCCGGTCGATGGAGACATGAGATGAAAAAGCTTCTGATCCTCGCCGTGCTCGCCGCCGCCGCGGCCGGCCAGCCCGCCTTCGCCCGGACGTCACCCGCGAATCCGAGCGTCGTCGTCCCGCACAAGGACCTCGACCTCCGCACCGCAGCGGGCACCCGGACGCTCGACCGGCGAATCTGGCGCGCCGTCGTCGCGGTGTGCGGAACCGCCTCGGATTTCGACCTTGAAGGCAGGAACGAGGTACGCGAATGCCGCCGCGAGACACGGCACCTCGCGACCGCGAAGGCCGGCGCGGTCGTCGCCGGCGCGACGCGCGCGGACCCCATCCGGGTGACTTCGATCCAGAAATGACCGGCGCCGCAAGGTCGGCATCGCCATCACCTGCGGCACAATACCGGATGCCGACCGGCCCGCAGCCGTCCGAGAGAAGAATTGCGCGGAACGCCCCCGGACGGGACACTTAGTTACATAAGCTCTTGCCCACACCCCCCTCTTGGCGCATCATCGCAACCAATCGACGCGGACAGACGCCCCGAAGGCGCACCGCGTTGAAGGATCGGAGAGGGAGAATGTCGGAGATGACTGCACAGAGCCGCTGTGACGCGGTAGCCCGCGAGCGCCATCGCACGCTCGATTTCATCGGCCTGCGCGCCCATGCGACGACGGTCGGGCTGATTCAACTATGCGAGGAACTGCTCAACGCGGGCATCCTGACGCCCGATGGGCTCGAGCGAATCAAGGGCGCGATCCGCTCCGAACTGACAGTGTGCAACGCGCGGATTTCGAACCAGCCGACCTTCGACGACACGCTCAAGCGCCGGCTCGACGCGATCTTTCCGCAGGCGCCGGGGCTGCCGCACGAGGAACAGGTCGGGTCGATCGAAGATTTCGAGGAAGCCCTGGGCGAATCGCTGCCCCACTGAAGCCCTCCGCCCCGCTTTCACCGGAGGCGGGGCCATTATTGCCTAAAGCGCCCTTCCCCCCTATATGGCCGCGCATCATGCAGATCCCCGGCCATATCGATCCCGTGACCACGGGCACCGTTCCCCTGCGCGGGGGCAACCGTATCGACCTTGTCGGGCTGACCCGCGACGCCATCGGGGGCGTGCTGGTGGAGGCCGGGCTGGACGCCAAGGCGGCGAAGCTGCGCGCCAAGCAGATCTGGCACTGGATCTATCACCGCGGGGTCACCGATTTCGAGGCGATGACCGATATCGCCAAGACGATGCGCCCCTGGCTGACCGACCGTTTCATCATCGGCCGCCCGACCGTCCGCGAGGCGCAGGTGTCGAGCGACGGCACGCGCAAATGGCTGCTCGCCGCCGCCGACGGCCAGGAATATGAGATGGTATTCATCCCCGACGCCGATCGGGGAACCCTCTGTGTCTCAAGCCAGGTCGGCTGCACGCTCAATTGCCGTTTCTGCCACACGGGTACGATGCGCCTCGTGCGCAACCTCGGCGCGGGCGAGATTGTCGGGCAGGTGCTGCTCGCGCGCGACGCGCTCGGCGAATGGCCCAAGGGCACGATGGCGGGCTTTGGCGCCGATCCCGAGGATGAGGACGCCGACGACGATGCGGCGGGCCACTATACCGCCGACGGGCGCATGCTCACCAACATCGTGATGATGGGCATGGGGGAGCCGCTGTATAATTTCGACGAGGTCAAGGGCGCGCTCAGGATCGTGATGGACGGCGACGGGCTCGCGCTGTCGAAGCGCCGCATCACGCTGTCGACGAGCGGCGTGGTGCCGATGATGGCGCGCGCGGGCGACGAGATCGGGGTCAATCTTGCGGTGTCGCTCCACGCGGTGACCAAGGAAATCCGCGACGAGATCGTGCCGCTCAACCGCAAATACGGCATCGAGGAACTGCTTCAGGCGTGCGCCGATTATCCGGGCGCGAACAATGCGCGGCGCATCACCTTCGAATATGTGATGCTCAAGGACAAGAACGACAGCGACGACGACGCGCGCGAGCTCGTCCGGCTGATCAAGCAGTACAAGCTGCCCGCGAAGGTCAATCTGATCCCCTTCAACCCCTGGCCCGGCGCGCCCTATGAATGCTCCTCGCCCGAGCGGGTGCGCGCGTTCAGCAGCCTGATCTTCAAGGCGGGCATTTCGGCGCCGGTGCGCACCCCGCGCGGGCGCGACATCATGGCCGCCTGCGGCCAGCTCAAGAGCGCCGCGACCAAACCGAGCCGCGCCGAACTCGACCGCATCGCCGAGGAAAAGCAGGCCGCGCTGGGCTGACGCCCTTCGCGCCAAAACCGCCAGAAAATCTGGCGTTTCCAGTATGTTGCAAAGACCTTTCGGGGTCGCATCGCGCACCATATTCCTACCCCTCCCCCTGTGTTGCAAAAACAACACAGGTAAGAAAATTGTCATATTCTGAACGGTGCGTTCATTGACGCGACAGCTTCAAACGCCATTTAGGCGCTCGGGTCGCGACCAAAAAACGAAACGACCCCGTGAAAGAAAAGGACAAGATAATGAAGAAATTCGCAGTTGCAGCCGCTCTCCTGACGGCCATCGTTGCAACCCCCGCCATGGCTGCCGAAGGCGGCGAAGGTCGCGTCGAAGTGCGCGGCGGCCTGGTCACCGGTGGCGGTGACGAAGAAGGCGTGCTCGGCGTTGCCGCAGGCTATGATTTCGACCTCGGCGACACCGCCTTCATCGGCGCCGAAATCGCTGGCGACAAGGTCCTCGTCGGCGGCACCAAGGTGCAGTTCTCGACCGGCGCGCGCGCCGGTGCCAAGGTCGGCACCAGCGGCAAGCTGTACGCCACCGGCGGCTACACCTTCGGCCAGATCGACGATCCGTACATCGGTGCCGGCTACCAGCACAAGTTCGGCTCGAACGTGTACGGCAAGCTGGAATATCGCCACCAGTTCATCAACAACTTCAGCGACTACGACAGCTTCGTCGCGGGCGTTGGCTTCGCGTTCTGATCTTTCGGAACCCGAAACGAACATGGAAAGGGCGGCCCGCGAGGGTCGCCCTTTTTCATGCCCGCCCGCTATTTCAGCGCATCGAGCGCAGCGCCATGGTTGATATGATATGCGCCGCCGCCGAACACGAGCGCGGGCACCGAAACCACGCCCGCGGCCTCCGCTTCGGCGATCCGGTCCGGCGCCTCGCCCAGATGGACGCTCTCGACGCGATACCGGACGGGATCGATCGCATCGGCCACGGCCCGTTCCGCCGCGACGCACACCGCGCAGCCCGCATGATAGAAGATCGCTTTCTCGGTCATGTCGTCACTCCTCCTGTCGATCGCAACTAATAGCGACTCGATACCAATAACCTGCCCCCTTCACAGGGGTTGAGCAAATGGTTTTTAGTCGATACCATTGGGCCGATGACCGATCGCCTCTCCGACATGCTCACACGCGCCGCGCGCCTGATCGCGAGCGACGGCTATTCGACCGGGCTCAATCCGGCGCAATGGCAGGCGCTGCGCTATCTCGCCGTCGCCAACCGCTTCTCGCGCACACCGGGTGCACTTACGCTCTGGCTCGGGCAGACCAAGGGCACGGTGTCGCAGACGATCGCGGCGCTCGAACGCAAACGGCTGGTCGAGCGCGCGGCCGACCCCGACGACCGGCGTGTCGTGCGGCTTGCGCTCACCCCCGCCGGCCGCGCGACGCTCGACGCAGCGCCCGACGGCATTGCCGACGCGATGCTCGCCCGCATGACGGCGGCCGACCGCGCGGCCTTTGCGCCGCTGCTCGAGCGGATGCTGACGGCCCATCTCGCTGCCCGGGGCTATCGCGCGTTCGGCCTGTGCGCCGACTGCCGCCATTTCGACCGCGATTCCCCGCAGGGAAACCCCCATTTCTGCGCGCTTCTGGCCACCGCGCTCACCCCCGCCGACGCCGGGTCGATCTGTGCCGAACAGGAGGCCGCATGACTTTTCGGATCGACGCGGTGCTGACCGGCAAGGCGCGGCGCTTCGGCGCCAAGGGCGAAGCGAGCGCGATCGCCAAGACGCCCGTCGCCGGGGCGCTGCACGTCGGCTTCCTCGGCATCGCGGGCGACGAACAGGCCGACCTGATGGTGCACGGCGGCCCCGACAAGGCGATCCATCACTATCCGCGCGACCATTATGACTGGTGGCGCGGCACGCTGGGCGATCATGCGCTGCTCGCGGCGCCGGGCGCGTTCGGCGAAAATATCTCGACCGCCGGGCTGGTCGAGAGCGAAGCCTGCCTCGGCGACCGCTACCGGCTCGGCAGCGCACTCGTCGAGATCAGCCAGGGACGCCAGCCCTGCTGGAAGCTCGGCCACCGCTTCGGCGTGGCGAGCGTGCCCGCGACGGTGGTGAGCACGCGCCGCAGCGGCTGGTATTATCGGGTGATCGAAGAAGGCTCGGTCGCAGCCGGCGACGCGCTGGCGCTGGTCGAACGCCCGCTGCCCGACTGGAGCGTCGAACGCGTGTTCACGCTGCTGATCGGCGGCGGCGGGAAACGCGAGCCCGCCGCGCTGCGCACGCTGGCGACGACCGAGGCCCTTGCGAAGACGTGGCGCGTGCGCGCGGAAAAACTGCTCCCCGGCTGACCTTCGCCGTCATCGGACGGCGGCGAAGATCGCTCAGTCGGCGCCCGGCAATTGCTCCTCGACCAGCGGGGCGAGCGCTTCGGCGATGATCTTCACCCCCTGGGCATTGGGATGGATATTGTCGCCGAGCATCAAAGCCTTGTCGGTGACGACATTGTCGAGGATGAAGGGATAGAGGCTTGCGTCATATTTGGCCGCGAGTTCGGGAAAGATCGGGTTGAATTTCGCGGCATAGTCCGCGCCGAGATTCGGCGCCGCGACCATGCCGGTGAGCACGACGGGAATGCCCCGCTTGTGCAGTTCGGCGAGCATCGCATCGAGATTGGCGCGCGTCTGCGCCGCGTCGATCCCGCGCAGCATGTCGTTGCCGCCGAGCCCGAGCAGCACCACCGCAGGCTTTGTCCGGGCATTGTCGAGCACGAAGGCGAGGCGCTGGCGCCCCGCGGCGGTGGTATCGCCCGACACGCCGGCGTTCTGGACGCGCGCGACCGCCCCGTCGGCGGCAAGCGCCGCCTGAAGCTGCGGCGCCAGCCCTTCCTTCGGGCCGAGCTGATATCCGGCATAGAGGCTGTCGCCGAAGGCGATGACGAGCGGCGCGTCGGCGGGGATCGTGGCCGCTTTCGTCGAAGCAGCGCCATCGTTGGTCGAAGGCGCCGCCTTTTCCGCCGGTCCGCACGCGGCGAGCGGTTGGCAAAGCGCGAGCACACAACCATATATTGCAAACGAACGCCATCCGGCCTTGTTCATTCCAAAGGGTCCCTTCTTGACCGATGCCCAACGACCGTCGCCCGATGTGGCGATCGCCGCCCGCAATGTGACGCTGACGCTGGGCAGCGACAAGGCCCCCGTCGAAATATTGCGCGGTGTCGATCTGGAGGTCGCGGCGGGCACGTCGGTCGCGCTGCTCGGCCCGTCGGGGTCGGGTAAAAGCTCGCTGATGGCGGTGCTCGCGGGGCTCGAACGCGCGGGCGGCGGCAGCGTGCAGGTCGCCGGAATGGATTTCACCGCGCTCGACGAGGATGCGCTGGCGCGGGCGCGGCGCGGGCGGATCGGGATCGTGCTCCAGGCGTTCCACCTGCTCCCGACGATGACCGCGCTCGAAAATGTCGCGGTGCCCCTCGAACTTGCAGGCATTGCCGACCCGTTCGGGCGCGCGGCTCAGGAACTCGAAGCCGTCGGGCTCGGCCACCGGCTGACGCACTATCCCGCGCAATTGTCGGGCGGCGAACAGCAGCGCGTCGCCATCGCGCGTGCGATGGCGAGCGAGCCCGCGATCATCTTTGCCGACGAACCCACGGGCAATCTCGACACCGCGACCGGCCATGCGATCATCGAGCTGATCTTCGCGCGCCGCGCCGCGCTGGGCGCGACGTTGCTGATCATCACCCACGATCCCGAGCTCGCCGAACATTGCGACCGCGTCGTCGTGATGCACGACGGGCGGATCGAGGAACGGGCCACGTGATGATGGCGCACATATCCTCCCTGTGGCGCAGCCATGGGGAGATAGCAGCGGCGCAGCCGCTGACGGAGGGGCAATGGCGCTGGCGTCGCGGCCCCTCCACCATCCGCTTCGCGGACGCTCCCCCTCCCCATCGCTTCGCGACAGGGAGGATTTAGATGCTCCCCCTCGCCACCCTCTGGCGCATCGCGCGACGCGATCTGGCGGCACGCATCCGCGGGCTTCGCCTGCTTGCGGTATGCCTGTTCCTCGGCGTCGCGACGCTCGCGGCGATCGGCAGCCTGACGCGCGGGATCACCGCCGAACTCGAGACGCGCGGGCAGACGATCCTCGGCGGCGATATCGAATTCGGCATGCCCCAGCGGCAGGCGAACGAGGCCGAAATGGCGGCGTTCCGCAGCGCCGGGACGACCTCCGCAACGGTGCGGTTGCGCGCGATGGCCAACGCGCCCGGCGGCGACGCCTTGCTTGCCGAACTGAAGGCGGTCGACGCCGCCTATCCACTCTATGGCACGATGCGGCTCGAAAGCGGTGCGCGGCGCGGTCCGCCGCCCGCCGGCACGATCTGGGTCGGCAAGGACTTCGCCTCGCGGCTCGACCTGAGTGTCGACGAGGCGGTGAAGTTCGGCGAGAAGAATTTTCGTATCGACGGCATCATCGCCGACGAACCCGACCGGCTCGGCGAGGGCTTTGCGCTGGGTCCGGTCGCGATCATCGGCATCGCCGATCTCGACGCGACGCGGCTGATCCAGCCCGGCAGCCTTTATGAAAGCAAATATCGCGTCCGCCTCCCCGACGACGCCAACCCCGCAGCCGTCGGCAAGGCGCTCGAAAAGCAGTTCCCCGGCGCGGGCTGGGACATCACCGACCGCAGCAACGGCGCACCGGGAACCCGGCGCTTCATCGAACGCATGGGGCAATTCCTGTCGCTGGTCGGGCTTGCAGCGCTGGTGATCGCGGGCATCGGCGTCGGCAACGGCGTCGCCTCCTATCTTGCGGGCAAGCGCCCGGGGCTTGCAACGCTCAAGGTGCTCGGCGCCGACAGCAGCACGGTGATGCGCATCTATGGCCTGCAGATCCTGGCGGTCGCCGCGCTGGCGATCTTCGCCGGGCTGGCGGTCGGCGCGCTCGCCCCCGCAGCGATCACCGCGGTCGCGGGCGACGTGCTGCCCGTCAAGCCGGGGATCGCGCTCTATCCGCTGCCGCTCGCGATCAGCGCCGCCTATGGCCTGTTGATCGCCATCGCCTTTGCCCTACCCCCGCTCGCCGCGACGCGGCGCGTGCCCGCGGCGGGGCTGTACCGCGCCACCGTGTCAGGACTCGCGCGGCCCGAGATGCGAACGGTCCTTTCGGTGGGCGGCGCGCTGGCGGCGGTGGTCGCGATTGCGATTGGCACCGCGCGCGAACCACTGTTCGCGCTGGGTTTCGTCGGCGCGGCCGCGGCGCTGCTGCTGCTGCTCGTCGCGATGGGCTGGCTGGTGCGCACCATCGCAAGCCGCGTGCCGCGGCCCCGGCAACCGCTGCTCCGCCTCGCGGTCGCGAACCTGCACCGTCCCGGTGCGGCGACCGGGGCGCTGGTGGTGGCGCTCGGGCTCGGCCTGACCCTGTTCGTGACGCTCGCGGCGGTGCAGACGAGCATCACCGCCGAGATTGCGCGCACCGTGCCGCAGCGCGCGCCGAGCTTTTTCGTGCTCGACATTCCGCGCGACGGCGCCGCGGATTTTCGCGCGATGGTGACGAAGGCCGATCCCGGGGCCGAGATCAACCTGATCCCCGCGCTGCGCGGCGGCGTCACCGAATATGCCGGGAAGCGCGTCGACGAACTCGAACAATTGCCCGAGGGGGCGTGGGTGCTGCGCGGCGACCGCGGGCTGACCTACAGCCCGGCGCTCCCCAACGGCAGCGAACTCGTCGCCGGGCGCTGGTGGGCGGCAGACTATAAGGGACCGCCGCTGGTCAGCGTCGAGCAGGAGGTCGCGACCTCGATCGGGCTCAAGATCGGCGACACGCTGTCGGTCAACGTGCTGGGGGTCGAGGTCCAGGCGCGGGTCGCCTCCCTGCGCACCGTCGAATGGGACAATTTCGGGCTGAACTATGTGCTCGTCTTCTCGCCGGGCAGTTTCGATGCGGCGCCGCACAACATGGTCGCGACGGTCGCGGTCGGCCCCGGCGCCGAGACCGAGCTGGCGCGCAGCATCCCGCGCGCCTTTCCCTCCGCCTCGGTGATCGCGGTTCGGGATGTGATCGGACAGGTGACGACGTTGCTCACCCAGATGAGCCAGGCGATCGCCGCGGCGGCGAGCATTGCGATCCTTGCGGGGATCGCGGTGCTGATCGGCGCGATCGCGGCGAGCCGCGAGCGGCGCGTCTATGACAGCGTCATCCTGAAGCTGCTCGGCGCGACGCGCGGGCAGATTTTGGGTGCACAGGGGCTGGAATATGCGGTGCTCGCGGCGGTCGTCGCGGCGCTGGCGCTCGGGCTCGGGCTCGCTGCCGCCTGGTATGTCGTGACCCAGATCTTCGACTTCGCCTTCGCGCCCGATCCGTTCGCGGTCGGGATCACGCTGCTCGGCGGCGCGGGGCTTGCCTTCCTGATCGGGATCGCGGGAAGCTGGCCGCTGCTGTCGGCCAAGCCGGCGCAGGCGCTGCGCGACCTTTAGTTCAGCAGCCGCACCACCGCCGAAACCGCGGCGATGCCGAGCACGAGCGCGACCATCGCCTGCCACACATGCGGCGCAACGCGGCCGAAATGGCGCGCGCCGATGCGGTTGCCGAGCCACATCGGCGCGAAGAGAAGCAGCGAAATCAGGAACAGCTTCAGCGTCGCGATGCCGACCCACAGGGCGGCAAGCGTACCCGCGATCGCGGTGCCGAAGAAGATCAGCAGCATCGACGCGCGCGCCACCTTGGGATCGAGCGAGCGGCGGAGATAGAAGGGCACGACCGGCGGCCCCGGCATCGCCGCGAAGCCGGTGAGGATGCCCGATGCAAGCCCCGTCCCCGCCACCGCGGCGCGGCCCGGCCGGTGTCCGTCGGGATGCTTGGGAAGCAGCACGGCGACGAAGGCGGCGACCGCCGCGAGGGTGATCAGCAGCCGCGCGATGTCGGGACGCGTCGCATCGAGCGCGACCATGCCGACGGGCGTCGTCGCCATCGCGACCAGCGCGATCGGGATCGCAGTCGACCGGTCGGCGTCGGCGAGGATGATGCGGATGCCCACCGGCCCGATCAGCAGCTGGAGCAGGATGCCGAGCACCACCGCCTCGGCGGGCGCAATGATCAGCCCGAGCAGCGGCACGAGGATGATCGCCATGCCGAAACCCGTGAGTCCGCGCACATAGGCGGCGCCGAAGGTCATCGCCGCCGCACCGGCAAGGGTCAGCGGCGCAAGACCGACAAGTTGCTGGATGCCCGTCATCGGACGGAAGCGGACGAAAAGGACAAAGGCTACCCCCGATGGTCGAAGGCGCGCCCTAACGCAGGACGATGGGTGCGGCTAGCCCCGGCTTACGAAAGCGGCCAGAGCCGGTCGACCGGCCGTTCGAGCACCTGCGCCGCCGCGGCGTGGAGCCTCGCAGGCGCGAGGCGGCCCGCGCGGATTGCATCGTCCAGCCAGGTTTCGATCGAACCGCCGGTTTCGACCCATTTGTCCTGCCGCAACATGCCATAGAAGGCGCCGGCGAGGACGTGGATGCCGTCGTCGGAGCGGCGCCAGCGGTCGGCGGGATTGCGCGCGACGCCGAGTGCCTCGGCGATCAGCTGGTCGAGCGCCTGCGCGAGATCCTCGTTGAGCAGCCCGTCGAGCGTCGTATAGCCCCATTTGGGATCATGCTCGCTGACCACGCGCATGATCAGCGCGTCCTTTTCGAGCAGCGCCAGCGCCGCCCTGGCGGCCGGTCCATCCATCGGCACCGGCGGGTGCAGCATCTCGTGCGCGGCGTTGCGAACCGTGACCGGCACGCCCCAGTCGGTGGCCTGAAGGAAGGTCTGGCCCTGCACCTTGATCCCATGCGGCTTGCAGAATTGCAGCAGCACGACCTCGATCTGCGGGTCGAAACTGCGGCCGGTGAGCTTTTCGTGCCAGCGGATCACGTCATAGTCGGCGAGATCGCGCGTCAGGTCGGCGATACGCGCGTCGATGGCGCCGATGCGAGTCCGGCGAAAGGCCGCAAAATCCGCCGTCTGCATCGCTTCGAACACGGCTTTCAACCGCGGCGCGGCGCCCGTGAACCAGCGCCAGTCGGCTTCGGCCCAATAGGGGCTGGCACGATAGGCGGGCAGCAGCTGCGCCTCGGGGTCGGCGGCACCGGCGATCAGCGTCGCGAGATCGCTGTCGTTGCCGTTCGAAAAGAGGACCGACAGATTCGGCCCGAGCAGTCCGAATTTCGCCGTTTCTGCCTCCTTCCACAACGCGCCTATGTCGGCGCGGACGGCGCCGGGCAAGCGCGCGGCAAAGGCGTCGGCGTCGGCCTTGTAATAGTCGAGATACAGGGTGCCGCCCGCGAGCGGCCCGAGGAAGGCGAGCGCATCGAAGCCTTCGGACGCCCGGACTTTCCATCGTGTACGCATCGGAGGGCGCGCGTTTTGCGCGAGAGCGGGGACGGCGAAGCTGCCAAGAGCGGCGGCGAGGAAGAGGCGGCGATCCATGCCCCCTTTCTATCCCCGAACGCAGCTCCCGGCTTGAACGGACTTTGCCCGGCAGCGGATCGGAGGCGCCCCCGTGAGCGCGGCGACCGAGCGCGTCAGATGCGCCTGATCGGCGAAGCCCTGATCTGCCGCCAGTCCGGCCAGATTGCCGGTCCACCCGTCGAGGGCCGCGAGCGCGCGGCGCGTGCGTGACTCGAGCCGGAACCGTTTGGGGCTGACGCCATAGGCGCGCGCGAAACCGCGGCTGACCGACGCGGGATCGAGACCGGCCGTACGCGCCCAGTCGGCGAGCGCGACGTCGGGGTCGTTCCGGAGCGCCGCGGCGAGCAGGTCGGGCCAGTCGGAAAGTCGCGTTGCGCCGGGGCGCAGGCTGTCGCGCACATGTTCGGCGGCGGCATGCGGATCACGCTCGGCGAGCCGCGCGGCAGTGTCGGGATCGGCGATGTGACCCACCCCGGCGGCGAGACCGTCGATCGACGGCAGATTCAGCACCCGGGCACCGATTGCCCCGAAACTGTCCTGATGCGCGGTCCAGCGGCCGTGGACGATGACGGTGCCGGGGCGAGCCGCGATCCGCCCCTCGTCGCCCGCCTCCTGATAGCCGCCCGCGAGCACGAGCGCGATATAGGCATCGGCATGACGGTGCCGGGGCAGGCGCGCATGCGCGTCGTGCCGGCCGATACCGATGGCACTCATGCCGGCGGGCCCAAAGTCACCAGCCAGACATCGGGCGGCACGCCGTAGCGCAGCGGCAGGATGCTCGTTCCCAGTCCGGCGCCGACGAAGAGTTTCTGTCCGCGATCGGTCATCGCGCCGCACGCGAAACGGTCGCCATAGTCTGATGCATAGGTGAGCGCCCCGACCAGCGGCAGCGCGATCTGGCCGCAGTGGGTGTGCCCCGCGAACACCGCCGCAACGGGCGCAGGCAGGTCGGGCACGATGTCGGGGCTGTGCGTCGTCAGGATGCGCGGCCCGGGCCCGAGCGCATCCATCGCGGCGTAGGTCCGCGCAAGATTGTCGTGCCTCGTGACTTCGTCGTCGACCCCACCGATGACCAGTGGTCCGCGGCGCACCGCCTGATTGCGCAGCACGGTGACCCCCGCGGCCTGCATGCCGCGCGCGATCGGTTCGGGCTGGAACCAGTAGTCGTGATTGCCGAGCACCGCGATCACGCCATATTTCGCCTTCGCCGCGGCGAAGGGTGCGGTGACGTCCGCCGCCGAATAGTGCCGCGTCGCAACCAGCTTTTCACTATGGAAATCGCCCGCGAGCAGGATCAGGTCGGGCTGCAGCGCATTGAGCCGCTCGAGGATCGCGCGCAGCCGCGCGGGCGGCATGTCGGGACCGGCGACATGCGAGTCCGAGATGAGCAGCACGCGCATCGGCGGCGCATCGGCGGGCCAGCCCGCGACCGCGAGGCTGGCGGTGCGCACGACCGGTTCGGCGCGCGCGTTCCACAATCCCTTGCCGGCCAGCGCAAGCCCGGCGAGCAGCAGGCCGATCAGCCAGAGCCCGCGGCGGCGCTTCGCCGGCGCGCTCAATCCCTGAGGTCGGGCGGGGTCGCCTCGGCCTTGAGCATCGCGATCGCCTCCGCCAGCGGCATGATGCGCTGGCCGTCCTGTCCGAGGGTGCGGATCGCGACCGTGCCCTCTTCGGCCTCGCGCTTGCCGACGACGAGCAGATAGGGAACCTTGGCGAGACTGTGTTCGCGGACCTTGTAGTTGATCTTCTCGTTGCGAAGGTCGCTGTCGACGCGGATGCCCGCGGCGGCGAGCTGCGCCACCGCATCCTTCGCATAATCGTCGGCGTCCGAAACGATCGTCGCGACCACCGCCTGCACGGGCGCGAGCCAGGTCGGGAAGCGGCCCGCGAAATGCTCGATCAAAATGCCGATGAAGCGTTCGTAGGTGCCGAGGATCGCGCGGTGGAGCATCACCGGGCGATGGCGCTCGCCATCCTCGCCGATGTAGCTCGCGTCGAGGCGTTCGGGCAGTACGCGGTCGGACTGGATCGTCCCGCACTGCCACGTCCGGCCGATCGCGTCGGTCAGGTGGAATTCGAGCTTGGGCGCGTAGAAGGCGCCCTCGCCCGGCAGTTCTTCCCAGCCATAATCCTCGGTCGCCATGCCGGCGCGGACGACGGCTTCGCGCAGTTCCGCCTCGGCCTTGTCCCACATTTCCTCGGTCCCGAAACGCTTTTCGGGACGCAGCGCGAGCTTCACCGCATAGTTTTCGAAGCCGAGCTGTTTGTAGACGCGATCGAGCAGCGCACAGAAATCGCGCACTTCGTCGACGATCTGGTCCTCGCGGCAGAAGATGTGGCCGTCGTCCTGCGTGAACTGGCGCACGCGCATGATGCCGTGCAGCGCGCCGTGCGGCTCGTTGCGGTGGCAGCAGCCCATTTCGGCCATGCGCAGCGGCAGGTCGCGATACGACTTCATCCCCTGGCGGAAGATCAGGACATGCGCAGGGCAGTTCATCGGCTTCAATGCCATCCACTCGGCGGCATCGGAGACGATCGGCCCCTCGTCCTCGATGTTCGGCACCTCGTCGGGGATGACGAACATATTCTCGCGATATTTGCCCCAGTGGCCCGACTGTTCCCACTGGCGCGCGTCCATCACCTGCGGCGTCTTGACCTCCTGATAGGCGGCACCGTCGATCGCGCGCCGCATATAGGCCTCGAGCTCGCGGTAGATGCGATAGCCCTTGGGGTGCCAGAAGACGCTGCCGTGCGCCTCTTCCTGCAGGTGGAACAGGTCCATTTCGCGGCCGATCTTGCGGTGGTCGCGCTTCGCGGCCTCCTCGAGCCGGACGAGATGCTCGGCGAGCTGTTTCTTGTTGAGCCAGCCGGTGCCGTAGATGCGGCTGAGTTGCGCATTCTTCTGGTCGCCGCGCCAATAGGCGCCCGAGACGCGCGTCAGCTTGAACGCCGCGGGATCGAGCTTGCCCGTCGAGGCGAGGTGCGGGCCGCGGCACATGTCCATCCAGCCGTCACCCGAGCGGTAGACGGTCAGTTCCTCACCCTCGGGCAGTTCGTGCGCCCATTCGGCCTTGAAGCTCTCGCCCTCGGCCTGCCACTTGGCGATCAGCTTGTCGCGCTCCCACACTTCGCGCGTGAGCGGCAGGTCGGCGGCGATGATCCGGCGCATCTCCTCCTCAATCAGCGGCAGTTCGTCGTCGCGGAACGGGCCATGCTCGGCGGTCGGTGCGAAGTCGTAGTAGAAGCCGTCGTTCGTCGAAGGGCCGAAGGTGATCTGCGTGCCCGGAAACAGGTTCTGCACCGCTTCGGCGAGGACGTGCGCAAAGTCGTGGCGGAAGAGTTCGAGCGCGTCGGCCTCGTCGCGGCTGGTCACCAGGACAAGGTTCGTATCCTCCTCGAGCGGACGCATGATGTCGCGCAGTTCGCCGTCGATCTTTGCGGCGAGCGCGGCCTTGGCGAGGCTGGGCGCGATGTCGGCCGCAATCTGCGCCGGGGTAGTCCCGCGCGCGACTTCACGGGCAGAGCCATCGGGAAGGGTGACGCGGATCATCTGGGACATCGAGAAATCGGCCTTTCTGGCGGTTCGGGTCGACGCCCGGAAAGGGCGCCAAAACTGCGCCCCTTTGCCAGTATGCGAAAGGAGCGGCAAGGGGCGGATTCACAATCGCCCTTGCAATGATACATTATATCATTATCTGGGCAGCGCTCCCCTTCCCGCCCTCCCGCGAAAGTCCCGCCATGTGCCTCCCCGCCTCGCGCCCGCGCCTCGCCGACATGATCGGCGTCGCGCTCTCGGCGACGTGCCTTATCCATTGCCTCGCGCTGCCGCTGCTGATCCTGCTCGCGCCCGCGCTGAGCGTCTGGCTCGCGCTACCCGAGGGGGTCCACGCCGCGATCCTGCTGCTCGCGCTGCCCACCGCCCTTGTCGCGATGCGCGACGGATGGCGACGGCACGGCCGGTTCGCGCCGGGGCTGCTCGCGGGCGCGGGACTCGGCCTGCTCGCACTGGGACTGGCGGCGCACCAGGGCTGGCTGGGCCTGTCCGATCGCGAAGCCGCCGACCGGCTGCTGACCTCGCTCGGCGCGCTGACGCTCGCGGTGGCGCATCTCGCCAACTGGCGGCTGCGCCACCGCAGCTCGCCCGAAATGCCGTGCAAAGATTGGCGCCCTTGTCACTTTGTCAATGACACTTGACAACGACAAATCATCATGTCAATGTTCCTTTACTTATTACCAAGGGAGCTTGACCGATGTCGCAAATGCTTCGCGCCCTGCCCTGGGCGCTTGCCATCCTGTCGATCGCGCTAGCCGGCGCCGCCGACATCATCCCGGCGTCCGTCGCCAATTCGCTGGTCACGGTGCTGCCGCTGGTGATGGTGGCGACGCTCTCCGGGGCACGCCGCGGCTGCACCCGGACGGCCTGACCGATGGCGATGGACCCCGCACAGCGCCGCTATATCGGCCGGATGATCCCCGTCTCGATCGCCTATGTCGCGGCGATCTTCGCCGCGAGCGCGATCATCCCCGAGGGCGCGACGGCGACGCCGCTGACGATCGGCATCGCGCTGGTCCCCGGCCTCGCGATCCTTGGTTTCATCTGGGCGATCGGTAGCTATTTCAGCGAACTCAAGGATGAATATCTCCGCCTGCTCGAAGTGCGCAAGGCGCTGGTCGCGACCGGGCTGACGCTGGCGCTCACCGCGACCTGGGGCATCTTGGAGCTTTACACCGACGTGCCGCGCGTCCCGCTTTTCTGGGTCTTTCCGGTCTGGTGCCTCGGCCTCGGGGTCGGCGCGCTGGTGAACCGGCTGACGCTGGGCGACAGCGGGGCCTGTCCGTGAAGAACCGGCTGAAGGTCCTGCGGGCCGAACGCGACTGGAGCCAGCAGGACCTTGCCGAACGGCTGGAGGTGTCGCGCCAGTCGGTCAACGCGATCGAGACCGGCAAATATGACCCGTCGCTGCCCCTCGCCTTTCGCATCGCCGACCTGTTCGGCATGCGCATCGAAGAGATTTTCCAGAAGGACTGACGCCATGAACCATCGTTTTTCCGTCGCCGCGACGTTCATTCTGGGCATCGCGCTGCTCGTCGGCGCGCGCGCCGGCGCGGCCGAACCCTGCCCCGCCGGGCTCAACGAAGGCAAGCGCATCACCGTGCTGGTCGAGGGTGCCGACGCTCCTGGGGGCCCCGACGTGGTGCTGATCCCCGGCCTGTCGAGCCCGCGCGCGGTGTGGGATACAACCGCCGCGCGGCTGAAGGGAAAATACCGGCTGCACCGCGTCCAGATTCGCGGTTTCGGCGACGAAGCGGGGATCAATGCCGAAGGACCGGTGCTCGACGGGGTGGCGGCCGAGGTCGCCGACTATATCGACGATTGCATCACCGACGCCGGGCGCCCCGCACCCGCGGTGATCGGGCATTCGATGGGCGGGTTGACCGGGCTGATGGTCGCGGCGCGCGCGCCGGACGAGGTCGGCAGGCTGATGATCGTCGACGCTGTGCCGTTCATCGGCACGCTTTTCGACCCCGCCGCGACGGTCGAAAGCGTGACGCCGCAGGCCGACCGCATGGCGGCAATGATGCGCGCGCAATATGGCCAGCCGAAGCCCGAGGGCCCGGTCGCCGATCCCGGACCGATGAGCGTGGCCGGCAGCATGTCGAACACACCGGCGGGCCGGACGGCGATCGCGCGCTGGACGCGCGACGCCGACCCGCGCGTCGCGGCGCAGGTCTTTCGCGACGTGATGACCACCGACATGCGCGGCGAACTCGCCGCGGTGAAGGCGCCAGTGACGCTGCTCTATGCGCAGGACGACGGCGCGATGCCCGCCGAGCGCGCGAAGGCGGCGTTCGAACCGCAATATGCGGGGGTCGCGCGTTTCAAGGCAGAGATGGTGCGGGGCAGCCGCCACTTCATCATGCTCGACCAGCCGGAGATTTTTGCAAAGGCCGTGGACGCATTTCTGGCCGAGTAGCGCTTGCCGCTGGCGGTCACCCTTGCCCCCTCCCCGCTCCCCCGCTAGGGCGGCCCAACGGAAAAGGAGCCTCCCCCATGTTCAAGCGCCTGTTCGTCGATCATCCGAAGAGCGTCGATGAAAATTACATCGAGCATTTCGGCGTCGCCTCGCGTTTCGGCGCGACGATGATCTATGGCGGCCTTTGCGCGCTGGTCCATGCGGTCGTTCCCGGCTGGTGCATCACCACCGGCAGCGACACGATCGCGCGGCTCAACAAGATCATGGTCGAACAGCGCCGCGCCAAGGGGCAGGCGGTGATGCAGATGAACACCATCGACTGGGTGATCTGAACGGCGTGGCCGGCCCGATCCAGTATCTCGAGCGCGCGGCGCGGCCGCGGCTCGCCTATCGTCATGTGACCGGCGCGGGTCCGACGATCGTCTTCCTGCCCGGCTACATGTCCGACATGGAGGGCGGCAAGGCGACCGCCCTGTTCGATTGGGCGACGGCCGAAGGGCATGCGTGCCTGCTCCTCGACTATGCCGGATGCGGGACGTCGGACGGGCTGTTCGCCGAACAGGACCTGCTCGACTGGCGCGGCGACATACTCGACCTGATCGACGCCCGCGTCGCGGGACCCGTCGTCATCGTCGGATCGTCGATGGGGGGCTGGCTGATGCTGCTCGCCGCGCTCGCGCTTGTCGCGCGCGACGGACCGGCACGCGTCGCGGGGCTCGTCGGCATCGCCGCGGCGCCCGATTTCACCGACTGGGGCTTCACCGCGCAAGAAAAGGCGATCATCCTCGCCGAGGGCGAACTGCGCGAGGAAACGCCGTACAGCGACCAACCCTATGTGACGACGCGCCGCTTCTGGCAGTCGGGCGAAGCGAACCGCCTGCTCGAAGCGCCGATCGCGCTCGCCTGCCCCGTCCGGCTGCTCCACGGCGAGGACGATGGCGACGTGCCGAGCGCGATCAGCCTGCGCCTGTCGGCCGCGCTCGCCAGCGACGACGTGCAGGTCACGCTGGTCAAGGGCGGCGACCACCGGCTTTCGCGCGATGGCGACATCGCGCTGCTCATCGACACCGTCGCGCGCCTCGCGACGCCCTAGCAAAGGATCATCATGGCCCGCAGCGACTTCAAATTCCACCTGACCAAACGCGTCCGCTACGCCGAAATCGACGCGCAGGCGGTGGTGTTCAACAGCCGCTACCTCGAATATTTCGACATCGGGATCACCGAATATTGGCGCGCCGCGGGAGTCTATGACACGTGGCCCGAGCGCGAGAGCCCCGAATTCCACGTCGCGCGCGCCGAGATCGATTACAAGGTGCCGATCCTGCTCGACGAGGAAATCGACATCTGCGTGCGCTGCTCGCGCGTCGGCCGCAGCTCGATGACCTTCCTGTTCGAACTGCACGGCAAGGGCGCGGAGGATTTGCGCGCGACCGGGCTGGAGGTTAGCGTCCATGTCGCCGAGGCACGCGGCGCGCCCGCGCCGGTGCCCGACGCGTTCGTGTCGCTGTTCGAAAATTTCGAGGGCCGGCGCCTGCGCGACTGAACCGCGACAGGAGGCGGCATGACGAAGCATCGCATCTTTTCGGTCAGCGTCGCGAGCGTCCACCCTCTCTATGTCGCCAAGGCGGAGAAAAAGGGCCGCACGCGGGCCGAGGTCGACGCAATCCTGCGCTGGCTTACGGGCTACAGCCAGCAGGCGCTCGACGACCAGCTGGCGAAAGCGACGAGTTTCGAGGATTTCTTTGCGCAGGCCCCCGCGATGAATCCCGCGCGGTCGCTCGTCACCGGCGTCGTCTGCGGCGTGCGCGTCGAGAACATCGAGGAGGGCACGATGCGCGAGATCCGCATCCTCGACAAGCTGGTCGACGAACTCGCAAAGGGCAAGGCGATGGACCGGATCCTGCGTCGCCCGCCCGCCGCGTGACCGGCAGCAAGGCGGTTTCATTTCGCCTGATCGCGGCTATGGTGCGGGCATGACGCAATTTCTGCGCACGATGATCCGCGTGTCGGATCCCGACGCGACCATCGCCTTCTTCGGGCTCATCGGGCTGGAGGAAATCCGCCGTTTCGACAGCGAGGCGGGCCGTTTCACCTTGATCTTCCTCGCCGCGCCGGGACAGGCGGGGATCGCCGAAGTCGAGCTGACCTGGAACTGGCCGCCTGCCGACGGCAGCGCCCCCGAATCCTATTCGGGCGGGCGTAATTTCGGCCATCTCGCCTATCGCGTCGACGATATCTACGCCACGTGCCAGCGGCTGATGGATGCCGGGGTGACGATCAACCGCCCGCCGCGCGACGGCCACATGGCGTTCGTCCGCTCGCCCGACGGCATTTCGGTCGAGCTGCTGCAGGACGGCCACCTGCCGCCGCAGGAACCCTGGGCGTCGATGCCGAATACCGGCAGCTGGTAAACACGCGATGCCGGGCCTGTTGATCAACATCGACGTGCCCGACCTCGCCGCCGGCGAGCGTTTCTATACCGAGGGGCTGGGCTTCGCCGCCGGGCGCCGGCTGGGATCGACCATTGTCGAGCTGATCGGCGACGGCGCCCGGTTCTATCTGCTCGAAAAACGCGCCGGATCGGCGATCGGCCCCGCGGGCGGCGACTTCCGCCGCTACAACCGCCACTGGACACCGGTGCATCCCGACTTCATTGTCGACGACCTCGACACCGCCATCGCGCGCGCGGTCGCCGCGGGCGCGACACTCGAAGACCCGGCGACCGACCTGCCCTATGGCCAGCAGGCGATGTTCGCCGACCCCTTCGGCAACGGATTCTGCCTGATCGCGTTCAACCCGCAGGGTTATGACGCGATCGCGGCGGGCGAAGATCAAGGCTGACGGCCGCCCGGTCCGTCTTCGGGACAAGGGCGGCGCAAAAGGAGAAGAGCGTGGCTGCGCTGGAGATCGTCCGTATTCCCGTCCTCAGCGACAATTATGTCTGGCTGCTCCACGAGCGCGACAGCGGAGCGACGATGGTCGTCGATCCCGCGGTCGCCGAACCGGTGCTCGAAGCCGCCGCCGCGCGCGGGTGGACGATCACCGACATCTGGAACACCCACTGGCACCCCGACCACACCGGCGGCAACGCCGCGATCAGGGAAGCCACAGGGTGCACGATCACCGGCCCCGCGGCCGAGTTTGCGCGCATCCCGACGCTCGACGTGCAGGTCAAGGGCGGCGACCGGGTGACGCTCGGCGCGGCGGTCGCCGAGGTGTGGGACGTGCCGGCGCACACCGCGGGCCATATCGCCTATCATTTCGCCGATGACGCCGCGATCTTCGTCGGCGACACGATGTTCGCGATGGGGTGCGGCCGCCTGTTCGAGGGCACCGCCGAGCAGATGTTCGCCAATATGCAGAAACTGGGCACCCTCGACGACGCAACGCGCGTCTATTGCGCGCACGAATATACGCTGTCGAACGCGCGTTTCGCGGTGACCGTCGACCCCGGCAACGACGCACTCGCCGCGCGCCTCGCTGCGGTCGAATCGGCGCGCGCGGCGGGCGAGGCAACGGTGCCGACGACGATCGGCGCCGAGCGCGCGACCAACCCCTTCCTGCGCGCGCCCGACGCCGCCGAACTCGCCCGCATCCGCGCGCTCAAGGACGCCGCATGAGCCGCTTCAGCAACCATTCATCGCCCCGGCCCTAACCGGCCATCGTCGCAGGAGCCTGTCATGGCGAAGATCCATCCCCTGATCGCCGCGGTTTTCGTTACCGTCGCCGCGCCGCTTGTCGCGGGCTGTGCGCCGGCCGGCACCGCCGCGCCCGGCGCCGAGGCGCTGACGCCCAAGCAGGCGAAGCTGCTCGACAAGCAGCTCGGCGGCAAGGTTCCCGGCGAGCCGGTGCGCTGTATCTCGAACGCCGCCAGCAACGAGACGATCCGCGTGTCGGACGATATCCTGCTCTACCGCCAGTCGGGCCGGCTCGTGTACCGCAACGATTTGCGCGGCAGCTGTCCGGGGCTCGCGCGCGACAGCGATATCATGGTCGTGCGCCAGTTCGGGTCGCAGACCTGCGCCGGCGATTTCTTTCATCTGGTCGACCGCTCGAGCGGCATCCGCGGTCCGACCTGCGTGCTTGGCGATTTCGTTCCCTATCGCAAACCGGCGGGGAACGAAGGCTGAACCACCGGTTCAGCGGCAGGCGGGGCGTCGGTTTGCACCGAGCTCTTCGGGTCGCACTCCCCGCCTGTCATTGATCATATCGCCGTAGCGACGGTGCGTGCCCGGGGAGGGGCGTGCCGGGACGGAACAGGCGATCGGCTTTTGACCGATTGCGGACATCGGAAATCCTCCCTGTGGCCACAGGCCATGGGGAGGGGGACCGCTCGCGCAGCGAGTGGTGGAGG
Source organism: Sphingopyxis sp. YF1 (assembly GCF_022701295.1). Classification (NCBI taxonomy): domain Bacteria; kingdom Pseudomonadati; phylum Pseudomonadota; class Alphaproteobacteria; order Sphingomonadales; family Sphingopyxidaceae; genus Sphingopyxis; species Sphingopyxis sp. YF1. The sequence continues at coordinate 2,442,941 of NZ_CP033204.1, forward strand.
GGCCGAAAGGTCGCGCGACGCCTGACGGCGTCGGCCCCTCCGTCAGCGGGCTGACGCCGCTGCCACCTCCCCATCGCTGCGCGACAGGGAGGATACAAGGGAGCGTCTGCCCCCCACCCCAAAGCGGCCGCTCGCGCGGCATCACGATGCTACCCCCGGTACAGCGCGGCGATCCGGTCGGCGTACACGTCGCGGAGCACGTGGCGGCGGATCTTCATCGACGGGGTCATCTGTTCGTTCTCGATCGTGAACGCCTCGTCGGCGAAATCGAACTTGCGCACTTTTTCGATCACCGAGAGCTGCGCGTTGACGCGGTCGACCGCCTCGCGCAGCGCGGCGCGAAACTTTTCATGTTCGCGCAGCAGCTTGATATCCTTGGGCAACCCCTCCGCCTCGGCCCATTCGAAGGCCCATTCGGGATCGGGCACGAGGATGCCGACAAGGTGCGGACGCTTGTCGCCATAGACCATCGCCTGCAGGATCTCGGGCTGGAGCGTCAGCATGCCCTCGACGCGCTGCGGCGAGACATTGTCGCCCTTGTCGTTGACGATCAGGTCCTTCTTGCGGTCGGTGATGACGATGCGGCCCTTGTCGTCGATATGGCCGATGTCGCCGGTGTGCAGCCAGGGCGCGCCGCCGGGTTCGGCGGGATCGGGCACCAGCACGCGCTCGGTTTCGGCCTGGTTGCGCCAATAGCCCTTCATCACCAGTTCGCCGCGGACGAGGATCTCGCCGTCGTCGGCGATCCGGACCTCGGTGTTCATCAGCGGCGGGCCGACGGTGTCCATCTTGATCCCCGCGCTCGGGCGGTTGCAGCTGATCACCGGCCCCGCTTCGGTCTGGCCATAGCCCTGGAGCAGGGTCAGCCCGATCGAGTGGAAGAACACACCGATTTCGGGGTTGAGCGGCGCGCCGCCCGACACCAGCGCCTTCATCCGACCGCCGAAACGCTTCTGGATCTTGGGGCGGAACAATTTGTCGAGGATGAGGTCGACCGGGCGGTCGAGCACCCCCATGCGCCGCTCATAATCCTTTTCGCCGACGCGCAGCGCCTGGCCCAGCATCCAGTTGGCGAGCTTGCCCTGTTTTTCGACCGACTTGATCATCCGCGCGCGGATCACCTCGAACAGCCGCGGCACGACGACCATGATCGTCGGGCGCGTCTCCTCGATGTTCGAAACGAGCTTTTCGAGGCCCTCGCTGTAATAGATCTGCGCGCCGACCATGATCGGCAGGAACTGCCCGCCCGAATGCTCGTAAGCGTGGCTCAGCGGCAGGAACGACAGGAACACCTCCTCGTCGCCGATGCCGAAGTCGTTGACGAGAACCTCGGCCGCGCCCGCGGCATTGTGCAGGATCGCGCCATGATGCTGCATCACGCCGCGCGGCGCGCCGCCGGTGCCGCTGGTGTAGATCAGGCAGGCGGTGTCAGCGCGCTTGACGCCGAGCCCGCGCGCCCTGGTCTCCTCGACGAAGGTCGCTCCGCCTTCGACCAGCGGCGCCCAGTCGTGGATGCGCACGTCGCCCTGCTGGCCGACGCGCAGGCTTTCCATCGTGATCACGTGCTGCGCGTCGGAGCGCATCACCGCGGGCATGAGCACCCGCGCCAGCTTTGCGGTCGACACGATCACCGCGCGCGCGCCGCTGTTGTCGAGGATGTGCTGGTGATCGCGTTCGGTGTTGGTGGTGTAGGTCGGCACGGTGATGCAGCCCGCGGCCATGATGCCGAGGTCTGCGATGCACCATTCGGGCCGGTTCTCGCTCACCAGCACGACACGGTCGCCCTCCTTCAGCCCCAGCTTGCGGAGGTTGTGCGCCAGCGCCGCGACCTGTTCGGCGACCTCGCGCCACGAGAGCGGCTGCCACGCGCGGTCGGCCTTGCGCCACAGGAAGGGGTCGTCGCCGCCCTTGTCCGCGCGGTCGAAGAACATCGCGACCAGACTCGGAAATTGGTCGAGATGGGGGTTTTCCAGCTTCATGCCTTACGCTCTCCCGGGGAGGATCATGTCCGCTCTTTTTTTGGGGTTCTTAGCCTTGCGGGGGGGCGCCGTCGACCGACGAGGTGCCGGGCCCGCGCGGATCTGCGGCGCCGTGCCAGACGCCGTCGACCTGCTGTGCGGCGTTGAGTTTCGAACCGAGATCGGTGGCGGTGAAGCCATAGCCGAAGGGCGCCATCCGCTCCGCGATCGCCTTGCCCGCCTCGGTATTCTCGATCAGCACGCCGTCGCGGCCGAAAAAGAGGTTGGGCAGCGCGAGCGCGTCTTCGGCCGAGAGCCCCCAGTCGAGGACGCCGACCAGCGCCTTGGTCACGTGCATGATGATGCGCTTGCCGCCCGCCGAGCCGACCGCGAAGACGACCTTGCCGTCGGGGCCATAGACGATCGTCGGCGACATCGACGACAGCGGGCGCTTGCCCGGCTCGACCCGGTTCGCCGCGGGCGCGCCGGCCCGGACCGGGCTGAGATCGAAGTCGGTGAGTTCGTTGTTGAGGAAGAATCCGTTCGCGACCAGATTGCTGCCGAAGATGCTTTCGATCGTCGAGGTCATCGCGGCGACATCGCCGTCACGGTCGACCGCGACGAAATGCGTCGTCCCCTGTTCGGCGACGGGTCCCGAAGGGCTGCGCTTCGGCGCGCCCGGCGGCGAACCCGCGGGATAGGCGGCGGCCTTGCCGTAGGGCGAGATCAGGTCGCGGCGCTCGGCCAGATAGGCCTTGTCGAGCAGTCCCTTCACCGGAACCTCGACAAAATCGCCGTCGCCCAGATACATCTCGCGGTCGGCATAGGCGAGCTGCATCGCTTCGGCGAGCAGGTGCCAGCTCATCGGATTATCCTTGCCCATCGCCTTCATGTCCCAGCCCTCGATCATGCCGAGGATGCCGAAGACGGTGGTCGCGCCCGACGAGGGCGGGCCCATGCCGCAGACCTTGTAGACGCGATAGGTGGTGCAAACCGCGGGCTTGTCCTGCGCCTTGTAGGCGGCGATATCCCTGGTCGTGATCGTCGCGGGATTGCGCACCGATTTCGCCACCGCGTCGCTGATCGCGCGAGCGTTGGCGCCGGTGTAGAAGGCATCGGGCCCCTTGGCGGCGATATCGCGCAGCAGCGCGGCATAGGCCGGGTTCTTGATCAGCGTGCCGACCGGCGCGGGTTTGCCGTCGACATAGTAGAGCGCCCGCGCGGCGGGGAAATCCTTCCACGTATCCTGATAGCGTTCGAGCCAGCCATAAAGCGCGGGGGTGACCTGAAACCCCGCGTCGGCGAGCTTGATCGCCGGCTGGAACAGCGCCTTCCATTCAAGCTTGCCCCATTTTTTGTGGGTCAGTTCCATCAGGCGGACATTGCCGGGCACACCGACCGACAGCCCGCCGGGAATGACATCGCCATAGCCGCGCGGCTGGCCGTCCGCGCCCAGAAAGCGTTCGGGCTTCGCGCTCGCGGGGGCCATTTCACGGCCGTTGACCGTACCGATCTCGCCGGTTTTCGCCTGATGATAAACGAGGAAACCGCCGCCGCCGACCCCGCTCGATTGCGGTTCGACGAGCGTCAGCACGAGCATCATCGCCATCGCGGCATCGGCAGCCGAGCCGCCCTCGTGGAGGATCTGCCGCCCCGCTTCGGTAGCGCGCGGATCGGCGGACGAGGTCACCCCCTGCGCCGCCGCGAGCGACGGAATGGCGAGGGTGGCAAGGGCGACGCTGGTGAGGAATCGTTTGAACATCGCGCGACATTGGCGCGGCGGTTCGGTTAGCGCAAGGCCGCACCCGCCGCTTGCCACCGTCGAATGACCGCGGGCCGGCTCACGCACCCACCCCGACCGCATCGGCGACGCGCGTGAAGCCGTCGCGTACCGCCAGATCCTCCAGCCCGCGCGCGATGCGCTGCGCGAGCCCCGGGCCGGCGTAGACCATCGCCGAATAGATCTGGACGAGGCTGGCACCGGCGCGGATGCGGGCCCACGCCTGTTCGGCGCTCCCGATCCCGCCGACGCCGATCAGCGGCACCCGGCCGCCGCTGGCGCTGTAAAAATCCCGGAGCCGCTGGAGCGCAAGATCGTGCAACGGCGCCCCCGACAGCCCCCCCGCCTCGCCCGCGTGACGCGAGCGCAGCGCGGGGCGTCCGATCGTCGTGTTCGAGACGATCAGCGCCGCGAGCCGCTTGTCGATCGCCACCGTCACCAGATCGTCGATGTCGGCGGGCTCGAGGTCGGGGGCGACCTTGAGGAACACGGGTTTCGCACCGTCGGCGGGCTGCGCCGCCGCGACCGCGTCGAGCAAGGCCTCGAGCGCCCCCTTGTCCTGTAGCGCGCGCAGCCCGGGCGTGTTGGGCGAACTGATGTTGACGGTGAGATAGTCGGCAAGCGGCGCCATCGCCGCGGTGCCCTTCGCATAGTCGGCGATACGGTCGTCGCTGTCCTTGTTCGCGCCGATGTTGATGCCGAGCGGCACCGCGATCCCGCACGTGCGCATCGCCGCGATGCGCACCGCCGCCGCCGCCTGTCCGCCGTTGTTGAACCCCATGCGATTGATCACCGCCTTGTCCTCGACGAGGCGGAACAGGCGCGGGCGGGGATTGCCCTCCTGCGGCAGCGGGGTGAGCGTGCCGACCTCGACGAAGCCGAAACCGAAGCGCGGCATCACCGCCGCGGCGCGCGCGTCCTTGTCGAAGCCCGGCGCGAGCCCGACCGGGTTGGGGAAGCGCAGTCCCGCGACCTCGGTGGCGAGGATCGGGCTGGTCAGCGCGGTCTTCGCCGGCGGCAGCGGTTCGAGCGCGGCGATGGTGAGATTGTGCGCCGCCTCGCCGTCGCTGGCGTTGACGATCGGACGGGCGAGCGCATAGGCGGCGTCGGTGAGCGAGGCGAAGAGCGACATGGTCCCCGCCATTGCGCCGCGCGGGGGGCTATGGCAAGCCCCTCCCCGGTCAGCCAAGTCCAACGACAAGCCGGAGAAAAACGTGTCGCACGCCCGCCTCGCCGCCAGCCTTTCCACCTGCCTGCTCGCGCTCGCCGTCGCGGGCTGCGCGCCGGCCGCGGCCGACCGGGCGCCCGTCACCGCGTCGACCGCGCCGCCGCCCGCCGAGGTCGCCCCCGCGGGCGCGGGGCTCGCCGAGCTGTTCCGGAAATATGACGATGCCCAGTTGTCGCTGTCGCCCGAAAGCAAGGCGCGGCGCGGAATTCGCGACGGCGACTATGGCAAATGGACCGACGTCAGCGACGAGGCCGAGGTCGCGCGGCACAAGCTGCAGACTGCGACCGCGGCGGCGCTGAAGACGAGCTTCGACCCCGCCGCGCTTTCCCCCGACGAAGCCCTGTCGTTCGAGCTGTTCGAGGCGCAGGCGGCGCGCGCCGAACGCCTCTTCCCGTTCCGCGACCATGGCTATGTCTTCGACCAGATGAACGGCGCGCAAAGCCAGATGCCCGCCTTTCTGATCAACATGCACCGCGTCGCCAGCGTCGCCGAGGCCGAAGCCTATGTCGCGCGCATCCGCGGGATGGGGCCCGTTCTCGACGCGCTGTCGGCGCAGTCGGCCGAACGCGCAGCGAAGGGATATGCCCCGCCGAAATGGGTCTATCCCTATGTCATTTCCGACATCGAGAACCTGCTCAAGCCCGGCAATGCGGTGATCGAGGACATCGAGGCAAAGATCGCGAAGCTCGATGTCGACGCGGCCGAGAAGGCGCGGCTGACCGGCGCCGCCAGGGCAGCGTGGGCCGAAAGCGCGGGCCCCGCCTACACGCGCCTGCTCGCCGAGATGAAGCGCCAGCAGGCCACCGCGCCGACCGAGGATGGCGTGTGGCGCATGCCCGGCGGCAAGGCCTATTATGAAGCCCTGCTCGCGAGCTACACGACGACCGACATGACCGCGGCCGAGATCCACGACCTCGGCCAGTCCGAAGTCGCGCGCATCCACGGCGAGATGAACAAGATCCGTGAAAAGGTCGGCTTCAAGGGCGACCTGCAGGCCTTTTTCCAGCATCTGCGCACCAGCCCGCAATATTATCATACGACGCGCGAGGGCTATCTGGCCGACGTCGACAGCCATGTGAAGGCGATGGAAGCCCGCCTGCCCGCCTTCTTCCACACGCTGCCCAAGGCGCCGCTGGTGGTGAAGCCGGTCGAGGCGTTCCGCGAGAAATCGGCGGGCAAGGCCTTCTACTCCTCGCCCTCGCCCGACGGATCGCGCCCCGGGACCTATTATGTGAACCTCTACGACCTTCGCGACATGTCGAAGACCGAGCTCGAGGCGCTCGCCTATCACGAGGGCGTCCCCGGGCATCACCTCCAGCGTGCGGTGCAGACCGAACTCGAGGGATTGCCGCCTTTCCGCCGCTTCGGCGGCTTCACCGCCTATACCGAGGGCTGGGGCCTCTATACCGAGGAACTCGGCAAGGACATGGGCTTCTATACCGATCCCTCCAGCGATTTCGGGCGGCTCGGCATGGAGCTGTGGCGCGCGTGCCGGCTCGTCGTCGACACCGGCATCCACGACAAGCGCTGGAGCCGCGAACAGGCGATCGCCTACCTCAAGGCCAACACGCCGAACCCCGATGGCGATATCGAAAAGGCGATCGAGCGCTATGTCGTCTATCCGGGACAGGCGACCGCCTATCTGATCGGCAAGCTCAAGATCATGGAATTGCGCGGCCGCGCGCAGGCCGCGCTGGGCCCGCGCTTCGACTATCGCGATTTCCACCAGGTCGTGCTCGAATCGGGTCCGGTGCCGCTCGACGTCCTCGAACGGCGCGTCGACGCGTGGATCGCGACCCGGAAGAGTTAACGCGATTGACGATTGCGACTTGACGCGCCGCACCAAAAGGCAAAGGGTTTTCCCAAGTCAGAGCGGCGGCACAAAGTCGCCCGGGGGTCGGTCTCGTGATGTCGGAAACTTCCTCTACGCCCGCGGGCGCGGATGCAAAGGCGCCGTTCGAACTGCATTATTTCGCGCCCGATCCCGATCTGGCCGAACTGGTGTCCAGTTTCTATTTCGCGCGCATCGATATGCCCGTGTTCGACGAATATGAACGCGCCGACCGACCGCAATTCCGGTTCCTGACCTATGCCGACGGCGAATATGTGTTCGCCGACGGACACCATGAAGCCGCCCTTTCGGCGCAGGTGATCGGGCCGACCAGCGGCCGCGTGCGCGCGATCTGCCGCGGGCCGACCTGCCTCTATGGCTTCGGGCTGATGCCCGCCGGATGGGCGGCGCTGATGGGCGACGGCGCCGAGAAATTCACCGATCGCGCGATCGATGCGACCGACCTGTTCGGCGACTGGATCGGCGAGGCCAGCGCCGCGCTGCTCGGCACCGACACGGTCGAGGAACGGCTGGTGATCGCGAACAATATCGTGCGCGAGATCCTGAAGCAGGACCAGCCGGCACCGCTGTGGTTCATCCGGATCGTCGACCGCTGGCTGACCGAATCGGCGTCGCCGCAGGTCCCCGATCTGGTCGAGGCGACGGGCATGTCGATCCGTTCGGTCGAGCGGATGACCAAACATTATTACGGCCTGTCGCCGCGGATGCTCGCGCGCAAATATCGCGCGGTGCGCGCCGCGGCGATTCTCGCGCGCGGCGAAAAGCTCGACGAGGCCGAACTCGGCGATGCCTTTTACGACCAGTCGCACCTGATCCGCGAGATCAAGCGCTTCGCGGGCGCCACGCCGGGGCAGCTCGCACGGCCGTCGAGCTACACCGAGGCGACGGCCAAGGGCCGCAAGAAACTCGCCGGCCGGGTGAGCCCGATGGTATCGGATACCTGAGCGGACCGTTCACCATCAAAAATTTCGCCGATCGTCGTTTTGGCGTTTCCGTACAATCGCGACTCAGCGCGGCGCCATATTCGGGTGCTGCGACCCAGAAGAGCTCTTCCTCCTCGCGAGGACTAGAGACCTTCATCTTGGCACTCATTCGGCTCCGGCCGGGTGGGTGCCTTTTTTTGTTTGCGCGTTCCTGACCGCGCTTGCTTGCGCCGCGGCGATGCCCCGCCTATATAAGTGGAGTAATTTACTCCAGTTAAGAATCGTTCGCAATTTGCGAACGGAGAAACGATGCGCCTGTCCAACCTTGCCGACTATGCCGTGGTGCTGATGAGCGCCGCCGCCCGCCAGTGCGGGTCGGTGCCGATTCACGCCGGCATGCTCGCCGAACAGACGGGCATTCCCGGCCCGACGGCGCAGAAGCTGGTAAGCGGGCTCGCGCGGGCCGGGCTGCTCGTCGCGTCGCGCGGCAGCGGCGGCGGGGTAAGGCTCGCGCGGCCCGCGGCGGCGATCAGCGTCGCTGACATCATCGAGGCGGTCGAAGGGCCGATCGCGCTCACCGCGTGCGTCGCCGAGGGGCGCCACGATTGTTCGCTCGAGGGCAGCTGCAAGGTGCAGCCGCACTGGGGCGTGGTGAACGGCGCGGTGCGCGGGGCGCTGGCGGGGATCAGTCTGGCGAGTTTGAGCGTGCTTCCCAAAGCCGCTCGCCCTGAGCTTGGCGAAGGGTCGTCCTTCCTTGTGGGCAGCGGCACAGAAAAGAGCAGTGCTTCGACAAGCTCAGCACGAACGGGTTTTTGAGATGGATGAAGTGAAAATCAAGGATCAGGCCGCGCACGACGCCGCGGCGAAAGTCGCCGATTACGAGCATGGCTGGTCCTCGGCGATCGAGACCGACTTCGCGCCCAAGGGGCTGACCGAGGATACGGTCCGCTTCATCTCGGCCAAGAAGAACGAGCCCGAATGGATGCTCGACTGGCGGCTGAAGGCGTTCCGCCACTGGCAGACGATGGAGACGCCCGACTGGGCGAAACTCAACGTCCCGCCGATCGACTATCAGGACGCTTATTATTACGCGGCGCCCAAGGCGAAACCGAAGCTCTCGAGCCTCGACGAGGTCGATCCCGAAATCCTCGAAGTCTATAAAAAGCTCGGCATCCCGATCGAGGAGCAGAAGGTGCTCGCGGGCGTCGAGGGCGCGCGCAAGGTCGCGGTCGACGCGGTGTTCGACAGCGTCAGCGTCGCGACGACCTTCCGCGAGGAACTGAAGCGCGCGGGCGTGATCTTCCTCTCGATCAGCGAAGCGATCCGCGAATATCCCGAGCTGGTCAAGAAGTGGCTCGGCAAGGTCGTGCCGATGCACGACAATTATTTCGCGACATTGAACTGCGCAGTCTTTTCGGACGGGACGTTCGTTTATGTGCCCGAGGGTGTGCGCTGCCCGATGGAGCTGTCGACCTATTTCCGCATCAATGCCGAGAATACGGGGCAGTTCGAACGGACGCTGATCGTCGCCGACAAGGGCGCTTACGTCAGCTATCTCGAAGGCTGCACCGCGCCGATGCGCGACGAGAACCAGCTCCATGCCGCGGTGGTCGAGCTCGTCGCATTGGACGATGCCGAGATCAAATATTCGACCGTCCAGAACTGGTACCCCGGCAATGCCGAGGGTCTGGGTGGCATCTATAATTTCGTGACCAAGCGCGCGCTCTGCCAGGGCAAGCGCAGCAAGGTATCGTGGACGCAGGTCGAAACCGGCAGTGCGATCACGTGGAAATATCCGAGCTGCGTGCTCAACGGCGACGACAGCGTCGGCGAATTCTATTCGGTCGCGGTCACCAACAATTACCAGCAGGCCGACACCGGCACCAAGATGATCCACAATGGCAAGCGCACGCGTTCGACCATTGTTTCTAAGGGGATCAGCGCGGGCAAGTCGAACAACACCTATCGCGGCATCGTCCGCGTCGCGCCCAATGCCGAGGGGGTGCGCAACTTCACCCAGTGCGACAGCCTGCTCCTCGGCAGCGCGTGCGGGGCGCATACCGTGCCCTATATCGAGGTCCGCAACCCCACGGCGACCGTCGAGCATGAAGCGACGACGAGCAAGATCAGCGACGACCAGCTCTTCTACGCGATGCAGCGAGGGCTGGGGCAGGAAGAGGCGGTGGCGCTGATCGTCAACGGCTTCGCCAAGGAAGTGCTGCAGCAGCTGCCGATGGAGTTTGCCGTCGAGGCGCAGAAGCTGCTGGGGATCAGCCTTGAGGGGTCAGTTGGGTGAGCAACGATTTGCCCGAAAATCTCGGAAGCGAGTTCTGGTTTGCATTGTTCATGCTCTTGCTCTGCTGCGCGGGGAGCTATCTCGGCTTCACTCGGGATAATCCGACCGCAGCCTCGGTCGGCGCATTGCTCGCCTTCTTTTATATTCACCGACTGGCGAAGCGCCTTCGCGACGTGCGGCTCGCACGCCACCTGAAACAAAACCCTGAATTATTGCGGATATATAATGCTCAAAATCGATAACCTCCACGCCACCGTCGCCGACAAGCCGATCCTGAAGGGCCTGTCGCTCGCCATCAATGCGGGCGAAATCCATGCGATCATGGGCCCGAACGGCGCGGGCAAGTCGACGCTCTCCTACGTCCTTGGCGGGCGGCCCGGTTACGAGGTCACTGAAGGGTCGGCGACCTTCGACGGGCAGGATCTGCTCGACATGGATCCGCACGAGCGTGCCGCCGCCGGCCTGTTCCTCGGCTTCCAATATCCGGTCGAAATTCCCGGCGTGTCGAACGTCCAGTTCCTGCGCGAGAGCCTCAACGCCCAGCGCAAGGCGCGCGGTGAGGAACCGCTGTCGGGCGGCGATTTCCTGAAGCTCGCGCGTGAGAAGGCGGGGTTGCTCAAGCTCGACATGGACATGCTCAAGCGCCCGGTGAACGTCGGTTTCTCGGGCGGCGAGAAGAAGCGCAACGAGATGGTGCAGATGGGCATCCTCGATCCCAAGCTCGCGATCCTCGACGAGACGGACTCGGGCCTCGACATCGACGCGCTGCGCGTCGTCGGCGACGGGATCAACGCGATCATGCGCCGCCCCGACAAGGCGGTGCTGCTGATCACCCATTATCAGCGCCTGCTCGACTATGTGCAGCCCGATTTCGTCCACGTCCTCGCGGGCGGGCGCATCGTCAAGTCGGGCGGCCCCGAACTGGCGCTCGAACTCGAACGCGAAGGCTATGCGGAGATCGCGGCGTGATGCGCGCGCACGCCTTGATCCTCCCCGTCGCGAAGCGATGGGGAGGTGGCAGCGGCGCAGCCGCTGACGGAGGGGCCATGACACCGCCCCTCCACCACTCGCTACGCGAGCGGTTCCCCTCCCCATGCCCTGCGGGCACAGGGAGGATCGGATGACCGCCGTCCCCACCCGGCGCGACGAAGCGTGGCGCTATAGCGACATCGAAGCGGTGACCGCGGCGTGGCCGCTGCCCGCGCCCGAGAGCATCGTCGTGCCCGCGGGCGGCGATTTCAGGCGCGCGATCGTCCAGGACGAAGGCGCGATCCATCAGATCGAAATGAGCGTCGGCAAGGGCGCGACGGCATCCCTGCACGTCCTCAACATCGGGGGTGCCTATGGCCGCATTGAACTCGCCGTGACGCTGCACGAAGGTGCCGACTTCAACCTCGGCGCGGCGCAGATCGGCGGCGGCGAACAAAATCTCGAGATCGTCACCACCGTCACCCACGCCAAACCCGGCGCGACGTCGCGGCAGATGGTGCGGTCGGTCCTCGGCGGCACCGCGACCGGCACCTATCTCGGCAAGGTCGCGGTCGCGCGCGATGCGCAGCAGACCGACAGCGAGCAGGATGTGAAGGCGATGCTGCTCGACCGCAGCGCGACCGCCAACGCCAAGCCCGAGCTTGAAATCTTCGCCGACGACGTCAAATGCGCGCACGGCTGCGCGATCGGCGAACTCGACGCGATGAGCCTCTATTATCTCCAGTCGCGCGGGCTTCCTCCGGCCGAAGCGAAGAAGATCCTGCTGCAGGCCTTCGTCGCGGGCGTCTTCGACGGCGCCGAGGATGAAGAGCAGTTGCAGGCGCTCGCACTCGCGAAATTGGGGGAGCTGGTGTGAGCACCACGACCGCCCTCCGCACCTTCCCCGACGTCCGCGCCGATTTCCCGGGCCTGACGCCCGGCTGGCACTATCTCGACACCGCCGCGACCGCGCAGAAGCCGCAGGCGGTGATCGACGCAACGGTCCATGCGATGGGCCGCGACTATGCGACCGTGCACCGCGGCGTCTATGCGCGATCGGCCGACATGACGCTCGCCTATGAGGCGGCACGGCGGCGGATCGCGGCGTTTATCGGCGCGAAGGAAGAGCAGATCGCCTTCGTGCGCGGCGCGACCGAGGCGATCAACCTCGTGGCTTACTCGCACCCCAAGAAGGGCCGCGTGCTGCTGTCGGTGCTGGAGCATCACAGCAATATCGTGCCGTGGCAGCTGGCGGGCTGGCAGGTCGACGTGTGCCCGCTCACCGCCGACGGCTGCATCGACCTCGATGCAGCCGAAAAGATGCTGACCCCTGACCATGAGATGGTCGCCTTCGCGCATGTCTCGAACGTGCTGGGCAGCCCGCTCGACGTCGCCCGCGCGGCCGAACTCGCGCACCGCGTCGGTGCCGAACTGCTGGTCGACGGCTGCCAGGCGGTGCCGCGGCTACCGGTCGACGTCGCCGCGCTCGGCTGCGACTATTATGTCTTTTCGGGGCACAAGCTTTACGGCCCGACGGGCATCGGCGTGCTGTGGAGCGATAAGCTCGACGCACTGCCACCGTGGCAGGGCGGCGGATCGATGATCGACCGCGTGACCTTTGCCAAGACGACTTACGCCCCCGCCCCCACGCGCTTCGAGGCGGGCACGCCCGCGATCGTCGAGGCGATCGGGCTCGCGGCGGCGATCGATTATGTCGATGCGGTCGGCGTCGCGGCGATCCACGCGCATGAGGTCGCGCTGGTCGGGACCTTGCGCGAGGCACTCGCGCGGCGGAACAGCATCACGCTGTTCGGCCCCGAAAACAGCGCCGGAATCGTAAGCTTTGCGATGGCGGGGGTTCATCCGCACGACATCGGCACTATCTTGGACGAAAGCGGGGTCGCGATCCGCGCCGGGCATCATTGCGCACAGCCGCTGATGGAGCATCTGGGTGTGCCCGCGACCGCGCGCGCGAGTTTTGGCGTTTACAGCAATGACGACGATGTGGCGGCGCTGATCGACGGCCTCGCTCGCGTCGAGAGGATTTTCGGATGAACGAGGAACGGACGATCAGGGTCGAGGAAGTGACGAGCGTCGAGGCGCCGCCCAAAGCGCGCGTCGGCGACGTCGAAACGGCGCCCGAAAAGCTGGAGCGCAAGCGCGACTATCTCGAAGGATTCCTCGCGGCCAAGCCCGCGGCGAGCGAACCGGGCGCGGTCGGCGGCGACCTTTACGAGGCGGTCGTCGGTGCGCTCAAGGATATTTACGACCCCGAAATCCCCGTGAACATCTACGACCTCGGCCTGATCTACAATGTCGAGATCGACGAGGGGCATGTGATGGTCACGATGACGCTGACGACGCCGCATTGCCCGGTCGCCGAATCGATGCCCGCCGAGGTCGAGCTGCGCGTCGGCGCGGTTCCCGGTGTGGGCGATGCCGAGGTCAATCTCGTCTGGGACCCGCCGTGGAGTCCGGAGAATATGAGCGACGAAGCGCGCCTCGAGCTGGGAATGCTGTGATGACCGAGACCAAGACCCGCGCCCGGCCCGCCGCTGTGACGCTCACCGCCGGCGCCGAAGAGCGGATCGCGACGCTGATGGTGTCGGCCCCCGAGGGGGCGATCGGCGTCCGCCTGTCGACCCCGCGCCGCGGTTGCTCGGGGCTCGCTTACTCGGTCGACTATGTCACCGAAGAGGTGAAGTTCGACGAGAAGATCGAGACCCCCGGCGGGGTCTTCTACATCGATGGCGCGTCGGTGCTGTACCTGATCGGCAGCACGATGGACTGGGTCGAGGATGATTTCGCCGCGGGCTTCGTCTTCGAAAACCCCAACGCCAAGGGCGCGTGCGGCTGCGGCGAGAGCTTTACCGTCTGAGCCACGGGCGGTTCCGCCGCGTCCGGGTCACCGGGCGATGGCACGGCTTGCAACGGCTCAGTGACACACCGACCAGCCCACGGTCCGTTTCGCCATGTCGAGATGGAAATGGTCGGCGTGCGCGGCGTTATAGTCGGGCGAGAGCACGGTGCTGAACAGGTCGCACGATCCGTCGCGCACCGCGTGGAGGAATTCGCCGCGCCGGTCGCCCGGTTCCCAGTCGTTGATCAGCGCGATCCGCGTCCCGTCGGCGAGCACAAAGGCGGAAATGTCGATGGCATTGGCGGTCGAATGCTGGCTCTGCGCCTGTTTTCCCGCGATCTTGCGACAATTGTAGCTGCCCAGATTTTCGAGCTGGACGACCTTCTGCCCGAAATATTGCTGCGCGAGCGGCTGGACGACGTCGCGGGTCCACAGCGCCATCGCCGCGGTGACCGCACAGCCGGGCGCGGCGTTCGCGGGGCGCATCGTCGGCACCAGCCGATTGCCCGTGAGCACCATGCGCTGGCTCGCGCGGCACTGATCCTGTCCCACCACCGGACGCCGTTCGTAACCGGCGTTCGCGCGATCGAAGGCGGCAAAGCAGGCGGCATCGTCGCCGGCCAGCCCGATCAGCTTGCGATGCGTCGCCCAGCCCTGCGGATGCGCAAGTTCGAAGCGCGCGGCGGGATCATGTTCGGGATGATCGCGCACCCATTGCATCGCGCGAATCGCGGCGAGACTGAGCAGCAGGGCAACGGCGAACCAGACGAGATAGGGGCGAAGGGTCTTCACCCCGCCATAGTGGGGCGCCGGCCCGCCGAGCACAATGGCCCGGCGTCGGGCGAGCGCCCCTCGCCTCGCGATCAGGCGATCGGTTCGAAGGTCACGACCAGCCCGTCCTTCGGTCGCGGGATCGGCAAGATCTTCCATTCGGGGTCATAGCCCTCCGCCACGACGATCCGGTGCGTGGTGACGACGTGATGGAAGAAGATTTTCGCCTGCATATAGGCAAAGTGGAGCCCCAGGCACATGTGCGCGCCGCCGCCGAAGGGAACCCACGCATATTTGTGCCGGCCGCGCACTTCCTCGGGCGAGAAGCGCATCGGGTCGAATTTTTCGGGATCGGGCCAATGCTCTTCCATCATGTGCGTGACCGCGGGGCTGACCCCGACCGAGGTGCCCGCGGGGATGCGGTAGCCGCCATATTCGAAATCCCGGAGCGCGCGGCGCGGAAAGGTCGGGACCGGCGGGATCAGGCGCAGCGATTCCTTGAACGCCCATTCGGTCAGTTCGAGCTCGCCGAGGCTGTTGTGCCCGACGCCCTCGCCCGCCGGCGCGACCGCGAGCATTTCCTCGCGCAGGCGGTCCTGCCATTCGGGGTGTTTGGCGAGCATCCAGACGAGCGAGGTGACCGAGCTGGTGATCGTGTCGTGCGCCGCCATCATCAGGAAGTTCATATGGTCGACGATGGCATCGGCGCTCAGATAGTCGCCATTCTCGTCGCGCGCGCGGCAGATCTGGCTGAAGATATCCTCGCCCGCGCCCTCGCGCCGTTCGGGCACCATGCGGCCGAAATAGTCGACCAGATAGGCCCGCCCCTTCGCCCCGCGTCCCATCGCGGTGAAGGGCAGCGGCACGCGCACGATGCCGATCGACGCCTGTACCATGTCGACAAAGGCCTTGTTGACCTTGTCCGCTTCGGGGCCCCAGGGGATACCGAGGAAGCTGGTCGCGGCAAGGTCGAGCGTCAGTTCCTTGATCGCAGGATAGAAGGCAAAGGTCTTGCCGCTCCACCGCGCCACGCGGTCCTTGATCCCCGCGTTGAGCGAATCGGCATAGTGGCGCATCGGTTCGGGCTTGAAGGCGACCGAGAGCGTCTTGCGGTCGGCGCGATGCTTTTCGAAATCCATCAGCATCAGTCCACGCGGAAAGAGCAGGTTCAGCACCGGCCCCCATCCCTGTTCGGACGAGAAGATCTTGTCGCGGTCGAACATCACCAGTTCGTTCGCCTCGGGACCGTGCAGCGCGACGCTGCGCCCGCCGAAACTGTTGCTGCGGTAAACGCGGCCATATTTGGCGACCATGCGCCGCGCGAATCCTGGATAGTCGCGCAGCTGGTCGAGCGTCGTGCCGAGCACCGGCAGCCCGTCCTCGCCAGGTATATGGTCGAGCGTCGTTCCGGGATTGCGGGGCAACCAGTGCTGCGTTTCGGGGCCGAAGCGCTTTTCGGACCATTGAATCTGGGCGGGGGCGTTCATGCGGAAGGTCCTCGTCGTTGGGTTTCGGGCGAAGCCTATCGGACTACTGACATCGATGCAAGTAACGCCGCGAGCAGGCCGCGGCACCATTCACCGCAAATTCAACTCGACTCGCGCAATCCGGCATCATGATGATCGGCCCGCACCCGGGTCGTTTCGAAGGACCGAACATGGCAAAATCCTTTCGCCGTCCCCTCTCCCTGCTGCTCGGCGCGCTCGCGACGACCACGTTGGGCGGCTGCTATTATGGCGACGTCAATGGCGCGTACAGCGACGGCTATGCCAGCAACGACTGCCGGGCGCGCTACGGCGACGCCTATTACGACTATGACCCCTATGCCTATGACGACGGTTATGGCTACGACTGCTACGATGGCGGCGACTATGGCGGCGGCTTCGTCAACATCGGTTTCGGCGGCGGCTGGTACGACAATTATTATTACCCCGGCTACGGCCTGTGGATGTTCGACAACTACCGCAACCGCTACCCGCTCCGCGGCCAGTATCTGAACTATTGGGGGGGGCGCCGCGCCTGGTGGAAACATCATGGCAAGGACCCCAACTGGCGCTGGCGCGGCCGCGACCATGACGGCCCGCGCGGCGACGGCCGGCCGGGGCGTCCCGGCGGCTGGGACCGCGATCGCGACCATGATGGTCCGCACGGCACCCGCCCGGGCCGCCCCGGCGCGGGCGACGGCAATCCGCCGACCACCGGCAATCCGGTTCGGCCCGGCCGCCCCGGCGGCTGGGGCGGCGACCGCGACAATGATCGTCCGCACGGCACCCGTCCGGATCGCCCCGGCGCGGGCAACGGCACGCCGCCGACCACCGGCAACCCGGTTCGGCCCGGCCGCCCCGGCGGCTGGGGCGGCGACCACGACAATGATCGTCCGCACGGCACCCGTCCCGGTCGTCCGGGCGCGGGCGGCGGCAATCCCAATCCGCCGGCCGCGACGCCGGATCGCCCCGGCCGGCCCGACCGCGTTCCGGGCGCCGGCCGGCCGCGCCCGTCGCAGGATGGCACCGGCGGCGTGAACCGGCCGCGGCAGCCGTGGCAGCCCGCGCCGCGCCCCGACCGGCCGCAGGCGTCACAGCCCGCGCGTCCGGCCCCCGCCGCGCGGCCGGCACCGCCGCCGCCGCCCGCTGCGAGCGCGCCGCGGCCGAGCCGGCCGACCCCGCCGCGACCGAGCCGCGTCGAGCGCCAGAACCAGGTCCGCGAGCAATAGACGGATCAGCCGGCGGCGACGTCCTCCGCCGCCGGCTCGTCCCCGATCCCCGCCGACACCACCGTCGCGGCGACAAGGTCGCCGATGACGTTGAGCGTCGTGCGGCACATGTCGAGAAAGCGGTCGACGCCGAGCACCAGCCCGATGCCCGCGGGGGGCACCCCGACCATCGCGAGGATCAGCGCGATCACCGGCAGCGATCCGGCGGGCACCCCCGCGGTGCCGATCCCGCCGAGAATGCACACCGCCATCACCATGACCTGTTGCTGCAGCGTCAGGTCGACCCCGAAGAATTGCGCGAGGAAGAGCACGGTCACGCCCTCGAACATCGCGGTGCCGTTCTGGTTCGCGGTGGCGCCGATCGTCAGCACGAAACGCGCGACGCGGTCGGGCAGCCGCAGCCGGTCGCGCGCGACGCGCAGCGCGGTCGGCAGGGTCGCGTTCGACGAGGCGGTGGCGAAGGCCATCACGAACGCCTCCTGCGTCTGCCGGAAAAAGGCGATCGGCGACTTCTTCGCCAGCAGTCTGAGCAGGATCGGGAAGACCACGAACATCTGGAGCCCGAGCGCGAGCAGCACCACCCCGACAAAGGCCGACAGGCGGACCAGCAGGTCGACGCCGAATTGCGCCCCCAGATTGAACATGAAACAGAAGATGGCGATCGGCGCGAGCTGGATGACCAACCCGATCAGCTTCATCGCGACCTCGAACACGCCCTCGATCGCGGCCTTGAGCGCCTGCGTCTGCGGGGTCTGGACGAGCATCAGCCCGATGCCGAAGAACAGCGCGAAGAACATAACCGCGAGCACGTCGCTCTCGCTCATCGCAAGGAAGACATTATTGGGGACGATGGCGACGATCGCGTCCGCGCCGGCCTTTGCCTCGCGGCTGGTCTGGATGATGCTCCCCGCGCGTTCGGCGCCTTCGGCAATCAGCGAGTTCGCCAGCACCGGATCGACCCCCGCGCCGGGCCGGAGCAGGTTGACGAGGAGCAGGCTGATCGCGACCGCGATCGACGAAACGACGATGGTGTAGACCAGGGTGCGCAACCCGACCGTCCTGAGCGCGCGAACCTCCCCCATTTCGGCGACGCCGACGATGAGCGCCGAAACGAGCAGCGGGATGACGAGCATGAAGAGCAAGCGCAGGAAGACGTCGCCGACCTTGCCCAGATAAAAGATCGCCTCGCCGACCCACCGCGCTTCGCCGGCGCCATAATGGACCGCCAGCCCCGCCGCGAGACCGACGAGGAATCCGGCGAGCATCCGCCATTGCAGGCGCCGCGCGCGCGCCTCGTCGCGCCCTGCGGTCGAGCCCGCTTCCGTCTCTGCCATCGTCCGGCTCCCTCGCGCCCTGCGCAGGGCGGCCGGACGTCAGGCGTCAGACGTCGGCCGCGGGTTTGCCTTCCCCGTCCCCTCCATCATCACGCAGATCGCGCCCGGGGGTTCCATGAGAGCGCCCGCGGCGAGCGCCTTCAGGCAAGCAGCCGATCCGGACGGATGCGACGATCAGTCGGTCCTGCTCCGTTCATCGCGGACCATATCCTCTTCCAGCACGAGCCCGCGCGCGCCGCCGTGCGCGGTATGGGCGGGGGCGTGCGGCAGCTCCATCTCGGCGGGATCGGGCACTTCGAGCATGCCTTCCCACTTGGTGATGACGCTGGTTGCCACCGCGTTGCCGACGACGTTGGTCGCGGTGCGGCCCATGTCGAGGAACTGGTCGATCGCGAGGATGATCGCGACCCCTTCGACCGGCAGGCCGAACTGCGCGAGCGTGCCGGTGATCACGACCAGGCTGGCGCGCGGCACCGCTGCGATCCCCTTCGAGCTGATCATCAGCGTCAGCAGGATCAGTATCTGGGTGCTGATCGACAGGTCCATGCCATAAGCCTGCGCGATGAAGATCGTCGCGAAGCTCATATACATCATCGAACCGTCGAGGTTGAAGCTGTAGCCGAGCGGCAGCATGAAACCCGAAATGCGCCGCGGCACCCCGAAGCGGTCGAGCTGTTCGAACATCTTGGGCAGCGCCGCTTCGGACGACGCGGTCGAGAAGGCGATCAGCAGCGGTTCGCGGATATAGCGGATCAGCATCCAGATGCGCTGACGCAGGAAGACCCAGCCGGCCGTCAGCAGGATGACCCACAGCAGAATCAGCGAAGCATAGAATTCGATGAGCAGCTCGAAATAGGTCGCGAGGATGCCGAGCCCGCTCTTCGCGACGACATTGGCGATCGCCCCGAACACCGCGAAGGGCGCAAAGCGCATCACATAGCCGGTGATCTGGAGCATCATCTCGGCGAGCGCATCGGCGCCGCGCACCAGGGGAGCCCCCTTTTCGCCGATCGCCGACAGCGCGACACCGCAGAAGACCGAGAAAACGAGAATCTGGAGAATATTGTTCGTCGCCAGCGCCTCGAGCGCATTCTTGGGGAAGATCGACAGGGTGAATTCCCACGCGTCGAGCTTCTTCACCTCACCCACCATCTTCGCGGCTTCGGCGGCATCGGGGATCGGGGCGCCGACCCCGGGGGTGAAGAGGTTCACCATCAGCAGGCCGAGCGCGATCGACACGAAGCTGGCGGTGATGAACCAGATGATCGCGCGCGTGCCGATACGGCCGAGCGCCGAACTGTCGCCCATATGCGCGATGCCGACGACGATGGTCGACAGCACCAGCGGGGCAACGAGCAGCTTGATCAGATTGAGGAAAATGTCGGACAGCAGCTTGAACGTCTTCGACAGATGTCCGAACCATGCATTGTCGGCCGGAAGCCCGACGTGGACGGCATAGCCCACGACCACGCCGAGCACCATGCCGGCGAGAATATACCACGTCAGTTTACGGTCCATGCGGCCGTTCCCCCCTCTGAAACCTTGTCTGTTCGCGTCCCGATCGCGGCGCGAGGATGCGCCCCTTTGAGCGGTCGCGGCCCGCAGCGTCAAGGGCGCGGGGTCAGGGCGTCCAAAAGGCGAGCGCGAAGCAGCCCGCGACGCCGGTCAGGATGTTGAGCGGCACCCCGATCTTGACGAAATCGGTGAAGCGATAATCGCCGGCGGCATAGACGAGCGTATTGGTCTGATAGCCGACCGGGGTCGCGAAACAGGCGGACGCCCCCATCATCAGTGCGATCAGCAGCGGATAGGGCGACACCCCCGTCGCCTCGGCGATACCGATTACCAGCGGCCCCATCAGCGCCGCAACGGCATTGTTGCTGAGCAGTTCGGACAAGAGCAACGCCGAAAAATAGACCGTCGCGATAACCGCCCAGCGCGGCGCATGCATCAGGAAAGGCTGGATCGCGTCGACCATCAGCGCGACCGAGCCCGCCTGTTCGAGCGCGGCGCCCACGGCGAGCATCGCGAAGATCAGGATCAGCACGTCGCCGTCGATGCTGCGCCACGCCTCGGTCGCGTCGAGGCAGCGCGTGACGAGCACGATGCCGACGCCGATGAAGGCCGCGACGCCGATCGACATCACCCCCGTCGCCGACAGCAGCACCGCGCTTGCCATCACCAGCATCGCGATCCACGCCTTGCGACGGCGAAAGGCGGTCATCGACGTCATCGCGAGACCGATCAGTCCCGTATTTTCGCGGAGCAGCCCGATATTGGCGTCGTCGGCCTCGACGAGCAGGCGGTCGGCGGCGCGGATATTGTTGTCGGCGAGCGTCGGCCCCGGATTGTGACGAAAACGCGCGACGCCGAGGATGCGGACGCGCTGGCGCTGGAGAAACGGAATCTCGCTAAGCGGGCGATCGATCGCGCGGTGGTTGGGAGCGATCGTCACTTCGACCACGGTCGATTTGTCGCCCGTATCACCGCCGATGCCCATCACATAGCGGCCCTCGGCGCGCAGCGTCATCAGCGCCGCACCGTCGATCCGCACGACGATGCGATTGCCGGCCGCAAGCCGGTGGTGCTGCGCCTCCTCGCCAGAGATGAGCCGGCCGCCGGCGATCACCCCGACGACCTGACCGGGCGGCACCCCGATATTCACCGCGTCGAGCGCCATGTCGATCGCCGCATCGCCCTCCGCGAGCCCGAGTTCGGTGAGGTAGAGTTGCTCGGACCCGTCGGCACGCTCGGCGATGCGCGGATAGTCCGACGGCAGGAAACGCGCCATCACGAGCAGTCCGAGCACGCCCGCAGCCGCGATCGCGAGACCGTAGGGGGTGATGCTGAACAGTCCAAAGGGCTCGAGCCCCGCCTGCTCGGCAATCCCCGCGACGACGAGGTTGGTCGAGGTGCCGATGAGGGTCAGGCAACCGCCAAGGACCGCGATCACCGATAGCGGCATCAGCAGCTTCTTCGGCGACACGCCGAGCGCCTCGGCAAGCCGGAAGCAGACCGGCATCATCACCACGACGAAGGGCGTGCTGTTGATGAAGCCCGAGACGAGCAAGCCGCCGCCGAACACTTCGGCAACCGCGAGCCGGGGGTTCCGGCGCGCCCGGCCGACGACATAATTGCCGACCTTGTCGATCACCCCGGTCCGGATCAGCGCGCCCGAGAGGATGAACATCGCGCCCACGGTGAGGGGCGCGCTGTTCGAGAAGACACCATATGCCGCCTTTTCGTCGAGCAGGCCGAGCGCCAGCATCACGCCCGCACCCGCGACCGCGACCACCGACGGCGGAAAACGCTCCCACAGAAAAGCGATGAAGATCCCCGCCAGCACCACCAGCCCGAGCACGGCGCGGTACTCGGTGATCAGGGCGGCGACGGGATCCACGTCGCGCTTATCCGCACTGCGCCCGGTGGAGCAGCTTGTGGTCGGCGAGGACGAGCGCCATCATCGCCTCGACCACGGGCGCGCCGCGGATGCCGACGCAGGGGTCGTGCCGGCCCTTGGTCACGATGTCGGCCGCCTCGCCCGCCTTGTTGATCGTCGGCACCGGGGTGAGGATCGAACTCGTCGGCTTGAAGGCGACGCGGACAATCACCGGCTGGCCGGTCGAAATGCCCCCCGCGATGCCGCCGGCGTTGTTCGACAGGAAATCGGGGCGGTTGCTGCCGTCGCTCGCGGGGCGCATCGGGTCGGCATTTTCCTCGCCGCGCAGCCGCGCTGCATGAAAACCCGCGCCGATCTCGACGCCCTTCACCGCGTTGATTCCCATCATCGCGGCGGCGAGGTCGCTGTCGAGCTTGGCATAGACGGGCGCCCCCCAGCCGGCCGGCACGCCACTCGCCGCGCATTCGATCACCGCGCCGAGCGAACTCCCCGACTTGCGCGCGGCGTCCATCAGCCCTTCCCAGCGCTGCGCCGCGACGGGGTCTGGGCAGAAGAAGGGATTGCGATCAATCTCTTCGAGGTCGAAGTTCGCGGGATCGATCGCGTCGCCGCCGATTTCGGCGACCCAGGCGTGAATCTGGACGTCGGGGATGATCAGCCGCGCGACGCCGCCCGCGGCGACGCGCGCCGCGGTTTCGCGCGCGCTCGACCGGCCACCGCCACGATAGTCGCGGATGCCGTATTTGGCATCATAAGCGTAATCGGCGTGGCCGGGACGATAGGCCTGCGCGATGTCGCCGTAATCCTTCGACCTTTGGTCGACATTGTCGATCATCAGGCTGATCGGGGTCCCCGTCGTCTTGCCCTCGAACACCCCCGACAGGATGCGCACCTGATCGGGTTCCTGCCGCTGCGTCGTATGGCGCGACTGGCCGGGGCGGCGCTTGTCGAGAAAGGGCTGGATATCGCCTTCGCCGAGCGACAGCCGCGGCGGACAGCCGTCGACGACCGCGCCGAGTGCCGGTCCATGGCTTTCGCCCCACGTCGTGAAGCGAAATACGCGTCCGAAGCTGTTGAAACTCATAAGTCCTGTCCCAGTCGGCCGAATGCGGGCGCATAGTCGGCGCGGCCGCCTTGCGGCCAAGCCGCGCCCGAGTCCAGCATCATCGCCATGAAATGCGGTCCCGCGAAAGGCGAGGCAAAGCGCGCGCCAAGCTCGGGCGAATAGCCGAAACGCGGATAATAGGCCGCGTGCCCGAGCACGAAGCTCATCGCCACGCCGCGATCGCGCAGCGCATCGAGCCCTGCGCGGATCAGCGCATCACCGATGCCGCGGCCCTGGCGGTCGGGCGAGACCGCAACCGGCGCCAATCCCGCCGCCGAAAGCGCGGCGCCATCGGCTTCGCCATACATGCGGCTGAACAGCACATGCCCGGCGATCGCGCCGCCGGCGTCCGCGACCAGCGACACCAGCGCGTCGCCGTCCGCCTCGATCATGCGGACAAGATCGGCCTCGCCCTGATAGCCATGCGCCGTCGCGGCGAACGCCGCGCGGATGACCCCGTCGATGGCCCCGGCATCCTCCGCGCGCGCGGATCGGATGACCGGCGTATCAGGCAAGCGCGATGTCCGGGGCGTCTTCCTGCTTCATGCCGATCGTATGATAGCCGGCGTCGACATGGTGCGTCTCGCCCGTCACCCCGCTCGCGAGGTCGCTGAGCAGGTAGAGCGCCGATCCGCCGACATCGTCGATGGTGACGTTGCGGCGCAGCGGGGCGTTATACTCGTTCCATTTCAGGATCAGGCGGAAATCGCCGATGCCCGAAGCCGCGAGCGTCTTGATCGGGCCGGCCGAGATCGCGTTCACGCGCACGCCCTGCGGGCCGTAGTCGTTGGCGAGATATTTGACGCTGGTTTCGAGTGCCGATTTGGCGACGCCCATGACGTTGTAGTGCGGGATCACCTTTTCGGCGCCATAATAGCTGAGGGTCAGCAGCGAACCGCCGCCCTTGCCCGTTTCGGGATCGAAGGGCGTCATCATCGCCGCCGCGCGCTTCGCGACCGCGGTGAAGCTGTAGACGCTGATGTTCATCGTCATCAGGAAGTCTTCTAGCCCGACGTCGGCATAATGGCCGCGCAGCGCCTCCTTGTTGGTGTAGCCGATCGCATGGACGACGAAATCGATCGTCGGCCAGCGCTCGGCCAGCGTCGCGAAGGCCGCGTCGAGATTCGCCATGTCGGCGACGTCGCAATCGATCAGGAAATCGCAGCCGAGCTCGTCCGCCAGCGGCTTCACGCGCTTGAGCATCACGTCGCCCTGATAGCTGATCGCCAGCTCGGCGCCCGCACCGTGGAGCGCCTTGGCGATCCCCCAGGCGAGCGACTTGTCGTTCGCAAGCCCCATGATCAGCCCGCGCTTGCCCTTCATCAGACCCGTCATATATTTTCTCCGGCCTCTTCATTTCCGACAGTCACGTCGTCCACGCGCCCAATAGCGTCGTGTCCCAAATCCTCAACCTCTACGAGCGCGGCGTTGAGTTCGGCGCCGATCACCATACCCAATCCGACGAGATAGAAAAAGAAGAGCGCGACCATGACACCCGCCAGGCTGCCATAGGTTGCGTCATAGCTGAGCAGCCCCGCGAGCAGCGGCGGCAGTGCCAGCGTGACGCCGATCCACCACAATGTGGTAAACAGCGCGCCCGGCCATTTCGGACAGTTTTTGAGCCGCCGGTATTTCGACGGCGTCAGGCTGTAGAAGAGCATGTAGATCGCAAGGAACAGCCCCGCCCCCGACACCCCGCGCGAAATGGCGACGACGCCCCACGCCTGGAACTCCTGCGGCAGCACGCGCGTGACGAACTGTTCGATCCCGACGATCAGCACCTGCATGCTGAACGACAGCAGCATCAGCACGACCGCGCCGGTGATGATTCCGATCGACAGCAGCCGGTAGTGGAAAAAGCCGCGGCTGAAATGGGTGCCATAGGCGCGGCGCAGGATATCGCGGATCGTCTCGACGAGACTGCCGACGGTCCACAGCGCGACGAGTGCGCCGAGCCAGAGGAAGATGCCGGTGCGCGCGGTCATCACCTCGCGGATCGGCCCCGCCAGCGCCTTGGCGACGGTCGGCGGCATCAGCGAGAAGATCGCCTCGATCGCCGCCTCGCCGCCCGCGCTGCCGCCGAACAGCGACAGCGCCGCCGCGAGCAGGATGAAGAAGGGAAAGAGCGCGATCAGCGCCAGATAGGCGAGATTGCCCGCGTGGATGAAGCCGTCGGTGTAGGTTCCGACGACGACGCGACGGGCGATGCGGAACACGCGGGTGCCGGGACCCAGCGTTTCCTTGCCGCGATCGATGACCCCCTGCGCCCGCGCGCGCAGTTTGACGCGTTTCTCGCGCTCGGCGCGCGCTTCGGGGGAATGCGGCGAATGACCTTCGGCCAGAAACTCGTCGGCGACCTCCTCGGCGACTTCGCGCTCGAGCGCCGCGACGATCCCTTTCTCGGCGCGATCAGCCACGCATCACACGCCGAGGTCGGCCCTGACGGCGCGCGCGTCGGTCCAGCCGGCGACGAACGCCTCGAGCGCAGAATCCCCCGCGGGCAGGTCGACCATCAGCCGCACGAGCTGATCGCCGCGACCGCCGCCCTTCTGGCTGAAGCCCTTGCCCTTGAGGCGCATCACCTTGCCCGAGGTCGATCCGGCCGGGATCGAGAGCATCACGGGTCCGTCGACCGTCGGCACCTTGACCTTCGCGCCTGCGACCGCCTCGTTCAGCGTCACCGGCAGATCGAGGCGGATATTGCCGCCCTCGCGCACGAAGAAGGGATGGTCGCCGACGCTGATCGTGACGATGCCGTCGCCGCTGCCGCCGGGGCCCGGCTGTCCCTTGCCCGCGAGCCGCATCTGCGTGCCCGTTTCGACCCCCGCGGGCAGCTTGAGGTCGATCGTCTTGCCGTCGGCGAGCGTGATCCGCTGCATCGCCTGCGTCGCCGCGTCGACGAAGGAGACCGCCAGACGGTAGGCGACGTTCGCGCCCTTCTGCGGCGGCGCGCTGCGTCCGCCGAAACCGCCGAAGCCGCCTCCACCGCCGCGCCCGCCGAACAGGCCGTCGAAGATATCGCCGAAATCGGCACCCTCGCCGCCGAACCCGCCGCCAAAGCCGCCCTGCCCGCGCGGGTCGCCGCGAAAACCGCCGCCGCCATAGCCAAAGGGCATCGCGGGATTGCCGTCGGCGTCGATCTCGCCGCGGTCGTACTGGCCGCGCTTCGTCTTGTCGGACAGAAGGTCATAGGCCCGGGTGACGTCGGAGAATTTCTCCGACGCTTTCGGATTGTCCTTGTTCTTGTCGGGGTGCAACTCCTTGGCGAGCTTGCGATACGCGGATTTGATCTCCGCTTCGCTCGCGCTCTTCGCAACGCCAAGGGTGGAATAGGGATCTGCCATTTTTCTCCTGTAGCCCGATAAGATGTTGGCCGGAAAGGCCCGATTGCGTGCGCCATGTGGGAACGGCCGTTTCGGCGGTCAAGTTCCGCCGCGCGCAATGACGTTGAGCCTCGACCCCGCGGGCGCCGCGCATTAGAAGCGCGCGCATGACCGATCCCTTTGCCCTGTTCGATTCCTGGTTCGCCGAAGCGCGCGCGAGCGAGCCCAATGACAGCAACGCGATGGCGCTCGCGACCGCGACGCCCGACGGACGCCCGTCGCAGCGCATGGTGCTGCTCAAGGGACACGGCCCCGACGGTTTCATCTTCTACACCAACCTCGACAGCCGCAAGGGCGGCGAACTGGCGGCGAACCCGCATGTCGCGCTGCTCTTTCACTGGAAGTCGCTGCGGCGCCAGATCCGCATCGAAGGCGCCGTGACGCCCGTCGACGCCGCGACCGCCGACGCCTATTTCGCGACGCGCAGCCGCGACAGCCAGCTCGGTGCCTGGGCCAGCGACCAGTCGCGCCCGCTCGCCGACCGCGAGACGTTCGAGGCGCGCTTCGCCGCCATGCAGGCGCGTTTCGAAGGACAGGATGTTCCGCGTCCGCCGCGCTGGTCGGGCTGGCGCGTGACGCCCGACGCGATCGAATTCTGGCAGGATCGAGCGCATCGCCTGCACGAACGCACGCGTTTCGAGCGCGACGGCGGCGGCTGGACCAGCGGGCTGCTTTATCCATGAGCTGGCGCCGCTTTCCGATCACGCAGGTCGACGCCTTCGCCGACCGGCCCTTCACCGGCAACCCCGCCGCGGTGATGCCACTCGACGAATGGCTTGCCGACGATGTGCTCCAGGCGATCGCGGCCGAGAACAACCTCGCCGAAACCGCCTTCCTGATCCCCGACGAAAGCGGCGAAGCCGATTATGAGCTGCGCTGGTTCACCCCCGGGGTCGAGGTCGCGCTGTGCGGCCATGCGACGCTCGCGAGCGGCCATGTGCTGCTGTCGGCCGCGCCGTGGCGCGACGACATGCGCTTCCGGACGCGCAAGGCGGGCATCCTGCGCGTCGCGCGCGACGGCGAGGACGGCTACAAGCTGGCGCTCCCCGCCTATCCGCCGGCCGCCAAGGCGATGCCCGGCACCGTCAGGGCGCTGGGCGGCCACCCGGTCGAGACGCTGTGGCACGACGGCGGCTATGCGCTGGTCGTCTATCCCGACGCCGCGAGCGTGCGCGCGCTCGATCCCGACCTGCGGGCGCTGAAGGCGGACGGCGACATCCTCTATATCGCGACCGCGCCCGGCGCCGGTGATCCGTCGAGCGCCGATGTCGTCAGCCGCTGCTTCGCCCCCGGCGCCGGGATCGACGAGGATCCGGTGACCGGATCGGCGCACAGCGTGCTCACGCCCTATTGGAGCGCGCGGCTCGGCCGCGACAAATTCGGAGCCTATCAATCCTCCGCGCGCGGCGGCCATGTCGGCTGCCGGCTCGACGGCGCGATGGTCGAGCTCAGCGGAACATGCGTGACGACCGTGGTCGGCGAATTCCTGCTATAGCGCCGCCGCCAGGTCGGCGAGATGGCGACGAAGTTCGGGAAACTGATCGCCCCTGGTCACGCCGAGCCGGACGATCGTCAGGCGCTGCGACGGCGAGACGATGATATATTGCCCCTGGTGCCCGATGCAGGCGAACAGGTCGTTCGGGCCGCGGTCGGGCCAGAGCGCGGCGTCCGATCCGCGCGGACGCGGACGATTGAGCCAGATGTGCCCGCCGTAACCGCCGTCGCGCGGTGACGGGGCCAGCATGAAGCGCATCCAGCTTTCGGGCAGCAGCCGCTGGCCGTTCACGACGCCGTGATTGCGCAGGAATTCGCCGAAACGCGCATAGTCGCGCGCGGTCGCGTGCATGATCGACCCGCCGATCATCGTCCCCGCGGCGTCGAATTCGGGGGTCAGGCTGGTCATACCAAGCGGCTCGGCAAGGCGCCCCGCGATGAACTCGCGCACCGCCTCGCGCCGCGCGTCGGGGCTCTTCGACGGGGTCAGCGTGTCGGCCAGGATGTCGGCGAGGATGACGCTGGTCGCCGAACTATAGTTGAACATCTCCCCCGGTGCCGCCGCGGCCGGCTTGGCTTCGGCGAAGCCCGCCATGTCGCCCGCACCGTTGCCGAACAGCATCGCTACCGTGTCGCCGTCCCAGATCGGATCGCCATTCTCGACATGTTCGAGCCCCGCCGACATGTGCAGCAGGTGGCGCAGCGTGATCGCACCGCGCGGATCGCCGCTGCGCTGCCACGCCGCGACCGGCGCCGGACCGTCGAGCGACAATTGCCCGTCGGCAACGAGGAAGCCGGTCAGCACCGCGGTGATCGTCTTGGCCATCGACCAGCTGATCATCTTGCTTTGGGGTCCGAAACCCTGACCATAGCGTTCGTAGACCAGATCGCCGTCGCGCAGCACCAGCAGCGCCCGCGTCTCGCCGACATCGTCGGCGTCGACGAACAGCGCGTCGGCCCTTGCCCTGATCGCGGGGGCGAGCGCGTCAGGCGGCGGCACCGCCTCCGCTGCCGCGACCGCATCCGGTGGGCCGATCGCCGGGGCGGGCGCCGCGGGCGCGATCGTCCCCTGCCCCGCCGCCTGCGTCAGCGACCAGGCCCCGACCAGCGCGAGCGCGCCACTTGCCAGCAGCAGTTTTTTCGTGATCATGGACCGGGTGACTAACATCAACCCGCCCGCGACGGCAACGCCCGAGCCGCCCGCCCCCACGCCGTCGGTGCCCCCGCCCGAAGTCCCGGCGCGGCTGCGCGGGCGTCGGCGCGGAAACCGCTGGGGCGGCTGCCTGCCGTGGGCGCTGATCCTCGCGGTGCTGGCGACCGGATTTCTGGTCTGGAAATTCCCGTCATTCCGCGCGCAGGCCGAGCTTGGGTCGGCTTATGCCGCGCGCGTCGGCTGCTCGTGCCGCTACGTCCAGGGGCGCAGCCTCGAAAGCTGCGCCACCGATTTCGAACCGGGCATGGAGCTGGTCTCGCTGAGCGAGGACCCGGCAACCAAGACGATCACTGGCAGCGTCCCGCTGCTCGCCTCGCGCAGCGCGCGCTACGCGGGGGCCAGCGGCTGCCTGCTCCGTCCCGAGGACTAGGATTCGGAATCGGCGCCGAACAGGGCCGCGGCCACCGCGACCGCCGCCGGCGCACCGAACACGAGAATCCAGATCGCGGCTTCCTCGGCCCAGCCATAACCGGCGTAGAGGACGCCGACGAGCAGGTTGCCGATCGAGACGATCAGCCACAGCAGGATGAACAACCGCGTCGCACGGCGACGATCGCGGATCGCCAGCCGCAGCACGATCAGCAACGCGATCCCCGCGATCAGCATGATGGCGGTATGCGACATGATCATTCCTCCCCCGTCGTGGCGACCCCGGCGTACCGCATCCGCCATTCGCCCGGCGACAGGCCAAGCTTGTCGCGAAAGGCCGCGCACAGATGTGCGTGGCTCGAAAAGCCGGTGGCAAAGGCGATCTCCGCGACCGTCAGCGGCCGGTTCATCAGATACCAGCAGGCGCGGCGCAGCCGCTGGCGCAGCAGATATTGCCGCGGCGTGCGTCCCGTCGCGCGCGAAAAATGGACGATCAGGCTGTTGACCGACATGCCCGCCTCCGCCGCCATCTCCTCGACCGTGAACGGGTTTTCGATCCGCGCCTCGATCAGCGGGAGCAGCGCGTCGATTCGGTGCTCGGTGCGCGCCGACGCCCGCGCCACCGGCACACCCTCGACCGCGGCGGCGAGCAGCGTCAGGAGGGGATCCGCTGCCATCCGGTCGTCATCGGCGAGCGCGCGGACCAGCGTCGCCATGGCGGGATCGCGGTGGCTGGCGAGCGCACGGGCCGATGCGCCGATTGGCAACAGTCCGGGGTCGATGGCGACACGGACATAGCGCACCGCGCCGCCTTCGGCCCGGGCGCGATAATGATGGCCCGCCGGCGCGAGCCACAGCTCGCCGGGCAAGGGATCGCCGAGCGAGGTGCGCCGTCCGTCGAGCCAGGTCTCCAGCCGGTGATAGCTGCCCGCCTCATGCAGCATCAGCGCGTGGACGCCCGACTCGATCGTCCAGCTTTCGGGGCCACCGATCCGGTCGACGATACGGGCCGCGCTGATCCCCACCCCATCCATGGCGCCATCATGCCAATTCTGGGAGAATCTGAAAGCCTCGTTTTTCGGACGCGCCTACATTCGAATCCCACGCCTCCAGCCTTTCCGGAAAACAGACCATGCCCGACCACAGCCTCAACGGAAAAACCGTCCTCATCGCCGGCGGCGCCAAGAATCTCGGCGGCCTCATCGCCCGCGATTTTGCCATAGAGGGCGCCCGTGCCGTCATGGTTCACTATAACAGCGACGCATCACGCGCCGAAGCCGACGACACCGTCCATGCGATCCGCGCGGCAGGCATCGAAGCGCATGCATTCCAGGCCGACCTGACGAGCGCGGCGGCGATGGAGCGACTATTTGCCGACGCAAAGGCCGCGATGGGCGGCATCGACATCGCGATCAACACCGTCGGCAAAGTGTTGAAAAAGCCGATGGTCGAGATCAGCGAAGCCGAGTTTGACGCGATGAGCGCGGTCAATTCAAAGACCGCCTTTTTCTTCCTGAAAGAGGCGGGCAAAAATGTCAGTGACAATGGCAAGATCTGCACGCTCGTCACGTCGTTGCTCGGCGCATACACGCCCTTTTATTCAAGCTATGCTGGCACCAAGGCGCCGGTCGAACATTATACCCGCGCCGCGTCGAAGGAGTTCGGCGACCGCGGCATTTCGGTGACCGCGATCGGACCGGGTCCGATGGACACGCCCTTCTTCTACCCCGCCGAAGGGCCCGAGGCGGTCGCCTATCACAAGTCGGCGGCGGCGCTGTCGCCCTTCAGCCCGACCGGACTGACGCATATCGAGGATATCGTGCCGTGGATCCGCTTCCTCGTGACCGACGGCTGGTGGATGACCGGCCAGACGATCCTGGTCAACGGCGGCTACACGACCAAGTGACCCCTCCCGGCGGGCGGTCTCTCCCCCTTTGGCCGCCCGCCAGCTTTTTCAGCCGTCCGGCGCGAGAAAGGCGTCGATCGCCGCGTTGACCGCGTCGGGGGCCTCCCACGTCACGAAATGGCCGCAACCGGGCACCTTGACGATCGCGGCATTCGGAACCAGCTCCGCCATTCCGTCGAGGTTCGACGGCGGCAGCGCGACGTCGTCGAGCGCCCAGATCACCAGCGTCGGGATCATGAGCTTCGGAAAAGGCATCGCAGGCGGTTCGGCGTAGGGCGCATCCATCGCCGGCACCTCGATCGGCGAGGCGCGATACCAGTTGAGCATCCCGAAACAGGTGTCGCGATCCTGCCAGTCGGCGAGCGAGCGGACGATCTCCTCGGGCGGGGTCGGCGCTCCCTCGAGCCGCCCTTCGAACGCCTTGGCGAGCAGGCCCGCGAGCCCCTGTTCGCGGACGAGTGCGTCGTTCGCAGGTTCGCGGAACATCCGGATATACTGGCTCGCCGCGCGCTGCGCCGGATCGACCTGGAGCAGGCGGCCGAAGATGCCGGGGTGCGGCGCGTTGGCGATCACCGCGCGCGTTACGCGCCCCGCCCATTGCGGGTGCAGCCCGCCCGGCTGGCCGCCGAGCGCGACGCCCCAGCTGATCGCCCCGCCCCAGTCGTGGCCGACGATGGTGAAGGTTTCGACGCCCAGCGCGTCGGCGAGCGCGAAGACGTCGGCGATCAGCTTGTCGGGCGAATAGGCGTCGACCTCCTGCGGTTTCGACGACCCGCGATAGCCGCGCTGGTCGGGCGCGATGCAGCGGAAGCGGGTCGCGAAATGCGGCAGCTGGCCCCTCCAGGTGCGGTGCGATTCGGGAAAGCCGTGGAGAAAGATCAGCACCGGCGCGTCGCGCGGCCCCATGTCGACGACATCGAGTTCGACCCCGGTCGAAAGCTTCACGCGCTGCTGCTCGAAATCGCCGGTCATCCTGCTCTCCCTCGGGTTGCGTTTCGCAACCTGATGGCTGGGATCGGCGGAGCTGGCAAGCGGCGCGGCGTCGACTCACGACCGGTTGCGAACTTCAAGATCCTCCCTGTGGCGAAGCCATGGGGAGGTGGCAGCGCGAAGCGCTGACGGAGGGGCGAAGGACGCAGCGCTGCGGCCCCTCCCCATGGCTTCGCCACAGGGAGGATTTAGATATCCGCCAACGACCGTTAGTCGCCGATAGAGATGCGCACCCCGGCGAAAGCCGGGGCCCAGAATGCCGACACGAACCCGGCGTGTTTCTGCAATGGACCCCGGCTTTCGCCGGGGTGCACGGAGGGCGGACTTCGGTCATTTTCCGTCATCCCGGCGAAGGCCGGGATCCCACCCTGCAAGCCATGATGCTCCGGCGAGATCCCGGCCTTCGCCGGGATGACGACTGAAAACGGGCAGTCCGCTCCCCACCCCAAAGCCGCGGCGCCGCCCGATGAAAAAATCAGAACGTCGGCACCCGGTTCTCCTCATCGACCGGCAGCGTCTTGAAGATCGGCCATTCGCGCATGTCACCGCCCTCGTCATTGCAGCGTCGCGACGAGATTTGGGTGCCGTCCTTGAGGATGATCAGTCCGCCATAGGCGATCTCGGGACTGCCGCCTTCTTCGGTCATCCCCATGCTCGGTGCGGTCCAATGGGCGTAGACGATGTAGCTGTAGTCACCGTTGACGAACCGCAAAGTCTGGTCCTCACCGCGGGCATAAAGCGTGCGGTGATAGAAGAGGCGGCCGCTCGCCGCATCGGCGACCAGCCGCAGTTCGACTTTCCGTCCCGTCCCGTAGCGATAGACGAGCGCCTTTCCCTGCTGCGTCACCGTCAGCCGCCTGGCGCCGATCGCGCAGTCAAAGACCGGTTCGGGCGCCCCAGCCAGCGCGAGCGCAAGGAACAGGCTCACGGATCGCTCACCGTCTTGGGGATCTCGGGGATCGGAATGAATTCCTCGCTGTCGCCGGGGACGAGCGGGAATTTGCGGTCCTTCCAGTCGTGCTTCGCCGCGTTGATGCGATCGCGGCTGGAGCTCACGAAATTCCACCACACATGGCGCGGGGTCGTGAACGCCTCGCCGCCGAGCAGCATCACCCGCGCATCGCTGTCGGCGCGCAGCGTCATCGCCTGACCGGGTTTCAGGATATAAAGGCTGTAGCGCTCGAGCGCTTCGCCATCGAGGCTCGCATCGCCGAGCGCGACCAGTATCGCGCGCTCGTCGGCCTCGGCCTCAATCGGGATCGTCGCGCCCGCGTTCATCAGGATGTCGGCATAGATGGTCGCGGCATGCTGGGTGATCGGCGCTGTCGCGCCCCACAGGCTGCCCATGATGATGCGCGCCGATACGCCGCTGTCCTCGACCAGCGGCAGGTCGTCCTTCGCGACATGTTCGAACGCCGGGTCGATCTCCTCCTTGCCGTCGGGCAAGGCGAGCCAGGTCTGCATTCCCGAAATGGGCGATCCGGTCGCGCGCTCGGCCGCGGGGGTGCGCTCCGAATGGACGATGCCGCGCCCCGCGGTCATCAGGTTGCACGCGCCGGGACGGATCGTCGCAAAGGTGCCGAGGCTGTCGCGATGCTCGATCGCCCCCTCGAACAGATAGGTGACGGTCGCGAGGTTGATGTGCGGGTGCGGGCGCACGTCCATGCCGCGGCCGATATCGAAATGCGCAGGACCGAACTGGTCGACGAAGATGAAGGGCCCGACCATCGTGCGCGCCTTGTTCGGCAGCGTGCGCCGCACTTCGAAGGCGCCGAGATCGTGGCTCGAGGGGGTGATGACGTCCATCGGTCAGTCCAGCCTTTCCAGGGTCTTGCGAGTCTTTTCGGTTTCGACATTGCCGGTATTGAGCGTCGAACCCGGTTCGAGCAGCAGCACCTGGCATTCGCCGTCGAGCGCTTCGGGACAATGTTCGGTTCCGTGCGGCACGATGATGAACTCGCCGGGTTCGACGATCACGTCGCGGTCGCGGAACGCCATCTTCATCCGCCCCGCGACGACGAGGAACAACTCGTCTTCGACATCATGGTGATGCCAGTCGAATTTGCCATCGAGCTTGACCAGCTTGATCTGGAAGTTGTTGATATCGCCCGCAACGCGCGGATTCCAGTGATCGTGGAACGTCGCGAAAGCGTCGGCCAGATTGACCTTGTCCGTCGTCATCGTCCGCTTCTCCTACATTCCCACCGGTTCGATCGTTTCGACGGCTTGCTTCAGCCGGGGAATCAAGGCGTCGAAATCGAAACCGCGATCCGCGCGGCTGGCGATGTCTGCGGTCACGATCCGGCCGTTGATCATCGTCGTACAGGTCACCGTCAGGATCGTAATCGTCTCGCGTTCTGCCGTCGCAGTGATCGTCATACGCGATCCGGTATAGATGCACGCATCATCATGGCCGAGCGCGACGCCCGAGATGTCGGCCTCGACCTTCGCACCGGTGTCGCGCTCCGTATTCCGCTCGACATCATCCGAAAATTCTTCCGACTCGCGCTGCTTCAGATATTCGGGGCTGGCGAACTTGGCGGCGGTCGCGCTGATGAATTCAGCGCGATCGGCAAAACGCGTTCGATAGTTTTTGAGATATTTTAGGTAGATGAAATCCTGATCGTTCGGCCCCTTGCCGATCGTCTCGCACAGGAAGACAAAGGCGAGCTTTGCCAATATCACGCCGGCCTCGTTGACAGTGTCCTCGGTGTACATCGCGGGCAGGTTCCGCGCGGTGCAATAGCCGGTCGGAACCGGCATCGCATAGCGTTGCGCGTCGACATCGAAGGCAAGACGTGCCGGCGCGCGCGAAGTCGCCATCGGCGGACGCACCGACGGCGGCGGCATGACGATCGGCTCGGACAGCAGCAGCGCGAGCGCGATCATTCAGCCTTCGCCCGGCACCGTCGCGCGGAGCGCCAGCGCATGCACGCGCTGTCCCGGCAGGTCGCCCAGCGCCTTGTTCACGGCGCGCTGACGCGCGACGCGATTCATGCCGGCAAAGCCCACCCATTCGATGTTCAGGCTGAAATGCGATTCGCCGCTGCCGTCATCGCCCATATGGCCGTGATGGCTGGCGCTGTCGTTGCTGAGGGCGAAAATCGCGTCGGGAAAAGCCGCGCGGAGCAGGCTTTCCATCTCTTGCTGTACGGGTCCGGGGGTCGTCATGGGGTTGACCATAGGCGCTGCGTCGCCAAATGATAAGGCCTCCCCCGCTTCCCGAAGGCCTGCCTTGTCCTCCTCTGCCCGCCCGTCCCGCTTTCACGGCCGCGTCGATCGCGAAGAAGTCTGCGCCGTGCCCGGATGCCGCGAAGCGGGCGAGTTCCGGGCGCCGGTGTCGTCGCATCGTTCGCCCGACGGTCCGCCACCCTGGCGCTGGCTGTGCCTCGACCATGTCCGCGAATTCAACGCGAGCTATAATTTCTTCGACGGGATGAACGCCGACCAGATCATGGCGGCGCAGTCACCCACCGCGGGCTGGGAAACCGAAAGCCGCGCCTTCCGCGCTGCGGGCAGTGCCGACCTGCCGCCGCGCTGGGCCGATTTTCGCGATCCGATGGACGCACTCGGCGCGCGGTTCCGCCAGCGGATGGACGAGGCGCGGCGCGAAGCGGCCGATCCGCGCTTCACCCGCGAGGAGCATCGCGCGCTGCACACGCTCGGGCTCGAAAGCCGCGCCGACCGCGGTGCGCTGCGTCGCCGCTACAGCGAGCTGGTGCGGCGATATCACCCCGACCGCAACGGCGGCGACCGCAGCCATGAAACGAGACTCGGCGAGGTGGTTGCGGCATATCAACTGCTGCGCAAGGCAAAGGCCTTCGCATAGGGAGACGACGATGACCGAGCTGGACGAGAAGCGCATCGCGATGGTCCGGCGCCATATGGCGCTGGAAATCGCGCACGACTGGGACGGCGTCATCGCGACCTTCGAGCATCCGCGCTACGAGTTGCTGGGGCCGGGTGCGATCTTCGACGGCGAGGCCGCGGTGCGATCCTATTTCTCCTCGTCGCGTGAACCCTTTCCCGACCAGGCGAACGAAGTGATTGCGATCGCCGCCGATCCGGACAGCGACACGGTGCTCGTCGAATTCTGGCTGACCGGCACGCATCTCGGCCCGCTCAGGCTCGGGCTGCGCACGATCGAGCCCACCGGCAAGGCGTTTCGCGTGCGCATGGCGGCGAGCTTCGAATTCGCCCCCGGCAGCGACAGGATCGTCTGCGAACGCCCTTATTACGACCAGTCGTCGGTGCTCAAGGCACTCGACATCCTCTAGAATAGACGTTGCAAGCCGCAACCCATGGCGATACCGGCTAGCCGACCCGTCGCCGTGCGGCGACCTTCCCTGCCTGTCCCGTTGGAACATTGCCATGACCGATATCCCGAACAGCCTCCCCGACCACCACGGCTCGACGCTTCTCAGCGCGCCCGATATCGAGGTCGACGCACGCGAGGTCTTCGGGGTCGATATCGACATGAAGATCCCGGCGTTCAGCGAGGCCGACGAACGCGTCCCCGACCTCGACCCCGCCTATGTCTTCGACGGCGACACGACGCTCGCGATCCTCGCGGGGTTCAAGTTCAACCGCCGCGTGATGGTGCAGGGCTATCACGGCACGGGCAAGTCGACGCATATCGAGCAGGTCGCGGCCCGGCTCAAATGGCCGTGCATCCGCGTCAACCTCGACGCGCACATCAGCCGCATCGACCTGGTCGGGCGCGACGCGATCGTGCTCAAGAACGGTCAGCAGGTCACCGAATTCCGCGAAGGTCTGCTCCCCTGGGCGCTGCAGACGCCGACCGCGCTCGTCTTCGACGAATATGATGCGGGCCGTCCCGACGTGATGTTCGTGATCCAGCGCGTGCTCGAGGCCGAGGGCAAGCTGACCCTGCTCGACCAGAATCGCGTCATCCGCCCGAACCCGCATTTCCGCCTGTTCGCGACCGCGAACACCGTCGGGCTGGGCGACACGAGCGGGCTGTATCACGGCACGCAGCAGATCAACCAGGGCCAGATGGACCGCTGGAACATCGTCGTCACGCTGAACTACCTCCCGGCCGCGACCGAGAGCGCGATCATCCTCGCCAAGGTACCGGGGACCGACGACACGACCGTCGCCAACATGGTCAAGGTCGCCGACCTGACGCGCCAGGGCTTTATCAACGGCGACATCTCGACCGTGATGTCGCCGCGCACGGTGATCAGCTGGGCACAGAATGCCGCGATCTTCAACAATATCGGTTTCGCCTTCCGTCTGAGCTTTCTCAACAAGTGCGACGAAGCCGAGCGGATGATCGTCGCCGAATATTACCAGCGCGTGTTCGGCGAAGACCTGCCCGAGGGCGTGATCGGGAAATAGCGCCCGCACGATGACGACGGCCGAATCGCCCAGGTCGACATCGTACCATGGTCATATCGACGGGCTGCGCGCGGTCGCGATCGCGCTTGTCCTGCTGTTCCATTTCGGCTTTGCCGGTGCGGCGCAGGGCTTCCTCGGCGTCGACATCTTCTTCGTCATCTCGGGCTTCCTGATCGGAGGGATCGTGCGGACGGCGCTCGTCGGCGGGCGCTTCGGCATCGTCGATTTCTATCGCCGGCGGATCGCGCGAATCGCGCCGGCACTGCTCGCGGTCGCCGCGGTGACGCTGGCGGCGGGTTACTGGCTGCTGCTGCCCGGCGATTTCGCCCGGCTCGCGCAGGAGATCCGCGCGGCGAGCCTCAGCATCGCCAACTGGTTCTACGAACCCCAGCACGACTATATGGGGCGGCCGCGGCGCGACATGTTCTTCCTGCACAGCTGGTCGCTGTCGGTCGAGGCGCAATTCTATGTCGCCTTCCCGATCGCCGCGCTGCTGCTCCATCGCTTCGGACTGTTCCGGTTGTCCGCCATCCTGGCGCTGCTGGCGGCCAGCCTCGCCGCCTACCTGCTGATCGGGGTCGGGGAGCCGCGCCACGCCTTTTATTTCTCGTCGCTGCGCGCGTGGGAGTTCCTGACGGGAGTTGCGATCGCCGTCATGCCGGTCCGCATATGGTCCCCGCGTGTCGCGCTCGTCGCAGCCACGGCCGGGGCGCTCGCGATGCTGATCCCCGCCTTCGTCGCCATGCCGCTGAGTTTCCTTCCCCGCGCGGCGTGGCAATTGCTGTGCGTCGCCGGCACGGCGCTGCTGCTGGCGGCCAATCTCGGCGCGCCCGCCAACCCGGTGGCGCGGCTGCTGTCGATGCCCGTGATCCGCGGGCTGGGGCTGATTTCCTATTCGCTCTACCTCGCCCACTGGCCCCTGCTGATGCTGGCACAATATTGGCATATCGAGCCGCTGCCGCCCGGCTGGCGCCTGCTGCTCCTGCTCGCATCGCTGCTGCTCGCCTGGCTCGGCTGGTTCGTCGTCGAACGCCCGGTGCGACGCTGGGCCAACCGCCCGGGGACCTCAGCGATCCGCGTCTATGGCGCGGCGCTGCTCGCCGCCGGCCTCGTCGTCGCGGCGACCACCGCGCTGATCCATGCGCGGGGTTTCCCCGACCGGCTGCCCGAGCGCGAACGGGCGCTGCTGGCGGTCCGCAAGGAGCGTAGCGCCTGCGCCCCCGTCCCCTCGCCTTTCGTGCCCGCCCCCGGCTGCCTTTTCGGCGACCGGACGGTGCCGCCCGAGATCGCGATCTGGGGCGACAGCCACAGCCAGCAGCTCGGCTATGTGCTCGGCGACGAACTGGCGGGCATGAACCGCTCGATCGCCCGTTTCACCTCGCCCGGCTGCCCGCCGCTGATCGGGGCAAACATTGCGGGACACTCCGGCTGCGCTGCTCTCAACGACCGGATCGCCGCCGATCTGGCCGCGATGCCGTCGGTCGAGACCGTCGTTCTGATCGCCTATTATGAGCGCCACCTCGGCCTTGGCCGCGAACAGCGGCTCGCCGGTTTGCGACGGAGCGTCAAGGCGATGCGGAGAGCTGGCAAGCGCGTGATCATCGTCGGCCCGTTGCCCAAACCGCACTATAACGTGCCGAGCGGGCTGGTGCGGCGGCTGTGGAACGCGCGCAGCGACGTGCCGACGGCGATCTCCGAGCGCGAATATCGCGCGCAAAGCGCCGCGCTCCGCGCCGACTTCGCGACACTTGCCGCGCCCGGCGCCGTGACGGTCGTCGACCCCGGTCCGGCGCTATGCCGCGACGGCCTCTGCCCCTATGCGATCGACGGCGAGCTCCTCTATTCGGACGACAATCATGCGACCCTCGCCGGCGCGCGCCGGATCGCCCGGCGCATGCTGCCCCTGCTGGCCTTGCCTGACAGCCGCGTGGCCGGATAAGACGCGGTCATGATGTGCCACGCCCGCCGATGCCCGACATGATACGCCCTGCGCACCCGGCCATACCCATCCTCCGCGCAGCGTCAGCCGCGCTGGCCATGCTCGCCCTCGCCGGCTGCATCACGCCGGTCGATTACGGCAAGATTCGCCATGCCGACTATGTCGCCGACCCGCGCTGCTCCGCGCAGCCCGGTGCGATCGTCGATGGCGAAGCGCTGCCGCTGTTCTTCGTCACCAGCCGACTGCCCGATTGCCGCACCGCCGACATCCGCCTGCTCGCCTATCGCGGCGACCGGCTCCGCTACGGTCGTGCCGCGGCGCCGCGCCCGACCGAGATCGCGGGCAAGACGAAGCTGCGCGCGCCGATTGCCTTTCAGGACGAGGGTGACTGGTGGAAGAGCTTGCAGGCCGAGACCGACCGGCGGCAGGGCCGCGTCCTCCTTTATGTCCACGGCTACCGCGAGACGTTCGAAACGACGACGAAAGACGCCGCGCAGATCGCACGCATGACGGGCTTCGACGGGCCCGTCGTCGAATATAGCTGGCCCTCGCAGGGCGAAGTGCTCGGCTACGCGGTCGACGAAACCAACATGTATCACGATGTGAACAATTTCCGGGACTTCCTGCGCGGCCTTGCCGACAAGCCGTGGGTGAAGGAGATCGTCGTCGTGTCGCACTCGCTGGGCGCGCGGCTGGTGATCCCCGCGATCGCGTCGGCCGACCGCCTGTCACGGCGCGCCGACCGCACCGGCAATATCGCGACGATCATCCTCGCGTCGCCCGACATCGACCGCGAGACTTTCGAACGCGACATCGGCGGCGAATTGCTCGCGGCGGACCGCGTCGCGCTCGGCCGCCGCATCACCGTCTATGCCTCGCTGAAGGACAAGGCGCTCGCGATATCGCGCGCGGTGCACGGCTATCCGCGGCTGGGATCGCCCTATTGCTTCGATCCGTTCGCAGCGGCCGACCTCAAGGCGAAGGGGCTCCCCGAACGCTGCTACCCCGCCGCGGTCCCCGGGCTGACCGTCGTCGACACGACCGAAGTGTCGCAGGGATCGACCGGGCACAGCAATTTCCTGCGCAGCGCGGTCGCGTGCCGCGACTTCATCGACGCCATCGCGGGCAAGGAAAGCCGGCCGGAGCGCGTCGCGACGCATCTGGCGCATGTGTTCCGGCTGGTCCCCGACCCCGCCGACCCCAAGCCCGACCACGATCTGGCCTGCAGCCGGACGCCCGGCGACGAAGACGAGTGAGCGCGGACTTCAGAGGAAGCCGCACATGATCGCGACGTCGGTCAGCCAGACGACGGGGCCCTCGCCGCGCCAGATCCAGAGCCCGCCGATCGCGACCGCCGCGAACAGCGCGAGCGCGATGGCATCCTGTCGCTGAAGCTTCATGCAGGCTGCATCCGTTTGACCGGGGCGTCGGCGATCGGCAGGTGGACGAGCCCCGCGAACAGGCCGAGCGCGATCGCGAAACCCCAGGCGATATTGTAGCTGCCGGTGGCATCGAAGATCAGCCCCGCCATCCATGCGCCAAAGAAGCTGCCGACCTGATGGCTCAGAAAGACGATGCCGTAGAGCATCGAAAGATAGCGGATGCCGAAGATACGCCCGACGATGCCGCTGGTCAGCGGCACGGTGCCAAGCCAGAGAAACCCCATCGCGGCCGCGAAGACGAGCGCACTGGCATGGCTGAGCGGCAGGACAAGGAAGAGCGCAATCACCGCCGAGCGGGCCGTGTAGAGCGCCGAGAGTACATATTTCTGGCGCATCATGTCTCCCGCGCGGCCGAAGACATACGAACCGAGGATGTTGAACAGCCCGACCAGCGCGAGCACGTGCCCGCCGATCTGGGTCCCGAGCCCCTTGTCGTCGAGATAGGCGGGCAGATGTGTCGCAATGAACGCGATGTGGAAACCGCACACAAAGAAACCCGCGTTGAGCAACCAGTAGCCGCGGTGTGCGGCCGCTTCGCGCAGCGCGTCGCGCGCGCTCTGCTCGACCTCCTGCACGACGCCCGGCGCGCCGTCGGTCCGCCCCGCGACCCCGATCGCGAGCAATCCGCACAGCGCGACGAGCCCCGCCATGATCCACAGGGTCTGATGATAGCCGATGTCGCCGAGCAGCATCGACGCAAGCGGCACGACGAGGAATTGCCCGAGCGAGCCGCCCGCAGTGACGATGCCAAAGGCACCGCTGCGCTTTTCGGGGCTGACGACGCGCCCCACCGCGCCCAGCACGACGACGAAGGTCGTCGCCGACTGCGCCATGCCGATCAGCAAGCCGAAGCTGATGTGCAGCCCGAGCGCGTCGGTCGCCAGCGCCGCGCCGAGCAGCCCGAGCGCATAGAGCAGCGCCCCGGCAAGCACGATCCGTCCCGCGCCATGCTTGTCGGCAAGCGCGCCGACGAAGGGCTGGACCAGCCCGAACAGCAGGTTCTGGAGCGCCATCGCGAGCCCGAAGTCCGAGCGGCTGATCCCGATATCGACGCTCATCTGCGGCAGGAACAGCCCGAACGACTGGCGCACCCCCATCGCCAGCGTGACGATGAAGGCCGCACAGGCGATGACGATCCAGGGCTTTTTCATGGGGGAGAGCGCGGAAGAGTGCATCCGGCGCGGATGCGCCCGCCTTCCGTTCGCGTCAAGCGGGCACGGCATTCACGCCGCCGACGCCGTCTTTCATCACCACGGATCAGGTCCGGGGCGACGATTGGAGTAGCTCTTTCTTCCGCCGTCAAAGCTGGTTAGAGCCGACTCATGTCCGCCTCTTCTCCCCTCGACGATTTCAAGGCCGCGCTGTCGAGCGTCGCGCGCGCGGTGACGCGCGACAGCGAGGTCGAGGTCGGCTTCACCGCCGACGCCCCGGTCACGATCGGCAAGCAGATCAAGGTGCCGACCCCGTCGCGCACGCTACCGCGCGAGCAGGTCGCCGAAGCGCGCGGTTTCGCCGATGGCTATGCGCTGCGCATGAAGCACCACAGCGAGAAATTGCACGCCGCGGCGCGTCCGGGCGAGCCGCTCGCCGCTGCCGCGTTCGACGCGATGGAGCGCGCGCGCATCGAGGCACTGGGCGCGCGCAAC
Organism: Sphingopyxis sp. YF1; assembly: GCF_022701295.1. Lineage (NCBI taxonomy): Bacteria > Pseudomonadati > Pseudomonadota > Alphaproteobacteria > Sphingomonadales > Sphingopyxidaceae > Sphingopyxis > Sphingopyxis sp. YF1. The sequence continues at coordinate 2,485,873 of NZ_CP033204.1, forward strand.
ATGGAAGGCATGCGCGCCAACCTGTCGGCGAGCCTCGCGATGCGGATGCGGTCGGACCCGATCACGCGCGCGCAGAACCGCGACGACGTCCCGGTGTCGAGCGCGCTCGAACTGCTGCTGCGCGAAGCGCTGACCGGCGAAGCCCCGCCGCAGGGGACCGAGACCGGCCTGTCGCTGGTGCGCGAATGGATCAGCAAGGACGCCGGGGGCGACATCACCGCGCTGTCGATGCTGCTCGACGATCAGGCCGCCTTTGCCGAGACCGCCAAGCTTGCGCTCCGTCACCTCGACCTGATCCATGGCGACGAGCCGATGGAGGAAGGCGCCGAGGACAATGGCGAGGATGACCAGAGCGAGGCCGAGGAATCGCCCGAGGAGCAGGAGAGCGAGGACGGCGGCGCCGGCGAATCGCAGGCTGACGCGCGCGCCGAAATGGCGGGCGACCAGGCCGACGACGGCGACAGCGACCCCGACGCGCAGGAGATGGAAGCCGACGGCGAGCCCGAAATGGGCGGCGAAGGCGACGAGGGCATGCTGCCCGTGCGGCCCAACCGCCTGCCGAGCGACATCCCCGATTTCAACTATATCCGCTTCACCGAAAAGCATGACGAGATCATCGCCGCGACCGAGCTTTGCGACGCCGACGAGCTGACCCGGCTGCGCGCCTATCTCGACCAGCAGATGACGCATTTGCAGGGCGCGGTGACCAAGCTCGCCAACCGCCTCCAGCGCCGCCTGATGGCGCAGCAGAACCGCGCGTGGGATTTCGACCAGGAGGAAGGCCAGCTCGACGCCGCCCGCCTCGCGCGCGTCATCGTTTCGCCCGGCAGTTCGCTGTCGTACAAGATCGAACGCGACACCGATTTCCGCGACACCGTCGTCACCCTGCTGATCGACAATTCGGGGTCGATGCGCGGGCGCCCGATCAGCATCGCGGCGATCAGCGCCGACATCCTCGCGCGTACGCTCGAACGCTGCGGCGTGAAGACCGAGATCCTCGGCTTCACGACGCGAACCTGGAAGGGCGGGCAGAGCCGCGAGGACTGGCTCGCCGCGGGGCGCCCGCCGCACCCCGGCCGCCTCAACGACCTGCGCCACATCATCTACAAACCCGCCGACGAACCCTATCGCCGCGCACGCAAGTCGCTCGGGCTGATGATGCGCGAAGGGCTGCTCAAGGAGAATATCGACGGCGAGGCGCTGATGTGGGCGCACCAGCGGATCATCAACCGCCCCGAGGAACGCCGCATCCTGATGGTGATCAGCGACGGCGCGCCGGTCGACGATTCGACGCTGTCGGTAAATCACGGCGCCTATCTCGACCAGCATCTGCGCCAGGTCATCGAATGGATCGAGAACCGCTCGCCGGTCGAACTGTGCGCGATCGGCATCGGCCATGACGTGACGCGCTATTACAGCCGCGCGGTGACGATCATGGACGCCGAACAGCTGGGCGGTACGATGGTCGAGCAGCTCGCGGGGCTCTTCGACATCGATTGAACCGCCGGCGCCCTAGCGAAGCGCCGTATACGCGCAGGCAAGCACGACAAGCAGCGCGATGCGCATCGCCCATCGGACCGGCGTGTCCGTTTCGGGATTGGGCATGAGCCAATCGACCAGCGTCAGCAGCAAGGTTTGATACATCGGAACGCCTCCTTCGCGCGGCGACAATGAACATTGCCGATTAAGAAACGGAGAATATCGGGGCCATCCCAAGCGGAAAGGCCCGGCGGCGCCAAGGCAAGGCGGATCGATCACCTCGCCACGCCCCCCGTGACAACCCCTTTCCCCCTCGTTACAACCGCTTCCCGGTGCAGCAGGGACTCGCGGATTTACGACGAGCGCCGCGGTGCCGGAACTGTGCTGGGGGTCGCCGGCACGACCAGGGGCCGCATCATCCGATGCGAGGCTGAGGGGGCGACTGTCACATGAAAAAAGCATCCGACCTGTTCATCGACTGCCTCGAGGAAGAGGGCGTCGAATATATTTTCGGCGTTCCCGGCGAGGAGAATCTCGACTTTCTCGACAGCCTGTCGCGATCGACCAAGATCAAGCTGATCCTGACCCGCCACGAACAGGGCGCGGGTTTCATGGCCGCCACTTACGGGCGCCACACCGGCAAGACCGGCGTCTGCCTCGCGACGCTCGGCCCCGGCGCGACCAACTTCGTCACCGCGGCCGCCTATGCGCAATTGGGCGGCATGCCGATGATGATGATCACCGGGCAAAAGCCGATCAAGAAGTCGAAACAGGGCCGCTTCCAGATCCTCGACGTCGTCGCGATGATGGGGCCGATCACCAAATATACGCACCAGATGGCGTCGTCGGACAATATCCCGAGCCGCGTGCGCGAGGCGTTCCGTCTGGCCGAGGAAGAAAAGCCCGGCGCGGTGCATATCGAGCTGCCCGAGGACATCGCCGACGAACATACCGACAGCCTGCCGCTGAAACGCAGCCACAGCCGCCGCCCCAACGCCGACGTCAAGTCGATCCGCGAGGCGGTGAAGGCGCTCGAGGAGGCGACGTCGCCCGTACTCGTCATCGGTGCGGGCGCGAACCGCACGATGACCAGCCGCATGCTGCTGCAATTCATCGAAAAGACCGGCATTCCCTTCCTCACCACCCAGCTCGGCAAGGGGGTGATCGACGAGCGCCACCCGAAATTCCTCGGCTGTGCCGCGCTGTCGGCGGGCGATTTCGTCCACCGCGCGGTCGAGGCGTCGGACTGCATCGTCAACCTTGGCCATGACGTGATCGAAAAGCCCCCCTTCTTCATGAAGCAGGGCGGGCCGAAGGTGATCCATGTGTCGAGCAAGACCGCCGAGGTCGACCCGGTCTATTTTCCCGATATCGAGGTGATCGGCGACATCGCCAATGCGGTGTGGCAGATGAAGGAGGATATCGTCCCCAACGGCGGATGGAAGTTCGACCATCTGCTCGCCTATCGCCAGGCCGAGGTCGAGCACACGGCGCCGCTGGCAAAGGACGAACGCTTCCCGATCTTTCCGCCGCATCTGGTGCAGTCGATCCGCGACGCGATGCCCGACGACGGCATCATCTGTCTCGACAATGGCGTCTACAAGATATGGTTCGCGCGCGGTTATACCGCCTATCGCCCCAACACCGTTCTGCTCGACAATGCGCTCGCGACGATGGGTGCGGGGCTGCCCAGCGCGATGATGTCGGCGATGATCTATCCCGACCGCAAGGTCATGGCGATCTGCGGCGACGGCGGTTTCATGATGAACAGCCAGGAGATGGAGACCGCGGTGCGCCTCGGGCTCAACCTCACCGTGCTGATCCTCAACGACAACAGCTATGGCATGATCCGCTGGAAACAGGCGAACATGGGGTTCAAGGACTGGGGCCTGACCTATGGCAACCCCGATTTCGTCAAATATGCCGAAAGCTATGGTGCCAAGGGCTATCGCGTCGAAAGGGCGGCGCACCTCAAGGAGCTTCTCGCCCATACGCGCGATACGCCGGGGGTGCACCTGATCGACTGCCCGGTCGACTATTCGGAGAATGACCAGATTCTGAATATCGACATCAAGAAGCTGTCGAAGGAGTTGTAGGGTCGTGTTGACCGCTCCTGGGTCCCCGCTTTCGCGGGGATGACATGAAGCAGCGTCCGTCTGTCATCCCCGCGAAAGCGGGGACCCAGGAGTCGAATGAACCAGACCTATCATGTCTATATCCTCGCCAGCGCGCGCAACGGCACACTCTATACGGGTGTAACGGGTGATTTGGCTCAGCGGATGTGGCAGCATCGGAACGGTAAAGGCGCGAAATTTGCTTCGAAATACGGTGTGCATCGATTGGTCCATGCCGAAGCTTTTACCAACGTGAACGACGCCATCGCGCGCGAAAAAGCCATCAAGAAATGGCGGCGGGCGTGGAAACTGGAATTGATCGAGCGTGGCAATCCGCAGTGGCTCGATCTGTACGATCGACTGAACGGTTAAGGCCGCTCCTGGGTCCCCGCTTTCGCGGGGATGACAGCTTTGGCGAGTATTGGAGAAGCTGAATGAAACTCAAGGACGTCTACCCGCTCTACCTCAACAACAAGGCGGTGCAGCCGAACACCGATCTTGAGGTGATCGACAAATATACCGGCGAGGTCGCGTTCCGCACCGCGCTTGCCACCCCCGACGTCATCGACGAGGCTATCGCGGGCGCCGTGCGCGCGGCCGAGCCGATGGCGCGGCTGGCGAGCTTCGAGAAGCGCGACGTGCTCAACCATTGCGTCGCGCGCTTCCAGGAGCGCGCCGACGAACTCGCTTATGCGCTGTGCGTCGAGGCGGGCAAGCCGATCGCCGACAGCGAGGGCGAGGTCAGCCGCCTGATCGACACCTTCCGCATCGCCGCCGAGGAAGCGGTGCGCAATTACGGCGAGATTCAGCCGCTCGACATTTCGGCCCGCGCCAAGGGCTATATGGGAATGTGGAAGCGCGTGCCGATCGGCCCGTGCAGCTTCATCTCGCCGTTCAACTTCCCGCTCAACCTCGCCGCGCACAAGATCGCCCCGGCGATCGCGATCGGCTGCCCCTTCGTGATGAAGCCCGCCTCGATGACCCCGCTGGGCGCGATCATCATGGGCGAGGTGCTTGCCGAATGCGATATCCTGCCCGAGGGCGCGTTCAGCATCCTGCCCGCGAGCCGCGACGGCGCCGACCTGTTCACCACCGACGAGCGCCTCAAATTGCTCTCCTTCACCGGCTCGCCGGGCGTCGGCTGGGATTTGAAGGCAAAGGCGGGCAAGAAGAAGGTCGTGCTCGAACTCGGCGGCAACGCCGCGGTCGTCGTCGACAAGGACGCGGACCTCGACCATGCGCTCGCGCGGATCATCTTCGGCGGCTACTACCAGTCGGGGCAAAGCTGCATCCACGTCCAGCGCGTGATCATCCACGAGGACATCTACGAGACCTTCCGCGATCGGCTCACCGCGAAGGTCAAGACGCTGAAATCGGGCGATCCCAAGCTTCGCGACACCTTCATCGGCCCGATGATCTCGGCCAAGGAAGCTGCACGGCTGAAAGGATGGATCGACGCCGCGGTCGCCGCGGGCGCGACCCTGCTCGCGGGCGGCGGCTGCGCGGGCAATATGCTCGAAGCCGCACTGCTCGAAAATGTGCCCGCCGATGCCGATGTGGTGGTCGAGGAAGCCTTCGGCCCGGTCGTGGTGCTGTCGAAATTCTCGAAATGGGAAGAGGCACTTGCGGAGGTCAACGACAGCAAGTTCGGCCTCCAGGCCGGACTCTTCACCAGCGACCTGCACAAGGTGCTCGAGGCGTGGGACCATCTCGACGTCGGCGGCATCGTCGTCAACGACGTATCGAGCTACCGCGTCGACAACATGCCTTATGGCGGGGTCAAGGACAGCGGGCTCGGCCGCGAAGGCGTGCGCTTCGCGATCGAGGATATGAGCGAGATCCGCAATCTGGTGATAAGGCGCATTTGATCCTCCCTGCGGCGAAGCCGTGGGGAGGGGGACCGCTCGCGAAGCGAGCGGTGGAGGGGCCAGCCAGGTCCGCGCCTTCGCCCCTCCGTCAGCGCTTCGCGCTGCCACCTCCCCATCGCTACGCGACAGGGAGGATCGGGAAGGCCGTCACCAAACCGCCGCGAAACTTTCTCCGAACTGTCGCGACTTCGCTTTGCGCGCTGTAACAAAACTCCTGTCTAGCCCGTGGGCAGCCAAGGCTGCCACCGGAGTGAGACATGGCATCGATCTCGACCCTGCCCATCCCCGCCCGTTTTCCCGATCCCTTTACCACCGACCCCCATATTCCCGAGCGCATCATCGGCGAGCGGCGGAGCTATCGCAGCGTGTGGGTCAGCGATATCCATCTCGGCACGCGCGGGTGCAACGCCCCGCTGCTGATCGACTTCTTCGACCATGTCGATTGCGAGACGCTTTACCTCGTCGGCGACATCATCGACGGCTGGCGACTCAAAAAGCGCCATTTCTGGCCACCCGAGCATAATGACGTCGTGTGGCGCGTGCTCAAGCGCGCCAAGCGCGGAACGCGCGTCGTCTATGTTCCCGGCAATCATGACGAGATGGTCAAGCCGTTCGATGGCTTCGATTTCGGCGGGGTCGAAATCCGCCGCGAGGCGATCCACGAAACCGCGGACGGGCGCAAATTGCTGGTCGTGCATGGCGACGAATTCGACGCGGTGATGCTCGCGCACCGCTGGCTCGCCTTCGTCGGCGACGCTGCCTACACCGCGCTGATGAAGATGAATGTGGTGGTCAACGCCATCCGCAGCCGTTTCGGCCTGCCCTATTGGTCCCTGTCGATGGTCGCCAAGCACAAGGTCAAGAACGCCGTCCAGTTCATCGGCCGCTACGAAGAAGTCGTCGCGCATGCCGCGCGCTCGCGCGGGGTCGACGGCGTGGTGTGCGGCCATATCCACAGCGCCGAGATGCGCAAAATCGACGGCGTCGACTATTATAACGACGGCGACTGGGTCGAAGGCTGCACCGCGCTGGTCGAGCATCACGACGGCCGGATGGAAATCCTGCATTGGGCGCAGGAAGTCGCGGCCCGCAACGCACCGACCCCGCTCGCGCTGCCGGCGGCGGCCAAGGCCGCCTGATGAGGATCCTGATCGTTAGCGACGCCTGGGAACCGCAGGTCAACGGGGTCGTTCGCACCTTGCAGGCGACCATCGCCGAACTGCGCACCGCGGGGCATGTCGTCGGCATCGTCTCGCCCGACCTGTTCCGCTCGATCCCCTGCCCCTCCTACCCCGAAATCCGGCTCGCGCTCGCCGGCTGGCGCCGCGTCGGACGCCACATCCGCGCCTTCGCTCCGCAGGCGATCCACATCTCGACCGAGGGACCGCTGGGGATGGCCGCGCGCCGCTGGTGCCTGCGCAACAATTTCCCCTTCACCACCGCCTATCACACGCGCTTTCCCGATTATGTCGCGGCGCGCCTTCCCGTCTCGCCCGGCTTCGTCTGGCGCTTCATTCGCTGGTTCCACCGCCCCGCGCGGCACATCATGGTCGCGACGCGCAGCCTGATGCGCGAGCTCGCCGAGCAGGGCCTCGACCAGACGATGATGTGGGAGCGCGGGGTCGACCACGCGCTGTTCCGCCCCGACCGTGCGCCGCACCCGGCCTATGCCGGCCTCGCGCGGCCGATCCAGCTCTATGTCGGCCGCGTCGCGGTCGAAAAGAATATCGAGGCTTTCCTCGACACCGCACAGAGCGGAACCAGGGTGATCGTCGGCGACGGCCCCGCGCTCGCCGACCTGCGCGCGCGCTATCCGGGCAGCCTCTTTCTCGGCAAGCTCGGCGGCGAAGCGCTCGCCGCGGCCTTCGCCGGCGCGGACGTCTTCGTCTTCCCCAGCAAGACCGACACCTTCGGGCTGGTGGTGATCGAGGCGCTGGCGTGCGGCACCCCGGTCGCAGCCTATCCGGTGCCGGGACCCGGCGACATCGTCCGCGATGGAGCGGGCGCGCTCGACGACGATCTGGACACGGCGATCACGAACGCGATCGCGTGCGACCGCAGCGCGGCAGCGGCGCTCGGCGCGCGCTATCACTGGGCAGGATGCACCGCGCAATTCGTCAAGGCGCTGACCTTCGTGCCGGCCGAGCCGGCGGGCGAGCTCCCCGCCGGCGCCGCGAGCGTCGCTGCCTAGAACGCCTTGCGCCACTCGAGTTCGACATAGCGCCCGAGCGGGTCGATATAGCCCGGCTGGTAGTTGAACGGCACGCGGCCGTTCGCATCGGTGATCCGGCGCTGCGCGTCGAAGAGATTGTCGACCGACAGGCGCAAGCGCGAGTCCTTGAGGAAAGGCAGCTTTTCGATCAGCTTGGCCTTCTGGTTGAAGTCCATGAAGAAGCGCAGGTTGAAGGTCGCAAGGTCGCCGAACTTCAGGTCGCCGGCGCTGCCGCCGGTGACGGTGCTGCCGCTGTCATACTTCGCGCTGAGCCGAACCCCCATGCCCTTGTTGAACAGACCGCCGTCGAGTTCGAACAGATGGCGGTTGCTGCCGCCGTTGTTGCCCGTCGCCGAGCCGTTCAGGAGATCGAGTTCGGGGACGCCGGGGCGGATCAGCACTTTGTCGGTGAGCTTGATCGTGTGGTAGAACGACACCTGCCAGCGCCCGCCCTGCGGTCCGCCGAACATCCCGCCGGGACCGCCTCGGCCGCCGCGACCACCACCCATCCGCGGACCGCCACCGGGGCCGCGTCCGCCGGCACCGGGACCGCCCGGAGCAGCCCCCTCCTGCCGCGCGCCCTCGGCCGGCGGAGGACCGCCCTCGCCGCCCGGCGCGCGTGCAGCGCCCGCACCTTCGGGGCGACCGCCACCCGTACGCCCACCCGCGCCCGGACCACCCTGAGCTTGCTGACCAAAGCTCTTGCCGAAGTTGAAGCCCCAGCGAATTTGCGAATTTTCGCTGCGATCGAAATTGACCGGCCGCTGATCAAGCGCGATCAGCACGCCGTCGATGTCGCGCGTCACGCGGTCGGGGAAGGCCGCCTCGATCTCGGGGGTCAGCAACGGAAAGCTGTTGGCGGTGTCGTAGCTCTTGTTGCTGTTGTAGTTGATCGAGACATTCAACCCCTCAAGCATCGGCGGCGACCAGTTGAGCCCCAGCTTGAGGTCGCGGCGTTGCTCGGCGAGCAGCAGGGGATTACCCCCCGTCGTCGTCTCGATCTGTACCGTCTGGCCGGTGCGGAAATCGTAATAGGTCACCGCAGGGGTCACCAGCGGCGCGGCACCCAGCTGCTGGATGCCCGGCGCGGCCTCGTCATTGTTGAAGCTCGCAATCAGCGACAAATTGTCGGTGACGCCCCAGTTGAGGTTCGCGCCCCAGCTCTTGAGCGCCGCGAAATCGCTCGGGTCCTGATACTGGCCGCTCAGCGTCAGCGACACGCGGCCGATCTTGCCCACCTCATATTCAGGGTCGAGCAGCGGAACGGTCAGCGAGCCGAACACGCCGGGCAGGTCGCGCGCCAGATCGGTCGTCGTGATTCCGCGAGCATTGTCCGACCGGCTGTCGAAGCGCAGCCCTGAATAGCTCGCGGTCGCCGACAGGCGGATCGGCCCCGCCCAGCCCTCGGTGACGGTGCCCGAAAGGTTGCCGCTGCCGCCGAAGGTCTGCTGGCTGCTGTCGAAGCGGTCGCGGGCCGCCGCCGCCGTGTTGCGGTCGGTCAGCGTCCGCTGGTCCGCGTCGGCATAATTGCCCGACAGCGACCAGCGCCAGTCGCCGAGCATGCCGTTGACGCTGGCGGTCGCCGCAAGGTTGCGGCTGCGGCCATCGCGTTTGAGCGGATCGGTCACATCGTTCAGGCGCGGGCCGAGCAGCGAGAGCGAGTCGGTCTGGTCGAACCGGACGTTGAGCGAAGCGTCGGTCAGCTTGTTGAGGCTGCGCTGGATCGTCGCGTCGACCTTATACTCGTCGGTCGCGGCGAGCAGGCTGCGCGCGGGGGCTTCGTCCGCCTGATTGGTGAGGGGATCATAGTCGAGATCGCGCTCATCCTCGCGCAGCATCGTCTTGTGCTCCCAGCCGCCGTTGAGGTTGAAGCGTCCCTTGTCGCCGATCATCAGGAAGCTCGGTTCGATCTCGCTCTGGAAACGTCCGCCCTGCGTCGGAATGCCGCCCTCGGCCTCGATCGCGACCTGGCGGAAGTTGGGCTTGAGCACGAGGTTGACGACGCGCTCGTCGGCCGAATAGCCATATTGCAGCGCGACTTCCTCGGGGAAAATCTCGACCTTGGCGATCGCTTCGGGCGGCAGGTTGCGAACCTCGCCGAAGCCGCCCACGCGGCGCCCGTTGACGAGGATGATCGGCCGCCCGCCGCCGCGTCCGCGCCCCGAGCGCGTCTGCGGCGCGAGCGCGGTGAGCAGTTCCTCGACGTTCGACACGCCGTAACTGGCGATCGCCGCCTCGTCGAGTTCGGCCTCGGCCGCGAAATCGGTGTCGAGCTGGCCGGCGAGCCGCGGCGCGGTGACGACGATTTCCTCGCCGTCGATATCGTCATAATCCTCTTCGGGTACAGCGACGCGATCATCGGCAGGCTGGCCGGCCATCGCGGTCACAGAGACCGCCGGGGCCGCGGTTTCCGCGATCGCCGGCGCCGCCAGCGATGCGCCCGCCGCGAGCAGCGCGGCACGAACCGAAAGGGAGGAAGGGCGGTAGGACATCGGGAGAGGCGCTTTCTGTTCTGTCTCCGGTTCTTTTGACCGGGTCGGGCTGAACCCGCGCTGACACGCAGCGGTTATGGCCGTTCAGCTAGGCGGCGTTTGTCGCAACAATATGGCAAGGCCACCGAAGTTCCACGAACGGGCCATATCGACCGCTGGACAGCGGCGGCGCGCCTCTTTATCGGCCAGCCATGCCGATTCCCGACACTGCTCCCGCCCCCAAAGCCGAAACCGGCGAATCCATCCTGATCGTCGATTTCGGATCGCAGGTGACCCAGTTGATCGCCCGCCGCGTCCGCGAAGCGGGGGTCTACAGCGAGATCGTCCCCTTCAGCGCCGCCGAAGCCGCGCTCGAACGCATGCAGCCCAAGGGCGTTATCCTGTCGGGCTCGCCCGCGTCGGTCCCCGCCGCCGGCAGCCCCCGCGCCCCGCAGTCCGTCTTCGACAGCGGCCTGCCGATCCTCGGCATCTGCTACGGCCAGCAGGTGATGAGCCAGCAGCTCGGCGGACAGGTCGAGCCCGGCGGCGCCGATGGCGAACGCGACGGCGAATTCGGCCGCGCCTTCCTGACCGTCACCGAGCCTTGCGTCCTGTTCGACGGCCTGTGGGAGGTCGGCGAGCGTCATCAGGTGTGGATGAGCCATGGCGACCGCGTCACGCAATTCGCGCCCGGCTTCCGCATCGTCGCGATCAGCGACGGCGCGCCCTTCGCGCTGATCGCCGACGATGAGCGCCGCTATTACGGTACGCAGTTTCATCCCGAGGTCGTGCACACCCCCGACGGCGCAAAGCTGATCGCCAATTTCGTCCGCCACGTCTGCGGCTGCTCGGGCGACTGGACGATGGCCGAGTTCCGCGCCACCAAGATCGCCGAAATCCGCGCGCAGGTCGGCGACCAGCGCGTGCTGTGCGGCCTGTCGGGCGGGGTCGACAGCGCGGTCGCCGCGGTACTGATCCACGAAGCGATCGGCGAACAGCTCACCTGCGTCTTCGTCGACCACGGCCTCCTCCGCATGAACGAGCGCGAGCAGGTCGAACGCCTGTTCCGCGACCACTACAACATCCCGCTCGTCGTCGTCGACGCCGAGGAACGCTTCATGGCGGGGCTCGCGGGGGTCACCGACCCCGAAAAGAAGCGCAAGTTCATCGGCGCCGAATTCATCAACGTGTTCGAGGAAGAAGCGAAGAAGATCGGCGGCGCCGACTTCCTCGCGCAGGGCACGCTCTACCCCGACGTGATCGAATCGGTTTCCTTCACCGGCGGGCCGAGCGTGACGATCAAGAGCCACCACAATGTCGGCGGCCTTCCCGAGCGGATGAACATGAAGCTCGTCGAACCCCTGCGCGAACTGTTCAAGGACGAGGTCCGCCTGCTCGGCAAGGAACTCGGCCTTCCCGACATCTTCGTCGGTCGCCACCCCTTCCCCGGCCCCGGCCTCGCGATCCGCATTCCGGGCGAAGTCAGCAAGGACCGCTGCGACATATTGCGCAAGGCCGACGCGGTGTACCTCGAGGAGATCCGCAACGCGGGCCTCTATGATGCAATCTGGCAAGCTTTCGCGGTGCTGCTCCCGGTCAAGACCGTCGGGGTAATGGGCGACGGGCGCACCTACGACCATGTCTGCGCGCTGCGCGCCGTCACCTCGACCGACGGCATGACCGCCGACATCTACCCCTTCGACGCGAGCTTCCTCAGCCGCTGCGCGACGCGCATCATCAACGAGGTACAGGGTATCAATCGTGTCGTTTATGACTATACGTCAAAACCGCCGGGCACGATCGAGTGGGAATAGCCGGCACATAGCGCATGTTGGGGCGAGTTCGGGGGCGGGCTCGCCGCAATAATGGGGGGGACCAATCATGCTGCTGCTTCGCGGCCACAATCTGCTGTTTCTCAAACCCCGAAAGGTCGCGGGGACATCTTTCGAAATCGCCTTGTCCAAATTCGCCGATGCCGGCGACGTCGTCACGCCGATCATGATGGTCGACGAAGCGATCCGATCGCGGCTCGGCTTTTGCGGCCCGCAAAATTATCGCTGGTCGTATGTGGAAGGGCTGCTCCGCGCGCCACGCGAAACGCTGCTGGCGATCCGGCTGAAGGAAGAAGCCCGCAAATTCTATAATCATATTTCCGCTGCCGACGCGAAGGCCCGTGTCGGCGACGCCGATTGGAATGCGTGCCGCAAGGTTTCGATCGTGCGCAATCCGTACGACATGGTCGTGTCTTCCTATTTCTGGCGCCAGCGAAACCGGCAGGAACTTGAGCCTTTCGAAACCTGGTGCCTGGCGAACGAGGCGGTGCTGACCCAGAACAAGGCGCAATACCGGATCGACGACCGCAATGTCATCGACACCTATATCCGCTTCGAACATTTCGCCGAGGATATCGCGGCGCTCGAAGCCGAGATGCCCGGACTGGCAGGGCTGAGCGAGTGTTTCGCCCGAATCACGACCAAGAACGGAACGCGACCGAAGAACAGCAGCGCACAGCAATTGTTCGGCGAATCGGACAAGGCCCGCCGTCTGGTCGAACGGTTGAATGCGGACGAACTGGAAATCTTCGGCTACACTCTTTGACCGCATGATCGCTGGCAGGAGTGATATGGCATGAACAAGCCCGAGCGAATCGACGTTACAGCCTCCGGCGGCTGCCAGTGCGGCGCGGTGCGTTATCGCGCGAGCGCGATGCTCGACACGTCGCATATCTGCCATTGCCGGATGTGCCAGAAGGCGGCGGGCAATTTCTTCATCGCGCTGATCGGCATTCCAAAGGACGCGCTCATCTGGACGCGCGGCACCCCCGCGACCTTCAGAAGCTCGGAGCATGTCGAGCGCGGTTTCTGCCGGGCCTGCGGCACCCCGCTCTATTATGATTATGCCGGCAGCCGGCACCTCAGCGTCACGACGGGCTCGCTCGACAATCCGGGGGCCTTCCCGCCGCGGGTCCAGTTCGGCACCGAAGGGCGCATGCCGTGGTTCGACGCGCTTCCCGCGCTGACCGAAGAGGGCACGACCGAAGAGACGATGAGCGACCTCGTCGACGCGATCCGTGCCACCAATCACCAGCACCCCGATCACGACACCGAAAGTTGGCCCGAATGACCCCCACCGCCACCATCCTCCTCCTCGGCTCGGGCGAACTCGGCCGCGAGTTCGTCACTTCGGCGAAGCGGCTCGGTTGCCGGGTGATCGCGTGCGACAGTTATGAAGGCGCGCCCGCAATGCAGGTCGCCGACGCTTTCGAGGTCTTCTCGATGCTCGACGGCGAAGCGCTGCGCGGGGCGATCGCGAAACACCGGCCCGACCATATCGTCCCCGAGGTCGAGGCGATCCGCACCGAAATCCTGGCCGAGGTCGAAGCCGAAGGCTTCCATGTCGTTCCCTCGGCGCGCGCCGCGCAACTGACGATGAACCGCGACGCGATCCGCGACCTCGCGGCGAGCGAATTGGGGCTCGCTACCTCGACCTTCGAATATGCGACCAGCCGCGAGGAACTCGACGACGCCGCCGCGCGCATCGGTTTCCCGCTCGTCGTCAAGCCAGTCATGTCGTCGTCGGGCAAGGGGCAGAGCACGGTCAGGGGCGCAGATGAAATCGCCGCCGCGTGGGACTATGCCGCCGCCGGCATGCGTGGCGATCGCCTCCGCGTGATCGCCGAGGCGTTCATCGATTTCGACTATGAAATCACGCTGCTCACCATACGCCACAAGGGTGGCGTTTCCTTCTGTCCGCCGATCGGTCATCGCCAGGAGCGCGGTGACTATCGCGAAAGCTGGCAGCCTGCGGCGATGTCGGCGGCCGCACTCGCCAGCGCGCAGGACATGGCCACCAGGGTCGTTGACGCGCTCGGCGGCCACGGCATCTTCGGCGTCGAGTTTTTCGTGAAGGGCGACGCGGTGATCTTTTCCGAACTGTCACCGCGCCCACACGACACCGGGATGGTAACGCTGATTTCGCAGTCGCTGTCCGAGTTCGACCTCCACGCGCGCGCGATTCTCGGCCTGCCGATCCCCGCCATCAACGTTCCGCAGGCGAGCGCGAGCGCGGTGCTGCTCGCCGACCGCGACGCGAGCGACTTCGCGATCACGGGCCTTGCCGAGGCGCTGACCCCGCCCGACGGCGACACCGCGGTCGACGCCCGCATTTTCGGCAAGCCCGTCACCCGCCCGTACCGCCGCATGGGTGTCGCACTCGCGAAGGTCGCAGGCGGCACCACCGACGATGCACGCAAGGCGGCGGTTGAGGCCGCAGCAAAGCTCGTAATCGACTATCGATGAGCCTGACGGTCCGCCGCCTCGGCTCCGCGGACATCGGGGCGATGCGCGACCTCAACGCGCTCTACGCCGACGCCTTCGAGGATCATGAGACCTATCGCCGCGACACGCCTGACGACGCCTGGCTCGCGCACCAGCTTGGCCGCGAGACGATCATCCTGCTTGTCGCCGAAAGCGAAGGGGCGATCATCGGCGGACTTACTGCCTATGAACTGCCCAAGCTCGAGGCGGCGCGACGCGAAATCTATCTCTATGACCTCGCCGTCGCCGAAACGCATCGCCGCCGCGGCGTTGCGACCGCGCTGATCGCCGAGCTCCAGCATATCGCCGCCGACACCGGCTCCTGGGCGGTGTTCGTGCAGGCCGACTATGTCGATCCGCCCGCGATCGCGCTCTACACCAAGCTCGGTGTGCGCGAGGAGGTGCTCCATTTCGACCTGCCGCCGAAGCCGCGTGGCTAGGCCGCCTGCCACTCGCCTGCTACACCCCGCGCCATGTCCGAAAAGAATCATCTCTATCTGGTCGATGGCTCCAGCTACATCTTCCGCGCCTATCACCGCCTGCCGCCGCTGACGAACCCGCAGGGCGTGCCCGTCGGTGCGGTCTACGGCTATACGACGATGCTGTGGAAGCTGGCGAAGGACCTCAACGATGCCGAGGATCCGACGCACCTTGCGGTGATCCTCGATCATTCGAGCCAGTCGTTCCGCAACGAAATCTATGACCAGTACAAGGCAAACCGCCCCGAGCCGCCCGAGGACCTGCGCCCGCAATTCCCGCTGATCCGCGACGCGACGCGCGCCTTTTCGCTGCCCTGCATCGAGATGGAGGGTTTCGAGGCCGACGACCTGATCGCCAGCTATACCGAGGCCGCGGTCGCAGCGGGCTGGGACGTCACGATCGTCAGCAGCGACAAGGATCTGATGCAGCTGATCCGCGAACCCGCGGACGGCCCGCACGTCGACATGCTCGACACGATGAAGAATGTCCGGCTGGGCCTCGACGCGGTCAACGAGAAGTTCGGGGTCCCCCCCGATCTGGTCGGCGACGTGCTCGCGCTGATGGGCGACAGCGTCGACAATGTCCCCGGCGTGCGCGGGGTCGGACCGAAAACGGCGACCAAGCTGATCACCGAATATGGCGACCTCGAAAAGGCGCTGGCGGGCGCCGAGACGATGAAGGCGTCGAAGCTGCGCGAAAATCTGATCGAGCATGCCGACATGGCCCGGCTGTCGCGCATCCTGGTCGAGCTCAAGCGCGACTGCCCGCTGCCCGACGCGCTCGACGATCTGAAGCTGGGCGCGATCCCGCCCGCACCGCTCAAGGCCTTCCTCGACGAGCATGGCTTCCGCTCGCTGTCAGCCAAGCTCGACAATGGCGCGACGCCGGGCGGTCCGCCGACATTGCCGCGCGCCGGCGCGGCACCGGCGCCTGCAACACCCCCCGCGCCGTCGACCCCGGCGCTGCCCGCATGGTCCGCAATCGACCGTTCGCTTTACGAAACCGTCACCACGGTCGAAGCGCTCGACCGCTGGATCGCCGAAGCGAAGGCCGCGCATGTCGTCGCGGTCGATACCGAGACCGCGAGCCTCGACAGCGTCACCGGCACCCTCGTCGGGGTCAGCCTGTCGACCGGCGCGGGCAAGGCCTGCTACATTCCGCTCGGCCATGGCGGCACCGACATGTTCGCCGAAAAACCCGAACAGATCGCGTTGGCCGACGCGCTCGACCGCCTGCGCGCGCTGTTCGCCGACGATGCGGTGCTCAAGGTCGGGCACAATCTGAAATATGACATCGGGGTTCTCGCACAGCACGACATCACGATCGCGCCCTATGACGATACGCTCGTGATGAGCTTCGCGCTCGACGCCGGCAAGCACCAGCACGGGCTCGACGAGCTGGCCAAGCTCCACCTCGACCATGCCTGCCTGTCGTTCAAGGAGGTATGCGGCACCGGCAAGTCGCAGATCAGCTTCGCCGAAGTTCCGCTCGACCGCGCGACGCAATATGCGGCCGAGGATGCGGAAGTCGCATGGCGGTTGTGGAAGCTCTTGAAGCTCCGCCTGCCGCTCGAAGGCGGCACGCGTGTCTACGAGATGGTCGACCGCCCGCTCGTCGCGACGATCGAGACGATGGAACGCGCGGGGATCATGGTGAACCGCGACTATCTGGCGCGACTGTCGGGCGAGTTCGCGAACGAGATGCTGCGCATCGAAGGCGAGATCCACGAACTGGCGGGCCAGCCCTTCGCGATCGGCAGCCCCAAGCAGCTCGGCGAGATATTGTTCGACAAGCTGGGACTGAAAGGGGGGCGCAAGGGCAAGTCGGGCGACTGGTCGACCGATCAGAACGAACTCGAACGGCTCGAACGCGACGGCGTGCCGATCGCGCGCAAGATATTGGAATGGCGCCAGCTCGCCAAGCTCAAGTCGACCTACACCGACGCGCTCCAGCAACAGATCAATGCGAAGACCGGCCGCGTCCACACCAGCTACAGCCTCGTCGGCGCACAGACCGGACGGCTGTCGTCGACCGATCCCAACCTTCAGAATATCCCGATCCGCACCGAAACCGCGCGCCAGATCCGCGACGCTTTCATCGCCGCACCGGGGCATGTGCTGATCGCCGCCGACTACAGCCAGATCGAACTGCGTCTCGCCGCGCACATGGCCGACGTCCCCGAACTCAAGGAAGCCTTTGCGCAGGGGCAGGATATTCACGCCGCGACCGCGATCGAGCTGTTCGGCGAGGTCAACCGCGACACCCGCGCCAAGGCGAAGACGGTCAATTTCTCGATCCTCTACGGCATCTCGCGCTGGGGCCTCGCGGGCCGGCTCGAAGTCACTCCCGACGAGGCGCAGGCACTGATCAGCCGCTATTTCGAGCGCTTTCCGGGCATCAGCGACTATATTACGGACACGCTCGAGCGCGCGCGCGCGACGGGTTATACCGAGACCCTGTTCGGCCGGAAGACCTGGTTCCCGCGCATCAAGGCGCCGAACCAGAACGAGCGCGCGGGCAGCGAGCGCGCCGCGATCAACGCCCCGATCCAGGGTACCAGCGCCGACCTGATCAAGCGCGCGATGGCGCGCATGCCGAAGGCACTGGAGGAAGCCGGCCTCGCCGAGGTGAAGATGCTGCTCCAGGTTCATGACGAACTCGTGTTCGAGGCACCCGAAGGCAAGGCCGCGGCGGCGGGCGACGTCATCCGCCGCGTGATGATGGGCGCCGCCGAACCGGTGCTGACGCTGTCGGTCCCGCTCGAGGTCGAGATCGGCACCGGCAAGAGCTGGGGCGAAGCGCATTGATATCCGCGAACTTTCGTTGATCCGGCGCGGAGGTCGGTGCATGTCGGACCAATGTCGCGCAGCGACTCTTGAGGGCTATTCGGGGGCAGGATGATCGTCGGTATCGATTTGGGAACGACCAACAGCGCGGCGGCACTTTTTGAAAATGGTGAAACGAGGCTGATCCCCAATGCGCTGGGCGACCTGCTGACCCCCTCGGCGGTCGCGATCCTGCCCGACGGGACGACGCTGGTCGGCAAGCCCGCGCTCAACCATTGGGCGCTCAAGCCCGCCGAGGCGATCACCAGCTTCAAGCGCTTCATCGGCACGAACAAGACGATCAAGATCGGCCGTTTCTCGTTCCGCGCCGAGGATCTTTCGGCAATCGTGCTGAGCAGCCTGAAAGAGGATATCGAGGCCGCGACCGGGCAGGAGGTGACCGAGGCGGTCATCACCGTCCCCGCCTATTTCAACGACAAGCAACGCAAGGCGACGCGCCGCGCGGGCGAACTCGCGGGCCTCAAGGTCGCGCGCCTGCTCAACGAACCGACCGCCGCGGCGCTCGCCTTTGGCATCGCCGACAAGGAGGATCGCGAACCCTTCCTCGTCTTCGACCTCGGCGGCGGCACCTTCGACGTGTCGATCGTCGAGATGTTCGACGCGATCGTCGAGGTGCGCGCCTCGTCGGGCGACAACCGGCTCGGCGGCGACGATTTTACCGATGCGATCGTCGCCCACTGGACCGAGCGCCATGAATTTCCCACCGATGTGCGCAGCAACCTGCTCCAGGCACGACTGTTCCAGGCCGCCGACAGCGCGCGGCGCATGCTCACCGACCGGGATGAAGCCACGGTCGCGCTGACCGTCGGCGAGCGTCAGTTCGACCTGTCGATCGATGCCGCAACCTTCGAAAAGCTCGCCGAGCCGCTGCTCGTCCGGCTGCGCGATCCGATCCTGCGCTCGCTGCGCGACAGCGATTTGCGGATCGAGGCGCTGAGCGACATCGTGCTCGTCGGCGGCGCGACGCGCATGCCGATCATCCGCAAGGCGATCACCAAGATGTTCGGACGCTTTCCGAACCATGTCGTCCACCCCGACCATGCGGTGGCGATCGGCGCCGCGATCCAGGCGGGGCTGGTCGCGCGCAACGCCGCGCTCGACGAAGTACGGCTCACCGACATCTGCCCCTTCA
This sequence comes from Sphingopyxis sp. YF1, assembly GCF_022701295.1. Classification (NCBI taxonomy): domain Bacteria; kingdom Pseudomonadati; phylum Pseudomonadota; class Alphaproteobacteria; order Sphingomonadales; family Sphingopyxidaceae; genus Sphingopyxis; species Sphingopyxis sp. YF1. The sequence continues at coordinate 2,504,791 of NZ_CP033204.1, forward strand.
CCCTGGGGGTCGAGGTCACCGAATATGACAGCCACGGCCGCCTGCGCAGCGGGCTGTTCTCGCCGATCATCAGCCGCAACAGCCCGACCCCGATCAGCCGCACCAACAATTATGCGTCGATGTCGGACAACCAGACGCACATCAAACTGAACATCTACCAGGGCGAATCGCGCGAGGTCGCTAACAACATCCTGCTCGGGACGATGGAATTTCCGATCCCCAAAAAGCCCGCGGGACAGGTGTCGATCGACTGCCGCTTCACCTACGACACCTCGGGCCTGCTCGACGTCGACGTGACCATCCCCGAAACCGGCGAGACCCGGTCGATGCTGATCAGCGACGATGCCGAAGCGTTGACCGCCGAGCAGCTCGCGGCGCGGCGCGAACAGCTCGCCGCGCTCAAGACGCACCCGCGCGACGCCGCCGAGAACCAATATGTGCTCGGCTGGGCGGCGCGCCTCTACGAGGATTTCATCGACGAGCGGCGCGAGCATATCGCGCGCATGCTGCTCGACTTCGAGGGCGTGATCGAAACGCAGGACCCGCGCGCGATCGAAAAGGCGCGCGAGGCGTTCAGCGCGGCGCTCGGCGAGCTTGAAAGGGACTACCGCCTGTGAGCGGCCTGCACTGGCCGTGGCCGATCCTCGGCATCGCACCGACCGACGACCGCAAGACCATCCGCGAGGCCTATGCCCGGCTGCTGAAAGCGCTCGACCCCGACGCCGCGACCGAGGCGTTCATGGAATTGCGCGACGCGCGCGATGCCGCGCTGTCGGGGCATTTCCTGCATCCGCCGCAGCTGGCAGACGACGAGACGCAGGCCGACGATTTCGGCCTGGGCGACCCGCTCGACGGCGACGCCGCGCCGCCGCCTCCCGCGCCGGGCCCTGAGGAAAAGCCCCGGTTCACGGTCGACTACAACGACGAGGACGAGCAGTGTTTCCAGCGCATGGTCGAGCTTTTCACGGGCGAAGGCGAGATGGCTCCGTCGCAGGTCGAGGAATTGCACGCGCACCTCGACGCGCTGCTCGCCGACGAACGCATGGCCGACCTCGGCCATTATGCGCGCGTGGAGACGTGGCTCGCGCAGTTGCTCGCCGAGCGCTACCCGCGCGGCGCAGCGTTGTTTCCGCGCATCGCCGAGCATTTCCAGTGGAGTGCCCGCGCCCACGAACTGGGTATTCATCCCGCAATCCCCTGGCTGTTCAACGCGCACGAAGGGCACAGCCTCGTGCGCGAGCTCGGCACGCCGGGCCACGCCTATCATCGCGAGTGGATCGAACTCGCGCGCGGCAAGCCCAAGGGCCCGCTGTGGCTGCGCGCGGTCGACAAGCAGCGGATGGGAAACCTGATCGCGACGATCCGCCGCGACTATCCCTGGCTCGAACAGGAACATTGGCAGTCCGACCTCGTCGCGCGCTGGGAAAAGAAGACAGCGAACGGCGGCGTCAGCGGCCCCAATCCCTGGGTGTGGTTGGTACTGGTCGCGATCTTCTTCGCCATGCTGCCGCGGATGCTCGACGGTGGCGCATCGACGGGCATCGACCGTCAGGCGGCGGCCGTTGCCGAAAAACAGCAGGCCGATGATGCGGTCGCCGCCTTTGTCGCGAGCCGCTTTCCCGGCGCCGCCGCCGATGGACGCACCCCGGAAACGCTCAAGCAGAAGAGCCCCCACATGTACGACACGCTGGGCAGGGCCGGGGCACGCTTTGCCGATTCCGCCGAACCCCGCGACCGCGCGATGATGCGCGAGATCACCGACACCTATTATTACATCATCGACAAGCTGCCGTACGAGCAACAGGTCGCCGATGCCCGATTCCGGGTCGGGATGATCAAGACGCTGAAGAAGGATGCGCCGGCCTGCGCCGCATTCACCAATAATCCGCGCTCCTACCTCCGACAGGGCAACAATGCGGACACTGTCCCGGCAGACTATGGCTATCGCATGTTTTCGGTGGTCCACGACGAATATGACGGCCGCGAATGGCCGCTCGTTTCGGACAAGGCCGATATTTCGGGCGCGCTGATCGGCAAGCTGATCAAGCGATCGGGACTACCCGAGGCGCGCGTGCGCGCCGCACTGTCATCGGACAGCCCGCCCGATGCCGACCGCTGCGCCGTGGTTGGCAGTCTGCTGGAACTGATGACCGAGGTTCCTGCGGCCGAAGCGCGCAAGATATTGCCGGTCCTGCTGTAACCCCTACGATGCCGCCATGATGATTCCCGCCCTGTTGTTGACAATCCTTGCGGCCGATCCGGTGATCCCCCCCGCGGTGCCCCCGGCCCCGCCGCCCGTCGTCGTTACCCTGCCCGCGGTTGCGGCCGCCCCCGCGGCCATCCCCGACGAGGATATCCGGCTGTTTGCCGCGATCGCGGGGCGCAAGGTTGCGGGGCGGCCCGTCGGCGGCCCCTACCCGACCGCCGACAAGATCCTGCTGCTGGTCCGCGACAGCCGGGGCAATCCCGACATCGGCGCGAGCCTTGCGATCCCGGTGCGCCAGTCGCTCCCCGCTCCGCCGGACGGCACGCTCGCGGTCGTACGGCTGCACCAGCGCACCGAAACCGTCGTCCCCGGCCCGACCGCCGACGACTTCGCCTTCGTCGCCGCGAACCGTCTGCCGCTGTTCGTCATCGGCGAATGGGCGCGCCCGGCCCCGATGTGGGAAATCGTCTGGCTCGACGGCGCGGTGCGCCACCGGACCGTCGGCGAAGTCGGTGAGATCGGTCCCTGGCGCGACTGACCGCACCCGGCGCCCTTTCGCCGCCTGCGAAAAGCGCCTATGGCCGCTCCGTGACGTCTGGCTGACACAGATGTGACAGCTCTCGACGAAAGGCCGATATGAGCAGCAACCCCCGGCAGGCGACACCCCCTGTCCGCATCCAGCAGAATATCCTCGCGCGCCGCGAACGCCGCTTGCTCGACTGGCTCTGCGCGCGCCTGCCGATGTGGGTCACCCCCGACCAGCTGACGACGCTCGGCTTCCTCGGCGCGGCGATGGTGGCGATGGGCTATATGCTGAGCTGGCTGAGCCCGGCGTGGCTCGCGCTGTCGATCACCGGCTATGTCGTCAACTGGTTCGGCGACTCGCTCGACGGCAGCCTTGCCCGTTGGCGGCGGATCGAGCGCCCCTCCTACGGCTATTTCGTCGACCACAGTGTCGACGGGCTCGCGATCCTGCTGATGGTCGGCGGCATCGGGCTCAGCCCCTATATGCGCTTCGACGTCGCGCTGATCGCGGTGATCGGCTACCTGCTGCTCGCGATCCACACCTTCCTCGCCGCCAAGGTCGTCGGCGAATTCCGCCTGTCCTATATGGCGGGCGGCCCGACCGAACTGCGGCTGATGCTGATCGCGATGACCGCGCTGATGCCGGTCGTCGGCGGCGCCGACGTCCGCGGCATCAATTTTTCGGCGTTCGACCTGTTCGGCCTGCTCGTCTCGAGCATTCTCGTCACGCTGTTCGTGACGCAGAGCTTCACGACCGCGCGCCAGCTCGCGCACCGACGCGACTGATTTGCGCGATCGCCGTCGTCAGCCGCGTACGCGCGCCTGGCGATAGGTGCCGAGCAGCCGCAGCGACTTGGTCTGGAAATCGAGCTCTTCGAGCGCCCGGTCGATATGTTCCTCGCCGGGCGCACCGACGATGTCGGCATAAAAGGTCGTCGCGGCGAAGCTGCCGCCGACCTGATAGCTTTCGAGCTTGGTCATGTTGACGCCGTTGGTCGCAAAGCCGCCGAGCGCCTTGTAGAGCGCCGCGGGGATATTCTTCACCTCGAAGATGAACGTCGTCATCAGCGGTACGCCCTGCGGCAGTTCGGCCAGCGGCTCGCGCGCAAGCACGACAAAACGCGTCATATTGTGATCGGCGTCCTCCATGCCGGTGCCGTGCAGCGTCAGCCCGTAGAGATCGGCAGCGTGCGGCGGCGCGAGCGCGGCGAGCCCGACCTCGTCGCTGTCGGCGACCCACGCCGCGGCGCCCGCGGTGTCGCTGTGCGCGACGGGATCGATGTGATTGGCGCGCAGCCACTGACGGCACTGGCCGAGCGCCTGCTCGTGGCTCATCGCGCGCGTCACCGGGCCGAGATTGCGGCTCATCAGCCCGTAGCGGATGCGCAGGAAATGCTCGCCGACGATCGACAGGCCGGATTCGGGGAGCAGGAAATGGATGTCCGCGACGCGGCCGTGCAGGCTGTTCTCGATCGGGATGATCGCGCGGTCGACGCGCCCGTCGCGCACCGCCTCGATCGCATCCTCGAAGCTGTAGCAGGGAAGCGGCAGCGCATCGGGATCATATTCGCGCGCGGCAAGGTCGCTGTTCGCGCCGGGCGCGCCCTGAAAAGCCAGCCCGCGCGCGGGCTCGGCAAGCGCCGCCTCCTTCATCGTGTCGACCAGTCGCTGCGCCGATACCGTATAGCTGCCCATATCCGCCTTCCCGAAGTGCGCGGCGGCGCATAGCGGGGCACCGCATTTCACGCAACCGCGCGAAAGCCCTTTCATCCCCTTGCGCCGCCGCGCGCGCACCAGTAAGGGGTCGACCAAATCAGACATGCGCCCGATCACGGGCGCGAGCGTACGGGGCTGCAGAGCATGGACAATCGCAACAACACTATCGCCGGCTGGGTCTTGTTTGCCGGCATCTGCGCCCTCGGCCTGTCGATCGGCACGGGCATGCTGTCGGCCGGCCATGCGCCCGAAAAGCCTGGTTTCGTCATCGAAGACACCGACGCCGGTGCCGGCGGCGGAGCCGCGGCGGTGCCGCTTCCCAACCTTCTCGCTGCCGCCGACGCCGAAAAGGGCAAGGCCGTGTTCGCGAAGTGCGCCGCCTGCCACACGATCGAACAGGGCGGCGCCAACGGCATCGGTCCGAATCTGTGGGGCGCGCTCGGCAAGGCCCACGGCCATGTCCCGGGCTTTGCCTATTCGGGCGCGCTCAAGGGCGTTCCCGGCAATTGGGATTTCGCGGGCATGGACGCCTGGCTGACCAAGCCGAGCAAATATGCGCCCGGTACCAAGATGTCGTTCGCCGGTCTCGGCAACCCCGAAGATCGCGCCAACCTGATCGTCTACATGAACAGCATGGGTTCGAACCTGCCGTTGCCCGCCCCCGAAGCCGCACCGGCTGAAGGCGCCGCGCCCGCCGAGGGCGCAACTCCGGCAGCCGAGGGCGCCGCCGCCCCGGCCGATGGCGCGGCCGCCGCACCGGCCGCACCCGCCGAAGGCGCCGCCGCAGCGCCGGCCCCGGCCGAAGCCAAGAAATAATGCGTCTCGCGCCCGTCCTGCTGGCGGGCGTCCTGGCGCTCGCCGGCTGCGGCAAGGCCGATCCGGCGGCCGAAACCGCTCCCGGCGATTCGGCCGCGGCTCCGGCCGCCGCCGACACCCCCGCGGTCGAACCGACCGCGGCGATGGGCGAACAGATTTTCCGGCGCTGCGTCGCCTGCCACACGATCGACAAGGACGGCCGCAACGGCATCGGCCCGAATCTGCACGGCGTCGTCGGCCGCGCGGTCGCGTCGCACGCCGGCTTCAACTATTCGTCGGCGATGAAGGCAAAGGGCGGCGTCTGGGACGTCGCGACGCTTGACGCGTATCTGGCCGAGCCGATGAAGAACCTGCCCGGCACGCGCATGGCCTTTGCCGGCGTCTACGACCCCGCCGACCGCAAGGCGCTGCTTCTCTATCTGGAAGCCCAGAAATAATCCTGCTGCGCCGGTCCGGAAGGACGCCGCTGGATCGATCCGGACAATTATCTATTCCCGTCGGTTGTCGGGGTTTGACGCAGGCCTTCATACGGCTTCTTCGTCATCGCGTACCCGCCCGGCAGGCGAACCGCGCCGCACCGGTCGATGCGGCGCGGCGCGACGGGAATTCAGCTCCGCGCGTCGGCGCCCTCGTAGAAATCCGAGATGATCTTCCACGCCTCGTCGGCGGTCTCGACGAAGCGGAACAGGCCAAGATCGCGGGCGCTGATCACGCCTTCCTCGACCAGCGCGTCGAAATTGACGACGCGGCGCCAGAATTCCTCGCCGAACAGCACGATGGGGATCGGCTTGATCTTGCCGGTCTGGATCAGCGTCAGCAGCTCGAACATTTCGTCGAAGGTGCCGAAACCGCCGGGGAAGACCGCGACCGCGCGCGCGCGGAGCAGGAAGTGCATCTTGCGGAGCGCGAAATAGTGGAACTGGAAGCTCAGCGACGGCGTGACGAAGCGGTTCGGCGCCTGCTCGTGCGGCAACACGATGTTGAGCCCGATCGATTCGCGCCCTTCGTCGTCGGCGCCGCGGTTCGCCGCTTCCATGATCGACGGTCCGCCGCCCGAACAGACGACGAAGTGGCGGCAGCCCTTGTCGTCGCACGGAACCTGACTCGCGAGCCGCGCCAGCGCGCGCGCCTCGTCATAATATTTGGCCTTCGCCTTCAGCCGGCGTGCGATGTTGCGCTGTGTGTCATCGGTCGCGGCGCTTTCGAGCGCGTCGGCCTGCGACGGCTCGGGAATGCGCGCCGAACCATAGATGACGAGCGTCGATTCGATCCCCGCCTCGTCGAGCAGCAGTTCGGGTTTCAGCAGCTCGAGCTGGAAGCGCACCGGGCGCAGATCCTCACGCAGCAGGAAGTCCTTGTCCTGAAAGGCGAGCTTGTAGGCGGGGTCCGCCGTCTGCGGGGTGGTGGTCGCCTGTTTGGCGAACTGCGCGTCGTCTTTGGCTTTGTGGAAACGCGAACGATGGGGTTGTTTGTCTTTTGTCATTGGCGAACGGCTAGCCGCTTCCGCCCCGAAAGCCAAGACGCGCCGCGGTTCAGCGGCAGTAACCGTTGCCGCTCATGTCGAAATGGAAATGATTATAGTGCGCCGCATTATAGTCGGGACCGAGCACGGTCCCGAACCGCCGGCACGCCGATTTGTGCAGCGCGCGCAGGAACTCCTGCGACGCACGGTCGCCCTTCCAGCCGCCGTCGAGCATGATGCGCCGCCCGTCGGCAAGCACGAAGCCCGCCACGTCGACCGCGTTCGAATAGGCATGCTGCGACAGGCGCCCCGACCGGCCGCCATAGATATTGCGGCAGCTGTAGGTGCCGTAGGTTTCGATCCTGACGACCTCGGTCCCGAGATACTGGCGCGCCGCGGGTTTGACCGCATAGCGCGCCCACGCCGCGAAGTTGCGCGCGAGCGGACAGGTCATCGCGCCGAGCCCCGACGTCGGCGTGCCGACGTCGAGCAGCTTGACCGAATCGATCGAGCTGCACCCGCCGCCATGGTCCTGGTTCGGCAGCGGCGTGAATTTCACCCCCGCCTGCTTCAGGTCGAAGGCGCATTGCTGCGCCTCGGGGCTGTTAAAGGAGGGCGCACCGCTCACCTGCGGCCGTTTGGGTCCGCTCGATGCCGCCTGCTTCGATCCGGTGCCGCCCTTCATAACCTCGGGGGCTCCGAAACAGGCCGAAAGCGCGAGCGCCGCGGCGCTTGCGATCAGGACTCGGAGCCGGAGGAACGCGGGTTTCGCCATGACGTCAAAATATCGACGATTTGGTTAACAAGTCGCTAACCCACGATTCCGTTCGTCGATAATTTCGCGCGGGCGGCGCAATTTGTTTGACAGTTGCGCGGCTCCCCTTAAACGCAGCGCCGGGCCACGCGGTCCCAACGCCGCGCGAGCTCTCTGTAAGGAGAGTCTACATGACTGAAGTGCGTAAACCGCAGGCAGCGCCTGCGCGTCCTTTCTTCTCTTCCGGTCCCTGCGCCAAGCCGCCGGGCTGGACCCCCGAAAAACTCGCCACCGAATCGCTCGGCCGCTCGCATCGCGCGAAGATCGGCAAGACGCGCCTCGCTCTCTGCATCGACCTGATGCGCGAGATGCTCCAGCTTCCCGACACGCACCGCATCGGCATCGTTCCGGGCTCGGACACCGGCGCCTTTGAAATGGCGATGTGGACGATGCTCGGCGCGCGCCCGGTCACGACGCTCGCATGGGAGAGCTTCGGCGAGGGCTGGGTCACCGACGCCGTCAAGCAGCTCAAGCTCGACCCGACGGTCATCCGCGCCGATTACGGCCAGCTTCCCGACCTGACCCAGGTCGACTGGTCGAACGACGTGCTCTTCACCTGGAACGGCACCACCAGCGGCGTCCGCGTCCCGAACGGCGACTGGATCCCCGACGACCGCGAAGGTCTGTCCTTCGCCGACTCGACCTCGGCGGTGTTCGCTTACGACCTGCCGTGGGACAAGATCGACGTCGCGACCTTCAGCTGGCAGAAAGTGCTCGGCGGCGAAGGCGGTCACGGCGTGCTGATCCTCGGCCCTCGCGCCGTCGAACGCCTCGAAACTTACACCCCCGCCTGGCCGCTGCCCAAGGTGTTCCGCCTCGTGTCGAAGGGCAAGCTCGCCGAGGGCGTGTTCAAGGGCGAGACGATCAACACCCCGTCGATGCTCGCGGTCGAGGACGCGATCTTCGCGCTCGAATGGGCGAAGTCCTTGGGCGGCCTCGACGGGCTGAAGGCGCGCAGCGACGCGAACGCCGCGGCGCTCGACAAGATCGTCGCCGACCGCGAGTGGCTCAGCCATCTCGCGACCGATCCCGCCAGCCGCTCGAAGACCTCGGTCTGCCTGTCGGTCGCCGGGGCCGACGCGGATTTCATCAAGAAATTCGCAGGGCTGCTTGAGGCCGAAGGCGCAGCCTACGACATCGCGGGCTATCGCGACGCTCCCCCGGGACTTCGCATCTGGTGCGGCGCAACCGTCGACACCGCCGATATCGAAGCGCTCGGCCCCTGGCTCGACTGGGCCTACGCCTCGCTCAACGCTTGACGTCGTCCCAGCGAAAGCTGGGACCGCTATCGATCATACCCATTCCCAACGATCCCAGCTTTCGCTGGGATGACGGAGAAAACCAATGACCGCACCCAAAGTCCTCATCAGCGACAAGATGGACCCCAAAGCCGCCGCAATCTTCAAGGAACGCGGCATCGACGTCGATGTCATCACCGGCAAGACCAAGGACGAGCTGATCGCGATGATCGGCGACTATGACGGCCTCGCCATCCGCTCGGCCACGAAAGTCACCGCCGACGTTCTCGCCGCCGCAACGAACCTCAAGGTCGTCGGCCGCGCCGGGATCGGCGTCGACAATGTCGACATTCCGTCGGCGTCGAAGCAGGGCGTCATCGTGATGAACACGCCCTTCGGCAACAGCATCACCACCGCCGAGCATGCGATCGCGATGATGTTCGCGCTCGCCCGCCAGATCCCCGAAGCCAATGCACTGACGCAGGCGGGCAAATGGCCGAAGAACGACTTCATGGGCGTCGAGCTCACCTCGAAGACGCTCGGCCTGATCGGCTGCGGCAACATCGGCAGCATCGTCGCCGAACGCGCGATCGGGCTGCGCATGAAGGTCGTCGCTTTCGATCCCTTCCTGACCCCCGAGCGCGCGATCGAGCTGGGCGTCGAAAAGGCCGACCTCGAGACTCTGCTCGCCAAGGCCGACTTCATCACGCTGCACACGCCGCTGACCGACCAGACGCGCGGCATTTTGTCGGCCGAAAATCTCGCGAAGACCAAAAAGGGCGTGCGCATCATCAACTGCGCGCGCGGCGGGCTGATCGACGAAGCGGCGCTGAAGGCGGCGCTCGACAGCGGCCATGTCGCGGGCGCGGCGCTCGACGTGTTCCAGACCGAGCCGCCGGCCGCCGACCATCCGCTGTTCGGCACGCCGAACTTCATCTGCACTCCGCACCTCGGCGCGTCGACCGACGAGGCGCAGGTCAATGTCGCCATTCAGGTGGCCGAGCAGATCAGCGATTACCTGCTGACCGGCGGGATCACCAACGCGCTCAACGTCCCCAGCCTGTCGGCCGAGGAAGCGCCGAAGCTGCGCCCCTATATGAGCCTCGCCGAAAAGCTCGGCAGCCTTGTCGGCCAGCTCGCGCACGACAACCTTACGACCATCTCGGTCGAAGTCGAGGGCGCCGCCGCCGAACTCAACCTGAAGCCGATCACCGCCGCGGTGCTCACCGGGCTGATGCGCCGCTATTCGGACAGCGTGAACATGGTCAACGCCCCGCACCTCGCGCGCGAGCGCGGGCTCGACGTGCGCGAAGTGCGCCACGACCGCGACGGCGATTACCACACGCTCGTCCGCGTCACCGTGGCAACCGAACAGGGCGACCGCTCGGTCGCGGGCACCTTGTTCAGCAACGGCGACCCGCGCCTCGTCGAGATGTTCGGGATCAAGGTCGAGGCCGACCTCGACGGCCACATGCTCTATATCGTGAACGAGGACGCGCCCGGCTTCATCGGCCGTATCGGCACGACGCTCGGCGACGCGGGACTCAACATCGGCACCTTCCACCTCGGCCGCCGCGCTGCGGGCGGCGAGGCCGTGCTGCTGCTGTCGCTCGATTCGGCGATGCCCGAACCCCTGCTGTGGCAGCTGTGCCAGCTGCCCGGCGTCAAGACGGTGAAGGGCTTGAACTTCTAAGCTTCAAGCCCGCTCCAGTCCGCGTCGGGTGAGACCGGGATGCTGAAACAGGCTCTCTCTCCTCCAAGGTGTTTCGGCGCCACCCGACGCGGACGAATCGCACCGGATCGTTGACTCCGGGCGCGACCAGCCTAAGGCCGCACCGATGACCAAGGCCCCTGCCCTGCTGCCCGAAGGCCTCCGCGACCGCCTGCCCGCGCAGGCCGAGGCGGCGTCGCGCGTCACCCGCGCGCTCGTCGATGCGATGCGCGCGCACGGCTATGGTCGCGTGTCGCCCCCGCTCGCCGAATTTCGCGAGACGCTGGGCGGTGACGATGACCGCAGCGCGCGCGATCTGCTCCGTTTCACCGACCCGGTGTCGCAGCGCACGCTCGCGCTGCGCCCCGACATCACGCGGCAGGTCGGCCGCATCGCGACGTCGCTTCTCGCCGCCGCGCCGCGCCCGCTGCGGCTCTGCTACGCCGGGCAGGTGGTCAAGCTGCGCGCGAGTCAGCTCCGCCCCGCGCGCGAGATGCTCCAGGTCGGCGCCGAACTGATCGGCAGCGACGGCGTCGCCGCGGCGCGCGAGATCGTGACCGTCGCGATCGACGCGCTCGACGCCGCGGGCATCGGCGGTGCGACGATCGACTTCACCCTGCCCGACATCGTCGACCTGCTCGCCGGGACCTTGCCGGTCGCGGCATCGCGCGACGAACTGCGCGATGCGCTCGATGCCAAGGATGCCGGCGCGCTCGTCCGCCTCGGCGCCGCGAGCTACCTGCCGCTGCTGCGCGCGACCGGACCGTTCGACCAGGCGATCGCGGACCTGCGCGCCTTCGACACCACCGGAGTCCTGACCAGCCGCATCGACGCACTCGAAGCGATCGCGGCGCCGGTGCGCGACCGCGCCGACCTGACGCTCGATCCGACCGAGCGCCACGGCTTCGCCTATCAGAGCTGGTTCGGTTTCCAGATCTTCGTCCCCGGCCAGGGCGACGCGATCGGCCGCGGCGGCAGCTATGCGATCCCGGTCGGCGAAAGCCGCGAAGAAACCGCGATCGGCTTTTCGCTCTACCCCGACCCGCTGATCGACGATGGACTGGGCGCCGAAGATATCGCCGAACGCCGCATCTTCCTGCCGCTCGGCCACGATCCCGCCATCGCCGCCAGCCTGCGTGCCGACGACTGGCAGACGGTCGCGGCGCTGTCCGACGGCGATGATGCGCGCGCGCTCGGCTGTGCCTGGCGCCTCGGCCCCGACGGGCCAGTAGAGGCCTGAACCCGCCTCCGGGCTACGGCTGAAAAATCAGAAGTCCGACACCCCGAAGCGCGGAATCCCCTGGTTGACCCCCGGCGGATCGAGCACGCTCACGTCGAGCGCGACCGATTCGCCGATCCAGTGCGCCAGCGTCGTGTGATCGGCAAGGTCGTCGTCGGTCAGCGGATGGACGAGCGCGCGCAGCCCCGCCGCTTCGATCGCCGCGACGACCGCGGGCACCGCAGCGCCGAGGAAATGCACCTCATATTGCGCAATCGGATGCGGCCCCGCCGGACCGTCGGTCATCGCCCCGACGAACAGGATCGCGGGGTCGCTGTCGAAAGCTTCGCGCAGCATCGCCGCGGCGGCCCGTTCGGCGGGATTGTAATAGATATGGGCGTGGTGGGGCGCGTCGGGATCGGTCATCGCATCGATAGATCATGGCGCGGCCCGGCGGACAAGGTCTGGAGCGCCCACCCGCCCCCGTCCCCGCGGCAACCTCGCACCCGGTTGGCAGGGGTGCAAAATGGATTGGCGCGATGTCCCGCCGCCCTTGCCTCTGCGGCCAAATCCGCTAAGGCCGCGCCGGGCCGAAAATTGGCCGCTCAGCAGGACAGCATCATGGCAAATGTTACCGTCATCGGGTCGCAATGGGGCGACGAGGGCAAAGGCAAGATCGTCGACTGGCTTGCGAGCCGCGCCGACGCCGTTGTCCGTTTCCAGGGCGGACATAACGCCGGGCACACTCTCGTCGTCGGCGAACAGGTCTACAAGCTCTCGCTCCTCCCCTCGGGCATCGTCACCGGCACGCTGTCGATCATCGGCAACGGCGTCGTACTCGATCCGTGGGCGCTGCGCGACGAGATCGCCAAGCTGCGCGGCCAGGGCGTCGCCATTAACCCCGAGAATTTCGCGATCGCCGACAATTGCGCGCTGATCCTGCCCTTCCACCGCGACCTCGACGCGCTGCGCGAGACCGCCGCGGGCGCGGGCAAGATCGGCACCACCGGGCGCGGCATCGGTCCTGCCTATGAGGACAAGGTCGGCCGCCGCGCGATCCGCGTCTGCGACCTCGCGCACCTCGACAAGCTCGATCCGCAGATCGACCGCCTGACCGCGCACCACGACGCGTTGCGCGCGGGCTTCGGCGAACCGCCGATCGACCGCGACCGGCTGAAGGCCGACCTCGCCGAGATCGCGGACTATGTGCTCGAATATGCCCAGCCGGTGTGGAAGCGCCTGAAAAAGGTCCGCAAGGCGGGCGCGCGCATCCTGTTCGAAGGTGCGCAGGGCGTGCTGCTCGACGTCGACCACGGCACCTATCCCTTCGTCACCAGTTCGAACACGGTCAGCGGCACCGCCGCGAACGGATCGGGGCTCGGCCCCTCGGCGGTGGGCTTCGTGCTCGGCATCGCCAAGGCCTATACGACGCGCGTCGGCAGCGGTCCCTTCCCGACCGAACTCGAGGACGCAACCGGCCAGAAGCTCGGCGAGCGCGGCCATGAATTCGGCACCGTCACCGGACGCAAGCGCCGCTGCGGCTGGTTCGACGCGGTGCTGGTGCGCCAGAGCTGCGCCGTGTCGGGCGTCACCGGCATCGCGCTTACCAAGCTCGACGTTCTCGACGGCTTCGACACCATCCGCATCTGCACAGGTTATCGCCTGCGCGGCAAGATCCTCGACTATTTCCCAGCGCATTCCGCCGATCAGACCGAGGTCGAGCCGATCTACGAGGAAATGGACGGCTGGCACGAATCGACCGCGGGCGCGCGCAGCTATGCCGACCTGCCCGCGCAGGCGATCAAATATATCCAGCGCGTGCAGGAACTGATCGAAACCCCGATCGCGCTCGTGTCGACCAGCCCCGAGCGCGAGGACACGATCCTGATCCGCGATCCGTTCAGCGATTGATCACCGATCCTCCCCGTGGCGCGGCCATGGAGAGGATCAGCGGCCCGCCGCCGCGACGTCGCGGATTGCCGCGACAAAACCTTCGGGGTCGTTTTCCTGGATGAAATGTCCGCCGTGCAGCGTGCGGTGCGCCATGCCGCGCGCACCGGGCACGCGGGCGGTGAACAGCGCGTCGCCGCCGCGGGTGATCGGATCGCCGTCGGCGAAACAGCAGAGGAAGGGTCGGTCGAAACGCTCGAGCGCCTCCCACGCGCGCTTCTGGTCAGGCACCGCGACATTGTCTCCCAACGGCACGAACGACGGAAAGATGCGCGCCGCGACCTTTGACCTGCGCGTCGGAAAGGGGGCGTCATAAGCGGCGATCTCGCCGGGCGTCAGCACCCGTTTCGCGCCGGCATTGACGATGCGCCCGATCGGAAAGACCGGGCTGAAGCGCGAAAAGGCCCGCCAGATCGCAAAGGCGCGCGGCGCGGGCTGCCCCTCGGGCAGGCCGCCGTTCGACAGCGCGACCCCGGCGAAGCGCTCGGGCATCTCCGCCACCAGCCTGAGCCCGATCAGCGAACCCCAGTCCTGACAGGCGAGGATCATGTTTCGCAAATCCAGTGCCTCGATCCACTGGCGCATCCATGCGACCTGCGCCGCATAGCTGTAGGCGCCGGCGTCGAGCGGCTTGTCCGAGCGGCCAAAACCGATGAGGTCGGGTACGACGACACGAAACCCCGCATCGACCGCGGGCCTGATCATCTTGCGGTAGAGATAGCCCCAGGTCGGTTCGCCGTGCAGCATCAGCACCGGCTGCGCGTCGCGCGCGCCCTCGTCGACATAATGGACACGAAGTCCGCCCTCGACCTCCCGATATTGCGGCGCGTAAGGCCAGTCGGGCAGCGCCGCGAAGCGCGCATCGGGCGTGCGAAATATGGTCATGGCTGGTCCCCCCCGCGACCATCTTAACCGGAGCGGCGGCGCTGGCAACCACTTGCCCGATCGCGACAGAAGCTTAGGGTCGGGGGCATGCGCCGTGCCCTCCCCCTCGCATGTTTGCTGCTCGCCGCCTGCGGAACCGCAGCTTCGCCGCCGCCTCGCGAAGGGACAAAGGCCGACCGGCTGCTGGTCGACAAGAGCAAACGCACACTGATCGCTTATGATGGCGGTCGCGAGATCGCGCGCTACACGAACATCCGCTTCGGCGACGCGCCGTCGGGACACAAGCGCTTCGAGGGCGACGAACGCACCCCCGAGGGTGATTATGTCATCGACGGCCGCAATCCGAAGAGCGCCTACCACCTGTCGCTGCGCATCTCCTATCCCAACGCCGCCGACCGCGCCTATGCCAAGGCGCGCGGGCGCTCCCCCGGGGGCGACATCTTCATCCACGGCCAGCCCAATGCCTGGCCCGGACCGACGCTGACGCACGACTGGACCGACGGCTGTATCGCGGTATCGAACGCCGAGATCGAGCAATTATGGGATATCGTCCCCGACGGCACCCCGATCACCATCACCCCCTAGGAGTCCCCCGCATGTCCCGCACCATCCTCGTCTTCTACGGCAGCTATCGTCGCGACCGGCAGGGCATCAAGCTCGCCCGCTGGATCGTCGAGGCGATCGGCGCGCGCGGCGACAATGCCGAACTGGTCGACGCCAAGGCTGTCGACCTGCCGATGCTCGACCAGCGCCACAGCGACTATCGCGCCGGGGAGGCGCCGCCCGCAATGGCCGCACTCGCCGCGTCGATCGCGGCGGCCGACGGCTTTGTCTTCGTCACCGGCGAATATAATGGCGGGCTGCAACCGGGGCTCAAGAATCTGGTCGATCATTTCCTCCCCGAATTCGCGTGGCGGCCCGCGGCGATCGCTTCCTATTCGGCAGGCCCCTTCGCCGGCGTCCGCGCCGCGACCGCATGGCGCACGACGCTGGGTGCGATGGGCATGGTCGTGACCTCGACGCCGCTGTCGCTCGCGCGCATCGGCGGTGCGTTCGACGAGCAAGGCCTGCCGGCGGGCGAGGACGGCGGACGCATCGCGAAAGCCTTTCCCCGTTTCGCCGACGACCTCGGCTGGTGGATTGACGCCGCGCGCGGGCAACGCGCCGGACAGGCCGCGCCCTTCTAGCCCTAGCTCGTCCTGAGTTCGGCGTTCAGCCGCAGGCTCGCACGCCAGAAGAAGAAAGCGGGGATCAGCCCCAACCACGCCGCGCCGTAGAGGACGTAGCGCACGCTTTCCTGGCCATAGGTCGGCGCGAGCGCGTCGGACAGCACACCGAACAGGAAGGGACCGAAGCCGAGCCCGATCAGATTCTGGCCGAACAGCATGATCGACGCCGCGACCGCGCGCGCCTGCGGCCGCACCAGTCCCTGCACGCAGCCATAGGCGGGCCCGTAATAGGCCGAATTGAGCACCGTCGGCACGATCAGCAGTGCAACCGCGACCATCCAGTTTTCCATGTAATAGCCGAGGAACAGGACGGGCGCCCCGAACGCCATGCCATAGGCGGGAAAGGTCAGGATGTGCCTCTTGTCGTGCGCGCCGAACCGGTCGGCCACCTTGCCGCCGAGCCAGGTGCCAAGCACGCCTGCCAGCCCGAGCACGACCGCCATCGACAATCCCGCCTCGGTCGTCGACAGGCCGTGGCTGCGGATGAAGAAGCTGATCGTCCACAACGCCTTGCCATAGCCGAGAAAGGCGGTGACCGACGCCGCGATCAATATGTAGACGAAAGCGCGCGAGGCGAAGATTTCGCGCATCGCGGCACCGGTCGACAACGGCTCGGGGGCGGTCGCCGCGACCGCCTCCGCCGGCCGCAGGTGCCGCGGCTCGCGCAGTACGAACAGCACGACCAGCGCCAGCACCAGTCCCGGCAGCCCGACGAGCATCAGCGCGACGCGCCAACCGTAGAGATCGTTGACGATGCCGCCGATGATCAGCCCGAGCAGCGAACCGATCGGCACCCCCATGCCGTAGAAGGCGATCGCCGACGATCGCTTTGCGGGCGGCACGCTGTCGCTGATCAGCGAATGCGCCGCCGGGGTGCAACCGGCCTCGCCGATACCGACCCCGATGCGCGCGAAAAGCAGCTGCACGAAATTCTGCGCGAGTCCGCACACCGCGGTCATCGCCGACCAGATCGCGAGCGCAAGCGAGATCAGCCGGATGCGATTGGTCCCGTCGCGGTCGGCGTAGCGCGCGATCGGAATGCCGAGCAGCGCGTAGAAGACCGCGAACGCCGGCCCCGCGAGCAGCCCGAGCTCGGTATCGCTGAGACCAAGGTCGGCCTTGATCGGCTCGGCAAGGATATTGACGATCTGGCGATCGAGGAAGTTGAAGATATAGACGATCAGCAGCACCCACAGCATCGTCCGCGTCTGCGCGGCGACGCTGTCGGAAGATGGCGGAACGAGGCCTTGCGACACGGCCGTTTTTTCGGTCATCATTTTCTCCCGCCGCCAAGGGGGCAGATTGGAACCTTGGTGTCAACGCCGTTGCGGCGTGCCGAAAATCCGCCCTTGCAATTGCCGCTACGGCTGCCAGCCTGCCGGCCATGCAAAAAATTTCGCTGCTCGCCGCCGCCGCCCTGCTCGACCTTGCTCCGGCGCAGGCGATGCCGCCGCCACTGCCCCCCGTCGAAGGCAAGGACGCCGCGACGCTGCAGGCGGAAATGGTGCGCGACGAGATCAGCAGCGACGTCATCACATCGGCCTATCTCGAACGCATCCGCACACTCGACGATGCCGGACCGCAGCTGCATGCCGTCATCGCAACCTTTCCCGCCGCCACGAGTGATGCCCACCGGACCGACCTCGAGCGCCGGGCGGGCAGACCGCGCGGCCCGCTCCACGGCATCCCGGTCCTGCTCAAGGACAATATCGAGGCGGCAGGGCCGCTGCCGACTACCGCCGGCTCGCTGGCGCTCAAGGAGAATGTCACGAACCGCGACGCCTCCATCGTTGCGCGCCTGCGCGACGCGGGCGCGGTCATCCTCGGCAAGACCAATCTCAGCGAATGGGCGAACATCCGGTCGAACCATTCGACCAGCGGGTGGAGCGCAATCGGCGGACTGACGAAAAACCCGCACGCGCTCGACCGCAACGCATGCGGGTCGTCATCGGGCAGCGCCGCGGCGGTCGCCGCCAGCCTCGCGCCGCTCGCGATCGGTACCGAAACCGACGGCTCGATCACCTGCCCCGCCGGGCTCAACGGCATCGTCGGCTTCAAGCCGTCGGTCGGGCTGGTCAGCCGCACGCATATCGTGCCGATCAGCCACAGCCAGGACACCGCGGGACCGATGACGCTGAGCGTGCACGACGCCGCGGCGGTGATGAACGTCATCGCCGGCAGCGACCCCGCCGACCCCGCGACCGCCGAAGCCGACGCCCGCAAGGCCGACTATGTCGCGGCGCTGTCCCCCGACGCGCTCCGCGGCAAACGCATCGGCGTCCTGCGCGACCGGATCGGCGACCGTGCCGATATCGCCGCGCTGTTCGACGCCGCGCTGAAGCAGATGGAGACGCTCGACGCGACGATCGTCGAGATCGCCGACAGCCGCACCGGTCTTGCCGAACTGGAGGATGCCGAGTTCGAGGTACTGCTGACCGAACTCAAGGCCGACATGGCGGCCTATCTGACGACGCTGCCCGCGCCGGACGGGCCGAAGACGCTCGCCGACCTCATCGCCTTCAACCGCGCGAACCCCGCGGAGCTCGAATGGTTCGACCAGTCGCTGTTCGAACTCGCCGAAAGCAAGGGCGGACTCGACAGCCCCGCCTACATCGCCGCGCGCGACACCGCGGCGCGGCTCGCGGGGCCCGAGGGGATCGACCGGCTGCGCGCGGTACACCGGGTCGACCTGCTCGTCGGCGTCACCAACGGCCCGGCGTGGGTCAGCACGCTCGGCAAGGGGGATGATTACAGCGGCCCGAGCGCGAGCCAGCTTCCCGCCGTCGCCGGCTATCCGCACCTCACCGTCCCGATGGGCGCGGTCGGCGACCTGCCGGTCGGCCTGTCGATCATCGGCCCCAAATGGGCTGACGCCGACGTGCTCGCGGCAGGCTATGCCTATGAACAGGCGAGCCGCAAGCGCGTGGCGCCGGCTTTCAGGGTGGGCGTTGAACCGTAACAATCAATCGTCATTGCGAGCGAAGCGAAGCAATTCAGGGCGGTCTACGCTTGCTCTGGATTGCTTCGCTTCGCTCGCAATGACGGGATATTTAGGACGCCATCTTTTACGCTGGCCGGTTCCGGCCCTTTTCCTCGAATTCGAGCAGTTCGATCGGCACGTGGATCGCACGCACCGCCAGCCGCACCTCGACGAGGAACAGGATCAGCGAGACGAGCAGCAACAGCATCGCCGCCGCAAAGGCCCAGGACGCGGCAACCCCCAGGTTGATGCCGGTGAAGGCCTGGGTGAACAATAGCGCGACGAGCACGCACACGACGATGCCGCACGCCACCGCCGACAGGATCGAATTGTTGATGATCCCCATCCGCCGGTCGGCGATGCGCAGTTCGCCGACGATCCGTTCATGCTCGCTGCCTTCGGTGCCCGGCAGGCGCTCCATCAGGTTGCGCGACCGATCGACGACGCGCGCCAGGCGCCCGGCGATGACGTTGAGCAGGCTGCCGGTCGCCACCAGCAGGAACACCGGCGTGACCGACAGCTGGATCGTCTGCGCAATCGCGCTCGCGTCGGCCGACATTATCCTCCGCCGCCGGCCGCGACCGACGGCGTGTTGACTCCGTGCATCTGCAGGAATTTTCGGATGTTGCGCGCGGCCTGACGGATGCGCTGCTCATTCTCGACCATCGCGATGCGGACATAGCCTTCGCCGTCCTCGCCATAGCCGACCCCCGGCGCGACCGCGACCTTGGCATGGGTCAGGAGCTGCTTCGAAAATTCGAGGCTGCCCATCTCCTTGAGCGCGGGCGGCAGCGGCGCCCAGGCGAACATCGACGCGGGCGGGCTCGGGATATCCCAGCCGGCCCGGGCGAAGCTTTCGACCATCACGTCGCGGCGCTTCTGATAGAGTTCGCGATTCTTCGCGACAATGTCCTGCGGCCCATTGAGCGCGGCGCAGGCCGCCGCCTGAATCGGGGTGAAGGCGCCATAATCGAGGTACGACTTCACGCGCGTCATCGCCGCGATCAGCCTTTTGTTGCCGACCGCGAAGCCCATGCGCCAGCCCGCCATCGAATAGGTTTTCGACATCGAGGTGAATTCGATCGCGACATCCTTCGCCCCCGGCACCTGCAGGATCGAAGGGGTCGGGTTGCCGTCGTAATAGAGTTCCGAATAGGCGAGGTCGCTGAGGACCCAGACCTTGTTCTCCTTCGCCCAGGCGACGAGCCGCTCGTAGAAGGCAAGGTCGACCGATTCGGCGGTCGGGTTCGACGGATAGTTGACCACCAGGATCGACGGGCGCGGCACGGTGAAGGCCATCGCGCGGTCGAGCGCGCGCCAGTAATCCTCGTTCGGCGTCGTCGGCACGCTGCGGATCGTCGCGCCGGCGATGATGAAGCCGAAGGTGTGGATCGGATAGCTGGGGTTCGGCGCCAGCACAACGTCGCCGGGGCCGGTGATCGCGGTCGCGAGGCTGGCCAGCCCCTCCTTCGACCCCATCGTCACCACGACCTCGGTTTCGGGATCGAGTTCGACGTTGAAGCGGCGCGCATAATAATTGGCCTGCGCGCGGCGCAGTCCCGGAATGCCCTTCGACTGCGAATAGCCGTGCGCGTCGGGCTTCATCGCCACTTCGCACAATTTCTCGATCACGTGCGCGGGTGGCGGCAGGTCGGGGTTGCCCATCCCCAGGTCGATGATGTCTTCGCCCGCGGCACGCGCGGCCGCTCGCATCGCATTGACTTCGGCGATGACATAGGGCGGCAGGCGCTTGATGCGATAGAATTCATCTTCGGACATGGGAAACTAGAACAACTCCTTTTCGTTACAGGACGATATGTTCGCGAAGGGCTGTCGCCAGTCGCGACGCGCCTTGTTATAGGCGAATTGGCGCCACTGAGAAGCGGGAACAAGCAGACATGAGCGATACGGGCGAGAACGACGGCAGCGGCACCGCCAATCCCTTCCTGCCCTCGCCCGACGACCTGCAGCACTGGACGAGCGTGATGGCGCGGGCGCAGCAGATGATGCTCGAATATGCGATGGGTCAGGCCGACGCGGAAAAGGCAGCCACGCCGCTGTTCGACCCGGCCAAATGGCTCGACAGCCCGGCGACGAAGCTCTGGGCCGAACAATCGGCAAAGATGTGGGAACAGGGCGTCCATTTCTGGACCTCGCTCGCGACGCTCGGCCCGTCCTTCGCGCCGGTCACCGAAGCCCCCGCGAAGGATCGCCGCTTCGCCGATCCCGACTGGACGGCGAACCCCGTCTTTGCACTGATCCGCCAGACCTATGGCCTCTTGTCCGACCAGCTGCTCGAAACGACGCGCCAGCTGTCGGGGCTCGACGCCGACGCGCGCGCCAAGATGGAGTTCGCCGCGAAGAGCATGGCCGACGCCTTTTCGCCGACCAACCTCGCCGCGACCAATCCCGAGGTGATCAAGCGCGCGGTCGAGACGCGCGGCGAGAGCCTGCTCAAGGGCCTCCGTCACATGCTCGCCGATCTCGCACGCGGGCAATTGAGCCACGTCGACCCCGACGCGTTCGAGGTCGGGGTCAATATCGCGACGACGCCGGGCAAGGTGATCCACGAGACCGATCTGTATCAGCTGATCCATTATGCGCCGGTGACCGGCGATGTCTTCACCGTCCCGCTCGTCATCTTCCCGCCGTGGATCAACCGCTTCTACATCCTCGACCTCAACCCCGCGAAAAGCTTCGTCAAATGGGCGGTCGAACAGGGGTTGTCGGTGTTCATGGTGTCGTGGAAATCGGCCGACGCGTCGATGAAGGACGTCGTCTGGGACGATTATGTCGCGGCGCAGGTCGACGCGATCGACACGATCCGCACCCTGCTCAAGGTGCCGCATGTCCACGCCATCGGCTATTGCGTCGCGGGCACCACCCTCGCCGCGACGCTGGCGATGCTCGCGGCCAGGGGCGAGGCCGAAAAGGTGCGGTCGGTCACGTTCTTCACCGCGCAGGTCGATTTCGAACTGGCAGGCGACCTCAAGCTGTTCGTCGACGAGAGCTATCTGGCGCTGCTCCAGCAATTGTCGGCGCAGGGGTTCCTCGACGGGCGCTATATGGCCGCGACCTTCAACAGCTTGCGCGGGCGCGACCTGATCTGGAATTATGTCGTGAACAATTACCTGCTCGGGAACGACTATCCGCCCTTCGACCTGCTCTACTGGAACGGCGACACGACCAACCTGCCCGCGAAATGGCACCGCCAGTATCTGGTCGACCTGTATCGCGACAACCGGCTGGTGATCCCGAACAGCCTGTCGGTGTGCGGCACGCCGGTCGACCTCCGCAAGATCGAGACCCCCGCCTATATCCAGGCCGGACGCGAGGATCATATAGCCCCGCTCGCCAGCGTCTGGCGGCTGATGGACCATCTGTCGGGCGAGAAGACCTTTCTGCTCGCGGGATCGGGGCATATCGCGGGCGTGGTCAACCCGCCCGCCGCGGGCAAATATCAATATTGGACCGGCGACAATCGTGCCGCGACGCTCGACGAATTTGTTGCGGGTGCGACCGAGACCAAGGGCAGCTGGTGGCCGCACTGGATCGGCTGGATTTCCGCGCAGGATAGCGCCAGAATCCCCGCCAAGGGCGCGCGCATCCCCGGAAAAGGGACCAAAAAAGCGATCGAGGATGCACCCGGCCGCTATGTCAAGCAGCGGTAATATCTAGCGAATATATCGCGTCAGGGGCGGCTCTTGCGATATTTTTGTGCGCTGCACAAAAATATCCTTGAAATCGCCGCTCCGCTCCTATATTGTGCACTGCAACATAAAGGAGTTGTCCCGATGGCTACCAAGATGGATAGTGCCGAAAAGGCCTTCGAAGCCGCGACGCTGGAAACGCCCGCCAAGCCGGTGGCGACTCCTGCGGCCCCCGCGGTTGCCGCCCCCTCGGCGGAAAAGATCGCTGCGGCGCCCGTGAAGACCCCGACCGAAAAGGCGAAGGCCAAGCCGGTCCAAAAGAATGCTGCAAAGCCGGCCGCCAAAAAGGCCGCCCCGAAGAAGGCTGCCGCGAAGACGATTGCCCCCAAAGCCCTGAAGGCCGCGCCGAAGCCCGTCGCCGCCGCCACCAAAGGATTCAAGACCATGAACGACACCGTCAAGAAGTTCGCTGAAGACGCCAAGACCCGCGCCGAAGCGCTGACCGCCGATTTCAATGAAAAGGCGAAGGAAGCGATGGCCAAGTCGAGCAAGCTCGCCGAAGAAGCCGTCGAGTTCAACAAGGCAAACGTCGAAGCGCTCGTCGAGTCGGGCAAGATCGCAGCCAAGGGCTTCGAGACGCTCGGCCAGGAAGGCGTCGCCTTCGCCCGCAAGAGCTTCGAAGACACGTCGGCCGCGCTGAAGGGCTACACCGCCGTCAAGTCGCCGACCGAATTCTTCAAGCTCTATGCCGAGAACAGCAAGAAGGCGTTCGACGCCGCCGTTGCGCAGACTTCGAAGACCAGCGAACTGGTCGTCAAGCTCGCCAACGAGAGCTTCGCGCCGATTTCGAACCGCGTTTCGGTCATCAGCTCGAAGATGAAGGCCGCCTAAGGACCTTCACTTCCGCAGTTGGCGCGGGCACTCTCTCCCCTCCTCCCCGCCTGCGCCGACGCAACCAAGACCGCTCGCTTCCTCCGGGAAGCGGGCGGTTCTTGTTTTTGCCGCCCCTCCTGCCTTCGCGGGGGGACGAAAAGGGGTTAATGACGCCCCTCCCCCTTGCGATTCCCCTTCGGCGTGCGATATTTGGTGACGATGCTTCCAATCCCGACCTTCCAGCCGGTCCGCGCCATGGCGGACAAGGATGATGGCGCGCCCGGCAACCCCGGCGTCGGCATCGCGACACGTACGCGCGCAAAGCCCAAGAAGCCCTCGATGTACAAGGTGCTGCTGCTCAACGACGACTACACCCCTATGGAGTTCGTCGTGATGGTGCTCCAGCGCTTCTTCAACATGGACATCGAACAGGCGACACAGGTGATGCTGCACGTCCACCAGCAGGGCGTCGGCGTGTGCGGCGTATTCAGCTACGAGGTCGCGGAAACCAAGGTCAATCAGGTGATGGACGCCGCGCGGCAGAACCAGCACCCGCTGCAGTGCACGCTGGAAAAGGCCTGACGCCTATTCGGCGGCCCGCTTTTGCGCGGTGTCAAGCAGCCCCGGCAGCTCCGGAAACAACCGGCGGTACAGGACTTCGCTTGCCGTCCTGTCGGCTAGGCCGAAATAGGAGTCGACGAGGATCCGGCCAAAATTCTGCCCGGCAGGACTGGCGATGAAACTCCGCACCGCGATTAGGTCGGTCGCCGTCATCAACCGAAACTGGCTCACCAGTCCCGCCCGTATGTTGACCTGTTCTTCGGGCCAGATCGCGTCAGCGCGGGCATAAACGACATCGAGAAATGCCCGGTGAACAGCGGGTTCCCGAACATCGGGATGGACATTCATCAGCCAGTTGAACGCCTCCCGGGACAGCGCGGAGCGCGCCCGCAACCGCAAGTCTCCATCGTCCAGCGCTACCAGCGCTTCAGCCAGTTTATCGGCTTCGGTCATCACCACCGGATCGGGCGGCGGCGGTGGCGGCGGAATCGCATGCACCGGCATGGCAAAAGCCAGAAGGGCGCCAAGACTGGCAACTGATCGGCCGCGCACAGGCACCTCCATAGCATCGAGACGCAAGCCTATCAGACCGCGACCCGACGTCTACCCCGACCGCGCCGCCTGCTCGGCCCTGAGCGCTGGCGACGGCTCGCCCTTCAGATCGCCATAGCCCAGCGCCGCGCCGCAGCCCGGACACACCAGTGCCGTCCCGACATCGGTCCCGCACGCGCGATGGACATAGCGCATCGCCGGCCCGCCGCCGGTCTCGCCCTCGGCATAGGCCCAGCGCTCGGCCCAGCCGCGCATTGCATAGAGCACGCCGAACATATCCTTGCCCTTGTCGGTCAGTCGATATTCGTGGCGCGGCGGCCGGTCCTGATAGGCGCGGCGCTCGACCACATCTTCCCTCTCCAACAGCTTGAGCCGCGCCGAGACGAGTTGCGGCCCCAGCCGCGTGTTCGCGGCGATGAGCTCGAACTGGCGGCGCCCGAAGAACAGTTCGCGCAGGATCAGCAGCACCGCGCGATCGCCGAGCAGTTCGGCCGACCGCCCGACGGGGCAGAAGGTATCCGACAGGTCTGCACGTTTGGGCATGGATTTCCTCAATACCTCGTCATTGCGAGGAGCCGAAGGCGACGCGGTAATCCAGAGTGGGCGGTAACCGCACTGGATTGCCTCGCTTCGCTCGCAATGACGAACAACCTTGTATCAATCTACCCCGCCGCGCTTCAATTTTTTGCTTGTCACTATGATTATCATAGTTACGATGCACGGCAAGAGGAGAGTCGTCATGCCCAAACCCGCCGCCGTGATCATCGGAGCCGGCGACGCCACCGGCGGCGCGATCGCGCGGGCCTTTGCCGCCGAGGGCCTCACCGCCTGCGTCAACCGCCGCCCGCGCAACGCCGGCCAGCTCGAAACGCTCGCGCAATCGATCCGCGACGCTGGGCATCAGGCGCGCGCCTTCCCCGGCGACGCGCGCGAAGAGGATGACATGATTGCCCTCTTCGATCAGGTCGAAGCCGAGGTCGGGCCGGTCGAGGTCGCGGTGTTCAACATCGGCGCGAACGTGAACTTCCCGATCACCGAGACGACCGTGCGCGTCTACACCAAGGTCTGGGAAATGGCGTGCCTCGGCGGTTTCCTGATGGGACGCGAGGCGGCGAAGCGCATGGCGCCGCGCGGCCGCGGCACCATCATCTTCACCGGCGCGACCGCGAGTCTGCGCGGCGGCTCGGGTTTTGCTGCCTTTTCGGGGGCGAAGGGCGCGCTGCGCATGCTCGCGCAGTCGATGGCGCGCGAACTCGGACCACAGGGCATCCATGTCGCGCACACCATCATCGACGGCGCGATCGACACCGATTTCATCAGGGGCCGCCATCCCGATTTCGACAAGGCCAAGGCGCAGCAACTGATCCTCGATCCCGTGGCCATCGCCGCCAATTATGTGATGCTCCACAAGCAGCCGAAAAGCGCCTGGACGCACGAACTCGACCTCCGCCCTTGGGGAGAAAAATGGTGACCAAAAGCCCTGAAAAGACATTGGAACTGATTTTCGATTTCGGTAGCCCCAACGCCTATCTGACCTTGAAGGCGCTGCCCGACCTGCTCGACCGCACCGGCGCCGACCTCGTCATCACCCCCTGCCTGCTCGGCGGCATCTTCAAGGCGACGGGCAACAAGGCGCCGATGGTCCAATATGCCGACGCCCCCGCGAAACTCGCCTATGAACATCTCGAAATGCGGCGCTTCATCGCGAAGCACGGCCTGACCAAATTCCGTCTCAACCCGCACTTCCCGGTCAACACGCTGCTGATCATGCGCGGCGCGATCGTCGCCGGGGACGAAGGCGTGCTCGACGAATATGTCGACACAGTGAACCGCGCGATGTGGGAGGACGGGCTCAAGATGGACGATCCTGAAGTCGCCGCCGCCTTCCTGTCGGCGAACGGCTTCGACGGCCCCGCCTTGCTCGCGCGCACGCAGGAGCCCGGCATCAAGGCGAAGCTGGCCCAAAATACCGACGCCGCGGTCGCGCGCGGCGTATTCGGCATACCGACCTTCTTCGTCGGCGCCGAGATGTTCTTCGGCAAGGACCGGCTCGATCAGGTCGAGGAGGCGCTCGGCTGACCCGCTATTCGGTCGCGGGACGCCCCGCCACCCAGATGCCCGCGACCACCAGCCCCAATCCGGCAACATGGAACAGGTGGAGCGTTTCGCCGAGGAACAGCATCGCCAGCCCCGCCCCCATCAGGGGCATCACATTCATATATTGCGCGGTCGCCGCCGACCCGATCAGTTCGACCCCGCGGTTGAAGAACAGATAGGCGAGGAAGGACGGGAAGATCGAGACATAGGCGATGGCAAGCGCGCTTCCCGGCGCGCGGACGATCAGCCGCCCGGAGGCGATCTCGGCGATATAGAAGGGCGCGATGACGACCAGCCCGACCATGATCGTCGCCGCGAGGAGGCTGAGCGGATGCACCGGCGGACGGCGGCGCAGCAGCACCGAATAGAGCGCCCAGAGCAGCACCGCGAGGGCGATGATCGCGTCGCCGGCATTGAGCCGCAGCGCCAGCAGCAGCGCAGGATCGCCGCGACCGATGACGGTCAGCACCCCGACGAGCGACACCAGCACGCCCGCGACCTGCCGCGCATTCGTCCGGTCGCGCATCACCAGACCGCCGAGCATCAGGATCAGCGCCGGCTGCGCCGACTGGATCAGCATCGAATTGAGCGCGGTGGTGGTTTGTAGCCCGGTATAGAGCAGCGTGTTGAACGCCCCGATGCCGAGCGCGCCGAGGACCGCCATGACCGGCCAGTGCGCGCGCAGCACGTCCCGGTCGCGCTTCAGATGCGGCCAGGCCAGCGGGAGCAGCAACGCAAGCGCGAACGCCCAGCGCCAGAAGGACAGCGCGGCGGGCGGCACCAGATCGCGCGCGGCACGCGCGACGATCGAATTGCCCGCCCAGAACAGCGCCGTCACCGTCAGCAGCGGATACGCCCGCGACCAGAGCGCCGCCATGGCGCCCCCACGATCCTTCACCATCACTTGCCGACCCAGCTTCGTTCCGAGATTCGCCATCCCGGATCTCGCCGGGATGACGACCATAGCGCCGGCGCCCCCTGCGTCCAGCACCAGGACCCTAGCTGAAGTCGAGCTGGATGATCTGCGTCGGCGTCGCGCGGCAATACATCTCGAGCGTGCGATTGCCGTCGGGATAGGCGGCGGTCATCGCCGCGCGGATGCGCCAGCCGCCATTGCCCTGCTCGAGATTGACCAGCCGGTCGTACGACAGCCGGGTGCCGCCCGTCACGCCGATCTGCCGCGCCGCATCGTTCAGGCAATTCTGCACCGACGGACGCGCCGCGGCCGGCAGCGCCGAGAGATTCGCGGAGAGCGTGGCCGGCGGCCCGGCGGGATAGGTCGGCGTCACCGTCTCTTCGACCGGCGCCGCCTCGCCTTCCTTCTTCTTCTTGCCCTGGCTCGCGAGCAGCGCGATCAGCCCGCCCGCGACGACGATACCGCCGACGATCAGTCCGGTGCTCGGCCCCTTGTCCTTTTCGGGCGGCCGCGTGCTGCCGCGGTAGCCATAACCGAACTCGGCTCGGCAGCCCTCGTTCACCCAGACATGGCTCGAGGTATAGCCCC
The DNA here is from genome assembly GCF_022701295.1 of Sphingopyxis sp. YF1. Lineage (NCBI taxonomy): Bacteria > Pseudomonadati > Pseudomonadota > Alphaproteobacteria > Sphingomonadales > Sphingopyxidaceae > Sphingopyxis > Sphingopyxis sp. YF1. Next base: position 2,532,779 of record NZ_CP033204.1, read on the forward strand.
ACTGGCGCCCGGCGTTGCAGCGTCCGCCGAGCCGGCGCAGCAGTTCGACGCGGTTGTCGGTACGGACGTTGCATTGCTCGTAACGGTTGCCGCGCGATTCGCAGCGGATCGTCCCCGCATAATCGCCCACCGGCTGCGGCAGCGGCACCGGATAGCCACCCCCGCCGCCGCCCGCATAGCCGTAAGCGAAATCGGCGCGGCAACCGCCCGACACCCAGATCTGGCTCGCGGTGAAGCCCCAGTCGCGGCCCTTCGAACAACGCCCGCCGACGACGCGCCGCAGCTCGACGCGGTTTTCGGTGCGGGCATAGCAGCGCTTGGTCTTGTTGTTGCGCGATTCGCAGCGGAGCGTTCCGGCGAAACCGTCTCCGGGGCGCGGGGGCTGGATCTGCGGCCCGCCGGGCGGCGGATAGGGCAAGGTCGACTGGGCGAAGGCGGGGCCGGCGACCGGCGTGGCGACCAGCGAAACCGATGTGGCGATGGTGACGACAATATTCCTCATGTCCTTGCCCCTTTTGTTGAAGTCGAACCCGTTCTGTCCCCGATCCTTTACCAATCGATATTTGCAGCGATATTTCCATCTTTCGCTCTGCTTTGCCATCGCAAAAGAAGGGCGGTGAAATCAGAGCTTAACCATCGACGTGCGCCGCGCCGCGCGCTTGCGCGCCTCCGCGCATCCGCTAAAGACAGCCGATGGATCAAATCGTCATACGCGGCGGCCAGCGACTCAAGGGCCGTATCCCCATCTCCGGCGCCAAGAACGCCGCGCTCACCCTGCTGCCCTGCGCGCTGCTCACCGACGAGCCGCTGACGCTCAGGAACCTGCCGCGTCTCGCCGACGTCGATGGCTTCGGCCACCTGCTCAACCAGCTCGGCTGCTCGACGACGATCGAGGGATCGCGACCCGAGGATTTCGGCCGCGTGATGACCGCGCGCGCGACCACGCTCACCTCGACCGTCGCCCCCTATGACATCGTGCGCAAGATGCGCGCATCGATCCTCGTGCTCGGCCCGCTGCTCGCGCGGGCAGGCGAAGCGACGGTGTCGCTGCCCGGCGGCTGCGCGATCGGCAACCGCCCGATCGACCTCCACCTGAAAGCGCTCGAAGCCTTCGGTGCCGAAATCGAACTCGCCTCGGGCTATGTAAAGGCCGTCGCCCCCGGCGGACGCCTGAAGGGCGGCAAGTTCACCTTCCCCGTCGTCTCGGTCGGCGCGACCGAAAATGCGGTGATGGCCGCGGTGCTGGCGAAGGGCACGTGCGTGCTCGAAAACGCCGCGCGCGAACCCGAGATCGTCGACCTGTGCAACTGCCTCGTCGCGATGGGAGCGCAGATCGACGGCATCGGCACCGAAACGCTGACGATCGAGGGCGTCGACCGCCTCCATGGCGCGACCTATCGCGTGATGGCCGACCGCATCGAGGCAGGCAGCTATGCCTGCGCCGCGGTGATCACCCAGGGCGACGTCGAACTCGTCGGCGCCAAGGCAAGCGAGATGGAAGCGACGCTCGCCGCGCTGCGCGACGCCGGCGCAACGGTCGAGGTCACCAAGACCGGCATCCGCGTCGCGATGGACGGACGTGCCCAGCCCGTCACCCTGTCGACCGCGCCCTACCCCGGTTTCGCCACCGACATGCAGGCGCAGTTCATGGCGATGGCGACGCTCGGCACCGGTGCCAGCCTGTTCACCGAAACCATCTTCGAAAACCGCTACATGCACGTCCCCGAACTCGCGCGGATGGGCTGCGACATCGACGTGCGCGGCCGCAGCGCGGTGGTACGCGGGGTCGACCATCTGGTCGGCGCCCCCGTGATGGCGACCGACCTGCGCGCGTCGATGAGCCTGATCATCGCCGGGCTCGCGGCGCAGGGCCAGACCGAGGTCAACCGCGTCTACCACCTCGACCGCGGCTACGAGCGGCTCGAGGAAAAGCTCCAGGCCGTCGGTGCCGATATCGAACGGATCAGCGCGGGCTAGCGCCTTCATCGGCCGAATTTCACCATAGGCCCGAGCCTGTCGAAGGGCGCCTGTCCGAGGCGCGCCCTTCGACAGGCTCGGAGCTATGGTTCCGCACTATTGCGCCGTCAGACGCTCCGCGCGGCCATAGGCGCCATGAACATCGCTCCGGACCCAGTCGCCGAGCAATTTCAGATAGCCGTCGGTGATCCGCGTGACCTGTCGCTCGCCCTGCGCATCGGTGACGAATTCCCACATGCCATGGTCGGTCTGCGGAAAAAGATAGACGTCGATCGGCTTGCCGGCAGCTTTCAGGCCCATCAGCGCCGCGCGCGTCGTCTCGATCGGCGCTTCGCGATCCTCGCCCGCGAGTACCCACAGCAGCGGCGCATCGAGTCGCTTGAGCGCCGCGACGGCGTCATAGTCCCAGATCAGTTCCAGATTGTCGAAGCGCGCGCGCCCGACGCGGCGCAATTCGTCGTCCGGCAGGCGCGCGATCGCGCCGCTATATTCGCCTTCGATCTTCACCGCCCACGGCTGGCGCGCCATCTCGGCGCGCACCGCGTCGAGTTCGGCATAACCCTGCTCGAAACCGGACAGCAGCAGCTTCGCGGTCGCCGCCGACAGTCGGCCGACAAGCGCTTCGGCGTCCTTGCCGAGCCCCGCCGCGCGGACCTCCGACACCATCTGCTCGCGATCCTCTTCGATCGGCGAGGCGACGAGGCCGAAGCCGATCGCGACGAAGTCGGCGGGCGCGCGCGTCGCCGCGAGCGGCGCGACCCAGCCGCCCTGACTACCGCCGAAGAAGCCCGCGCGCCCGTACCGCCCCGGCGCCAGCGCACGCGCCGTCTCCAGCGCCTTCGCCGCATCGGCCGCGAGCAACTCGAAGTTCTGCGTATATTCGCCCTCGGACCCGCCGGTCCCGCGCTTGTCGTAGACGAAGACCGATAACCCCTGCGCCGCCATCGCATAGCCATAGACCCCGCCGATCGGCGACGTGCGCTCGGACCCGTGCACCATCACCACCAGCGGTCGCTTCGGGTCGGCCGCACCCGGCGGTTCGATCAGCACCCCCGTCAACTTTGTCGCGACGCTGTCGAAGCTGGTCGGCGTTTCGCGAAAGGCGATGCGCTGCCAGCGCGCGTTTCCGACCGTCACCGCATCATTCTCGCACCGCAGCGGGACGCCCGCGTCGCTCGTCGCGCCGCGGCGCCCGTCGCGGAACAGGTAGCGCAGCCCCGGCGCGGCAATGTTCGGCGCCGGTGCGAGAACGACGAAATCGCCGCTCGCGGCGGCATAGGTCCCCGGCGTGCACGCCGGCTGCGCGGCAGCGGGCGAGGACAGGGTGGCGAAGGCGAGCGCGAACCCGAGTGTCGTTGTTTTCATGCTATTCCGTTCAAAATGACGCGCCCGACACCGCAGCGTGTCCGCCCGCCTCCCGATCCGTCTCGAACCCCTGTCTCAGTGATTCCGGGCGTTCCACGCGCGCACCGCCGCCAGCGTCTTTTCGATATGCGCCTGCGGCTTGCGATCGGTGTAGCTGAGCAAAATCGTTCCGTCGGGGGCGATGACGAAGGACGTCCGGCTCGACAGTGTTGTCTCGTTCGGCCCGGGCATCGTGGCGTCATATTGCGCCGCGACCTTTGCGCCCGGATCGGCTGCCACGGCGAATTTGTCGCGGCATGCCGACCGCGAGAATTCCGCGACGCGATCGATGTTGCCCGCCGTCACGCCGATGACGCGCGCACCCAGCTGGTTGAATTGGCCATTCGCCTCGGCGAACAGGTGCGCCTCGACCGTGCACCCCGGCGTGAAGGCGGCGGGGAAGAAATAGAGCACCACCGGCCCATTGCGCAGCGTCTGCTTCAACGACAGGCTGAAGGCCTTGCCGCGCTGCGCGGCCTGGAGCGTGAAGTCTGGCGCCTTCGCTCCCTGCTGAAGCGCTGCAACCCCCGGCATCGGCGCGACCGCCAGCGACAGGCCGAACCCGATGATCATTGCAATCTTGAGGCGATTTTTCATCGGTGTCTCTCCCATCGAAGCCGGGCGACCGCGCCGGCCGGACTGCGGCCGCACCGGTCGTCACCGGTGGCTGGCCCGCATCGCAGGATGCGGAAAAAACCGGTCAGCGTCCAGTTCGATCGCGCGGGTCGTGCCGGCCGGCCGACCAGGCGGTTCAATCATCCTTGTCGCACGGCACTGACACCATGTTGCCGCCGCTCACCGACGGCTTCTCGGGCCGCTTGACCACCGCGATCACCAGCCCGATCAGCGCCACCGCGCCGCCCGCGATCGACAGCGGCGCCCAGCGATACCCTTCGAGCACGGTCGAAAAACCCATCGCGATGATCGGGATCAGCACGCTCGACCATGCCGCCTGCCCCGGCCCAACGGCACGGATGATATTGAAATAGAGCGGAAAGGTCACTGCGCTGGCGATCACCCCCAGATAGAGCACACCCGCAACATAGGCCGCAGTCGCCTCGATCACCGGCGGGCCCGTCGTGATCCAGGCGAAACTCGCGTCGCCGAGCGCGCCGAACAGCATCGCCCAGGCGATCATCACCACCATCGATTGCGCGCGCGCGATCCCCGTGCCCTGCATCACGTTGGCGGTCGACGCGCTCATCACGCCGGCGAGCGTGAGCGCGGTGCCGATCAGCACCTCGCCCGCGCCGACCGCAGCGGCGCGATATTCGTGGAGGATCATCATCCCGACCCCGACGATCGCGATCGCCGCGCCGGCGAGGAAGCGCCCCTCGACCCGCGTCTTCAGGAACAGCCGGCCGAGCAGCGTGTTCGGCACGATCAGCAGCGCGAACAGCACCGCGACCAGCCCGGAGGTGATATGCTGTTCGGCGCGGTAGACGAAGTTGAAGTTGAACGCGAACTGCGCCAGTCCGAGCAGCGCGGCGAAGCCCCACGCCCGCCCCGACAGCGTCAGCCGTTCGCCGCGCCACGCCGCATAGGCGAACATCGCCGCGGCACCGACGAAGAAGCGGTACGCGACCGACCAGCTCGGCGGCACGACCCCGAGCTGCCCGGTGATGACGATCCACGTCGAGCCCCAGATCAGCGTGACGAGCGCGAAGGGAAGCAGGATGCGCGGGGTGAGGAGCGAGGGCGAAGAACTCATGCAGCGCGCTCGCGCGCTGGAACGCCGCCGAAAGGGCCGTCCATCGTCACAGCGCCGCGATCGCCGCGGCGAGCGGCGCCACCGCCGCCGCGTCCTGATCCCAGCTTGCCACCAGCCGCGCGGCGCCGTCGCCCCAGTCATAGAAGTCGAAGCCCTTCGCGCGCAGATCGGCCGCATCCTCGGCGCTGATCCGCACGAACAGCTCGTTCGCCTCGACCGGATGCAGCAGCCGGTCGCCGCACGCCGCCGCGAGCGCCTGTGCGCCGGCATTGGCCGCGCGCGCGTTGGCGAGCCACAGATCGTCGTCGAGCATCGCGCGGATCTGCGCCGCAACGAAGCGCCCCTTGCTGAGCAGATGCCCGCCGCGCTTCTTGAGTTCGCGCACCCCGGCGCCGCCACTGCCCCCGAAAAAGACCAGCGCCTCGGCCATCATCGCGCCATTCTTGGTGAAACCGAACGACAGCGCGTCGACCCCGGCGCGCCACGTCACGTCGGCGGGCGCGCAATCGAGGAAAGCGACGGCGTTGGCGAAACGCGCACCGTCCATGTGGAGCTTCAGCCCCTTTTCCTTCGCGACCGCGCTGATCGCGCGCACTTCGTCAGGGCGCCATGCCAGCCCATATTCGGTCGCGTTGGTGATGCTGATCGCGGCAGGCTGGACCTGGTGCACATCCTGGCGGATCCCCGAAATCCGCGCCCTGAGTGCGTCGGCATCGATCTTCGCCCCTTGCCCGGGCAGTGTCATCAGTTGCGCGCCACCCGAATAGAAGCTCGGCGCACCGCACTCGTCGACCTCGATATGCGCTTCCTCGTAGCAGAGGATCCCCTGCCACGGCCTCACGAAATGCGCGAGGATGATGCTGTTCGCCGCGGTCCCGGTCGCGATCCAGACGACTTCGCAGTCGGTTTCGAACAGGTCGGAAAAGGCGGCGTCGAGCGACCGGCTGAGCGCGTCGCCGTCATAGGCGGTGTCGACATGGTTGGCAGCGGCGAGCGCCTCCATCACCTTGGGATGGACGGTCGCGGCATTGTCGGAGAAAAAGCGGGTCGCGGTCATGCGCCGCGCCTTAGCGCAGCCGCGGGTCCGACGCTAATGCTTGATTCGACCGGCGGCTCAGTAGCGACGATAGACGTAGCGGCGATGCGTGCGCGACCAGCGAACCTGATAGGCGCCCGGCCAGATGATGCGAAGCCGCATCCCGTGCCGGCTGACGCGCAAACCATATCGCGGAAACAGGAGATGGCGCTCCTGCCACTCGTCACGATCCGATGAAAAGCCCCCGCTCGTCTCGTCGTCCATGTCGCCCACTCCAAAGGATGGCGGCAGCCTCGTCCCCGGTCGTTTCGTTTACCTTGTCGCTAGTCTTTCTCGTCGGTCGTGAATATTCGCCAAGCGGCCGCCCCCGCGCCGCCGGTGGCCAAGCTGCCGGTCAGCGGCCATTTATCATCGCTGTGCGGCGGCGTCGATTCCCTTGCGGTGCTGCGCATCCCGATTCGGGATGGCCCGTCCGCTTTGGCCCGAAATCCGCCGCCTCGCCCCGATCGACGACCGGTTCGCCCGCGACACGGCGGTGCGCAACGAACCCGGCGGCGGCGAGCGGCAGAGCGAGCGGGACCGGCTCGCGGTGGAGCAGGTCCCTGCCCGACGGCCTTACTGCCCCTGTTTTGCCAGCAATTTCAAGCGCAGGGCATTGAGCTTGATGAAGCCTGCCGCGTCCTTCTGGTCGTAGGCGCCGGCGTCGTCCTCGAATGTGACGTGACGCTCGCTGTACAGGCTGAACGGCGACTTGCGTCCGACGACGCTCGCGTTGCCCTTGTAGAGCTTGAGCCGGACCGTGCCGGTGACGTTCGTCTGGCTATGGTCGATCGCCGCCTGCAGCATCTCGCGTTCGGGCGCGAACCAGAAGCCGTTGTAGATGAGCTCGGCATATTTCGGCATCAGCTCGTCCTTGAGGTGCGCCGCGCCGCGATCGAGCGTGATGCTCTCGATGCCGCGATGCGCCCGCGCATAGATTTCGCCGCCGGGGGTCTCGTACATGCCGCGCGACTTCATGCCGACGAAGCGGTTCTCGACGAGGTCGAGGCGGCCGATGCCATGCTTGCGGCCGAGGTCGTTGAGCGCCGCGAGCAGCGTCGCGGGCGACATCGCCTGCCCGTTCAGCGCGACGCCGTCGCCCTTTTCGAAATCGATCGTGATATATTCGGGTGTGTCGGGCGCGTCCTCGGGGTCCACCGTGCGCGAATAGACATAGTCGGGCGTCTCTTCCCACGGATCCTCGAGCACCTTGCCCTCCGACGAGGTGTGGAGCAGGTTGGCGTCGGTCGAGAAGGGGCTTTCGCCGCGCTTGTCCTTGGGCACCGGAATCTGGTTCTTCTCGGCGAAGTCGATCAGCGCGGTGCGGCTGGTCAGGTCCCATTCGCGCCACGGCGCGATCACCTTTATATCGGGGTTCAGCGCATAGGCCGACAGTTCGAAGCGGACCTGGTCGTTGCCCTTGCCCGTCGCGCCGTGGGCGACCGCATCGGCGCCGACTTCCTTGGCGATCTCGACCAGCCGCTTCGAGATCAGCGGGCGCGCGATCGAGGTTCCGAGCAGATAATCGCCCTCGTAGCGCGCATTGGCGCGCATCATCGGAAAGACGAAATCGCGCACGAACTCCTCGCGGACGTCGTCGATATAGATATGCTCGGGCTTGATCCCCATCAGCTCGGCCTTGGCGCGCGCGGGCTCGAGTTCCTCGCCCTGCCCGAGGTCGGCGGTGAAGGTCACCACCTCGCAGCCATAGGTGACCTGCAGCCATTTCAGGATGACGCTCGTGTCGAGCCCTCCCGAATAGGCGAGGACGACGCGCTTGATGGACTCGGACATGGTGACACCCTTGGCGGAAGAAAGACGCGGCGCGGCTAGCAGGCCCGGCCCGCGCGCGCAACGCCTTGGCGCGTTCCTACAAGTTTCGGGCCCGAAGCCGTGGCAGGGTGGCGGCGGGGACGCGACCTTTGGGATGATCGATCATGCGAATGCTGCTGAGCTTCGCCGCGCCCCTGCTCGCGCTGGCGACGGCCTCTTCCTCCACCACCGCCAATGCCGACGGCGTCATGCTCGACCCGTCGCGCGAATTTCACCAGAGCGTCGACTGCCACAATGCCTATGACCGGCTGGTCGCCGACATGCAGGCCGGCGCCGCGATTTCGCCCGCCGCCCGCGAATGGGCCGTCGCGCACGAAGGCGCGGCGAATGCCGGCACGCCGTGTGCACCGCCGCTGCCCGAAATGATCGCGCGCGGCGGCAACTGGTACATCCGGACGATCGAGGGCCGCGACACCGCCGCCGCCTTCTATCACAAGCAAAAGGACCCCGCGGCGCTCAGCGACCTCGGCATCGCCTGGCTCAACGGCACGGTCGCGGGCGGCAGCGCGCAGGACGGACTCGAGATGATCAACGAGGCGTCGAAGCTCGGCGATCCCGTCGCGCTGTTTACCATGGGCACCATCCATGCGTCGGGCAGCCTCGGCGCGACGCAGGATTATGCCAGGGCATTCGAACTGCTCAGCCAGTCGGCCGCCGCCGGTCATATCGACGCCATCTATCGCGTCGGGCTCCATTATCACGAGGGGCTGGGCGTCAAGCGCGACTATAAGAAGGCGTTCGAGCAGTTCCGCGCCGCCGCCGAACGCGGGCATTTCTATGCGATCATCATGGCGTTCGACATGATCAACAGCGGCCGCGGCGCAAAGCAGGACTTCGCCCTCGCCTATCGCCTGTCGCGCACCGTCGCCGAGCAGGGCGAAGCCTATGGCGCCGTCATGGCGGCCTCGTCGCTGCTCCAGATGAAGGACCCGCTGAAGCATGAGGACGAGATCCTCTACTGGATCGAACTCGGCATCGAAAAGGGTGACGAGAATATCCGTACCAAGCTGATCCCGATGCGCGAGCAGGTGATCGCGGCCTTCACCAAGGCCAAGGCCCCGCCGCAATATGTTCCGCGCGCATACAAGGCCTGTCCGATGAAGACCGTGTGCACGGTCAATCATTTTTCGGGGCTGCAAAGCTGCACGACCAACAAGGATTATTGGAGCGACTGCGACGGGTAGGCGCCGCGTCCATATGCGGCGCAAAGCGGCGCCGCGATCCTGCCCGGACAGGCGTTGCTCCCGATGCTTCGCTCACCGCTCCCGGCGTTCGGGCATGCCTTCCCGACCATCGTCCGTTGCGGATCGCGGCCAACCCATTATCATTCCCTGCCGTCTACTTGTCGGGCGAGGAGAGAGATATGGACACCGCGACGCCGCCCGGAAAGACGCTCTGGTCGCGGGCCCGCGCAATGGCGCTGCAGGCGCCGCCCGAGCGTAACCGCTATGTCGACTTCCTGCGCGCTTTTTCGATCCTCGCGGTCGTCGTCGGTCACTGGCTCGTCGCCGCGCCCTATATGAAGGACGGCGCGGTCGAGGGCGGACATCTGCTCGGCATCCTGCCCTGGACGCAGTGGCTGACCTGGGGTTTTCAGGTGATGCCGCTCTTCTTCCTCGTCGGCGGCTTTTCGAACGGGCTGTCGTGGGCGGCGACGCGGCGCAAGGGCGGCCGCTTCACCGCATGGTTCGCGGCACGCATCCGGCGGCTGATCAACCCGGTGCTGCCGCTGCTCACGATCTGGGCGCTCGTCACCCTGTTCGGCACACAGGTCGGGATCGACCGGACGGTGGTGAAGATGGCGGCGCAGCTCGCGCTCGTCCCCGTCTGGTTCCTCGCCGTCTATCTGATCGTCACCGCGCTGACGCCGCTGACGCACGCGGCCTGGAAGCGCTTCGGCCTCGCTTCCTTTTTCGCGCTCGTCGCCGCCGCGATCGCTGTCGACGTCGCCACGCTCGAATTTGGCATTCCCTATGTCAATTTCCTGAATTTCGCCTTTGTCTGGGTCGCGATCCACCAGCTCGGCTATGCGTGGCACGATGGCCGCCTCGCCGTGCCGCTGCTCTGGGCGGCCGCCGGTCTGGCCGCACTGGCGCTGCTCGTCGGTTTCGGGCCCTATCCGGTCGCGATGATCGGCGTGCCCGGCGCGACCTTGAGCAATTCGATGCCGCCGACGCTTGCGCTGCTCGCGCTCGGCGTCGCGCAGACCGGGCTGGCGCTCGCGCTCGAAAGGCCGGCGCGCGCGATGCTGGACGGCATCACCGCATGGACCGCGGTCGTGCTGATCAACGGCATGGTGATGACCGTCTATCTCTGGCACCTGACCGCCTTCGTGCTGGTGATGGTCGCCGCCTGGCTGCTCGGCGGCATCGGCCTGCACGCCGCACCGGGCAGCGGCGAATGGTGGCTGGCGCGCCCGCTCTGGTTCGCGCTCTACATCGCCGTGCTCTTCCCCTTCATCCTGCTCTTCGCGCGCCATGAAAGCGGCGGCAAGACGGCCGAGGGCGACGTCCCCCATGTCCGCCTGATCCTCGGCATGCTGATGATCTGCACCGGGCTCGCGATGACCGCGGCGATCAGCATCGCGAGTCCCTTGGGGGTAACCGGGGTCCGCCTCTGGGTCGTCGCGCTGCCCTTCCTCGGCGCCGCGCTGATCGGCTTCGGCCCCGCCGCGCGCCTGCTGATGCGCCGCGCCGAAGCTTGAGGAGAGACCCGATGGCCAAGACCGAGATCAAGACCAAGGCGACCGATGCGACGGTCGCCGGCTATATCGCCTCGCTCCCCGAAGCGCGCCGCCGCGAGGAAGCCCCGGTCATCGACGCCATCCACCGCCGCGTCACCGGGCTCGAGCCCAGAATGTGGGGGCCGTCGATCATCGGCTACGGCAGCTATAACTATCGCTACGATAGCGGCCATTCGGGGACGATGTGCCGCGCCGGCTTCAGCCCGCGCAAGGCCGCAATCACGCTCTATGTGATGATGGACTATGGCGACCGGCAGGCCGAGGCCGGCGCGCTGTTCGCGCAGCTCGGCAAGCACAGGACGAGCAAGGCCTGCCTCTACGTGACCAAGCTCGCCGACGTCGATCTAGAGGTCCTCGAACGGATCGTCGCGCTGAGCTGGGACGTGATGAACGCGCGCTACCCGACGTAACCGCGTTCGGCCATGTGCATATAGTCGCGCGTCAGCGGCAGCGCATTGCGGCTCCGCGCAAACTGGATCTGGAAATTGCCCATGCCGCCGCTCTCGAACGCCGCGGTCGCGCCGGCAAGGTAGAAGGTCCACATGCGAAAGAAGCGGTCGCCCATCATCCGGACGATCTCGGTCTCGTGCGCGACCGTCCGCGCATACCATTCGCGCAGCGTCAGCGCATAATGCAGCCGCAGCGTCTCGACGTCGGTGGCGATCAGCCGGCTCTTCTCGCTCGCCGCCAGCGTCTCGCTGAGGGCCGGGATATACCCCCCGGGAAAGATATATTTTCGCGTGAAGGCGTCGGTCGCACCGGGTTTGCCGAAGCGGCCGATCGTGTGGAGCAGCATCACCCCGTCGGCGGTCATCAGGTTCGCGCAAGCGCGAAAGAAGGTCTCGAAATTGTGCGTTCCGACATGTTCGAACATGCCGACCGACACGATGCGGTCGAAACGTCCCGCCTCGCGCGCGGCCAGATCGCGATAATCGACCAGTTCGAAGCGCACGCGTTCGGCCACCCCCGCCGCCGCGGCGCGCTCCTGCGCCAGCGCGAGCTGCTCCTCCGACAGGGTGATGCCGAGCACCTCGACATCGGCCAGCCCGGCCAGCGTGATCGCCATCCCGCCCCAACCGCAGCCGATGTCGAGAATGCGCTGCCCGGGCGCGAGCGCGAGCTTCGCCGCGATATGCGCCTTCTTCGCCACCTGCGCCGCTTCCAGCGTCATGCCGGGGCGCGTCCAATAGGCGCAGCTGTACTGCATGTCGGCGTCGAGAAAGAGGCGATAGAGGTTGTTGCCGATGTCGTAGTGATGGCGGACGTTCGCGCGCGACTGGCGGCGGCGGTTGATCGAACCCAGCCGCGATGACACCCATTCGGCGCGGCGGCCGAGCCAGCCCTTGTCCTTCAGCGTCGCGCCGCGGTCCCACGGCGTGTTCATGCGGATCAGCCCGATCAGCGTCATGATGTCGCCCTCGACGATCCGCAGGTCGCCGTCCATGAAGGCCTCGGCTGCACCGAGCCGCGGATCGAGGAGGATGCGGCGCATGCCCCGGCCGCTCGCAAAGCCGATCGTCACCTCGGGAAAGCCCGGCGCGGGCGTGCCGAACGCCTCCCGTCCGCCATCGGGCAGGACGACGGTCAACCGGCCCTTGCGGACCACGCGGGAGAGGAACGGATGCAGTATCGACATCGTTATGCGAACAGAACCGACGATGCCCGGTATCGGTTCCCGTCAGATGCCGGCGTACCATTCATAATCGACGCGATCCTCCCAGAAACCGCCCTTGCCCGCGCCGATAGCCGCAAGGCTCGCGACCGCCTCGATCCCGGTCAGATATTTGGCGTGCTTGTAGCCGAGCTGGCGCTCGATCCGGAGGCGCAGCGGCGCACCGTTGGCGATCGGCAGGATTGCGCGGTTGAGCGCCCATGCGAGGATCGTCTGCGGATGGAGGGCATCGACGAGGTCGCAGCTTTCGTAATAGAGCGCGTCGCCGATGCGGTCGGCGCAGCGAAACACAATGTAGCGCGCGGCGTCCTTCAGCCCTGCCGCGGAGAGGATGCGCGACAGCTGGACCCCGGTCCATTCGCCGATCGCGCTCCACCCCTCGACGCAGTCGTGGCGCGTAATCTGGCTACGCTGCGGCATGCCGCGAATATCGGCGAGCGACAGCGACAGCGGCCGCGCCACCAGCCCCGACACGCTGACGCGCCAGTCGGCAAAGCCCCTCGCGGCATGCGCGGCATAGGCGTCGCCTGCGGGCAGTTTCGTCCCGTTCGAGCGGAAGGTCGGCGACAGGTCGGCGCGGGTAAATTCGCGCGCCAGCGCATCGCGGTCCATCAGCGCGCGCTGGCTCGCGCGATGCATCTCCTCGCCCATCGACAATATCTTGCGCACCGCGGGCGCCTCGTTGATCGCGTCGCAGCCGGCGAGCAGCGGCAGGCTCGCCGCCAGACCGCCCGCGCCCGCGATCAGCCGACGCCGCGGCAGGATCAGCCCGCCGCTCATCTCTCTCTCTCCGGCGGCAGGCGAAACCAGCCGGTCAGCATCGCGCAAAACTGGTTCACCGGTCCGGTGAGCAGCACCATCGTCACATGGATCAGGAAAAAGGCGACGAGCGCCCACGCCGCGATGAAATGCACCGAGCGCGCCGACTGGCGCCCGCCGAAGACGTCGACCAGCCACGGCCACGCGGCGTTCACCCCCGGCGACATCGCCAGCCCGGTGAAGATCATCAGCGGCAACAGGACGAAGATCACGCCGATATAGCTCAGCTTCTGTAAAATACCGTAACGCGCCGCCGCCGCGCCCACCGGAAAACGCAGCCGCGCATGATCGCGAATGTCCTGCCAGATGTGGCGCGGCGCCCATTCGTGCCGGCGCACGTGCAGGTCGCGCTTCACATGCCCGCCGAACAGGCTCCACAGCATGAACAGGGTCAGCGCGCCCGCGAGCATCCACGCGAAAAAAAGATGCCAGCGCCGCCCGCTCGCAAGGTCATAGCTGGTCGGGATCGTCGCCCAGCCGGGAAAGGCCCACGTCCGCTGGACCCCGTCGCCGTCGGTCCAGCGCCCGAGCAGTCCTGTCGTTTCGATGCGCGTGTCGCCGATACGCAGATAGCCGGTGTCGGGGGTCGAGGCGATCGCCAGCCAGGCATGATCAGCGTTCGCGCCATAATCGCCCCAATAGAGCCGCGGATGCGCGTTGAAGATCATCAGCCCGCTCATCAGCAGGATCAGCAGCGTCACCGCGTTGAGCCAGTGCCAGAGCCGTACCGGGAGGCGGTGGCGATAAAGGCGCGGCGGCGGCCGGGGAGGCGGAGGAACTGGAACCTGCCCTTCGTTCATATGTCTCCAGTCCACCTTTCGATCGTCATCCCGGCGAAAGCCGGGATGACGGGAGGAGATGCCCTATGCCGACCTATGCCGCGACTTCCGCCTGATAGGTCTCGCGATAGCGGCTCCGCAGCGACACCTTGTCGATCTTCTCGCTGCCCAGCTTGGGCAGCGCCTCGTTCGACATCCAGATCTTGCTCGGCACCTTGTACGGCGCGAGCCGCTGGGCGATGAAGGCGGTCATCGCATCGGCGTCGGCTCCGCTGCCGGGCTTGACCCAGATCACCGCGCCGACCACTTCGCCGAGCCTTTCGTCGGGCAGCCCGAACACCGCGCATTCGTTGACGTCTTCATGTTCATAGATCGCCGCCTCGACCTCCTGGCAGCTGATATTCTCGCCGCCGCGGATGATGATGTCCTTCTTGCGATCGACGATGAACAGATAGCCGTCGGCGTCGAGATAGCCGAGGTCGCCGGTGCGGAAATAGCCGTCGTCGAAAAAGGCCGCCTTCGTCGCTTCGGGGTTGTTCCAATAGCCCTCGAAATTGGCGATCGAGCGGATGCACACCTCACCGACCTGCCCCTGCGCGAGCGGCGCGCCATTGTCATCGAGGATCGCCAGATCGACCAGCGGTTTCGACGCCGGCCCCGTCGACAGCGGCTTTTCGAGATAATTTTCGTTGATGATCCCGCACCCGACTGCATTGGTTTCGGTCAGGCCGTAGCCGAGCAGCGGCTTGGCGTCGCCCATCTCCTCCGACAAACGCTTCACATGCTCGGGCGGACGCGGCGCGCCGCCGCCGGCGTAGCTCTTGCACGTCGACAGGTCGTAATTCTTGCGGCTCGGATGGGTCAGGATTTCGTAGCTCATCAGCGGCACGCCGACAAAATAATTGCACTGCTCGTCCTGGATCAGCCGCATCGCCTCCTCGGCGTTCCATTTCGGCATCAATACGAGTTTGCGGCCGAGCGCGAAGCTCTGGAGGAACACCGGAATCTCGGCGGTGACGTGGAACAGCGGGGTGCAGATCAGCGTCGCGGGCTGGATGTCCGACATCAGCCCGTCCTCGGTCAGCAGATGGACGATGCTCGCGGTCTGCGCGACATAGTTGAAGATGCCCTGCACCACCGCCTGGTGGCGCGAATAGGCGCCCTTCGACTGGCCCGTCGACCCCGAGGTGAAGAGGATCGTCGCCAGATCGTCGCCGGTGAGTTGCGGCAGGGCCGTCTCGGCGCTGCCGCCCGCATCGGTGATCGGCGCGATCGCGGCATCGATCGGCTGCGCGAGGTCAAGCGTGATCACCTTGGCGCCATGCTCGACCTCGGCCAGCCGCGCCGCGCGCTGGACGTCGGCGACGACGAGGCGCGTTTCGCTGTCGGCGATTCCCGCGGCCATTTCGCCGCCCTGCCACCAGCCGTTGAGCAGCGTCGCGCAGCCGCCCGCGAGCAGCACCCCGACATAGGTCACGCACCAGGCGTTGGCGTTGCGCATCGCAATGCCGACGCGGTCGCCGCGCTGCACGCCATGGCCTTCGACCAGCCCCGCCGCAACCTTGCGCGCCGCGGCATAGACCTGCTTGAAGCTCAGCCGTTCGCCGCCCTCGACCAGGAAGGTCGCATCGCCGTGCGTCGCGGCGAAAAAGGCGATATAATCGGCCAGATTGGTCGGCGCGTTGGTGATGATCGGCATCTGCACGCCGAAGCGTTCGACGGTTCCGACCTGGATCGGCCCGCCCGGGCCGGTGATCAGATTATAGGCGGCTTCCAGGCGCAAATCGAGCGCGGATGGCATCGGGCATCTCTCCTCTTGGTCTCGCTCGCCTTACCCCCTATGGGGAAGGCCTCTCCTGGGGAAGGACAGCGCGACTATATGTTTCTTTTTGCAACCTTAGCCGAAGCGACGCAATATGTGAACTTCCACGACCTGATGGGCGAAAATTCCGAAATCGCCTTCAGCGTGTTCGGCCTTCCCATCCGCTGGTATGCGCTCGCCTATCTCGCGGGCATTTTCCTCGGCTACTGGTATCTGCTCCGGCTGATCGCGCAGCCCGGCGCTCCGATGGCGCGCCGCCATGCCGACGACATGATCTTCTATGCGATGCTCGGCATCATCCTCGGCGGGCGCCTCGGCTATGTGCTCTTCTACAATCTCGAACGCTATATCCAGGAGCCGCTCGAAATCTTCAAATTGTGGGACGGCGGCATGTCGCTCCACGGCGGCGTAATCGGCGTGCTGGTCGCGATCTGGTACGTCACGCGCCGCGAAAAACTCGATTTCCTGCGCTTTTGCGACTATATCGCGTGCACCGTGCCCTTCGGCCTCTTCCTCGGCCGCCTCGCCAACTTCATCAACGGCGAGCTCTGGGGCCGCGCCACCAACGTGCCCTGGGCGATCATCTTTCCCGGCAGCGGCACCGACGATCCGCGCCACCCCAGCCAGCTCTACGAAGCGGGGCTCGAGGGGCTGGTGATGATGGCGGTGCTCGCCTTCCTCTTCTGGCGCACCGATGCGCGCTACAAGCCCGGCCTGCTCGTCGGCACGGCGTCGATCATCTACGGCCTCAGCCGCTTCATCGTCGAATTCTTCCGCCAGCCCGATGCGCAGCGGATGAACATCGTCGAGGCGACCGGCCTGTCGATGGGACAGTGGCTGACGGTGCCGATGATCCTGATCGGCCTGTGGCTCGTGCTGACCGCAAAGCGGCGGCGCCAGCGCGTCGAGCCGATTGCGGGACCCGATGCAATTGCCTGACGGCCCGCCGACGCCCGAGGAACTGATCAGGCAGGTGGCGGCGGCGCGCGCGACGACCGTCGCCGATTATATGGCGGCGGCGAACGCGCATTATTATGCGACGCGCGATCCGCTCGGCGCCGCGGGCGATTTCACCACGGCGCCCGAGATCAGCCAGATGTTCGGCGAACTCGTCGGCCTCTGGATCGCCGACCTGTGGTCGCGCGCCGGCCGCCCGGCCTTTCATTATGCCGAGCTCGGTCCCGGCCGCGGCACGCTCGCTGCCGACGCGCTGCGCGCCGCGGCGCGCTTCGGCTGCGTGCCCGCCGGCATCCACCTCGTCGAGACCAGCCCGACGCTGCGCGCCGCCCAGCTGGCCCGCCTGCCCGGCGCCGAGCATCATGACGAGGTCGACGCCCTGCCGGACGACGCGCCGCTGATCATGGTCGCCAACGAATTTTTCGATGCGCTGCCGATCCACCAATATGTTCGTACCCGCGACGGCTGGCGCGAACGGATGGTCGAACGCGGCGAGCGCGGCCTCGTCGCCGTGCCGGGTCCGGTGCCGGCCGAGGAGGCGATCCCCGCGGCGCTGCGCGATGCCGCCGAAGGCGCGATCGTCGAGACCGCACCCGTCGCCGCCACGATCCTGCAGCGCTGCGCCTTTCGCCTCGTGCGACAGGGCGGCGCGCTGCTCGCGATCGATTATGGCTATGCCGGCCCGGCCGTCGGCGACACGCTGCAGGCGATGAAAGCGCATCAATACGCCGATCCCTTCACCGATCCCGGCGAAGCCGACCTCACCGCGCATGTCGATTTCACCGCACTCGCCGACGCCGCGCGTACCGCGGGCGTCAAAGCCAGCACGCTGGCGACGCAGGGCGACTGGCTCCGCGGCCTCGGCATCGACGCACGGCTCGAAACCCTCGCCGCCGCATCGCCCGGCCGCGCCGACGAACTGCGCGGCCAGCGCGACCGCCTGGTCGAACCCGACGCGATGGGCACGCTCTTCAAGGCCATGGCCTTCACCGCGCCCGCATGGCCGCTTCCCGCAGGATTTTCCGCATGACCGTCGTTACCCTCGCCCGCCCCGACGACGCCGACGCGCTGTCGGCCTTCGCCGAAACCGCCTTCCGGCATACCTTCGGCCATATCTACGATCCCGCCGACCTCGCGAGCTTCCTTACGGGCTGGAACCCGCCCGACCGCATCCGCGCGCAACTCGCCGATCCCGACTGGACGATCGCACTGGTCCGCGGCGACGGCGGCGCGATTCTCGGCTTCGTCAAGCTCGGCCCGATCGATTTCGACCTGCCCGCCGGCCAGCCTTCGGAGGATGCGACCGAGCTCCACCAGCTCTATGTCGATCATGAAGCGAAAGGCAGCGGCGTCGCCGCCGCGCTGATGGAATGGGGGATCGCCTGGGCGCGGACCCGCGCGGCGATCCTCTACCTCTCGGTCTTCACCGAAAACCCCCGCGCGCAGGCCTTTTACCGCCGCTACGGCTTTGTCGATGTCGGCCGCAACCCGTTCCGCGTCGGCAACCACATCGACGAGGACCGCATCTGGAGGCTCGACCTGTGACCGTCCCCTTTGTCACTGCGCCCACCCTCGATGGCGTCGTGCACGGCTTCTTCGGCCGCCGGGGCGGCGTTTCGACGGGCGATCTCGCCTCGCTCAACTGCGGCCTCGGCTCGAACGACGCCCCCGCGCTGATCGCCGAGAACCGGCGGCGCGTCGGCGACGCGCTCATCCCCGGCGCGGCGCTGACCGGGCTCTACCAGGTCCACGGCAACCGCTGCGTCACCGTCGACGGCAGCAGCGATCTTTTCACCCGGCCCGAAGCCGACGCGCTCGCGACGCGAACGCCGGGCCTGTTGCTCGGCATCCTGACCGCCGACTGCGTCCCGGTCCTCTTCGCCGACCGCGAGGCCGGCGTCGTCGCCGCTGCGCACGCCGGATGGAAGGGCGCAATCGCCGGGATTACCGACGCGACGCTCGACGCGATGGAAAGCCTCGGCGCGACGCGCGCAGGCATCGCCGCCGCGATCGGGCCGTGCATCGGCCGTGCCTCCTACGAGGTCGATGACGGCTTCGTCGCCACTTTCGTTGCCGACGATCCCGCCAACGAACGCTTCTTCGCAGCGGGCAGACCGGGTCATGCGATGTTCGACATCGCCGCCTATGTCGCCGCGCGCCTCGCGGCGGCCGGGGTGACGCGAATTGCCATCGGCGGACAGGATACCTATGCCGATGCCGAGGGTTATTTCAGTTACCGCCGTGCGTGCCACAGGGCCGAAAACAGCTATGGGCGCCAGTTGTCGGTGATCGGACTCGCAAAATAATCGATGCCCGATATCTGCTTCGTCATCCCGGCGAAGACCGGGATCTCGCCGTTGCCCTCCGACGCGATGTGGAGATCCCGGCCTTCGCCGGGATGACGAGTAAAAAGAGACGGAAAATGGGGGAAGGATGACAAAAACGCGCCTGTTCGGGCTGATCGGCGGACTGCTGGTCTTCGTCCTCATGCTGGCAATGCCGGCCCCCGCCGGCATGGAAACCACCGCGTGGCGCGTTGCCGCGCTGACCGTGCTGATGGCGATCTGGTGGATGACCGAGGCCCTGCCGCTCACCGTCACCGCGCTTTTGCCCTTCCTCACCGTCCCCGCTTTCGGGGTGATGGACGCCAACGCCATCGCCAAGGAATATTATTCACCGATCCTCTTCCTCATCCTCGGCGGCGCCTTCCTCGCGCTCGCGATCGAGCGGGTCGGGCTGCACCGGCGGCTCGCGCTGGCGCTGCTCAAGCGCGCCGCGCCGACCGCGACCGGGCTGCTCTTCGCCTTCATGGCGGCGACCGCGCTGCTCTCCATGTTCATCTCGAACACCTCGACCGCGCTGATCATGATCCCGATCGCGCTCGCCGTCGTGCGCGCCGGCGGCATCGCCGAGGGCGAACGCGAAGGCTTCGCGGGCGCGGTGATGATGGGCATCGCTTTCGCCGCCTCGATCGGCGGGCTCGGCACGCTCGTCGGCAGCCCGACCAACGCGATCGCCGCGGGCCTGATCGAAAAGGCACTCGGGCTGCGCATCTCCTTCCTCGACTGGGCGATCTACGGTGTTCCCGTCGTGCTGCTCGCCACCCCCGCGGCGATGTTCATCATCGCGCGTGTCCAGCGGCTGTCGGCGCACCCGTTCGACGGGCAGACGGCAGCGACGGCGCTCGGCCAGCAGGCGATCTGGTCGACCGCCGAACGCCGCGTCGTCCCCGTCTTCCTGCTCGTCCTCGTCGCCTGGATCGCCCAGCCGTGGATCGAGCCGCTGCTCCCCAAGGGCGCACTGACCGACGGCACCATCGCGGTCGCGGGCAGCCTGCTGCTCTTCGTCCTGCCCGACGGTACCGGCCGTCCGCTGCTCGTCTGGAAAGAGGCCGACCGCGCCCCCTGGGGCGTGATCATGATGTTCGGCGGCGGTCTCGCGCTTGCCGCGGCGATTACCGCAAGCGGGCTCGCCGCCTGGCTGGGCGCAGTGCTGGCGCCGCTCGGCAGCATCCCGACGATCCTGCTCGCGGCGGTCATCGTCGCGCTGACGATCCTGATCACCGAATTCGCCAGCAATGTCGCGACCGCAAGCGGCATCATGCCCGTGCTCGCGGCGCTGATCGCCGCAACCGGGGTCGATCCGGTGCTGCTCGCGCTGCCCGTCGCGATGGCGGCGAGCTGGGGCTTCATGCTTCCGTCAGGCACCGGTCCCAACGCGCTGGCGTGGGCGACCGACCACATCGCGCTGCCGCGCATGCTCAAGGCGGGGCTGGCGCTCGACGTCATCGGCGTGCCGCTGCTCATCGGGGTCATCTGGAGCATCGCTATGCTCGCCTGAACCGGCGGAACTGGTTTCAATCGAAACCGCTCCTGCTATAGGACGGGGCAATCATCCAAGGAGCATTTCATGGCCATGCGCGGCAAACCCAAGACCAATACCCGCAAGATCGGCGACCGCGACCTCAGCCCGGCGACGCTGATGATGGGGCTTGGCTACGACCCGATGCTCTCCGAAGGATCGCTCAAGCCGCCGATCTTCCTCACATCGACCTTCGCCTTCGAAAATGCGGCGGCGGGCAAGCGCTTCTTCGAACATATCACCGGCAAGCGGCAGGGGCCGGCCGACGGCCTCGTCTATTCGCGCTTCAACGGCCCCAACCAGGAAATCCTCGAGGATCGCCTTGCCGTCTGGGACGGCGCCGACGACTGCCTCGTCTTTTCCAGCGGCATGTCGGCGATCGCCACCCTGCTGCTCGCGCTCGTGAGCCAGAACGACGTGATCGTCCATTCGGGCCCGCTCTATGCCGCGACCGAAACGCTGATCGCGCGCATCCTGTCGCGCTTCGGGGTCAGCTTCCTCGACTTCCCCGCCGGTGCGACGCGCGAGGAACTCGACGCCATCCTCGCCCGCGCCCGGACCCTCGCCGACGAAAAGGGGGGCAAGGTGGCGCTCGTCTATCTCGAAAGTCCGGCGAACCCGACCAACGCGCTCGTCGACGTCGAGGCGGTGCGCGCCGCCCGCGACGCGGCCTTCCCCGGCGACCAGAAACCCGCCATCGCGATCGACAACACCTTCCTCGGCCCGCTGTGGCAGCAGCCGCTGAACCAGGGCGCCGAACTCGTCGTCTACAGCCTCACCAAATATGCCGGCGGCCATTCGGACCTCGTCGCAGGCGGCGTCTCGGGCGACCAGCGGCTGATCGACGCGATCCGCCCGATGCGCAACACGATCGGCACGATCTGCGACCCCAACACCGCATGGATGCTGCTCCGCAGCCTCGAAACGCTCGAACTGCGGATGAGCCGCGCGGGGGAAAATGCGCTCAAGGTCTGCACCTATCTCCGCGATCATCCCAAGGTCGAAGGGCTCGGCTATCTCGGCTTCATCAGCGATCCGCGCCAGAAGGATATCTTCGACCGCCATTGCAGCGGCGCGGGATCGACCTTTTCGCTGTTCATCAAGGGCGGCGAGGCCGAAAGCTTCCGCTTCCTCGACGCGCTCAAGATCGCCAAGCTCGCGGTCAGCCTCGGCGGCACCGAGACGCTCGCCAGCCACCCCGCCGCGATGACCCACCTGTCGGTCCCCGAGGACCGCAAGAAGGCACTCGGCATCACCGACAATCTCGTGCGCGTGTCGATCGGCATCGAGGACGCCGACGACCTGATCGCCGACTTCGCGCAGGCGCTGGAGGCCGTTTGACTTCGTCATTGCGAGGAGCCGAAGGCGACGCGGCAATCCGGAGGTGCGCAAACCTGCTCTGGATTGCTTCCCCCGGCTTTTGCCGGGGTCGCAATGACGATGCGTAATCCTACTTCCGCGCTCGCCAGTCGACCACCATCCACCCCATCTGCGGTGCGAGCTTCTTCAGCCCGCGCGACGGCGTCGTCGCGACCGCCTCGTCGGCGAAATGCAGCATCGGATGGTCGGAGACATGGTCCGAATAGGCGCGGATATGCGCGTCCTCGCGCGTGATCTCATTGTCGGCCAGCCAGCCCGATATGCGCGCGAACTTGTCTTCGCCGTAACAATTGGCGCCCGACAGGCGGGCATGGACATGATCGGCGCCGTCGGGTTCGTCGAGCCGCGTCGCCAGCACATCCTCGATCCCCAGCCGCCGCGCGATCGCATCGACATAAAGGTGGAAGGACGCGGTCGCGAGCAGCACGCGATACCCCGCGGCGCGATCGGCCTCAAGCTGGTCGAGCGCCGCCGCGTGCAGCCCGCGCGCGACCACCTTGTCGGCATAGCTTTCGGCGAGCGGCGCGATCTCGTCGCGGCGAAACCGCGGGCCGACGAGCAGCCGCAGATTGATCGCCTTCAGCCGCGACCGGTCGATCAGCCGCAGCGTGTAGGCAAGCCCCGCGACTCCGACGAGCGGCAGCAAGAGCGCGCGCCACTGCTGGCGCCGCCGCACGACGTGCATCAGGAAACCGCTGTAGGTACCCGCACGGGTGATCGTGCGGTCCATGTCGTACATCGCGACGCGATGCGTGTAGGCCGGGGCGGCAGGGACGGACAATTCATCCATCACAGGCCCTTAGCCTCCCCGCGCGGCCGGGCCAAGCCTGTCACCGGACCGCCTCGCCCAAGGTGGAATGGCTTGCCGTCATTCCCCAAATAATACAAGGTCGTCGCACGATGGTGGCCAAGGCGGACTTCGAACACAGCGATGGCGCCGGCGGCGCCGATGTCCGCTTCACCGGGCGGCTGACGCTCGCGCGCCTCGGCGATCTTCCCGCGCGCCTCGAGGATATCGGCCCGATCGCCTCGCTCGACCTGTCAGCGGTCGAGCGCATCGACACCGTCGGCGCGTGGATCGTCACGCGCACCGCGCGCGACAGCGGCGCCCGGATCACCGGGGCGAGCGAAGACGCCCAGCGGCTGCTCGACGCGCTCGCCAGCGACAAGAGCGAATATCGCGTCCACAGCGACCGCCGCCCCGCCTGGGTCCGCATGCTCGAACAGGTCGGCACCGCAAGCCGCTCGATCTGGCACGAACTCCTCGGCATCGTTGCCTTCTTCGGCGCGATGATCATCGCGCTCGGCATCCAGATCCGCGCACGGCGGCGGCTGCGCTGGAACGCGGTGGTCACGCGATTTCAGACCGTCGGCCTCGATGCGCTGCCGATCATCGGGCTGATGAGCTTCCTCATCGGCATCGTCATCGCGCAGCAGGGCGCGGTGCAGCTCCGCCAGTTCGGGCTGGAAGTGTTCACCATCAACCTCGTCGGGCGCGCCTCGATTCGCGAACTCGGCCTGCTGATGACCGCGATCATGGTCGCGGGTCGCTCGGGCAGCGCCTTTGCCGCCCAGATCGGCACGATGAAACTGACCGAGGAAATCGACGCGATGCGCACGATCGGCGTCTCGCCGATGGAAGCGATCGTGCTGCCGCGCGTCGCCGCGTCGACAATCACCATGCCGCTGCTCGGCTTCTACGCCAGCATCTGCGCGATCATCGGCGGCGGCGCCTTCGTCTGGGTCGGGCTCGACATGCCGCCGCTCACCTATATCCAGCGGCTACGCGAGATCATCCCGATGACCGATTTCTGGATCATGCTGATCAAGGCACCGGTGTTCGGCGTGCTGATCGGCGTGACCGGCTGCTACGAAGGCATGCAGGTGCGCCAGAATGCCGAGGAAGTCGGTCGCCGCACGACCTCGGCGGTCGTCGCCGCCATCTTCCTCGTCATCGTCCTCGACGCGCTGTTCGCGGTCTTCTTTTCGTCGATCGGATGGAATTGATGGCACCCGACGACGAGCAGCAACAGGCGATCGCCGAGGAACTCGCCGCCGCCGACGCGGTGCGCCCCGAAACCTTCGAACGCGCGATCTGCATCCGCGGCCTGCGCAACCAGTTCGGCGACGCGGTGATCCACGACGGGCTAGACCTCGACGTGCGCTCGGGCGAGGTGCTCGGCGTCGTCGGCGGCTCGGGCACCGGCAAGTCGGTGCTGATGCGCTCGATCGTCGGCCTGCAGATCCCCGCCGCGGGCGAGATCGAGGTCTATGGCAAGTCGCTCGGCGAGATCGCCGATGAAGAGGAATCGCGCGACCTTCGCCGCCGCTGGGGCGTGATGTTCCAGGGCGGCGCGCTCTTCTCGACGCTCAGCGTCGCCGAGAATATCCAGGTCCCCTTGCGCGAATATTATCCGCGCATGGACCAGCGGCTGCTCGACGAGATCGCCGCCTACAAGGTCCAGATGGTCGGCCTGCCCCCCGACGCCGGCCCCAAATATCCCGCCGAACTCTCCGGCGGCATGGTCAAGCGCGCGGGGCTTGCGCGGGCGCTCGCGCTCGACCCCGCGCTCCTCTTCCTCGACGAACCGACCGCCGGGCTCGACCCGATCGGCGCCGCGAAGTTCGACGAACTGCTGCGCGGGCTCGCCGACACGATGGGGCTCACCGTATTCCTGATCACCCACGACCTCGACACCCTCTATGCGACCTGCGACCGCGTCGCGGTGCTCGCCGAGAAAAAGGTGATCGCGGTCGGCACCATCCCGGAACTGCTTGCCACCGAGCATCCGTGGATACAGGATTATTTCAATGGTCCCCGCGGCCGGGCGGCCGCGAGCGGGAACCAAACCGCGGGGCGGCGATAGGAACAGCAGATGGAAACTCGCTCGAACAACGTCCTCGTCGGCGCCTTCGTCCTCTTCTTCACGGCGGCGCTCGCCTTTTTCGTCGTCTGGCTCGCCAACGACAGCGGCGGTGCGAAGCGCGAATATGACATTTATTTCAAGCAGGCGGTCGACGGGCTGAACAAGGGCGCGCAGGTGCAATATTCGGGCGTCCCCGTCGGGCAGGTGCGCGACATCGCGCTGCTCCCCGACGACCCCGGCTTCGTCCGCGTCCGCATCGAGGTCAACGAAGGCGTCCCGATCCTCCAGGGCACGACCGCTGCGCTCGAAGGGGTCGGCTTTACCGGCGTGTCGCAGATTTCGCTCGCGGGCGGGGTCAAGGGCGCGCCGCCGATCACCGACAAGGGTCCGGCGGGCAAGCCGACCATCCCCGTCCGCGTCGGCGGGCTCGGCGAACTGCTCAACACCGCGCCGCAATTGCTCCAGCGGCTTTCGACGCTGTCCGAACGCCTTGCCGAAATGGCCGACGACGAAAATCAGGCGAGCATCCGCGGCATCCTGAACAATGTCGAGGCATCGACCGCGATCCTCGCGCGCAACGGTCCCGCGATCGAACGCGCGCTCGCCGACACGCGCATCGCGATCCAGCAGACCGGCCTCGCCGCCGAACAGATCGGCAATCTCGCCGCCGCGACGCAGGGCACGGTCGACCGCAACATCGATCCCGCGATGAAGAATCTGCGCGACACGCTCGCATCGGCGAACGCGTCGATGAAGACGCTCGAAGGCGCGATCGCCGACGCGCGCCCGGGTCTCCAGAC
Organism: Sphingopyxis sp. YF1; assembly: GCF_022701295.1. Lineage (NCBI taxonomy): Bacteria > Pseudomonadati > Pseudomonadota > Alphaproteobacteria > Sphingomonadales > Sphingopyxidaceae > Sphingopyxis > Sphingopyxis sp. YF1. The sequence continues at coordinate 2,558,479 of NZ_CP033204.1, forward strand.
CTTCAGCCAGACGACGATCCCGGAGGCGAACGCGCTGATCCGCGACCTTCGCCGCACTTCGGCCTCGCTCTCCAGCCTGACCGACAAGCTCGACCAGCAGGGCGCGGGCGCCGTCATCGGCGGCAGCAAGCTGCCCGACTACAAGCCATGAGGATGATGTCCATGACCCGCCGCCTCCGCACGCCGCTGCTCCTTGCGGCGGCCGCCGCGACGCTCTCCGCCTGCGTCAGCTTCGGGGCGAAGCCGCCCCCGTTCCTGCTGACGCTCGACGCCGACGCCGCGCCGCCCGCGGGCGCCGCGCGCACCGCGACCGAGGCACAGGCGCTGACCATCCTGATCCCCACCGCGCCGCAAAAGCTGCGCACGGTACGCATCCCGGTGCAGCAGGACGGATCGAGCGTCGCCTATGTTCAGGACGCACAGTGGGTCGAGGCGCCGCAGCGTCTATTCCAGCGCCTGATCAGCGAAACCGTTGCCGCGCGCACCAGCCGCGTCGTGCTCGACGAGGGGCAATATCTGACCGCGCCGGGCGAACAGCTTGCGGGTCAGCTCATGGAATTCGGCGTCGATGCGCGCACCAACGAAGCCGTCGTCGTCTACCAGGCGATGCTCGTCGCCGCGGGCGGCAAGTCGGTTACCCAGCGCCGCTTCGAGGTGCGCGAGGCGCTCGGCGGCAAGGTCGAGGCGAAGCCCGTCGGCGAAGCGCTGGCACGCGCCGCGAACAAGGTCGCGGTCGAGGTCGCGGACTGGCTCGCAAGCTGAGCCGCCAACCCGGGCGGCCGTGCAACCCGCCCGTCCCGGCTTGCCATTTCATCCCGCCGCACCTAGGGGGACCGCCGACAGTCCCGTGTCCCTGCGTGCGGCCTCTTCCGGGTTTCCGGCCGGCACATTTCCTTTCGAGCCCGCAGCCGAAAGGAATCCGCCATGGGCTGGTTCATCCTGGGTATCGCCGTCTTTACCGAAATCTGCTGGGCGCTCAGCCTCAAATGGGCGGCCACGCTCGGCACCTGGCAAGCCTCCGCCGTCCCAGTCTCCCTGAGCTTCCTCAACATGGCGCTGCTCGCTTTCGCGATGCGCGACCTGTCGGCGGGCACCGCCTATGCGATCTGGACCGGCCTCGGCGCCGTCGGGGTCATTATCGGCGGCGTCGTCATCTTCGGCGAGAAGGTCAGCCCGGTGCAGATCGGCTTCATGGCGCTGATCGTCGTCGGCGTCGTCGGAACGAAGCTGTTTTCGACCAGCTGACCGACAGAGGAGCGCCGCACGGCTATTGCGGCGCCACGCCGTCCGTCACGGTGGCGACATAGACCAGCGCCGCCTGCGGCCCGACGTTGACGTGCATCAGCACCCAGTCTCTTCCCCTTTGCGCCACCAGAACCCGGATCTGGTCGCCGAAGATGCCGTTCGCCAGCCCGGAGGGCGCGACCCGTCCGCTGTTGAGGATCAGCACGCCCATGTCGGGGCCGCATTGCGCGCCCCGGCAGGCGAAGCGGATGCCGTAGCCCGCGTCCTGAAGCGCCTTGCGATAATGCTGCTCGACCGCGAGCGGCGCCACCGCCGGCTCGACGCGATAGTCGATATGGGCAACCTCGCCGTGCAGAAGCTCGACGCTTGCCGGACGCTCGGCATCGGCGACCGCGCCGGTCGGAATGACGATCTCGTCCAGCGACGGCTGACGATAGCGGCGGATTTCGGCCCCGGCGAAGCGTGGCAGAAAGGCGGGGTCGCGGCCTTCGTCCCGCCCCAGCGCCGCGACCGGCGTAGCGGCAGCCGATGCCGTCCCCGCCACAATCAGGCTCCACCGCAAAAATGTCGACATCATCCTATCGATCCTCCAGCGCAATTGCGGGCGGCTTGTTACAAAAAATCTTTATTTGTCAAATTTTTAATCTCCAATTCAGCCTCACCTACCCTATGTCGGCGCCGGCCCTGCGGGGTCGGCCGGCCCGCGCCGCGTCGACGCCATTGGACCGCTTCACCCCGGCCTTCGGTGATCGCCCTCACAGGCGGCGACCGGCCGACCCGCTAGCCACCGGTGGTCGGTGCCGACGCCGCCCGACCGTTCGAACCCTTCATCCCGTCTTTCAGGAATTGCCATGCCGAACCGAATGTCCCGCCTCTTCGCCGCCGCCACCGCGTCCGCACTGCTCGCCCTCTCCGCGCCCGCCACGGCGCAGACTGCCGTCCCGCTGAGCCGCGACCTGTTCGACCTGTCATGGGTGGTGATCGATTTTGCCGGACAGACCGATGCCGTCGGCACGATGGGCGCGCCCACCCTGACCATCAATGATGGCCGGAGCGCCGATGGCCAGACGCCCTGCGCGACCGGCTGGAGCGGCACCGTCACCATGAACCTGCCGGCGCTCACCATCAGCGACGTCGAGGCCTATTATGACGACAAATGCCCGCTGGTCCGCGAAACCATCGCCTTCCTCGACGGGCTGGAGCTTGTCCGCAGCGCACGCACCACGGACGAAGGGCTGGAACTCGTCTCGCAGGACGGAACCCGGCTGTTCCTGCTCAGCGCCGGGGGCTGATCGGCGCGGCTCAGCGGCTGCGCATCACCACGCACGGCTGGCTCGCCGATCCGACCGTGGCGCAGAAGCGGTCGGCGTCCGCCTTGATCGCGAAATTGCCCGCCTGAAGGCGCGTGAGCGTCCCGCTCTTGACCAGATAGGGCTGGTTCGCAGCGATCGCCGGATATTTCTTCTCGAGCGCGCTCCACAGCCGCCGGGCGTTGCCATCCTGCGCAAAAGCGCCGAGCTGTGCGCGCCAATTGTCGGCCGCGGCGGATGATGAAGCTGCGGGTGCGGGTGCAGGCGGCGCGGGCTTGGGTTTCGGGGTGGCGGCTTTCACCGGCACCGGCGGGCTCTCCGCTGGAGCACCGGGCTTTTCGGGCGGCGGCGCATAGCTGGTTCCGGGTTCGGCGGGCGCTGCCGGCGGCGCCGCCTTGGCCGCGGCGGCGGCTTCGGCGGCCGCAGCTGCGGCGGTGGCGGCGGGACCGGACACCGGCTTGACGGGCACGGGCGCGACCGGAGCCGGAACCGGTGCGATCACCGGCGGCGGGGTGTAGCTTGTGCCGGGAACCGACGCGGGCAGGCTCGCGGTCTTGACCGGCGACGGCGCGGGCTGCGCGGGAGCCGGCGCCGCGGCGTTGACCGCGGCAAGGCGCGCGCGCTGCTCGCTCTTCTCCATTTCGGGAATCAGCGCCAGCCCCGCCTGCCGCTGCTCGAGCGGGATCAGATTGTCGAGCTGCGCCAGCCGCGCCGAGGCGATGCCGAGCCCGGCGTCGCTCGCGCGCTTGGTCAGCGCATAGGCGCGCGGCCAGTCCTGCGCGGCGAGGTCGCCGTTGAAATGCGCGGTGCCCAAGACATATTGCGCCCGCGGTTCGCCGCGCGCGGCCGACCGCACGATATGCGGCATCGCTTCCTGCCGGCGGTTGCCCGTGAACAGCACGAGCCCCAGATTGTCCTCGGCCTGGAGATGTCCCTGTTTTGCGGCGCGGGTGTACCAGGTCTCGGCCTGCGCCATGTCGGCGGGAACGCCGCGCCCCAGCTTGTACGCCTGCCCCAGGTTGAACTGCGCATCGGGGTCTCCGGCAAGCGCCAGCGGGCGCCAGATCGCGACCGCGCGCTGATAATCGCCGCCTTCCCAGGCATCGACCCCCGCCTTGACATCGGGCTGCGCCGCGCCCGCCGGCTTGGCGGCGGGCGCCGCGGCCGCAGGCATCGCGAGCCCCGTTCCCGATAGCGGCAAGGCCAGCAAAAGCGCGATGCGGAACTTAGGCATGATAGTCTCCACTGACGTGCGACGCGCCGCGCGCGAACGCGGCGATCGACAGTCCCCGAACCCGCCCTAGGCGTAATTGGCTAACAGCGCGTTAGCGACAATCACATCCGTCCGATTCTGGTCCGATACGGGACAGCTTGACCTTAAGCCTGTGTTTACCACGACTGCCCACGAAGCCTTCACCTTCTTTTTGACATCGTTAACCCAATCTTAGCTCCCGCCATGGCATTCCGCGCCGCAATTGGTTGCCATTTCAGGGGGACAGTCGTGCGCGTTTTGGCATTGGCTTCACAAAAGGGCGGGTCGGGAAAAACGACCCTGTCGGGACATCTCGCGGTGCAGGCCCAGCTTGCCGGAGCAGGGCCCGTCGTCCTGATCGACATCGACCCGCAAGGCTCGCTCGCCGACTGGTGGAACGAACGCGAAACCGACCTTCCGGCCTTTGCCCAGACCACCGTCGCTCGGCTCGCCTCCGATCTCGAAATCCTGCGCCAGCAGGGTTTCAAGCTGGCGGTCATCGACACCCCGCCGGCGATCACCATGGCGATCCAGAGCGTCATTTCGGTCGCCGAACTCATCGTCGTGCCGACGCGCCCCAGCCCGCACGACCTGCGCGCCGTCGGCGCCACCGTCGACCTGTGCGAACGCGCCGGCAAGCCGCTGGTCTTCGTCGTCAACGGCGCCACCCCCAAGGCCAAGATCACCAGCGAGGCCGCGGTCGCGCTGTCGCAGCACGGCACCGTCGCCCCGATCACCCTGCACCACCGCACCGACTATGCCGCCTCGATGATCGACGGCCGCACGGTGATGGAGGTCGACCCCAACGGCCGCTCGGCCGAGGAGGTCCGCCAGCTGTGGACCTATATGAACGACCGGCTCGAGAAGAATTTCCGCCGCACGGTCTTTTCGTCGCCGATGCCGACACACAGCGGCTATGGCACCGTGCGCCCGATGGGCGGAGGCTTCGGCCGCCGCATCGCCGGTCAGTAAGGGGAGATGGAAGCCATGGGCGAACCCAAACCCCTCGCTTCGCTGAGCGCCGGCCTGCTCGCCCGCAAGGGCGCGGCGCGCCCCGCGATGCGCCGCCAGCCGCTCGGCAGCGGCCCCGCGCCGATGGCCGGCACCGGCTATGACGACCTCGGCTGGAACGACATGGGCTATGACGTCGATCCGGTGCAGTCGAGCGAACCCGCGGATCTGGTCGACCTGAAACCGCTGCTCGCGGGATCGGTGCCCGAACATAATGTCGAGGCCGAACAGGCCGTCGGCGACAGCATCGGCCACGAGATCGCCGAGGAGTGGCAGTTCGAGGAAGAGGCCGCGGCCCCGCCGCCGATCCCCGAGATCGTCCGCCAGCAGGAATCGCTGAGCGAACGCGTCGCCGCCGTCGCGCGCAAGGTCGAGGCGCGCCCCGCCGAACCCAAGGCGCCGCGCGCTCCGCGCACGCTGCGCGCCCGCGAAAAGGCGGCGTTCACGCTGCGCCTCGACGCCGACCGCCACCTGCGCCTGCGCCTCGCCAGCGCGGTGACCGGACGCTCGTCGCAGGTCATCCTGACCGAATTGCTCGACGACTATCTGGCCTCGCTGCCCGAGATCGACGCGATGGCGAGCCGCGTGCCCGCCGAACGTCCGATGCGCCGCGCGGCGTCCTGAGCCGCCGGCCCGAAGCGAATTGAGGGGGATCTTTCGATGAACCGCAACCTGCTGATGAAACTGGCCGTGTCGGGCTTCGTGCTCGGTATCACGACCACCGGCTGCAGCTCGAGCAAGATGGCCAACGCGCCGTCGAACGCGCTCGGAAAACCCGAAACCGCGGGCAAGTCGGCCGACAAGGCCCGCACCGCGCTCGAAAGCGGCAAGGCGGGCAAGGCAGTCGGCCTCGCCGAAGCCGCCGTCTCGGCGAGCCCGCGCGATGGCGGCTATCGCGCGCTGCTCGGTCAGGCCTACCTCAACGACGGCCGCTTCGCATCGGCCGCCACCGCGCTGACCGAGGCGATGGAGCTGGGCAACACCGACGGCAACACGGTGCTCGCGCTGATCCTCGCGCATCTCGGCCAGGGCCGGACGAGCGACGCGCTCGCGCTCATCAACGCGCACCGCGACACCCTCCCCGCCTCGGACATGGGGCTCGCCTATGCGCTCGCCGGGGACAATAATTCGGCGATCTATGTGCTCACCGAAGCCGCCCGCGCCGAGGGCGCCAGCGCACGGACGCGCCAGAATCTCGCGCTCGCCTATGCGCTCGACGGTCGCTGGGCACAGGCGCGCGTCCTTGCGGCACAGGATCTGTCGCTGGCCAAGGTCGAAGCGCGCATGGCCGAATGGTCGACGCTCGCGCAGGAAGAAAGCCAGTCGCTGCGCGTCGCCAGCCTGATCGGTGCCAGGCCGAAGGCCGACGCCGGCATGCCGGTGCGCCTCGCGCTCGCCAATTTCGCCGATGTGCAGATGGCGGCCGCCCCCGAACCGGTCCAGCTCGCCAGCGCCGATCCGGCGCCGGTAGACAGCTTCGCGCCGCCACCGCCGGTCGCCGACACCTCGCCGATCCGGACGGTCGCGCTGCCGATGCCGCAGCGCGATGCCAATGGTGTCGTGCCGGTCACCGAACTGCCCTCGCCCGCCGCTGCACCGGTGATCCTCGCCGATGCCAAACCCTATCGCGCCGCGCCGTCGGCCAAGCGCCCCTTCCACGAGGAAGCGCGCGATCTTGCCGTCAAGTTCGTGCCGCAACTCGCCGCGTTCGATGCGAAAAGACCTTCGGGATGGGCGGTCCAGCTCGGCGCCTACGACACGCTGGGCATCGCCAAGGAAAAGTGGAACACGCTCAAAAAGCGCAACGGTCAGCTGGCCGCCCTGCCCGCGTCGAGCCACGCCGCCAAGGTCAACGGCCGCACCTTCTATCGCCTGACGGTCAACGGCATCCGCACGCAGGCCGACGCGACACGCCTGTGCGGCGACCTGCGCGCGGTCGGCCAGTCGTGCTTCATCCGCAAGATGGACGGTGCCGAGAGCATCCAGTGGGCCGCGGCCCCCGGGGCGGTCCGGCTGGCATCGCGATAATATCGATCCGACTGCGGAACGAACGGGGCGCGGCCGGAAGGCGGCGCCCCTTTTGCTTTGCGCGCGCGGCACGGGCCCGGTTCCCGGGCGCCCTCCACGACGGAACCCACGGCGCAAACGCCGCTGCCTTCTCTCGACCGGTTGCGGGCATCGGAAATCCTCCCTGTCGCGCAGCGATGGGGAGGGGGACTGGTGGAGGGGCCGAAAGGCCCTGCGACGCCTGACGGCGTCGGCCCCTCCGTCAGCTGCTGACGCCGCTGCCACCTCCCCATCGCTACGCGACAGGGAGGATTCAAGGGAACGTCCGCTCCCCACCCCAAGACGGACATCGCCTGCAAATAGGCCTTTCCCAAATTATCCGGCTGTGCCCGCCTTCGTCCGGCGCTTTCATCTGGCGGATAAAGGCGGTCGCTGTCCGGCTAGCCGATGCGACCGCGGCGCACCCGGCCGGGCGCATCCGGCACGGCACGAGGCCCAAATCGGGGAAGCGCGCAGGGCTGAACTTTACTGAACTTTGAAAATGCCGCGCAGCCCTTGCGCCGACCCGGCCAACGCGGGACGACGAAACAAGGTCATGGCGGCTCCCCACCCCAACGCTGCCGTCAATCCTCGCCCCCGCGCACGCCTCACCCCAGCAGGCTCTTCGACGCCTGCTCGGTGGAGTCGCGCGACAGTCCCGGTTGGGCGAGGATGCGCTCGAGTTCGGCCTTCATCTTCGCGCCGCGCGCCTCGTCGAAACGCTTCCAGCGCCCCAGCGGCGGGATCATCCGCGCCGCGGTCTGCGGGTTTCTCGGATCGAGCGCGATGACGAGGTCGGCGATCAGCCGGTACCCCGCGCCATCGGCCTGGTGGAACGCCGCCTGATTGCCCGTCAGCGCGCCATAGAGCGATCGCACCCGGTTGGGGTTGGTCAGGGTGAAGTCGGGATGCTCACCCAGCGTCCGCACCGCGCCCACCGTGTCGGGGCGCAGCGACCAGGCCTGCACCTGGAACCATTTGTCGAGCACGAGCGGGTTGTCGCGATAGCGCTGGTAGAAGATGTCGAGCGCGGCCACCCGCTCGTCGCTGTCTCCATGCGCCAGTGTCGCGAGCGCGGCCTGCCGCTCGGTCATGCCGTCGGCGTCCGAGAAGATGCCGAACGCCAGCGCGGGCACGTCGGCGAACCCCGTCGCCGCCAGATAGGCGAGCGCGACACCGCGCAGACGGCGGCCGCCCTTGGCCTTGGGGCTCAGGTCGGTCGCGAGCGGGGCGGCGCCCGACAGCACCGCCCGCCATTCGTTTTCGAGCGCACGGCCGAGCGCCGTCTGCAACGCCAGCCGTTCGCGCCGGATCGCGTCAGGATCGACGATCACCATCTGGTCGCCGATAAAGGCTTCGCTCGGCAACAGCACCGCCTCGGCGACAAAGGCCGGATCGCCGGCGCGCCCGGTGAGCGTGCCCGCGACGGCATCGATGACCGCCGCATGATCGGCCTTTTCGCCCGACACCCCTGCAACCAGCGTGTCGAGCATCAGCTGCTGCAGCGCCTCGTAACGCGCGAACGGATCGTCGTCGTGCGCCGCAAGCCACGCGAGTTCGCCGGGAGCCCGGACATAATCGACGATCACCGGCGCCGAGAAACCGCGATTGACCGAAAGCGCCGGTCGCGCCGCGAAGCGCCCGAGCGCCACGCGCTGGCTCGCCCCGGTGAGCGTCACCAGCGTGTCGGCCATCGCCGCGCCGCTGCCGTCCATCGCAAAGGCGGCGAGGCGCAGCGGCATCATCATCGGCGCCTTTTCGGGCTGGCCCGGGGTCGGCGGCACCGTCTGCGCAACGTCGAGGAACCAGTCACCCCCCTCCTGGGCAAGCGACAGCGCCAGCCGCGGCGTCCCCGCCTGTTCGTACCAGCGGCGGAACTGCGACAGGTCGATATCGCCACCTTCTTCCATCGCGCGCACGAAATCCTCGCACGTCGCGGCCTCGCCGTCGTGGCGGTCGAAATAGAGGTCGGTGCCCTTGCGGAAGCGGTCAGGGCCAAGCAGCGTCGCCATCATGCGAATGATCTCGGCGCCCTTGTTATAGACGGTGGCGGTATAGAAGTTGCTGATCTCCTGGTAGGAGTCGGGGCGGATCGGGTGCGCGAGCGGTCCCGCGTCCTCCGGAAACTGCGCCGCGCGGAGCAGACGGACATCCTCGATCCGCTTGACCGGCGCCGACCCCATGTCGGCCGAAAAGCTCTGGTCGCGAAAGACGGTGAACCCCTCTTTCAAGCTCAGCTGGAACCAGTCGCGACAGGTGACGCGATTGCCCGACCAGTTGTGGAAATATTCGTGCGCGACCACCCCCTGCACGCCGTCATAGTCGAGGTCGGTCGCGGTATCGGCGTCCGCGAGAATGTAGCGCGTGTTGAAGACGTTGAGCCCCTTGTTCTCCATCGCCCCCATGTTGAAGTCGCTGACCGCGACGATGTTGAACAGGTCGAGGTCATATTCGCGGCCGTAGACGCGCTCGTCCCACGCCATACTGTCCTTGAGCGCCTGCATCGCATGCCCGGTGCGATCTTCGTCGCCCGCGCGAACCCAGATGCCGAGTTCGACCTCGCGCCCCGACATGGTGGTGAAGCGGTCGCGATTGACGACCAGATCGCCAGCGACGAGCGCAAAGAGATAGGAGGGCTTGGGCCAGGGATCTTCCCATAGCGCCCAGTGGCTGCCGCCCTCGCCATCCCCCTGCGCGACGCAATTGCCGTTCGACAGCAGGATCGGGAACAGCGCCTTGTCCCCCGACATGCGGACCCGATAGCGGCTGAGCACATCCGGGCGGTCGGGGTGGAAGGTGATGCGGCGGAAGCCCTCGGCCTCGCACTGGGTGCAGAGCATGGAATTCGACGCGTACAGCCCCATCAACTGCGTGTTGGCGCCGGGATCGATCAGCGTGTCGACCTCGACCGTCGCGGCGTCGCGCTCGCCCAGATCGACGATCAGATCGGGACCATCCATGCGCCAGTCGTTCCAGACCGCGCCATCGACGCGAACCTCCTGCACCGCGATACCGTCGCCGCGCAGCACCAGCGCCGCCGGGTTCGGAACCGCGCGCACCACCGACAGCGCGGCGGTCACGGCGGTCCGCTCGATCCCCAGCGCAAAGTCGAGCGCGATGTCGGGTACCTGCCATTCGGGCGGGCGATAATCGCCGCGATGGATCGTGACGGGAATGGCGGGGGTCGAGGAAGCGTCGGTCATATGCTCGTGAAACCCATTCTCTATGCTCTGCACCATAGCCCTGAGCCTGTCGAAGGGCGCCTCACCGCGAAGCGCCCTTCGACAGGCTCAGGGCTACGGAAATTGTCGATCACCCGGTCTAGGCTTGGGCCGCGCGCCGCGCAATAAGGCGCGCCATGGGACAGATGCTGATATTCGGAATGGGCTATGCCGCAGGCCACCTCGCGCGGCGGCTCGAGGCGCGCGGCTGGGACGTCACCGGCACGACGCGCGACGGGCGCGCGGGCAGTATCGCCTTTGCCGATGACGATTCCGTGCGCGCGGCGCTGCGCACGGCGACGCATATCCTGTCGTCGGTCCCGCCTGCCGACGGCACCGACCCCGTGCTCGCTCGCTATGGCGACGCGATCGCCCTCGCGCCTGCGACATGGACCGGCTACCTGTCCTCGACCGGGGTCTACGGCGATGCGCGCGGCGCGTGGATCGACGAGAGCGCACCGGTCCGGGGACGCCGCCCCGACCGCAACGCCGCCGACGCGGCCTGGACGGCGCTGCGCGGCGACATGCGCGTCTTCCGCCTGCCCGGCATCTACGGCCCGGGCCGCTCGATCCTCGACCGCATCGTCGAAGGCCGCGCGCACCGCATCGCCCTGCCCGGCCAGGTTTTCAGCCGCGTACACGTCGACGACATTGCCGGCGGCGTGATCGCCTCGTTCAGGGGTTCGGCGGGAGTCTATAATCTCGCCGACGACGAACCCTGTCACCAGAACCGGCTCGTGGAATGGGGCTGCGCGCGGCTCGGCGCGCCGCTGCCGCCGATGCAGACGCTCGATGAAGCCGGCTTGTCCCCTGCCGCGCGCGCCTTTTACGCCGAAAACCGCCGCGTCGCGAACGGCAAGGCACGGCGCCTGCTCGGCTGGACGCCCAAATATCCGACCTTTCGCGAGGGGCTGGCGGCCTGCGGCTAGGTCCCAAATCTCGTCATTGCGAGCGAAGCGAAGCAATCGAGGGCGGTTACCGCGCATTCTGGATGCCGCGCCGTTTCACTCCCCGCAAGGACAAGATTTTGATCAGATCAGCACATCCACCGTGTGGATCAGCACCCCCACCAGCCCGCCGACCAGCGTGCCGTTGATGCGGATATATTGCAGGTCGTCGCCGACCGCATTTTCCAGCCGGTCGGTGATCGTCTTCGCATCCCAGCCGCGGATCGTGTCGGAGACCAGCTTGAGCGCGGTCTCGCCATAGCTGTCGACCATGCCGACCACCGCGCGGCGCGCATAGCGGTTGAGCGTGCGCTTGATATGCGCATCCTCGCCCAGCATCGAACCGAATTGCGTAACCAGTTCGCCGATCCGCCCCGCCAGCATCGTGTCGGGGTTGCGCGCGGCCTTGAGCAGCGCGCCGCGCCCCTGTTCCCACAAACCGTCGAGCCAGCGCTTGACCGCCCTGTTCTCGAGCAGTTCGTCGCGGACCCGCGCGACCTTGGCCTGCACCTCGGGGTCGTGCTGGAGGTCGAGCGCCATCTTGGCGAGTCCTTCCTCGACGCGGATGCGCAGCGGGTGCGTCTCGTCGACCGCCATCTCGCTGAGCAGCTTCGACAGCCCCGCGACGATACGGTTCGAAATGCTCTCGTCGAGGCCGGTAAAGCGAACAATCGCATTGCTGTTGTCGTGGACCATCTGGTGGATCAGATGCTCGTTGAGTTCGAGCGTCTTCGATCCCCATTTGACCATCGCGTCGAGCAAGGGCTGGTGCCGCCCCTCGGCGAGCGCCGCCTGTAGCGCCTGCCCGAGCAGCGGCGCGACGTCGAGTTCGCGCAAGCGGTCGGCGATCGCCGACTTGACCATGCCGCCAAGCCGCTGCTGGTCGAGCGCGCCGAGCCCGTCGGCGATGATCCGCGACGCGCCGAGCCGGAGGCGCCCGCCGCCCTCGCCCGGTTCGGACAGGAATTTGCCGACCGCGCCCGCGACGTCGACGCTCTGCATCTTGCGCGCGATCAGCCGCGGCAGCAGGAAATTGGTCAGCAGGAAACGCGCGAGCGTGTCGCCGATGCGGTTCTTGTTGCGCGGCACGATCGCGGTGTGCGGGATCGGCAGCCCCATCGGGTGGCGGAACAACGCGGTGACCGCGAACCAGTCGGCGAGCCCGCCGACCATCGCCGCCTCGGCAAAGGCGCGCACGAAGCCGACCGCGGGGTGGACGTCCTGATAATATTTGGCGCCGACAAAGACGAGCGCCATGACGATGAGCATGCCCGTCGCGACGACGCGGACGTTGAGTCCGCCCGTCGGAACGGCAACGCCCACCCCCCGGCTGATGAGAGGGGGGTGGGCGTGTCCGGTATCAGCCTGCGGCGAAACGCTTTCCGTCATGACCCTCAAATGGCGTCACGGCGCAAAGGTTGCAACCGCGACGCGCCATTACTCGGCCGGGTGCGTCGCGGGTGCGCCATGCGGCCTCGTATCGTCGCCGTGCCGGTAGGTCAGCAGATTGCGCGAGAAGAAACGGCCGAGGCGTTTCTCGATGCTGTCGGCCAGACTGAAACCCGCCGGCACGATCAGCAAAGTCAGCAACGTCGACAGGAACAGCCCCCCGATCACCACCACCCCCATCGGCGCGCGCCATGCCCCGTCGCCCGACAGCGAGATCGCCGTCGGCACCATGCCTGCGACCATCGCGATCGTCGTCATGACGATCGGTTGCGCGCGCTTGCGCCCGGCGTCGAGCAGCGCCGCCCGCTTGGCGATACCATGATCCATCTCCTCGATCGCGAAGTCGACGAGCAGGATGGAGTTCTTGGCAACGATGCCGAGCAGCATCAGGATGCCGATATAGACGGGCATCGAGATTTCCATGCCGGCAACCCAGAGGCCGAGAAGGCCGCCGAGCGGCGCGAGCAGCAACGACGACATGTTGACCAGCGGCGAGAGGAAACGGCGGTAGAGCAGGACAAGCGTCGAGAAGACGAGCGCCAGCCCCGCGACGACCGCGATCACGAAGTTGATCGCCAGTTCCTCCATGAACTTCTGCTGGCCTTGCACGATCTTGCGGATGCCCTGCGGCATATTCTTGACCGAGGGGAGCGCGTCGATCTTTTCCTGCGCGTTGCTGGTCACCAGCCCCTTGGCGAGGTCGGCGCCGATGACGATGCGGCGCGTCTGGTTGTACCGGCGCAACTCGGTCGGCCCGGCGCCGAAGCTGATCTCTGCGACCGACTTCAGCGGAACCGTCGTCCCGCGCGTCGTCGGCACCGGCAGATTTTCCAGCGTCGCAAGGCTGCGGCGCGAATCTTCGGACAGCAGGACGCGGATCGGGATCTGGCGATCGGACAGCGAGAATTTCGCCGCATTCTGGTCAATGTCGCCCAGCGTCGCGATGCGGATCGTCTGGCTGAGCGCCGCGGTGGTGACACCAAGGTCGGCGGCAAGGTCCATGCGCGGATTTACGATGATCTCGGGGCGCGGAATGTCGCCTTCGATACGAACCGCGCGCAGTTCCTTGAGCGTGCTCATCTCCTTGACGATCTTGAGCGCGTGCTTCTCGAGCGCGACCGGATCGTCGCCGCCGATGATGAAGCTGATGTCGCGACCCGAAAAACCGCCGGCCTGGCTCTGGAACGACACGCGGGCATCGGGGATGGCCGCCATCTCGGGCTGCAGATTGCGTTCCCAGTCGACGCTGCTCGTCTCGCGCGCCTTCTTCAGCGTGATATAGACGCTACCGCCGCCCACATTGACGTCGTAGAAGGCGTTCTCGACATTCTTGTCGGCCTCCAGGATCGCATTGATCTGGTTCGATATCACCTCGCTCTGCGCCAGCGTCGAGCCCGGCGGCAGTTCATAGGTGATCTGGCTGTAGTCGCTGTTGATCGTCGGCTGGAACTGGCTGGGCAGCGTCATGAACAGTATGATGCTCCACACGAATGCTGCCACACCGATCCCGACGATCCACACGCGATGGTCGAACAGCCGCGCATAGGCACGCTGGAGCATGAATTTCGCCCAATGGGTGAAGGCCCAGCGGCGCATTCCGGCTGCATAGGCCAGCGCGCCCAGAAGGATGGACAGCAGCGCACTCAGCAGAAAGGCGACCAGCGTCGCGGCCGGCGTCGCCAGCAGGAAGTGTATCGCCGCATTCGGCGCGCTCCCTCCGACCGGCACCGGCTGGAAATACATCATCGTCATCGCGACCAGCGCGGCCGCCGCGACCAGGAAGGCCGGGATCAGAAAGGTCAGCCGCGTTGCCGTCGCCTCGAAGCGTGCGCGCACATTCTTGTGCTTGCTGTCGTCGAGCGTCCAGCGCAGCACATTTTCGTAGCGGTCGACCCACGGCCCCGAGGCATGCTCCTGTTCGCCCTGCGCCGACAGGAAATACGCCGCAATCATCGGCGTGATCATGCGCGCGACCGCGAGACTGACCAGCACCGCAAAGACGACCGTCATCCCGAACTGGATGAAGAACTGCCCCGACACGCCGGGCATCAGCGCGACCGGCAGGAAGACCGCGACGATCGACATCGTCGTTGCGACCACTGCGAGGCCGATTTCGTCGGCGGCGTCGATCGACGCCTGATAGGCGGTCTTGCCCATGCGCATGTGCCGGACGATATTCTCGATCTCGACGATCGCGTCGTCGACGAGCACCCCCGCGACAAGGCTCAGCGCGAGCAGCGACAGGCCGTTCAGCGAAAAGCCCATCATGTCCATGAACCAGAAGGTCGGGATCGCCGACAACGGGATCGCGAGCGCCGAGATCATCGTCGCGCGCCAGTCGCGCAGGAACAGGAAGACGACGACCACCGCGAGGATCGCGCCCTCGATCATCGCGGCCATCGAGCTGCGATATTGTTCCTTGGTATATTCGGTGCGCGTGAACAGGATCTTGAAATTGACCTTGGGGTTGTTCTTCTTGATCTCGGCCAGCTTCTTCATCGCCTCGTCGTGGACGGTGACGTCCGACGAGCCCTTGGCCTTTTCGATCGAGAAGGACAGCACCTGCCGGCCCTTGATCTTGGCGAGGTTGCGCTGTTCGGCATAGCCATCGGTGACCGTCGCGACGTCGCTGAGCCGAATCGTGCGGCCGTTGCCGAGCGACAGCTGGTAGTTGCCGAGCTGGTTCGCGGTACCGGCGTTGCCGAGCACGCGCACCGCCTGTTCGGACCCGGCGATTTCGGTGCGCCCGCCCGCGGCGTTGACGTTGACCTGACGCAGCTGCTGGTTGATCTGGCTTGCGGTCACGCCATAGCTTTGCATGCGCGCGGGATCGAGGATGACGCGGATCTCGCGGTCGACCCCGCCCGACCGGCGCACGCGCGCCATGCCGGGGATCGACAGAAGGTCCTTGGCGACCGTGTTGTCGACGAACCACGACAGCTGTTCGAGCGTCATGTCGGTCGCCTCGACCGCGAAATAGGTGATCGGTCCGCCGGCGAAATCGACGCGGACCACCTGCGGCTCGAGGATGCCGTCGGGCAGGTCGCTGCGGATCTGCTGAACCGCCTGGTTGACGTCGTTATAGGCGCGGTCGATCGGGGTGCCGATCGCGAACTGCACCATCGTGCTGCTGCTGCCTTCGCCGACATAGGAGGACATGTCCTCGACGCCGCTGACCGCGCGCACCGCGGCCTCGACGCGCTGGGTGACCTGTGTCTCGAGCTCGGTCGGCGCGGCGCCCGGCTGCGATACCAGCACCTGCACCGCCGGGAATTCGACGTCGGGATTGTCGTTGACGTCCATGCGGTTGAAACTGACGATACCCGCCAGCAGCAGCAGCGCGAACAGGACGATCGGCGGCACCGGATTGCGGATGCACCAGGCGGAAATGTTGCGGAAGCTCATGGTTCAAACGCCCTTGTGCGCAGGTCCGATATTCGAATGGATCAGTCCGACGCCTTCTGAAGCACCGGCTTGACCGTGTCGCCGGGGTTCAGGAAGGCTCCGGCCAGCACGACCACGCGCTCGTTGCCGTTCAGGCCCGATGCGATGGCGACGCCGGCGTCGGACACCGACCCGACCTTGACCGCGCGGCGCTCGACCTTGTTGTCCTTGCCGACGACCAGCACGAAGCTGCCTTCGGGGCCGCTCTGTACCGCGCTTTCGGGGAGCAGCGGCGCTTCGGCCGATCCCGAGATCAGCCGCGCGTCGGCGAAGCCGCCGGGACGCAGGACCGCCGTATAGGGGATCGCGATGCGCACGGTGCCCTGACGCGTGTCGGGATTGATGACCGGCGACACCTGCCAGATCTGGCCTGCGATGTTGAGGCTCGTCCCGACCGGCGTCACCGTTGCACGGGTACCCACGGCGACGCGCTGCAAATCGGCTTCGGCCAGTTGCGCCAGCATTTCCATCTCGCCGCCCTTCGCCATGCGGAAGAGCACACCGCTGCCCGCACCGACGATCTGGCCGGGCTCGACCTGCCGCGTGAGCACCAGCCCCGCCGCCGGAGCGACGATGTTGAGCCGTCCGTTGCGCGCGCGCGCTTCGGCATATTGCGCCTGCGCGACGCGGACGCGCGCATTGGCGGCGTCGCGCGTGGCGCGCTTGCGGTCCATATCGGCCTTGGAAATGAAGCCGCGGCCGACCAGTGCCTCGGCGCGTTCGAGCTCGGCCTGTGCGAGGCTCGCATCGGCCTGCGACACCCGGATCGAGGCGGCGAGCGCCTCGGCCTGCTGGGTCTGGACCGACCGGTCGATCACCGCGAGCGTCTGCCCCGCGCCGACCCATTGGCCGGGTTCGACCAGAACGCGCACCACCTGGCCGCCTTCACCTGCAACGCCGACGGGCATCTCGCGGCGCGCGGCAATCGTGCCGTTCGCCGCAATCTCGGCCTGCACCGACTGCTTGCCCGGGATCACCACGGTGATGTTCGGAACGCTCTGTGTCGACTCGCCGCCAGCGCCGGTACCGCCCGCAGTCGCCGCGCCGTCACCCTTGCCCGCCGAAAAGGCGAACCATGCGGCGGCAAGCGCGAGCGCGATCAGCACGACCGCGATGATCAGCCGCGTCCGGCGCCGCCGGTTGTCGGCTTCTTCGTAATAGCTCTGCGTCGTGCCCGCCAGGCTGTCCATCGATCCCACTTTCCGCTCGTAGTTCACGCCAATTCCTCGGCGCCGGCATGCACGGGCCTTTGCGACCCTTGCCCCCTCGTTTCACCAGACGGAATCCCCTCCGCCTTTCCGTGGTGTATTATCGAATTAGATCACCACTGACAAGGGGGATCGAACCGGCCTCCGGACCACTCCAATGCGGCGCGACCGGCACCGCCTTGCGGTGCATGTCTCACCTCGCAACGAAAAAGCGGCCGGCTCGCGCCGACCGCTCTTCAAACCGGGTCCGTACCGGACCGTTGCGCCGCGTCAGCGAACGCGACCGCGTCGCACCAGATTGACGATCGCGAGCAGAATGATCGCGCCGACGAACGCGGTCAGAAGCGTCCGCCAGTCGAACGCGTCGCCGCGCAGATGACCGCCACCGATCAACCCGCCGAGCAGGAGCCGGCCGAGAATCGAACCGATGCAGCCGACGATGATGTTCAGGAAGATGCCCTGCTGCGCGTCGGTGCGCATCACAATGCTGGCAAGCCAACCGATGATACCGCCGACGATGATGGCAATGATGAAATCGATCATAACTTTGACCCCCTTGCGATCATTGGGACGCCTGACGTTGCAGGCCGATGGAAGTTAAACCAGTTCAGTCCGATACACTAGTGAATTGGCTACACTAGTGAATTGGCACATGTCAGCGGACGCTGCCGCGGCGGAACAGGTTGATGATGCCCAGCAGCACGACGGCACCGATGAACGCCCAGAGCAGGCCGATCGGATTGAAGGTGCTGAGGTCGGCGCCCATGCCGAACATGCCGCCGAGGATGTTGCCGAGGAACGCGCCGACGATGCCGACGACGATGTTGAGAATGATGCCCTGCTGCGCGTCGGTGCGCATGACGATGCTGGCGAGCCAGCCGATGATGCCGCCGACGATCAACGTGATGATGATACCCATGACAGACTCCCTTCTCGCCCGGCGCCGCAACGTGCAGGCCGGTTGGTTTTCGGCAACGCGCGGTCGCGTCCGAATGTCGTTTTGCCGATGTCAGCACAATGCGATGAGGGCGAAAAAGGTTCCCGGCCCGCCCCGAAAGGCGCGGCCGGGATAGTGGGATCAGCTCCGATCGGGGAACTGTTCCGGGTCGCAGCGCCGAGATAGCCGGCGGCGCACACCCAGGGTGTGATGGCCATCACAGGCTGTCCTTTTTTCGCACAGAGGCGCCGTCGCGACCGATCGCGCGACAGCGCCGGACGGCATGTCGGCTTGGGGCGGGCAAACCGCCATGGCCTTCCGTCTCCCGGGTTGGATCCGGTCGGCGCAAGGGCCGCGCGGCCTTCCAAAGTTCAATAAAGGTCAGCCCTGTGCGCTTCCCCGATTGGGGCTTCGCGCCGGACTGGAGGCGCCCGAGCCGGGGCGCCGTGGCCGCATTGGCAAGCCGGGCCGCGACCGCTTTTATTCTCCAAATGAAAGCGTCCGACGAAGGACGACACAGCCGGATAATATAGGAAAGGCCTATTTGCAGGCGATGTCCGTCTTGGAGTGGGAAGCTGCGGATTGAGCGACGAACCGGTTTCCCCTCCCGCGTGCGGGAGGGGCAGCGAGGCTTGCCAGCTTGCTGGTTAGCCGCAGCGGGGTGGGCCATCGCGACGCCGCTGCCCACCCCCGACCCCTCCCGCAAGCGGGAGGGGAGAAGAATGGCCGCCTCCGGTCGAAATCGGACCTTCGTCCGCCTGAAGCAGAACCGCGACGAGGCCAAAGCACAAGGATAACGCGGAAACTGCGCTTCGCCCGAACGCGGCCGCGCAAACGAAATGGGGGCCGGCATCGCTGCCAACCCCCACTATCCGGCGTCCTCCCGGCCCAGCCTGCCAAGACCCCATCCCGGTCCGCTTCTCTTGCGATCGGCGGCCCGCAAAACGCGATCTGCGGCACAGTCCGGAGCTACCCGGCGATGGTTTGGTCGGCCCCCTTTCGGGGGCCGGCCGCACCTGGAAAGCCCTTCATCATCTCTTCGCTGCGTCTGCCGAAGCATCTGCCGTCCGAGCGATGGACTGCATTTCCTGTCCCGATCGGGTTCGCCTCAACTCGTGGGAATCGCTGCGTTCCGTGATCAGGCTATCGTTCGATGTCCTCGCTGGTCCGGTCCGTTCTCTTCCGGCTGGTCTTGCAACCAACCCTGTTGTCCCGGTGGTCCGACGTCTCTCTCGTCCGATGATTGAAAGCTGTCATGAAGCGCGCGCGACACCAAGCGAAAACGCACGAAAAACACGCCAAAACCGCTACCGACTGTGGATAAGTCCGGCATTAGCAACAAGCGGATTCGCTGCAGCATTTTTGTAACAGCAGTGCAGCATTTTCGGATTCGCCGCAGCACGCCCGCCGCACGGCGCACGCCCGCGACTCGGCCTCGGGCGTCCGCGACTCAGGCGCGGCCGAGGTCGCCCTTGCCCACCGTGCCCGATGCCATTTCGAGCATCCGGTCGAGGCTCTTCTTCGCGCCGAGGCGCAATTCCTCGTCCATCTCGATCCGCGGTTCGAGATCGCGCAGCGCAAGGTAGAGCTTCTCCATCGTGTTCAGCGCCATATAGGGGCAGATGTTGCAGTTGCAGTTGCCGTCGGCCCCGGGCGCGCCGATGAAATTCTTCTCGGGCAGCGCCTTTTCCATCTGGTGGATGATGTGCGGCTCGGTCGCGACGATCAGCGTGTCGCCGTCGAAGGTCTTCGCGAACTGCAGGATGCCGCTCGTCGAGCCGACATAATCGGCATGGTCGACGATATAGGGCGGGCATTCGGGGTGCGCCGCGACCGGAGCGCCCGGGTGCTGCGCCTTCAGCTTGAGCAATTCGGTCTCGCTGAACGCCTCGTGCACGATGCAAACCCCCGGCCACAGCAGCATGTCGCGGCCGAACTTGCGGTTCATATAGCCGCCGAGGTGGCGGTCGGGGCCAAAGATGATCTTCTGGTCAGCGGGAATCTGGCTGATGATCGTCTCGGCGCTCGACGAGGTGACGATGATGTCGGAGAGCGCCTTCACCGCCGCCGAGCAGTTGATGTAGGTCAGCGCGATATGGTCGGGATGCTGCGCGCGGAACCGCGCGAACTGTTCGGGCGGGCAACTGTCCTCCAGCGAACAGCCCGCGTCCATGTCCGGCAGCACGACGATCTTTTCGGGGCTCAGGATCTTTGCGGTCTCGGCCATGAACTTGACCCCGCAAAAGGCGATCACGTCGGCGTCGGTCTCTGCAGCCTTGCGCGACAGCTCGAGCGAATCGCCAACAAAGTCGGCAAGATCCTGAATCTCGGGTTTCTGGTAATAATGCGCGAGGATGACGGCATTGCGTTCCTTGCGCAGGCGGTCGATTTCAGCGCGCAGGTCGAGGCCCGAGAGATTCTCGCGGATGGGAGCAGTCATCGCTTTGTCCTTATGTGGCTTTTGCCTTGGGCGCCCCTCTACACCGCACCCGGCGGCAGGGCAAACCCGATGCTAGCCACCGGTCAGCCGTTCCGCGAGCGCGACGACGGGGGGCGTCGTCGCAAGCAGCGATATGGCGATGCGCGTCGCGATGACAACCGCCGCGACGATCCAGGTCGCGCGGTGCACCTGCCCCAGCGTGCGCCGGTCATAGGCCGCGACGATCACGACCACCGCGAGTTGCCCCAGCGCGACCGCGGGTTCGGCCCACGGCCCCATGATCGGGATCGGCAGCAGCCGGCCGAGCGCGGGTTCGAGGATGATGATCGTCGCCCCGATCATCAACCGCCGGTGCGAGTCGGTCGTCCGGCGGCGGCGGATTGCCGACCAGACCATCGCGCCGAACACGATCGATTCGGTCGCGGTCAGGGCCAGGAAATAGGGCGGCGCGAAAAAAGGCGGAAAACGGTGCAGCGCCAGCGCCGCACAGCCCGTGAAGATGCCGAGCAGCACGATGAAGGCGGCAAGTCCGCCGCCGATCCGGCCGAGCCGGCGGTGCTGCGCCATGTCGCCCCGCATCGCGAGCATCGGCTGGACGATCAACAGCCCCAGCCAGGCGAGCATCGCCGCCCCCTGCAGGTGCACCCACCAGGGCGCCGCGACCGGGTCGGCGAAGCCGCGCAGCGCGAACTGCACGAAACCCAGGATGATGAAGATGGCGAGCCCGATCGCCAGCCGCTGCCAGAAGCGCTCGACGCGCCCCGCACCCGTCATTGCCGTCGCCATGCCAATCCCCCTCGGCCCGGTTCCGATGCGCCTGACTAGCGCAGCGATGCCCGGCGGGAAAGATGGTTCAGCGCGCCGGCTCCGACGCGAAACGCGCGGTCACCTTCGCGTCGATCCCCGCCGCGCGGAGCGGCATCGCGAAACTCTGTTCGATCGCATTGCGCGCCGCGGTCTGTGCGAGGCGCATCGGGGTCGCCCCCTTCGCCTGCTTGATCAGCTCTTCCTGCGCCGCCTTGCGGTTCGCGGCGTCGAGCGTCTTTTCGGCGTCGGTCAGGGTCAGCAGGATCATTCCGCCCTGAAATTCGCTGATCGCGTCGATGTCGATCTCGGGGCCCGCAAGGCGCAGCGGCGGCAGCGTCACGGTCAGCGCGTTCGTCGCCGCATCCCAGTCGAGGTCCGACGGCTTCAACTTCGCGAGGTCGAGTTCGTAGCGCACCGTTCCCGGCATGATCAGCGTCTTTTTCGCCTCGAGCCCCAGCCGGCTCTGCGTCGAGGTCACCACCGCGACGTAGCGCGCGGTAAAGGGCACCAGCACATTCTGTTCCTGCAACCCCTGCAGGCTCGCCGCGACGACGGTTTCGGGTTCGTAGCCGCGCTGCCAGTCCTGCCAGGCGCGCCAGCCGAGGAAGAGCGCGGCCGCAAGCACCGCGACCAGCGCGACGCGGAACAGCCCCTTGCTCATGCGACGCTCATGCGACGAGCCGCCATTGCTCGTCGTCGCGCGCGACGCGGCCGCGCGCCTCAAGGTCGAGCAGGTGCGCCAGCACCGAGCGTCCGGCAGCGCCGGTCAGGCGCGGGTCGAGCCCCCTGTACATATGCTGCACCATGTCGGAGATGACGCTTGTGCCCTTTTCGAGTTCCCGCAGAATCTGCCGCTCACGCTGCTTGCGATGGCCGAGCATGCCGCGCACCAGCTGTTTCGGCTTGCTCACCGCCGGACCGTGCGCCGGATAATAGACGCGATCGTCGCGCTCATAGAGCTTGGCAAGCGACGCCATATAGGCTGCCATGTCGCCGTCGGGCGGGCTGACGACGCTCGTCGACCACGCCATGACATGATCGCCGGTGAACAGCGCGCCGCTCTCCGGCAGCGCGAAGCAGAGGTGGTTCGACGTATGCCCCGGGGTCGCGACCGCCTCGATCGTCCAGCCGTCGCCCGAAATCCGCTCGCCGTCGGCCAGCACGCGGTCGGGGGCATAGTCGGGGTCGAACGCCGAATCGGCGCGCGGGCCGTCGTCGGAAAGGGCGAGCGGGGCGCAGCCGATGATCGGCGCGCCGGTCACTTCCTTCAGCGGCCGCGCGGCGGGGCTGTGGTCGCGGTGGGTGTGCGTGCACAGGATCGCCGCGACGCGCTGGCCTTCGACCGCGCGCAAAATCGCGTCGACATGCCCCTGCCCGTTCGCGTCGGGCGGATCGCCGATACTCATCCCGCTGCCCGTCGGGCCCGGATCGATCACCGCGACGTCGGCGCCCGCGCCGACGATCCACGTCTGGGTACCGGTGAAGGTATAGGGCGACGGGTTGGGCGCGAGCACGCGCCGCACCAGCGGCTCGTGCTGCTCGCAATCGCCCGCGCGAATGCTGTCGGGCCAGGGCTTTTCGTCGCTCATCGCCGCGCGCGCCCTATTCGGCGCGCGTCGGGATTCCGGTCATCAGCTGGTGCAGTTCGCCCGCTTCCCACATTTCCATCATGATGTCGGAGCCGCCTATGAACTCGCCCTTCACATACAGCTGGGGGATCGTCGGCCAGTCGGAATAGTCCTTGATGCCCTGGCGGATTTCCATGTCCTGCAGCACGTCGACGGTGTCATATTCGACCCCGAGGCGGTCGAGCATCGCGATCGCGCGCGACGAAAAGCCGCACTGCGGGAAAAGCGGTGTGCCCTTCATGAACAGCAGCACGGGGTGATCGGCGACCAGCTTGGCGATGCGGTCGTTGGTGGCTTCGGTCATGTCCTGTCTCCGATGGGGCGCCATCGCGCCCGAAAATCCCTCTCGCCCCTATGAAGGGACGGCGGTGGTCAATTGCAAGGCATGAAGTTCGCCGCCCATGCGGCCACCGAGCGCGGCATAGACCGCCTTGTGCCGTGCGACGCGCGTCATGCCGCGAAATGCCTCGCTCACGATATGCGCCGCATAATGATCATTGTCGCCCGCAAGGTCGGTGATCGTCACCGCGGCATCGGGAAAGGCCGCGACGATCATCGCCCGCAGGTCGGATTCGGCCATGCCCATCGCGTGCGCCCCGCCCCGTGGTCAGAGCGTGTCGATGAACTGGCGGCGCGCCTCGACGGTCTTTTCGCCCAGCGCCTCGCGAATTTCCGCGTCGCTGATCTCGACCCCCGCGGCGGTCAGGTCGCCCGCGAGCTTGCGGATCACGTCCTCGTCGCCCGCTTCTTCGAAATCGGCCTGGACGACCGCCTTGGCATAGGCGTCGGTTTCTTCGGGGGTCAGCCCCATGCGCGCGGCCGCCCATTCGCCGACGAGCCGGTTGCGCCGCGCGGTGATGCGGAACTGCACCTCCTGGTCGCGGGCGAACTTCGCCTCATATGCCTTTTCGCGATCGTCGAATGTGCTCATCTTGTCCTCGCCGGAATTAACCCAATGCCTCGCAGATAGGTCGCCGGGCGGTGCGGCGCAAGGCACCTGTGCCCCAGATCACTTCCCTTTTTCATCCGAAGGGTTTAGGGTTCACGGCAACGGTTATGGGTCGTACCGCAGCAACGAATGACTGCGCCTTGCCGCCATAGAGCTGCCGGGTGCCCTGATGCCTGCTTTGGGGGATTACGACGATGACCGCTCGACGTCCGTATGCGCTGACGACTCTGGGGGCCCTGGTTCTGGGCCTTCCCGCGGTCGCAGCGGCGCAGGAAGTACAGGACCCGACATTGCGCGACCGTTTCGCGATCGGCGACAAGGGCGGGTCGCTGTGCGAGGTCCAGGCGACGGTGCGCGACCCCGTGATCACCGGCATGTTCGACCGCGCGTGGACCATCCTGTGCCGCGATGCGAGCCAGCCGGTCGGCTATGTTCGCATGCTGCGCGCCACCCCGGCCGACGCGGCGGCGCGGATCGAGCGCGCCCGCGGCGCGTCGATCGTCTGCGCCGGGCCCGAACGCTGCACCGTCAAGGACAGCGACGTCGCGTGGACCACCCGCATCGAGTCCGCCGGCAATACCGCTTACACGGTCGAGGGTTTTTCCGCCTATGACGATGCGCTGACGCTTGCGCTCGAATCGATCCGGCGGCGCAAGGTCGCGTCGGGGGTCATCGACGTCGCGACCACCTCGGTCGGCGGCAACGACGGCTTTGCGCGCACGCTTGCGGGAGCGATCGATGTCGACCGCGCGCTCGCGGAGGGGTATCGCCGCAACCACAGCGGCGACTATGCCGAAGCCGCCGAATTTTTCGAGGCGCTGTCGCGCCGCGCGCTCGAGGAGCAGGCTGCGGCGGGCATCGACCCGACCGAATTCACCCTCAACCGCGCGCTCCAGAAATCGAACCTCGGCGAATTCCCCGAAGCCGAACGCCTGTTCGCCGAGGTCGAGGCGATCCCGACCGCCGACCCCGTCCAGCTGCGCCTGCGCCGCAATTTTCGTGCAATCCACGCGCTCAACCAGCGCGACTATGACGGCGCCGCCGCGATACTGACGACACCGATCGCCCCGCTCACCGGCGCGGTCACGGTCACGGACGGCGCGGTGACGCTGACCCCGGAAATCGTCGCCGGGGTGAACAGTGGCAGCGGCGCCCGCGCCATCCGCCAGACGTCCGACGACGAGCGGCTGACCCCGCTCGAACGCGCGCAGATCATCGATGCGCAGGCGGTCCACCTGCTCGGCACGGTCGAACGGCTGCGCGGCAATGCCGCGGCGGCGAAGGCCGCGCAGATCAAAGGACTGGCCGATGCCGTGGCGGTGCGCGAAGGCCGCGTCACCTCGATCATCCGGCTGCGCTCGCAGATGCTCGGCGAACTCGCTCTCGCCGAGGAGGCGTCGGGCGACAGCGCCGCCGCCGACGCGCGTTTCCTCGAATCGGTCAATGCGCTTGCGATCGAATATCCCGAAACCAACGCCCTCGCCTCGGCGCGGGCCCGCTACGCGGCTTTCCTGACCCGCCAGGGCCGCAACAACGAAGCGCTGACCATCTATCGCGCGGTCGTCGGCGCGCTCGCGGGATCGCAGCGCTCGACGACCGGCATGGCCAACATGATGGCGCCTTATTACCGGCTGCTCGCCGAACGGTCCGCCACCGATCCGGCCGCGATCGGCGACTTCTTCGTCGCAAGCCAGCTTCAGGTACGCCCCGGCGTTGCCGACACGCAGGCGGTGCTCGCGCGCGAATTGTCGAGCGGAAGCGACGAAGGCGCGCGCCTCTTCCGCCAGGCCACGACGCTGAACCGCGACATCGAACGCGCGCGGATCGAGGACGCCCGCCTCGCGCAATTGCCCGAAGCCCCCGAAATCGACACGCTGCGTGCCGACTTGAAGACGCGGCTCGACAATCTCGGTTTCCAGCAGGCCGAAACCGTCGCCCGGCTCTCGGCCTTTCCGCAATATCGCGTCGTCGCCCCCGGCAAGCTCGACCTCGCCGAACTGCAACAGGCGCTCCGCCCCGACGAAGCCTATCTCAAGATGCTCGTCGTCGGCGACGCGGTCTATGCGATGCTGATCGACCCCGCCGGCGCGAAACTGTGGCGCGCTGGACTCTCTGCGTCCCAACTCGACACCGCGGTCGACAGCATCCGGTCGACCATCTCGATCGTCGAGGGCGGGCGCCGGGTGACCTATCCCTTCGACGCCGCCACCGCGCGCAGCCTCTATACCGGACTGTTCGCTCCGGTCGCCGACCGGCTGCCGACGACGCCGCATCTGATTTTCGAACCCGACGGCGCCATGCTGCGCCTGCCGATCAATCTGCTGATCACCGCCGACACCGGCCTCGACGAATATGAAGCCAAGCTGCTCGACCCCGAAGCCGATGCCTTCGACATGCGCCGCATCGCATGGCTCGGACGCGCGACGCGGCCGAGCACCGCGGTCTCGGCGCTCGCCTTTCGCAACGCGCGACAGGCCCCGCCGTCGAAGGCAACGAACCAGTATTTCGGGCTCGGCCACAACCAGCCGGTCGGCACCGTCCTGCCGTCGCTCGGCACCCGCGGCGCCGCGGGAGGGATCGACGGCAGCTGCCAGTGGGATCTCGCCCAGTGGAACCGGCCGATCTCCGCCGACGAACTCACCACCGCGCGCAGCGCGATGGGCGACGCGTCGGCGGCGCTGCTCACCGGTGGCGCCTTCACCGATACCGCGGTCAAGGCGCGCGGCGACCTCAACGATTATCGCATCATCCATTTCGCGACCCACGGGCTCGTCACCGCGCCGCGCCCCTCCTGCCCCGCGCGTCCCGCGCTCGTCACCTCGTTCGGCGACCGCGATTCGGACGGGCTGCTGACTTTTCAGGAAATCTACGATCTCAAGATCGACGCCGATCTGGTCATCCTGTCGGCGTGCGACACGGCGGGCGCAGCGTCGATCGGCGCGACGCGCGAAGCGGGTCTCGCCAGCGGCGGCGGCAACGCACTCGACGGGCTGGTCCGCGCCTTCATCGGCGCCGGCGGCCGCTCGGTGATCGCCAGCCACTGGCCCGCCCCCGACGATTTCGACGCGACCAAGCGGCTGATCGGCGGGCTGTTCGCGGCGCAGCAGGGCGAAAGCGTCGCCGACGCGCTGTGGGCGACGCAGGTACGGCTGATGGACGATAAACAGACATCGCACCCCTATTACTGGGCGGGTTTCGCGATCATCGGCGACGGCGCGCAGGCGCTGCTGCACGCCGGCCCCGCCGCCGTCACGGCACAGGCCGGCGAAACGACGGGCCGCGCCGCGCGCTGACCCGATGACCGACGCCCCGGCAACCGCGACAGAGGCGCCGCCCGACCGGCCCGCCGCCGTGCCGCTGCGCAAGCAGCTGCGGCGCCTGGCGACGCAGCTCGGCCCGGCGCGCATGGCGACGACGATCCTGTTCCTGCTCGTCGCGGTGTTCATCGCGCGGATGAGCTGGCAATTGCCGCTCGCGGGCGACGCCGAACGCGCGCTCTACGACAGCCGCGCGACGCTGATGGCCCCGCACGTCAGCCAGGACCCGCGGATCGTCATGGTCACCTACAATGACGAGACTTTGTTCAACACGGGCATCCGCTCGCCGCTCGACCGCACCTTGCTGACCCACGCGCTCGCCAACATCGACGCGATGGGGGCAAAGGCGATCGGCATCGACATCCTCTTTGATTCGCCGCGGCCCGACGACGACGCGCTCAAGGCGCAGCTGCGCGCGATGCGGACGCCGACCTGGCTCGCCTACGTCACGCAGGACAGCAACCCCAACACCATCTATTTCGAACAGCAGAAATTCCTCGAATCCTTCCTCACCGACGTCACCACCGACCGAACGCGGCCGACGAGCGTCCGGCTGATGGCGACCGACGACGGCGTCGTGCGCAACTGGCCCGACCGGCCCAAAGGCCTGCCCCCGCTGATGGCCAACGCGCTGGCGCCGGTCGATCCCGCGCACGCCGACTATCAGGGCAATATCCGCTTTCTGATGCCCGAACGCGCGACCGCGGATCAGGAGGAACCGGTGTTCGCCAACATCCCGATCGACACCTTCGCGGTGCCGATGGATGCCGAAACGCGCGCCGGCTTCGCCGAACTGGTCCGCGGGCGATACGTGCTGATCGGCGGCGACATCATCGACAACGACCAGTTCAGCACCCCGCTCAGCCGCCTGCCCGACCTTCAGTCGGGCGAACGCGAGACGATGATCGGGCTCGAGGTCCACGCGCACATGCTGGCGCAGCAGCTCGACGGCGCCTGGTCGCGGCCGGTGCCCGGCTGGGGACTGTGGCTGCTCGCGCTGCTCGTCGTGATCGCGGGCGGGATCACCAGCCTCGTCGACCTCAAGGCGCGCTGGGTGATCCTGATCTTCGCGCTCCAGATGGTCTTCTTCCTCGCCTACCCCTTCTGGCTGCAAAAGATCGGGGTCGACACGACGAACCTGCCCGCCTTCGGCCAGGCGCTCGGCTGGCTGTTCGGGTTCGTCGCGGTCGGCAGCGCGGCGCGGACGATCGGCTCGCGCCAGCGCGCCTTCGCGCAATCGGCGCTCGGCAAATATCTGCCTGCCGATGTCGCGGCGCAGATCATGCGCGACCCCGAACAATTGTCGCTGCACGGCGAACGCCGCAACATCTTCTGCGTCTTCACCGATCTCGAGGGCTTCACCAAGTTGAGCCACGCGACGACCCCGGAAACCGTGGCGCGACTGCTCAACGAATATCTCGACCGCCTCTCCGACGTCGTGCTCGCGCACGGCGGCACGATCGACAAGTTCGTCGGCGACGCGGTCGTCGCGTTCTGGGGGGCTCCGCTCAGCCGCCCCGACGACGGCCCGCAGGCGGCGGCCGCGGCGCTCGCCATGTACCGGGCGGGCGAGAAATTCCGCGTCGACCTTGCCGCCGCCGACGTGCCGCCGCTCGGCATGACGCGCGTCGGGCTGCACGTCGGCGACGCGATCGTCGGCAATTTCGGCGGCGAAGGCCGCATCCAGTATACCGCGCTCGGCGACAGCATGAACACCGCCTCGCGGCTCGAGGCGGCGAACAAGAGCCTCAAGACCGGGGTTCTGATCTCGGCCGAGGCCGCGGCGCGCGCCGGCCGCGACGATCTGGTGCCGATGGGCCGCGTCACCCTGCGCGGCCGCGCGCAGCCCGTCGACGTCTTCACCCCGCGCCCCGACCTGTCGGCGGAGCAGCGCGCGCGGATCGCCGAAATGGTTGCCGCGCACGCCGCGGGCGATAAAAATGTCTTTGTGACCTGTGCCACAGCGCTGGCCGGGGAATTCAGTCAGGAACCATCCATCATGTTCTTGATAGAACGATTGAACGAGACCGAAGAAGGAGCGAGCTATGTCCTGTCCTGATTTCCGGATCGGCCGGCTGGGATTGACCACCGCGGCCGCCTGTATCGCCATCGCCGTCGCCGGCGCCGCCGCGGCGCAGTCGATGGTCGTCCGGTCGACGGGGCCGTCGGCGACCAAATATCCGACCGGCACCAAATTCAAGGCGGGCGACCGCGTGACGCTGGTCGCGGGCGACAAGCTGGTGCTGATCCAGAGCGGCAAGACGCGCACGCTCAGCGGCGCCGGCACCTTCAACGCCAGCGGCGTCGTGCAGGTCAGCCAGTCGATGGGGTCGACGGTGTCGCGCATGATCGCGAAAAAGCCGCCGCTGCAATCGCGCGCCGGAGCCTCGCGCGGCCCGGGCGAAATCGAACCCGCCTATGTCCGTGCGCCCAACCTCTGGCTGCTCGACTATCGCGAGGGCGGCACCTTCTGCGTCGCCGACCCCGCCGCGCTGCTGCTGTGGCGTCCCGACGCGAGCACCGGCACGATCGTCACGGTCGAAGGCGCGGGCAAGACCGGCCGCGCCGAACTCAAAGCGGATTCGCAGTTCAAGCGCTGGCCCGCCGACGTGCCGCTGCAATATGGCGTCGATTATCGCTTCTCGGGCGGCGGGCTCGCCGCGCCGGTAACGATACGCTTCACCCCGCTCGAAACCCTCCCCGAAACCCCCGACGCCTCGGCCGACATCCTGACCGCAAAGGGCTGCACGCCGCAGCTCGACCGGCTGGTCGATGCGTTGCAGGATCCCGCGTCGGCAACGGGATGAATGGAGCCGGGCGGGCATTGAACCGACCCCATCCATCTGATAATAATGGAATGAAAAGCCGCCACACGAGCGGCAAATCCTTTCCTTGGGTCGAAAATTCGCGCAGTCGTCAT
This sequence comes from Sphingopyxis sp. YF1, assembly GCF_022701295.1. Lineage (NCBI taxonomy): Bacteria > Pseudomonadati > Pseudomonadota > Alphaproteobacteria > Sphingomonadales > Sphingopyxidaceae > Sphingopyxis > Sphingopyxis sp. YF1. The sequence continues at coordinate 2,588,610 of NZ_CP033204.1, forward strand.
CGCGACTGGGCATGATGAATGGACCGCGCGGCGACACCGCCGGGCGGGATCGAGGGCAAGGGGTGACGATGAACGTCAAGGGGTATCGGAAGCAGGCGGGCCTCGCCCGTCCGACGCGGCGTGGGCTGAGGGGAGCGCTCGCCGGCCCCGGACTGTTACTGGCGGCGCTTCCCGCCGCGGCGCACGCGCAGGTCGCGACCCCGCAGATCCCGACGCGCGAGGAAATCCAGCGCCCCGCCCCGCTCCAGGCACCGTCCCCGGCCGAACAGATCGTCACCGCCGACGACGCGATCGAGCGCGCGCCCTGCCCGCTCGCCAACCCCGAATTCGCGGCGATCCGCATCACGCTGCGCGGCGTCGAATTTTCGGACGTCGCGGGGATCGACCGGACAATGCTCGACCCGGCCTGGCGCGATCGCGTCGGGCAGGATCTGCCGATCGCCGCCGTGTGCGACATCCGCGACCGCGCGGCGACGATCCTGCGCGCGAAGGGCTATCTGGCTGCGGTGCGCGTGCCGCCGCAGACGATCGGCGACGGCATCGTCAAGCTCGACATCCTCGCGGCGCGGATGAGCCGGATCGAGGTGCGCGGCGATGCCGGCGCCAGCGAGGGCCTGCTCCAGCGCTATCTGTCGCACCTTGGCGACCAGCCGGTGTTCAACATCATCGACGCCGAGCGCTATCTGCTGCTCGCGCGCGATATCCCGGGCCTGTCGGCGCGGCTGACGCTGCGCCCCGGCGCGGTCCCCGGCGAGGTCGTCGGCGAAGTGACGGTCGACCGCACCGCCGCGATTTTCGACGCCAATGTCCAGAATTTCGGGTCGAAGGACGTCGGCCGCTGGGGCGGCATAGTGCGTGCGCGCATCCCCGGCCTGACCGGCATGGGCGACCTCACCACGGTCAGCTTCTATTCGACCCCCGATTTCGACGAACAGAATGTCGCGCAGGTCGCGCATGAATTCCGCGTCGGCGACGAGGGGCTGAAATTCGGCGGCAGCTTCACCTACGCCTGGACACGGCCCGACGTCGCCGCGCTGCCGATCAAGTCGGAAACGCAGGTGATCGGCCTGTACGCATCCTATCCACTCGTACTCACCCAGGCGCACCAGGTCACGGTCACCGGCGGGCTCGACCTGATCAACCAGGACATCGGGCTCGGCGCCGCGGCGCTCAACCGCGACCGGCTGCGCGTGTTCAACCTGCGCGCCGATGCCAGCTGGACCGACCCCGCGTCGGTCGCCGGGCGCGGCGGCTTCAGCCCCGCCGAACCGCGCTGGTTCTTCGGCACCTCGGTCGAGGCGCGGCAGGGTGTGAAATTCCTCGGTGCCAGCGACGATTGCGGCCCGACCGGCGCCGCCTGTTTCCTGCCCGGCGCGATCCCGCTGTCGCGCATCGAGGGCAAACCCGACGCCTTCCTCGTGCGCGCGAACGCGCTCGCCGAATGGCGTCCGGCCAAGAATTTCACCTTGTCGGCGGCGCCGCGCGCGCAATGGGCGAGCGACCCGCTGCTCGCCTACGAGGAATTTTCGGGGGGCAATTTCACCATCGGGCGCGGCTTCGACCCCGGCACGGTGATCGGCGACAGCGGCGTCGCGGTGTCGCTCGAGGCGCGCTACGGCTCGCTCATTCCGCGAAACCGCCAAAGCCTCGCCCTCCAGCCCTTCGCCTTCTTCGACGCCGCCTGGGTGTGGAACAAGGACAGCGCCTTCGCCGGGTTCAACCCGCAAAAACTCTACTCGGCCGGCGGCGGGCTCCGCCTTGCCTATGGCGACATCGGGCGGATCGACATGACGGTCGCGGTGCCGCTCAACCGCGCGGGTTTCCTGCCGCAAAAACCCGACCCGCGCTTCCTCCTCTCCTTCACCACCCAGTTCGGCGTGCGGGCACGCTGACATGAGCCTTGCTTCGAGGATTTTCGCCATGCGTGCCACCGCTTCGATTTCGCCCGCCCGCACGGGCAAGCAGCGTCTTTTGGCGAGTTGCGCGATCGCTGCCGGGCTCTCGGCGCTCGCATTCGGCGGCCCGTCGCGGGCGCAGGTCCTGGGGTCGGGCGAAGTCGTAATCGGCACTGGGCTTGGCACCGCGACGATCGACAACGCCCCGGTCGGCAAGCCCAACACGACGCAGGTCGTCGCGAATGGCAACCAGACCGTCATCAACTGGACTCCCAGCGGCACCGCACCCGCCGGCTCGCCGATCGAGTTTCTCGCGACCGGGAACACGCTCGAATATTACGGGACCGGCGATTACACCGTTCTCAACCGTTTCGTCGCGCGCGACGGGGCCGGCAATCCGATCCCGCTCAATCAGCAGATCGCGATCAACGGCAACGTCAATTCCTATGTCGGAACGCCGGCGGCGGGATCGAGCGCGCCGCAGGGCGGCAACATCTGGTTCTACAACGCCGGCGGCATCCTGATCGGCACGAACGCCGTGCTCAACGTCGGCAGCCTCGTGCTCACCGCGAACGACATCGACTTCAACGACGGCCTCTTCGGTTCCGGCGGCGAAATCCGTTTTCGCGGCGCGCCGGGGAGCACCGCGGCGATCGAAATCGCCCCGCGCAGCTTCATCAACGCCATGAAGCCCGGCAATCCGGGCAGCAGCTATGTCGCCCTCGTCGCGCCGCGCATCGTCCAGTCGGGTGCGATCAGCAGTGACGGATCGTCGGCGCTCGTCGCCGCCGAACAGGCCGACATTACGATCAACAACGGCCTGTTCGACATCAATGTCACCGTCGGGGCCGAGGGCGGCAACGCGATCACCCACAGCGGGATCACCGGCGGGCCCGCGCATCAGGAAGGCGATACCGACCAGAGCCGCGTCTACATGGTCGCGATCCCGAAGAACGACGCGGTCACCATGCTGATCTCGGGCCAGATCGGCTATCAGGACGCGCTGAGCGCGCAGACCGAGCCCGACGGTTCGGTGCGCCTCGCGGCGGGCTATAACATCGTCGGCGGCGAAATCGCGGCGGCGCCGGTCAACACGACCGCCGCCAACATCGTGGCCAACGACGTGCTGTTCGCCAGCAACGTGGTGGCGCACGCCAGCGGCGATTTCACCGGCGGCGCGGTGCAGCAACTCCCTCCGCCCGTCCTGCCCTCCGCCCCCCCGCCCGGACAGGGCCGCTTCTTCGTCGAGGGCAACGGCACCTTCATCGGCGATCGCAGCGCGACCGTGTCGATCGGCACCAATCAGAGCGGCGGCGCCTTCGGCAACTTCACCCTCCAGTCGAACGGCAGCGGCGCGGCGGCGGGCAGCGCGACGCTGAACGTCGACGATGGCGGCACCTTCCGCGTCGGCCTGCCGAGCAGTCCCGGCGGCAATTTGTCGATCCTCGCCGGCGGGCGCCCCGACGCGACGACGGGCGACAGCCGCGGCGGCACCGCGACGCTGTCGATCGCGGGCGGCGACGTCCAGGCGGTCGGCGTCGCGGTCGCGGCGACGGCCACCGGCGGTCTCGCCAGCGACGGCAGCGGCGGCGGCGGTTTCGGCGGCACCGCGAACATCGCGGTCAGCGGCATCGGCGGCACGCTGACGGCCGATGTCATCGACGTGTCGGCCAGCGGCCGCGGCGGCGGCGTAACCATCGATTCGATGTCCAACATCATCATCGCCGATCGCGGCGGCAACGGCACCGGCGGCTCGGCGGGCATCGTTGCGAGCGGCGGCGGCAGCATCACCGCCAACGCCAGCGTCACGGTCAACGCCAGCGGCGCGGGCCAGATCGGCAATGTCCAGTCGGGCAACGGCCAGGGCGGCACCGCGCGTATCGAGGTCGCCGACGCCGGCACCTATTTCTCCGCGCCGACCACCACGATCATCGCGGGCGGGATCGGCGGCTCTCCCCTCCAAATCGACATCGGCACCTTCCTGTCAGCGGCGGGCGGCAACGGCACCGGCGGCACGGTCGAACTGGTGCTGTCGGGCGACCAGACCACGACCGCCCTGCTCGGCAACGCGACGCTCAATGCGGCGGGCACCGGGGGAAGCGCGAACGGCGACGGCAGCGCGGGCGGCGACGCGCAGGGCGGCAATGCGACGATCAGCGCCGACGGCGGCCTGTCGGCGTCGCTGAATTCGCTGACGGTCAACGTACGCGCCACCAGCGGGGGTGCGACGAGCAGCAACGGCACCAGTTCGCGCACCGGCGACGCTACCGGCGGCGATATCGACATCACCGCGAACGGCGGCGCGGCGCTGACCTCCAGCGGTTCGATCATTCTCGACGCCAGCGCCACTGCGGCTGCGGGCGAGAATCGCGGCAACGCACAGGGCGGGACGGTCCGCGTCGCCGCCGTCGGCAGCGGCGGCGACAGCCGCATCACGACGCTCGGCGAATTTCGGGTCGATGCTGGCGCGGGCGGCTTCAGCTTTGCCATTCCGGCGAGCACCGGCAGCGCCACCGGCGGCGACATCGACTTCACCGCCGACGGGGGCACGATTACCGCAGACTTCTTCAGCGTCGACGCCAATGCCGCCAGCGACAACAGCACCGGCCTCGGCGGCGCCGCCCAGGGCGGCACGATCGACCTGCGCGCCGCGAATACCGGCACCATCAGCTCGACCGGAACCTCGAACATCAGCCGTTTCGAAACCAACGCGGGAGCCGGCGTATCGCAGGGCGGATCGCCCGCGACAGGCGGCCGCATCGGTGTCGTTGTCGACGGCGGCACCCTGACATTCGGCACACGCGCCTTTTTCGAAGCGACGGGAATCGCGGGCGGCGACCAGAGCGCGGCCGGCAATCTTGTTGCCGGGCGCGGCGGGTCGATCCTGTTCCAGTCGCTCGACAATAATCTGAACCCCAGCACGATCAACTTCACCGACATTTTCGCAAATGCCGACGGGCGCGCGCAGGCCCCGTTCGAGGGGGCGGGCTTTCTGCGCGGCACCGCCGCGGGCTATGGCGGCGACGTCACCTTCGACGTGCAGGGAGGGCAGCTCACCGGCAACTCGATCCAGCTTTCGGCCAGCGGCTTCGGCAGCGAGACCGGCGACAGCGATGGCCTGGGCAGCGGCGGCCTCGCCGCCTATTCGCAGACCGGCGGGGTGGTGAACCTCAGCAATCTTGCGGTTTCAGCCGACGGCTCGGGCGGCAGCGGCCTCGGCGGCATGGGCATGGGCGGCACCGCCACGATCACGCTCGCCAGCGGCGCGCTCACCGCGAGCGACATCACCGCGGAGGCGGTCGGCCGCGGCGGTTTCGGCGATCCGGGCACCGACAGCGACCCGGCCAACGCGGTAGACGGCGAAGACGGCGGTTTCGGCCAGGGCGGCACCGCGACGATCACGCTCGACGGCGACGCCGTGGTCACGACCACGACGCTGAGCGCCTTCGCGTCGGGGCTCGGCGGCGGCGGCGGCGACTATTTCTCGGGCAACGGCATCGCGGGCAATGCCGGCAACGGCGGCGGCGCGCTCGGCGGCACCGCCACCATCACGCTGACTGCGGGCTCGCTGACCGCCACCGACATCACGACCGATGCCGGCGGCGTCGGCGGCAACGGCGGTCAGTTCTTCGATTTCAGCTCGTCGTCGTCACCCGCTGCGGGACGCGGCGGCAATGGCGGCAACGGCCAGGGCGGCACCGCGACCATCGGGCTGGCGACCACGATCACCACGACGGGCGATATCGGAAGCCTGGCGACCGGGCGCGGCGGCGACGGCGGCGCGGGCAATATCGCCGGCGATGGCGGCGAAGCGCGCGGCGGCACCGCCGAACTGGTGATCACCGACATCAGCGCCTCGACCGGCGGCGTCGTCCTCGACGCGCGCGCCGACGGCGGCGCCGGGGGCAGCGCCATGAACGGCGCAGGCGGGCGCGGCGGCTATGCCGAGGGCGGCACCGCGCGCGTCCGCGCCGAAGGCACGGGCGCCTATGCGCGCGTCACCGACGCCAATTTCATCACCACCGGCACCGGCGGCAACGGTGGCAGCGGCGGCCTGTTCGGCGGCAACGGTCCGCTGATCGGGCCACGCGGCGGTGACGGCGGCGACGGTCGCGGCGGCACCGTCGAACTGGTTGCCAATGACGGGACGATCGAAGTCGCGATCGGTAGCTCGGGCGTCGCGGGGCTCCGCAGTGGCGGGATCGGCGGCGACGGCGGCAACGGCAGCGGCAACCCGGGCTCGATCACCCTGCCCGGTCCCGACGGCATTCCCGGCACCCCCGACGACATCGTCCAGGGGCGCATCGGCGGCGACGGCGGCATCGGCGGCAGCGGCAACGGCGGCACCGTGCGGCTGACCGCCAACGGCGGCACCATCACCTCGGGCGGCAATAGCGTCGCGATCGTGGCGAACGGCACGTCGGGCAATGGCGGCAACGGCGGCGACGGCAGCGGCGGCATCGGCGCGGGCGGCGGCAGCTTCGGCACCCAGGGCGGCACCGTCGTCCTCGAATCGCGCAATTCGGCATCGAACCGCGGCCGGATCAACCTCGGCGACACCGTCATCGACGCCAGCGGCGACACCGCCGGCCGCGTCGAACTGATCGCCGACGGCAGCATCACCATGCCCAGCCTGACCGTCACGGCGGCGGGTTTTGCGGTGCTCACCAACAACGACACCGACCTCGCACCCGCGGGCATCTTCCTTGGCATCAACGACGGCGGCCTGATCCAGACCGACGGCGCCGTATCGCTGACGACGGGCAGCTCGGTGGGCGTCTATGCCCAGGGCACCGGCCAGTTCAACGTCGGCGGAACGCTCGACGTCACCGCCGACGACCAGGTCGATATCCGTCACGATTTCCGCGCCGGTACCGCGCCGACGATCCAGACCGGCGGCAGCGCGTCCTTCACCGCGGCGAACAGCATCCGCAGCGCGCCGGGCAGCCTGGTCAGCGCGGGCACCAGCCTGACGATGACCGTAACGGGCCTCAACAGCGCGATCGACGTCGATTCGCTCGACGCCGGCGGTTCGACGCTGCTGCGTGCCGACGGCGGGCGCATCAACGTCTATGGCACCACCCGTTCGGGCGACGACCTCGTCGCCAGCGCCCGCGACGAAACCGCGATCGCCAACGCCATCGCCGGCGACGACATCAACCTGCAGGGCGGCACCATCGTCGCCGGCCGGCTGATCACCGACGGCACCGGGCTCGATTCCGAACTCGATGGCAGCAACATCGTCATCGGCACCGTCGGCGCGGCCGGCGTCGACCACGCCGAAGCCGACAATGATTTCGTCGCCGACGCGGGCAGTTTCGCGACCGGACCCAATTCGATCATCACCGGCGGCGACATCGACATCACCGCGGTCGGCGCGGTCGACCTCGGCAATTCGTCGGCGGGCGGTTTTGTATCGGTGAACGGCCAGTCGATCGTCTTCGACACCATCACGGCTGGCACCACCGTCGGCCTCAACGCGACCGGGACCGCGCCGGGGGCCGAGGGTATCCTTGGCAACGGCATCGATGCCGGCGGCAACGTCACGCTGGTCGGCAACAGCATCCGCATCAACGACGGCGTCGTCACCTCGGCGTCGCTGTTCGCCGGCGCGACCGGCGGCAACGCCAGCCTCTCGGCGACGACCGACGGCGACATCACCGTCAACGCGACCGGCGATATCGGCGGCGCCTTCGCCGCGCAGGGCAACATCACCCTGACCGCGGACGGCAATGTCACGGCGCAGGCGGCGACCAGCGGCGGCTATGTCGGGCCGAACGGCGTGTCGGAGGGCTATGTGTTCGTCAACGCCGGCGGCACCGCCAACCTGCTCACGGGCAGCGGCGCCGCGACGATGGTTGGCGTCCGCGCGGGCACCAACGCGACCGTCGCGGGAACCACCGCGGGCGAGGATCTCTATGTCCTCGCTGGCAACACGGCGACGGTGACCAATTCGGTCGCGGGCGACGACATGATCGTCGCCGGTACCTGCTGCGTGATCGTCGACACGGTCTCGACCACCGGCGCCGGTCCCGACGGGCGCAGCCTGATCTTCGGCCCCTTCTCGTCGGGCGGACCCGACATGTGGCAGATCCAGACGAGTCCGGCGGACCTCTCGAGCATCGCGCTGACCGCTTCGGCGGGCACGATCGACGCGGCCGACGCCAACGCCTTCGACAATCTGACCGCAACCGCCAGCGACGTCGTGCGCTCGACCGGCACCCTCCGTTCGGGACTGGTCACCACGATCACCGGCAGCGCGCTCGATCTCGAATCGGTGACGGCGGGCACCGACATCCTGCTGACCTCGACCAGCGGCGGCATCACCGCGACCGGCGCACTGTCGGCGGGGCACGACCTCACCATCACCTCGGCAGCCGACGGCAATTTCGCCGACCTCGCCGCGGGTGACGACATCCGCATCGCGGCGAACGGCAACGTGACCGCCGCCTCGCTGCTCACTACAGCGGGCGGTCTCGACAATGAATCCGACAATTCTGGCGCCTATGTCGACACGCCGGGCAGCATCGCCATCACCGGTGCGACCAGCACGGTCGGCCAGACGCGGCTGACCGCCGGCGGCACCGTCGACACCGGCGCGATCACCGCCGACTACAGCTTCATCGACGCCGGCGGCGCAGTCAATGTCACCGGCGACATCGCCAGCGGCGGCATGTTCATCGAAGGCAGCAACGTCGCCCTCATGAACGCCGACGGCAACAGCGGCCAGATCGTCCTGCGCGCGACGGGCGGCGACGTGACCGCCGACGGCGACGTCACCACGCTGGCCTCGGTCGAGGTTCAGGCGACCGGCGCGATCGGCGTGTCTGGCGAAACGCGCGGCGGCAATTTCGTCGAGATGACCGGCGGTTCGATCTCGGTCGACGATGTCTCGTCGAACACCTATGTCGCGCTCACCGCGACCAGCGGCGCGATCAATTCGACCGGGACGATCGACGCGGGCACCGACGTGATCCTCGACGCCGCGGGCGGCGGGCAGTTCAATGCGCTCGTCGCGGGCGACGATATCGTGCTCGGCGCAGGCGGCAATGTCACCATCGCCTCGATGCGCGCCGACGGCAGCAACCCGCAGGGCGAGGAAATCGGCAGCAACGTCCGCGGCACGGTCGCCGGGGCGCTCACCGTCACCGGCGATATTTTCTCGGCCGATGATGTGGTGTTCGATGCGACGAGCATCGCGCTCCGGAATGTCCAGGCGGGCGGCTCGCTGACCGCGACCGCGACGGGCGGACCGGTGAGCATCGCCAGCGCCGATACTGCGGGCAACATCGGTGTTTCCGCCGCTGGCGACATCACCGGCAGCTACGCTGCGGGCGGCGACATCGCACTCAGCGCCGGGGGCGATATCGCCGCGTCGGCCAACGCCGCCGGTGGCTTCGTCGACCTGAGCAATGGCGACGTCGAAACCGCGGGTCATGTCTTCGTCGATGCGAGCGGCGACGTGACGCTGACCGACAGCAGCGCCGCGGGCACGCTGGGGGTCAATGCGGGCGGCGCGGCGACGCTGACCAACGCCAGCGCGGGCGAGGATATGCTCGTCCTGGCCGCGACCACCGCCGACCTTTCGGAAATCACCGTCGGTGACGACCTCGACGTCCGTGCCGCCGGCGCGATCACCGCGACCGGCGTCAGCGCGACCGGCGAAGGCCTCGACGGCTTTGCCCTCGTCTACGGCGCGAGCGGCTTCACCATCGGGCAGGGCGAGGGCGTCTCGTCGCTCGACGGCGCCGACATCGACCTGCGCTCAAGCGGCGGATCGATCACGGCGACCGGATTGTCGGCAGGCGACGACATTGTCCTTGATGCGGCGACGACGCTGGCGGTCAGCGGCGCGACGACGCTCGGGCTCGGCCAGACCGGCGGCGACAGCAGCATCCGCACCCAGAGCGGCAACGCGACCCTCGACGGGCTCGACGCCTTCGACGACATCATCGTCGGGTCGAGCGGCACCGTCGCCGTCACCGCCCCGGTGCGCGCCGGCCGCGACGCGACGATCGGCGCCGCCGCGATCACGACGGCGACCCTCGGCGAACCCAATGGCGATCCGGTGGATGCAATCGTCGCGGGCCGCGACCTCGCCGTCACCGCATCGGGCGACATCGACGCCGGTGCGGTGCGCGCGGGGCGCGACCTGTCGCTGACCGCCGGAACAACGCTCGCGGTGCGCCGCGCGGCAACCGGCGCGGGCGGCACGCTTGCGCTCGACGGCGCCGACGGCCTCACCGCCGGCTTCGTTGCAGGCGGCGGCGCGACCAGCCTGACCAGCGACGGCGGCGCCATCTTGGTCGACGGCCTGTCCTCGGCGGGGCCCGTCGCAGCGCGCGGCGACAGCATCACGATCGCCGGTGGCAGCGGCAACCTCGTGTTCAGCGCGCTCGATGCCGCTGTTGGCGACGCTTCGGTCACCAGCACGGGCGACCTGTCGGTGACCGCGGCCAACGTCGCGGGCCGCGCGACGCTGCGCTCGACCAACGGCGACCTCGCCGTGACCCAGCTCGCCGCCGCCGATGCCCAGCTCGGCGCCGACGACGCACTCACCCTCGGCGATGTGACCGCGACCAACGGCCTGCTCGGCGAAGCCGGCGGGACGCTCGCCGTCAACGGCGTGGTCACGGCGCGCGACATATCGCTCGGCTCAGGTGATATCGCGATCGCGTCGAACGGGCGGGTCGGCACCACGGGCACCACCCGGACGCTCGATCTGCGCAACACCAACGGCCGCGCCCAGACCTTCGTCGGCGGAACCGGCACGCGCAGCGGCTACCATCTCGACGCCGCCGAAATGACGCGCCTCTACGGCACCGACATCGGCATTTTCGCGCCGCAGGTCGACAACAACAACGGCGGTTTCGTGGCCGCCGCGCCCGGCGGGCTCCCGATCGGCTCGGTCGGCAGCAGCAGCCAGCCCGATGTGATCATCGACGATTTCACGATGACCGCGGGCGGATCGGGCAGCAACCTCGGCACCAGCGGAACGCTGACGATCGAAACCCCGGGCAAGGCGCGGGTGGTCGGCGACGTGCTGTTCACGGGCATGAGCGACACCAACGGCCTCACGATCCGCGCACGCGACGCGCTCGAGGTGATCCTCGGCGAAGGTTCGATCAGGCTGACCGGCGCCAGCAGCAGCGGGACAACCACCCCCGCCGGCCTGCTGACCCTCGTGTCGGCGGACGTCATCGTCGCGACCGCAAGCGTGATCGCCGACGTCGCGGCGGCCGCGGATACCGACGCGATCGACGACCGGCTGGCGCAGAATGACGGCATCACCAGCGACGATGGCGCGCTCTACGCGGGCGGCATCGATGTCGGCGTCGAGGGCGGCTTCTACGTCCAGAACAGCGGCGCGGGCACGCGTTTCGCCGAACGCCGCGGGCTGACCTTCGGGGCGCAGGGGCTGAATGTGACCACCGCGGGGACCGACACGCGGATCGTCGTCAACGGCGTCCATCTCGGCGCCTCGGGGCCCGTCACCGGGCTCGACGCCATCGCGCAGCTTTCGATCAACGGCACCGCGGTGGGCAGCGCGCCCTCGACCGGGGGCAGTTTCGACCCGCGCTCGACGATGAACGGCTGCCTGATCGTCAGCTCGGGCGCCTGCGCCTTCCAGGAGTTCGAAACGAGCTTCCCGGTGCAGGACCTGATCGAGGAAGAGGACAAGGAAAGCGCGGGCAAGAACGGCGAGGGTCAGGGCCTTCCGACCCCGCTGATCACGATGCGCGACCTCGATCCGCTCACCGGCGAGCCGCTCGTCGACGATCCGGTGACCGGCGCGGGCAACGACGACCTGTGGTCGCCGCCGAGCGAATAGGCCGGCGTCGGTCCGGGAATGCTTCGCCACCCCTGAAAGCAGAGGCCCGCTTTGGGGTGGGGAGCTGCGGATTGAGCGACGAACCGGTTTCCCCTCCCGCGTGCGGGAGGGGCAGCGAGGCTTGCCAGCTTGCTGGCTAGCCGCAGCGGGGTGGGCCATCGCGACGCCGCGGCCCACCCCCGACCCCTCCCGCAAGCGGGAGGGGAGAAGAATGGCCGCTTCCGGTCGCTTACTGCCATTCAGCCTTGCCGCGCAGCGACGGGGACGTGACAGCGCGTAGCGCTGACGGAAGGGCCATAGCGCGGCACCGTCTCCCCTCCGCATATCCCGTGCGTGCAATCCGGTTGACGGCAAACCCCGGTGCGGGGCATGGGCCGGGGATGACCGACACCCCTGCCCCGCCGCTCCAGCTGTTCAACAGCCTGACGCGCAGTCTCAAAATCTTCGAGCCCGTCCACTCCGGCGAGGCGCGTGTCTACAGCTGCGGTCCGACGGTCTATAACTACCAGCATATCGGCAATATGCGCGCCTATGTCTTCGCCGACACCCTCGGCCGCGCCCTCTCGTTCAAGGGCTATGCGCTGCGCCACATCATCAACATCACCGACGTCGGCCATCTGACGTCGGACGCCGATGCCGGCGACGACAAGATGGAGAAAGCGGCCGCGCAGCAGGGCAAGACCGCGTGGGACATCGCCGCCTTCTATACCGCCGAGTTCAAGCGCGACCTCGATTGGCTCCATGTTCGCAGCCCCGCGAAATGGACCGTCGCGACCGACTATGTTCCGCGCATGATCGAATTTGCGAAGCGGATCGCCGACGCGCATTGCTACGAACTTGAAAGCGGCCTCTATTTCGACGTCTCGACCGTTGCCGATTACGGCCGGCTCGCGCGCGCGGTGACCGACGAAGGCGAAGCCCGGATCGAAGAGGTGGAGGGCAAGCGCCACGCCGCCGATTTCGCGATCTGGCGCAAGACCCCGGCGGGCGAGACGCGGCAGATGGAATGGGATTCGCCGTGGGGTCGCGGCGCGCCGGGCTGGCATCTCGAATGCTCGGTGATGGGCGAGGCCGAACTCGGCATGCCGTTCGACATCCACACCGGCGGCATCGATCACCGCGAAATCCACCACCCCAACGAGATCGCGCAGAATCAGGCGTATCGCGGCTGCGGCAGCCTCGATTGCGCCGAACATTCAGGCGCGCGGCTGTGGATGCACAATAATTTCCTGATCGACCGCGGCGGCAAGATGTCGAAAAGCACCGGCGAATTCCTGCGGCTTCAGTTGCTGGTCGATCGCGGCTATCACCCCCTCGCCTACCGGCTGATGTGCCTTCAGGCGCACTACCGCAGCGAGCTGGAATTTTCCTGGGAGGGGCTTGGTGCGGCGCTGACGCGGCTGAAGCGGCTGGTGATGGCGGCGGCATCGGTGCGCGAGGCAGATCCGGTCGCGGTGGCCGACCGCCGCCTGACCGACCTGCTCGCAAAATTCGATGCGGCGATTTCGGACGACCTCAACACCGCGGTCGCACTGACCCTGCTCGAAGATGCGGCGGCAATGAAAAAGCTCGACGCCGGACAGAAACGCGCGGCGATCGCCGCGATGGATGCGGTGCTCGGTCTCGACCTGCTGACGATCGACCGCGCCGACCTGCGCCTTCGCCCGAAGGCAGCAACGATCACCGCGGAGGCGATCGAAGCCACGCTCGTGCGCCGCAAGGAAGCCCGCGCGGCCAAGGATTTCGCTGCCTCCGACGCGCTCCGCGACGAACTCATCGCCGCCGGGGTTGAAGTGATGGACGGCGACCCGCTCGGCTGGGACTGGCGACTGGAGGCCTGACGGCCCTCCCTCGGCCCTGCGGACTGCCACCGCCCCATTGCAACTCAGCGGAGAGGGTCGGGAGGTTTCCAATCCTCCCCATCGACTTGCGATGGGAGGGCCCCCCTCGCGAAGCGAGTGGTGGAGGGGTAACGACGATGCGTCCTGACAGACTCGCCCGATCCGTCCGCACCAATGGCTGCACGCTCGCCGTATCAACACATTGTGACTTTCCGCTCGCGACGCGCTGGACAGTCTGGTTTCCGTTGCCCAATCTATTGTCGACATTGTCGAAAATCGCTTGGTAGAGTTCGCCAAGGCCCCTCCGTCATCGCTTCGCGATGCCACCTCCCCATCGCAGGTCGATGGGGAGGACAAAAAGGAAGATTTATGACCAAAACCGTCACCGTCCTCTCGGGCCTGATCCGGCCGCTCGTCGAGAACCGCCTCCCCGACTGGGTCGAGCCGCTTTTCTTCCAGTCAAAGGAAGAAGCGATGAGCCTCGCGCCGCAAGCCGAAATCGGCTGGTTCGACATGTACGACAAGCGCGACATGGCCGCCGCGATCACCGCGGCGACACGGATGAAATGGCTCAATTCGATCTATGCCGGGGTCGACGGCATCCCGCTCGACCTGCTCGCGCAGCGCGGCACCGTCGTCACCAACGGCGTCGGCATCAACGCGATCACCATCGCCGAATATGTCGTGATGGGCATGCTCACCGTCGCCAAGGGCTATCGCGAGGTCGTGCGCGCGCAGGAACGCCGCGAGTGGCTGCACGAATCTCCGGGCAAGGTCGAACTTTACGGGTCGAAGGCGCTGCTGCTCGGTTACGGCGCGATCGGCAAGCTGGTCGAGGAGCGGCTGCGGGCGTTCAACGTCGACGTCACCATCGTGCGCCGGACACCGGGCCCCAATTCCCTCGGTCCCGACCAGTGGCGCGAACGGCTCGGCGACTATGACTGGGTGATCCTCGCGGTGCCCGCGACGCCCGAGACCGACGGCATGATCGGCGCCGCCGAACTCGCGGCGATGAAATCGACGGCGACTTTGGTCAACATCGCGCGCGGCAGCGTCGTCGACCAGGCAGCGCTCGTCGCCGCGCTCGACAGCCAGCAGATCGGCGCCGCCTTCCTCGACGTCACCAACCCCGAGCCGCTGCCCGTCGACGATGTGCTGTGGAGCCTCGACAACGCGCATATCACCATGCACCTGTCAGGCCGCGCGCAGGACAAGATGTTCCTCCGGTCCGCCGAGCGTTTCCTCGAAAATCTCGGCCGCTGGCACCGCGGCGAAGCCGTCGCGCCGCAGGTCGACCTGCTGCTCGGCTATTAACCCGGCCGCTCAGCCTTCAGTTCGCGCACGAGCGGCTGCAGCCGCGCGTCATATTTGGCGAGCATCGTGTGTGCGCCGGCATGGTCGTAGAAGCTCACCAGTTCGCGTCCGTTCCAGCGGTGGAGCGCATAGGCGGGGTCCTCGGCGACGATCATCGGGCGGTCATCGGGATGATCCTCGTCGATCGGGCGAAGGTCGAGCGACACCTGCGGCGCGGTCGACGAGCAGATGGCGATCGTCCGCCCCTCCCACGCCACGGTGACGCTGCGATGCAGATGCCCGCAGATCAGCCCGCGCACCTGGCCGTGCCGCCGCACGACGTCGGTGAAGATCGCGACCCACGGCTCGTCGGGATGCGTGTTCATCCACTCGATCCCGCTCTCGACCGGCGGATGGTGCATCACGATATAGGTCGGCTTGTCGGGCACCTTCGCCAGCTCTGCGTCGAGCCACGCCGCGCGACCTTCGCAAAAGGCACCGCCGTGGCGCCCTTCCTTGAGCGTGTCGATCGTCACCAGCCGCAGTTCGGGCAGGTCGACGCTGTACTGGACGAAACCGTTGCCGTCGGCGAAGCCCGGGAACTGCGCGTGGAAATTGGCGCGCAGGTCATGATTGCCGACGCTAGGCCATACGGGAAAGGGGCAGCGCGAGAAAGCGGTGGCGAGGCGGCGATAGCTGTCGGGATCGCCGCGGTCGGTGATGTCGCCGGTGGCGAGCAGCAGGTCGGGCCGGTTCGGGCCCTCGATCAGCACGTCGAGCACCTCGTCGAGCCGCTTGCGGTTATATTCGGCCGGATTGTCCGGATCGAACCCGATGTGGATATCGGTGATCTGGGCGATCAGCATGCGCGTCCCCTGCCTTGGGCCGGTTGGTCCGACCGCCCCTTGTTCATCCGCCCCGTTCCGCCTGGCGCAACACCGGGGCCCGCCACGTCACCTCATAGAGCCCCCGCCCTGTCGAAGCCGTGACCTTGCGCCCAGTCTGCCGCCCTTGCCCCGGCGCGTCTGTGATTGCGATCACTTTCTTCTTGCGCTGCTGCGGGGGCATCCACGGCTTGCCGTCGTCGCTGTGATATTCGTGGCACATCGCGCACGGCGATTCGGTCGCGGTCTCGACCTTCACCAGCCGCGCGCCGTCCTCGCCGACATGGCAGTCGCGGCACTGGGTGAGGCCGGGAACGAGGAAGTCGGTGGACGCCTTCGACCCTTCGGCCGCGGTGTGGCAGTCGGCGCAGTCGGTCTCGCGGTGCGCGTCATGGTCGAACCAGCCCTTCTCCAGGAAGCGCGGCGTCTGGTTGACCGCCATCACGCGCCAATTGTTACCCGATGCCGGAGCAAAGATGGTGTGACAGTCGTAACAGGCCCCGCCCTTCGAAAAGACCGCGCGCACCGCATCCTCCGCTCGGCCGGGGCGCACCGCAACCTCGCGGAAATAGATGTTGTACACCTGCCCTTCGGCATAGGCGCCCGGCCGCCGCCGCTGCATGCCGCCGAGTTGCAGCGGGCGCGCCGGCGGGGTCGAACGATAATAGGCGGTGAGGTCGGCGACCACCTGTCCGGGCTCGCCGTGGCGCAGCGTCCGCGTCACCCCGCCCACGGTCTCGAACGCCAGACTGTGGCACATCGCGCAGTCGCGCTCCATCTCGACCGGCTTCACGCGCACCCCGTCGGCCTCGACGCGGTGACAGTTCTGGCACTCGAGCTGCTTGCCGAAATCGTAGCGCCCGCGGAAGCTCGCCGCCATGCGCGCGACCCCGCCGGTCGCCTGCAGGTGCAGGTCGTGCGGGAATTTGAGGCCGTTGTAGTCGACCAGCCCCTTGGTCATCGGCGTGCGCGCCGGCTTCGCCCCCGGCGCGGCGCGGACAAGCGGGCGGAACTCCGGATGGCCGGTACCGAAATCGGACGCATCGGCGAGCGCGGTCGGATGCCCCGCAGCCTTCAGCCGCCCCGCCATACCGTCGTGACAGTCGGCGCAGAATTTCTGCGGCGTCGCCGCCATCGGCCCCGCGCCTTCATGCTCGGTATGGCATTCGACGCAGCGCCCCTGCGGGCGGTTGAATGCCTCGCCGACATTGGCGAGCAATTTGTCGAACCCACCCTTCGGCGCGCGCGCGGCGAGCAGCATCGCGGTGGGCGCATTGGCGTGCGCCGCACTCATCGCCTTGTGCTCGCCGGTGTGGCAGCCGACGCACGCCGTGTCGGTCACCGCGACGAACGGCTCGACGTGGCACGACTGGCAATCGTCCTTCAGGCTCTTGTGCGCGCTCGACAGTGGCCCCGAACTCCAGCTGCTGTCGGCGTGGAACCCCTGCGGCCGTTCGTCGACGTTGCGATAGCTGTGCCACGCCCAGATCGGCCCGACCAGAAAGGCGAGCAGCATCAGCACCGCAAAGGTCCACGCGCCGACGCGCTTGCCCGGCATCACCCCCGCCAGCGAGAAGGCCTTGACCTCGTCAACGTCCTTCGACGACTGCGACAGTTCGTCGATGCGTTCGACGAGCAGGATGATCTGCTCGGCCTCGCGCGCGATCGTCAGCCGGTGCCCGCCGAAACGCAGCTCGGCCCCCGCCGCGCTGTCGATATCGGCGAGTGTTTCCGGCCGCCCGTTGATATCGAACCCCAGCCCCTCCAGCGCGGCGATGCGGACATGCCGCCCGTCGGTGCTGCTGATCGTCGCGTGGTGCGGGTTCACCGCCAGGTCGGCGATATGGATGACATTGCCGCCCTCGCGGCCGAGCGTGATCGTATCGCCGGGCAGCGCCTGGTCGCGGATGATCTGCTTGCCCGTCTTCGTCGTCGAGATCCGGCGCAGGATGAAGCTCATGGGTCCCCTCCCCCGCCTTACCAATAGAAAAAGACGCTGATGATGTGCGCCGACAGCGCCGCGATCAGCGCAAAGGTCAGCGGCACATGCACATAGAGCCAGATTTCGAGCAGCGCGCGCAGGCGGAGGTGCTGGCGCAGCCGCGCGAGCGCCGCCTCTTTCTGCGACAACAGCCCGATCACCTTGTCGCGCGCCTCGATCTCGCTGCTGCGCGACGCGCCGAGCGCGCGCAGCGCGGCAGCCGTCGCGTCATTGGGGTATCGCCCCGACAGACGCGCGCGGATCCCGCCGGCGAACGGATCCTCGTCGAGGCTGGCGAGCACGGGCGCGGTATCCTGCGGCGTCAGCGGCTGCGCCGCAACGTGGAGCTGGCGGTCGAAGGCACGGATCGCCTCCAGCATCTGCATTTGCGTCATCTCGTCGCGGTTGTTCGACAGCGCGGCGGGCAGCATCGCATAGACCACCACGCCGTACATCCCCGACAGGATGACGAGCATCATCAACGTCCAGGCGAGCGTATGGACGTTCCAGCCGAGCTGGAATCCCGTGTGCCACGTGCCGACGACGATCAGGCTGAGCCCCAGATAGACATGCGCCGAGGTCCACGCCTTGAGCGACCAGTAATCGCGCGTCATCTTGCGCTTGCGATACCCCAGCGCGGTGAGCCACAGGATCAGCCCCGCGCCGAGCGTGCCGAGCGTATAGCCGTACCAGCTGCCGCCATTGTGACGCGGAGTGACGTCGACCAGCATGTAAGAGACGATGATCAGCAGGCACAGCCCGCCCGAAATCTTCGCCCAACGGAAACCGGCGTAACGCAAAAAGCCCTCGTGGCGCCGCTCGCGCACGCGCTCGACCTGGGTCGCCTTGCTGCGACGCCCCAAAAATTTTCGCGAAAACAGACTGGCCATCAGCCGGCGTCCTCCTCGAGCCGCGCGATCGACAGGAACTCCTCGGGCGACACGCGGATCGCGGCGCCGGTCGGGCACGCACGCACGCACGCCGGGCCGCCGGCGATACCCTTGCACATGTCGCATTTGACCGCGATCTTCTTGGGTTTCTCTTCGCCCAGCTGCTTCTTGGTCCATTTGGGCGACGGTTCGCCCGGCCCCGGACCAAAGCCGGTGAGCAGCCAGCGCAGCAGGCTCGGCTTGGGCGGCGGCGCCGCTTCCATGCGGATCACGCCATAGGGGCAGTTGCGCATGCAGTTGCCGCAGCCGATGCAGCCCGGCTCCATGAACACTTCGCCGTCGGGGCCGCGATGGATCACGTTCGGCGGGCAATCGGCCATGCAGTGCGGATGCTCGCAGTGGCGGCAGCTCGTCGGGACATGCAGGTGCGCAAAGGTCTTGCCCGCCTCGCGATCGAGCCGCGACAGGCCCTCGTGGCTGTCGGCGCACGCCTTTTCGCAATTGTCGCAGCCGACGCACAGATTCTCGTCGATCAGCAGCGCGTCGGTCGCCTCGCCCAACCCTTCCTTCATGATGAAGCTGGCGGTGTCCGAATAAAGATCGACCGCGCTCGAATAGCTGGCCTTGCGCGATTCGATGAAGTTGTTCATCTGCGCGCGTTCGGCGACCGCCGCCTCGGTCGCCTCGCGGACCTGCGGCCGTTTGGCCAGCATCTTGCGGAAGCTGTCGCCGGTCAGCTTGATCAGTTCGGCCCCGACCGCCGCCTTCACCGTGGCGTTGCGCGGCGCCCCGCTGAGCACGCCCATTTCGCCGAAAAAACTGCCCGCAGGCAGATATCGCAGGAAGATCGGCTTGCCGCCGATATCCTTCTCGACCACCATCGACCCCGACCGGATGACATAGACGTCGTCGCCCTGCTCGCCCTCGGTTAGCACGACTTTGCCCGCGGGTACGCGTTCGACCTCGGCGGTGTCGACGACGGGGCCCAGATCCTCGACGGTCAGCCCACCCTTGAAGATCTGGAGCAGCTGGCGTTCGAGCGAAATGCGGTTGATCACGCGCTTGGCGCCCGGCACCGCCGCCATCAGCTTGAGCGCCGCGGTGCGCGACACCTCGACGAAGATGCTGTCCTCACCCGCGCGGATCGTCGCGCCGCGCTTGCGGCCCGAAATCAGCCCGACCTCGCCAAAGATCGACCCTTCCTCGATCGGCACGGTGAAATCGGGACCGACCTCGACCAGCGCATGACCGTCGGCGATCGCGAACAACGACGATCCCGGTTCGCCCTTTTCGAAAACGACGTCGTCCTTGCGGTAAAAGGCGACCTTCGAATCGAGCATGAATTCGCGCATCTGGAGCGGCGACACGTCGGCGAAGATGCGCACCCGCGACCGCAGATATTCCAGCCACTCGCTGACCGTCTTTTTCTCCGGCAGGTCGGCGAAGATCGCCGCCAGATCCTTCTCGTCGGCGGGGGTCAGGGCGGTGTTGCCGTTGATGAACTCGACGACGTCATAACCCTGATTCATGCAATGCTTGATCAGCGGATAACCCGCGAGCGCGCCGATCACGAAGATGCCGGGAACCGTCGATTCGAACGTCGGCGACAGTTTCGGAAAGGCTTCGCGGTCGGGACCGGTAAACTCGATCCCCATCGATTCGACGAAGCCGCGCGGCGCGACCGATCCCAGTCGCGCGACGATCACGTCGCACTGGATCCGCTCGTCGCCGGTCGGGGTCTCCAGCGTCAGCCAGCCGGGTTCGACCAGCTTCGGCTGGGTCTCGGTGCGGATCGACATGAAACCATTCTCGCCCGCCTCCATCATGTCGGAGACATTCTTGGCCTTGGCGCGCGCGAAATCCTTTGAGCGATTGAGGATGGTGACGGTGTTTTCGAGCGCTTCCTCGGCGACCCCGAGCGCGTTTTCGATCCCCGCGTCGCCCGATCCGACGACGGTGATATGCTTGTCCTTGAAATCCTCGGGGTCGTCGACCGTGTAGATGATGTGCGGCAGGTCGGCGCCGCCGCAGCGCATCCGGTTCGGATTGCCCTGCGTGCCGATCGCGAGGACGATATTTTCGGCCCTGTAGACGTCGCCCCTGGCGGTCTTGATCTCGAACGCGCCCTGCTGCCCGGTCACTTCGGTGACCTCGGCATGCTTGACGACGTTGACCTTGTTGTTCGCCGCATCCTCGTCCCAGTTGGCGAGGATATATTCGCGCGCGCCCTCGGCGAAACGGCAGTCGGAACGCAGGTCGAGCCGATCGGGCGTCGCGAGCACACGCTTGCCCTTCTGATATTTGAAGATGGTGTCGGAGAGATGGTCGGTCTTTTCGAGCAGGACGTGGCTCATGCCGAGCTGTCCCGCGCGCGACGCCGCGCTCAGCCCCGCGGGACCCGAGCCGATGATCGCGACCCGGACGATATCGGGAGCCGGCTCGCTCATGCGCGCGCGCCCTCACGGCGGGCGACGCGAGCGAATCCGGCCATGACGTTGACGAACCTGCGCACGGGCATCCCTGTCCCCCTATCGCCAGCCCCCCGGCGAACACAAAACGGATGCGACCCGGACTTATGTCCTGGAACGAAAGCTATGCCCTTGAAAGCGAGGGCAGGTCAACAAGCGAGGCAGAGATTCGCCTTGCTGCGATACGTTCGCAACAGAGCGGTTGTCGCCCGTCAGGGTGCGGGCCGGACCTGGTTGTCGACGCCCTGTACCGCGATGCGCGGCTTGCCCTTTCCGTTCACGCGCCATGTCACGACATTGTCGACGCCCGAGACGCTGAGCGGCGCGCCGGGACGCAGGACGATGGCGATCCGGTTGTCGACTCCGTTGACCGTCAGCGCGGGACAGTCACCGGTGAAACTGATGCGGTTGCCCGTCCCCGACACTTCGGCGGGGCGTCCTTCACAATCGACCTCGTGCATCTGGTCGACGCCGTTGATCGTCGAGCCGTTGCGGGTTCCCGCACCTTCGCTCCGCTGCATTGCCAGCGAGGGCGAAGCGGCGAGCAGGCTGAACAGGGCGGCCGGGAACAGCATCCGGATGGCGGTACGGTTTCGAAACAAGGCGGTCTCCTTCGTTTCCCGCCTCTTATTCCCCTGTCCGTTCAATGATATGGAAATCGCCCCGCGTCAACGGCGCGTTCAGGCCAGCTCGAACTGGGCCGCGATCGCGTCCGACGCGATCGGCTCGAAGCGCGACCAGCCGTCGGGACCCAGTCGTTCGAGCGGACGGAAGCGCGCCTTGTACGCCATGCGCGCCGAATTCTCGATCCAGTAGCCGAGATAGACATAGGGCAGCCCGGCCCTCGATGCGCGCGCGACATGGTCGAGGATGATATACGTCCCCAACCCCTCGCGCATCGGGTGCGCTGCGTCGAAGAAGCTGTAGATCATCGACAGTCCGTCGCCCTGCCGGTCGGTCAGGCAGCAGCCGATCAGCCGGCCGCGACTGCCGTCGGCCGCCGGCGGCTCGCGATATTCGATCAGATAGCTATCGACCGGGGTCTGCTCGACCATGTCGGCGAAATCCTGCTCGTCCATGTCGGCCATGCCGCCATCGGGATGGCGCGCGCCCAGATAGGCGCGCAGCAGCGCGTACTGCTCCTCTGTCGCCCAGGGCTTGCACGCGGTGGCGACCAGGTCGCCGTTGCGACGCAGGTTGCGCTTCTGCGAATTGCTCGGCGCAAAATCGGCCGCGGCGACGCGCACCGACACGCATGCCGAACAGTCGGCGCAGCTCGGGCGGTAGGCGACCGACTGGCTGCGGCGAAAGCCGATGCGTCCCAGCGCATCGTTGAGTTCGCCCGCGCTGTGGCCGTTGAGCTCGGTGAACACCTTGCGCTCGGTCTTGCCCGCCAGATAGGGGCATGGCGCGGGGCTGGTGACGAAAAAGCGCGGAAAACGGAACGGGGCGGACACGCGAATTTGACCTCCGGACTGTGATGCGGATCCCCCCGATGCGGGTCCGACGCGCCATCTGCACCGACTATGCCGCCGCACGTCAATGGTGCAAAGGAGATTTACCATTTTTGCGCGTCCCGAACTGAATCAAGTTCGCAACTTCCTGAATCGACCGCTAACTTTTGTGCCGATTTGAATCGCTCAGGCGTAACCCTTGAGCTCGTCGCCGGTCAGCGTCGCGACGTGGAGCACGTTGGTCGACCCCGGCGTGCCGAACGGAACCCCCGCCATCATCACCAGCTTCGCACCCGCGCGCCCGATCCCATGGCGCAGCGCCATGCGCTTGCCCTTGGCGATCATCTCCTCGAAACTGCCGATGTCCTTGGTCGGCACCGCATGCGCGCCCCAGAGCAGCCCCATGCGCCGCGCCGCCTCCTTCCTGGGCGTCAGCACCAGCAGCGGCGCGCCCGGCCGCTCGCGCGCGACGCGGCGCGCGGTCGATCCCGACGCGGTGAAACAGATGATCGCGTCGGCCGCGATCGTCCCGATGATGCTCCCCGCCGCCTCGGCGAGCGCGTCGGCGGTCGTCGCGTCGGGCACCGTCTCGGTGAAGTGCAGCCGGCGGTAATAGTCGGGATCGCTTTCGACCGATCGCGCGATGCTGTCCATCATCGTCACCGCCTCGACCGGCCAGGCGCCCGCCGCGGTCTCGGCCGACAGCATGATCGCGTCGGCGCCGTCATAGACCGCGGTCGCGACGTCGGACACTTCGGCGCGCGTCGGCGAGGGCGAGACGATCATCGATTCGAGCATCTGCGTCGCGACGACCACCGGCTTGCCCATCCGCCGCGCGGTCGCGACGATCCGCTTCTGGAGCGGCGGCACCGCTTCGGGCGGCAATTCGACCCCCAGGTCGCCGCGCGCGACCATCGCCGCGTCGGCGAGCTCGAGGATCTCCTCGAGCCGCTGCACCCCCGCGGGCTTCTCGAATTTGACGAGCAGCGCCGCCTTGCCGCCGATCAACCGCCGCGCCTCGGCGACATCCTCGGGGCGCTGGACGAACGACAGCGCGATCCAGTCGACATGCTGTTCGAGCGCAAAGGTCAGGTCGCGGCGGTCCTTTTCGGTCAGCGCCGCAAGCGGCACCACGACATCGGGAACGTTGACCCCCTTGCGGTCCGAAATCCTGCCGCCGACCTCGACCACCGTCTCGATCCGCCCGGGCGAAACCGCCTGCACGCGCAGCACCAGCTTGCCGTCGTCGATCAGCAGCCGCGTGCCGGCTTCGAGCGCCGC
Organism: Sphingopyxis sp. YF1; assembly: GCF_022701295.1. NCBI lineage: Bacteria > Pseudomonadati > Pseudomonadota > Alphaproteobacteria > Sphingomonadales > Sphingopyxidaceae > Sphingopyxis > Sphingopyxis sp. YF1. The sequence goes on from NZ_CP033204.1 coordinate 2,612,429, forward strand.
GAACAGCTCGGGATGCGGCAGATGGACGCGCGTCGCATCGCCGGGCGCCGGGTCGGCGTCGAGAACAAAGCCCGCGCCCTTGACCAGTTCGGCGGGCCCGTCGCGGAACGCCCCGACACGCAGCTTCGGCCCCTGCAGGTCGACGAGGATCGTCGTCGGCCGCCCGGTTTCCTTCTCGAGCGCGCGGATCGCCGCGATCACCTTCGCATGGCCTTCATGATCGCCATGGCTCATGTTGACGCGAAAGGCGTCGGCGCCCGCGCGATGCAGTTCGGCGATCATCGCGGGATTGGCGCTGGCGGGGCCCAGCGTCGCGAGGATACGGACCTTGCGCTGGCGGGGGGTAAAACTCTGGACCACGAAAGCTCCGGTCGAAATGGGGGTGAATGTCGGCGGCTTGCCTAGGCGCGTTGCGATGGGCAAGGCAAGCTGCGTATAGCTATTCACGCCCTCCCCGCGACCGATGGAGCCCGACCATGTCCTGCAGCGAAGACGCCCCGCCCGCCAACGACGCGCTCGACACACTCGACGATGCCGCCGCCGCGGCGGCGTTCCGCCGCCTCGTCCGCCTCCTCCGCCACCGCAGCGACGCCGCGAACATCGACCTGATGGGGCTCGCGGGTTTCTGCCGCAACTGCCTCGGCGACTGGATCGCCGAGGCCGGCGGGCTCGACAAGGAGGCCGGCCGCGCGATCGTCCACGGCATGCCGACCACCGCGTGGAAGGCGCTCCACCACACCCCCGCGACCCCCGAACAGCTCGCGCGGATGGAAGAAAGCATGGCGAAGAATCCCCGACCTCGCTAGGGACGCGCCAGGCGCGATTCTCGCGCAGCCATCATCCATCCAGCGGAGTCCCAAATGAGCGAAGCCACCACAGCCGACCAGCAATTGCGCCTGTTCATCGAGCGCATCGAGCGGATGGAAGAAGAAAAAAAGGGCGTCGGCGAGGATATCCGCGACACCTATAACGAAGCCAAGGCCCAGGGCTATGACACCAAAATCATGCGGCAGGTGATCAAGCTGCGGAAGATGTCCCAACACGACCGGATGGAAATGGAAGCCATTCTGGACACATATAAGGCGGCCCTCGGCCTCGCTTGAGGATTATGGGTTTGTTTCCCAGTAGAGTTTGAGCATGTCCCCATCGCCTGCCTTCAGAAGCTCCAGGATGGCCGTCACACTGGCCACATGGCTTCGGAAGGCAGCGTTGGATTTTTCCATGACGGAAACGATCGCCTCACTGAACCAGTGAAATGCCAGCAACGCCCGACGAATGTCGTCTTCGGAAATTTCGAGATCCTCATTTTGCTTGGGGTGGGTGATCCGGTTTCTCAGGGCGATCGTGCCTTTGAGGTCGGCCCATCCCGCACCACCGAAATCGGGGGTCGCGTCGGGAGCGAATTTTGCCGCTATGCGGCTCGTCAACCGGATCGAGGCTGCCGTGGACAGGAATCGCGGCTGCTTCGATATGCGGCCGGTGTCATCGACCGTAACCATCGATTCTGAAAGCGCGATTCTTTCGGCCTCTTCGAGGACACCGATTTCGTCGGCAGCCTCGACCACGTGCCTGCGATAAATCCATGCCTGCCCTTCGACGGCTGCAATAAGCGTGCGGATCAGGCCTCTTCGGTTGGTCGAACTGTCATCCGCCTTTTGGCGTCGCAACGCGTCATCGACATCGAGTATCAGCACGCGAATAAAGCTTGGGCGTACATCGTTGATTTCCGTCACGTCCCGCCCCATTTGTTGCGACCAACCGCATGCCAAGCGATCACCTTTCATATCCAAAACCCCGGCAGGAGGGAATCTCCCTATGTTCAGCACCACCACCAACGCCGTCGAGGGCCGTCCGGTCCGCGAATATCTGGGCATCGTCACCGGCGAGGTGATCGTCGGCGCCAACCTGTTCCGCGACCTGTTCGCCAGCATCACCGACATCGTCGGCGGCCGCTCGGGCAAATATGAGGATGTCCTCGCCCGCGCCCGCAAGGAAGCGATCGCCGAGATGGAAGCCGAAGCCGCGCGGCTCGGCGGCAACGCCGTGATCGGCGTCGACCTCGATTACGAAGTGCTCGGCCAGAACGGCTCGATGCTGATGGTGTCGGCCAGCGGGACGGCGGTCGTCCTCTGACGACGCCGGTCCTTCGCCGCGCTCTACCGCACCGGCTCCGGTTGTGCGCGGCCCTTCGCCGCGCTAGGGCGGCGTCACAATTTTCCATCGGATGGAGGTAGGCTGTGGCCGGCCATAGCAAATTCAAGAACATCATGCACCGCAAGGGTGCGCAGGATAAAAAGCGCAGCAGCCTCTTCTCGAAGCTCAGCCGCGAAATCACCGTCGCGGCGAAGATGGGGCTGCCCGATCCCGACGCCAACGCCCGCCTGCGCGCCGCGGTCAACGCCGCCAAGGCGCAGTCGATGCCCAAGGACAATATCCAGCGCGCGATCGACAAGGCGGCGGGCAACGACGGCGACAATTACGAGGAAATCCGGTACGAAGGCTATGGCCCGGGCGGCGTGTCGCTGATCGTCGAAGCGCTGACCGACAACCGCAACCGCACCGCGACCAACGTCCGCACCGCGTTCAGCAAGAATGGCGGCAACCTCGGCACCTCGGGCAGCGTCAGCCACGGCTTCGACCGCCTCGGCCTGATCAACTATAGCGCCGGGGCCGGCGACGCCGACGCCGTGTTCGAGGCCGCGCTCGACGCGGGCGCCGACGACGTCGAATCGTCCGACGACGGCCACGACATCTGGACCAGCGTCGACAGCCTGCACGAAGTCGCGAAGGCGCTCGAAGCCAAGCTCGGCGAGGCGGAGGGCGTCAAACTCGCGTGGCGGCCGACGCTCAAGAGCGAAATCGCCGACGAAAGCATCGCGCAGACGCTCTTCAAGCTGATCGACACGCTCGACGACGACGACGACGTCCAGACCGTGTGGGGCAATTACGAAATCCCCGACGCGGTGATGGAAAAGCTGGGTTGATGAAAATCCTCCCTGTCGCAATGCGATGGGGAGGGGGACCGCCGGCGAAGCCGGTGGTGGAGGGGTCAATGTGTCATGGCCCCTCCGTCAGCGCTTCGCGCTGCCACCTCCCCATGCCTGCGGCACAGGGAGGATCAAAATTATGATCATCCTCGGCCTCGATCCCTCGTTGAGCTGCACCGGCTGGGGCGTGATCCGCGTCGAAGGCAGCCGGATCAGCCATATCGCCAACGGCCAGATCAAGACCGACGCCAAAGCCTCCCTGCCCGACCGGCTCGCCTATCTCGACACCGTGCTCGCCGCGGTGATCGCCGACCATGCGCCGGTGTCGGCCGCGGTCGAGGAGGTCTTCGTCAACGACAATCCGCAATCGACGCTCAAGCTCGCGCACGCGCGCGGCGTCGTCCTGCTCGGCTGCGCCCGCGGCGGGCTCGCGGTCGGCGAATATGCGCCGCGCGTCGTCAAGAAGGCGATCGTCGGCACCGGCGGCGCGGCGAAGGAACAGGTGCAGGCGATGCTGCGCATCCTCCTGCCCGGCGCGAAGGTTGCGGGCGCCGATGCCGCGGACGCGCTGGCCGTCGCGATCTGCCACGCCCACCACCGGCCGTTGCGATAGGATTCAGGAAGAATCCTCACACGAAGGCACAAAGGCGCGAAGAGGAACTGCTCCCCTGCGAAAGCCGGGGCCCATATCAACGCCGCATCTGGGCCCCGGCTTTCGCCGGGGAACAACCTGCTCCGTCTCGCGCTACCCCCTTTGTGTCTTTGTGTCTTCGTGCGAACCAATTTTGTTCCCTTTTCATTCCTGCCGCGCTAACCCGGTCGCATGATCGCGAAACTCACCGGAAAGCTCGACAGCAGCGGCGCAGGCCATGCGGTGATCGACGTCGGCGGCGTCGGCTATCTGGTCGAGGCATCGGCGCGCACCCTCGACGCGCTCGGCCGCGTCGGCAGCGACGTCACCATCCACACCGAAATGCTCGTCGGCGAGGATTTCCTGCGCCTGCTCGGCTTCGCGCGCGCCGAGGAACGCGACTGGTTCCGCCTGCTCACCCACGTCCAGGGCGTCGGCACCAAGGTCGCGCTGGCGATCCTCTCGGCGCTCGAAGTCGGCGAACTCCAGCGCGCGCTCGCCAGCGGCGACAGCGCGATGATCGCGCGGGCAAACGGCGTCGGCCCCAAACTCGCGCAGCGCATCACGCACGAGCTGAAGGACAAGGCCGGGGCATTGGGCGGCATCGCGGGGGGAGCGAGCATCCCCGGCACCGCCATCGCGGGCCCGCTCGGTGACGCCGTCGCCGCCCTCACCAGCCTCGGCTTCAAACCCGGCGAAGCCAGCGCCGCCGTCGCCGCGGCGAATGAGGAACTGGGCGCGGGCGCCAGTCTCGACGCGCTGGTGCGTGTGGCGCTCAAGAAGGCCGCCAAGTGACCGACCGCGTTCGCAACGCCGCCTGCCGCTGCGGCCGGATCCGCATCGCCTGCACCGGCGAGCCGATCCGCGTGTCGGTGTGTCACTGCCGCGAGTGCAAGGCGCGCAGCGGCAGCGCTTTTGCGGCGCAGGTGCGCTTCCCCGCCGAACAGCTCCGCATCGAGGGCGAGGCGAACGCGAGGATGTGGCAATATGCCGGCGCCAGCGGCCACACCGCCGACTTCTTCTTCTGCTCCACCTGCGGCGCGGGCGTCTGGTATCGCGCGCGACCCTATCACGACGCCTATGCGATCCCGCTCGGCAATTTCGAACCCGGCCACGGCTTCGTCCCCGACTATTCGGTCTGGGAGGAACGCAAGGAGCCTTGGGTTTCGATCACCGGCGAGGCAATAGAGCACCATGACTGAGCCGGCCCTCACCACCCCGCACCGCACCCCCGAGGATGCCGACGCCGCGCTGCGGCCCAAGTCGCTCGCCGAATTCGTCGGACAGGCGGCGGCGCGCGAGAATCTGCGCATCTTCGTCGAGGCCGCGAAGGCGCGCGGCGATGCGCTCGACCATGTGCTCTTCTTCGGCCCGCCGGGGCTCGGCAAGACGACGCTGGCGCAGATCGTCGCGCGCGAGCTCGGCGTCGGCTTCCGCTCGACCAGCGGCCCGGTGATCGCCAAGGCGGGCGACCTTGCCGCGCTGCTCACCAACCTCGATGACGGCGACGTGCTGTTCATCGACGAAATCCACCGCCTGTCGCCCGCGGTCGAGGAAATCCTCTACCCCGCGATGGAGGACCGCGCGCTCGACATCATGATCGGCGAAGGCCCCTCGGCGCGCAGCGTGCGCATCGACCTGCCCAAATTCACCCTCGTCGGCGCGACGACGCGGCAGGGCCTGCTCACCACCCCGCTGCGCGACCGCTTCGGCATTCCGGTGCGGCTCAATTTCTACACCCACGCCGAACTCGAACAGGTGATCACGCGCGCCGCGCGGCTGCTCGCGCTGCCGCTGGCCCCCGACGGGGCGCTCGAAATCGCCCGCCGCGCGCGGGGCACCCCGCGCATCGCCGGGCGGCTGCTGCGCCGCGTGCGCGACTTCGCGACCGTCGCCGGGCATGCGATCGTCGATGCAAAGGCGGCCGACGCAGCGCTCAACCGGCTCGAAGTCGACGCGCTCGGGCTCGATGCGATGGACCGGCGCTATCTCCTAATGATCGCCGACATTTATCGCGGCGGACCGGTCGGGGTCGAAACGCTCGCAGCGGGGCTTTCGGAACCCCGCGACACGATCGAGGATGTGATCGAACCCTATCTGCTCCAGATCGGGCTCATCGCGCGCACTGCTCGCGGCCGAATGATAAACGCAAGCGCATGGAAACATTTGGGTTTATCGCCACCCGCGGGATCGCAGGACAGCCTCTTCGCCCCCGAGGCGTGATCGGCGCCGCGCGGCACCTTCGCCAACTTCCGCACTTTTCTGCCACCAATCGCCGCGCCACCGCGACGAAGTGTTGATCAGGGGTTTGCGACGAGTCGTTGCATCGCTATCGGTCGGGACAATGAACGACGCCCTTCCTCCTTTTGTCCCCGGCGCTTTCGCCGGGGCCGCGCATCACTTCCGCGCGCGCGTCTATTTCGAGGACACCGACCTCAGCGGCATCGTCTATCACGCCAATTATCTGCGCTATATGGAGCGCGCGCGCTCCGACATGCTGCGCCTCGCCGGCATCGACCAGCGCGCGGCGATGGAAGCGGGCGAAGGCGCCTGGGCGGTCACCGACCTCGCCATCAGATATCGCAGCCCCGCCCGGCTCGACGACGACCTGCTGGTCGTCAGTACGGTCGAGGCGGTGCGCGGCGCCAGCGTGATCATCGCGCAGCGCATCCTTCGCGGTCAGGATGCGTTCAGCTCCGACACGCTTACCGAGGGCCGCGTCACCGCGGCCTTCCTGTCGCCCGAGGGACGGCCCCGTCGCCAGCCCGCGGACTGGATCCAACGCTTCACCGCCGTCATGAATGGAGAGACCTCCCCTTGCTAGACAATATCAAGCTGGCCGCCGACGCGGCGACGCTGTCGCCGATCGCGCTGTTCCTTCAGGCCGACATCATCGTGAAGGCCGTGATGATCGGCCTGCTCGCTGCTTCGATCTACGTCTGGGCGGTGATCTTCACCCACGGCCGCGGCGTGGGCAAGATGATGGCGGCATCGGAGCGCTTCGAACGCGATTTCTGGCGCGCGGGCAATATCGACAAATTTTACGAGGAAAACGGCCGCGAGGAGCTGCCGAGCGCCAAGGTCCTCGGCGCGGGCATTTCCGAATGGCGCCGGTCGACCGCGGGTAAGGCCGTCGACCGCGACGGCACCCGCGAACGGCTGGGCATCGCGATGCACAGCGCAGTGGCGGGCGAGGTCGACAAGCTCGCCGAAAAGATCGGCGTGCTGGCGACCATCGGTTCGGTCGCGCCCTTCGTCGGGCTGTTCGGCACCGTCTGGGGCATCATGCGCAGCTTCACCGCAATCGCCGCCGAGAATAACAGCAGCCTGGCCGTCGTCGCGCCGGGCATCGCCGAGGCGCTGTTCGCCACTGCGATCGGCCTGTTCGCCGCGATCCCCGCCGTCATCGCCTACAACAGCTTCTCGCAGCGGCTGAACCGCCTCGAATCGCGCTTGGGCCGCTTCGCCGACGGGCTCCACGCGACCTTCAGCCGCGAGCTCGAGGTCGACGCCTGATGGCGATGTCGGGCCCTTCCACCGGCGCCGGCCGTCGGCGCGGTCGCGGCGCACACCGCGCACCGATGTCGGAGATCAACGTCACCCCGCTGGTCGACGTCATGCTTGTGCTGCTGATCATCTTCATGATCACCGCACCCTTGCTCGCTTCCGCGGTACCGATCGACCTGCCCGAAAGCCGGGCGAAGCCTGTCGAGACCGAGGAGCAGGAACCGGTTCAGCTGTCGATCAATGCCGACGACACCATCTATATCGGCGAAGAGGTCGTTCCCGAGAGCGAGCTTCCCGCACGGCTCGACGCGATCGCCGCGGCGCAGAAGGAAGGAGAGCGCCCGCAACAGATCATGCTGCGCGCCGACAAGGGGCTCGACTATGGTCGCGTGATGCGCGTGATGGGCGAACTCAACCGCGCTGGACTGTCGCGGATTGCGCTGGTGACGACGGGTGCCCAGGGGGAAACCCCGACCACCGCCGAAGCCGCGGTCACCGATGGTTCAGAAACCGGTCAATAGGCTGACGATCATGGCCGCAACACCGGCAGACAGGGGCAATCAGCAACGCGGCATTGCGATCGCGGTGGTCGCGCATGTGCTGATCATCGGCCTGCTTTCGGTGCAATGGACCGCAGGCGATCGCCGATTCGACAATCCGCCGATGGAGGTGGACCTGATCGCCGAAACCGCAACCGAATCCAGCGCACCGGTGATCAGCGATACACCGCCCGCCGCGCGGCTCGGCGAAGAGGATGCGGTAGACATAGCGGCGCCCGAGCCTCTGCCGACCCCCGCCCCGCCGCTTCCTGAACCCGTGGTGCGTCCGCCCCCCGCGCCCACCCCCAAGCAGGTCGCACGCCCCAAACAGCCGCCGCCGAAGCAGGCGCCTCCGGCCGCGAAGAAGGCACCGCCCAAAGCGGCCCCCAAGGCGCCGACTAAAAACGCGGGCGCCCGCCCGACGGGCCGTCTCGACGGAATCACCGAAGGACTGGGCCGCGAACAGACCAAAGCGCCGAGTAAGGGCGCGCCCGCGAGCAAGACGGCGGCCGAGGTGCGGCGATCGATCGATGTCAGCATCAAGGCGGCCATCCGTCCGCGTTGGGACAGCTGCCGCGTCAGTGGCGTCGATGTCGATCAGCTCAAGACCGTGGTGAAATTCCGCCTGACCCCGTCGGGCGCTCTCGCGGGCTTCTCCGGCGTCACCACCACCGGTGAGAACGACAGCAACAAGTTTCAGGTCCAGCGCCACCAGGAGTGCGCAAAACGCGCGGTTGAACTCGCCGCGCCCTTCGACCTGCCCGAAGAAAATTACAGCTTCTGGCAGAATTACACGCTCGATTTCATCAAGAGGTAGTCCATGTTGCGCCCGATCACCCTGACGCTCGCCCTTATGCTGACCACTGCGCCCGCGTTCGCACAGGAAAGCGTCGCGCCTCCGGCAACCGCCCAGACCGAGCCGCGCGAAACGATCGAAGGAACGCTGTCGCAGGACCGCACCGTCATCGCCGTCCCCGCACTTGCCACCCCCGCGGTCACCACCGTCGCGGGTCTGCGCACCGACAGCCTTGGGCGCCAGATCGCCGAGGTCATCGCCGCCGACCTCGAACGCAGCGGCCTTTACGCCCCGCTCGGCCCCGGCAGCGTCCGCGCCATCTCCATGCCCGAAGTCACCGCACCGCGCTTCGCCGACTGGCAGGCACGCAACGCCGAAAATGTCGTCCACGGCTTCGTGCGCACCAACAGCACCGGCGGGCTGGTCGTGGGCTGCTATCTCTATGACACCGATCTCGGCAGCGAGCTGGTGCGGCAGGGTTTCGAAATCCAGCCTTCCGACTGGCGCCGCGCCGCGCACAAGTGCGCCGACGCCATCTATTCGCGCCTGTCGGGCGAATCGCCTTTCTTCGACAGCCGCGTCGCCTACATCGCCGAGAGTGGTCCCAAGGGGAACCGGATCAAGCGACTCGCGATCATGGATTCGGATGGTGGCAACCACCGCTTCATCACCAACGGCCAGGCGCTCGCGCTTAGCCCGCGCTTTTCGCCCGACTACAAGAAGATCGTCTACGTCAGCTATCTGAACGACCGCGTCCGCGTTTTCGTCTATGATGTCGACGCGGGTACGCAGAAGCTCGTGACCGAAAGCCGCAACGCGACCTTCGCCCCGCGCTGGTCGCCCGACGGAACACAGATCCTCTTCTCGATGGCGGTCGGCGGAAACACCGACATCTATCGCGTGTCGGCGAATGGCGGCACGCCGGTACGGCTGACCAGCACCCCCGGCATCGACGTCGGCGGCAGCTTTTCGCCCGACGGCAGGAAGATCGTGTTCGAAAGCGATCGGTCGGGCAGCCAGCAAATCTATACGATGAACATCGACGGGTCGAACCAGCAGCGGATCAGTTTCGGCGGCGGGCGCTACGCGACCCCCGAATGGTCGCCGCGCGGTGATCTGATCGCCTTCACCCGGCTTGGAGGCGGCAATATCCGCATCGGTGTCATGACACCGGCAGGCGGCGGCGAGCGGCTGCTGACCAACAGCTGGCAGGACGAAGCGCCGACATGGTCGCCGAACGGCCGCGTCATCCAGTTCTTCCGCACGTCGGCGGGCCGTGACGGCAAGTCGAGCCTGTGGCAGGTTGACCTGACCGGCGTGAACATGCGGCGCCTGCCGACCCCGCAGGATGGATCCGACCCGAGCTGGGGTCCGGTCCGGCCCTGACGGGAAACCAAGGGCTTGCGCGGCTGACGGAACCAAAAAGGGAAACCAGGGTTGGACCCCCGGGTTCAACATGGGTTAAGCTGCGCCTGAACAGGACAATCCGGAACAACACGAAAGGGACGAAAACATGACGATAAAGAAAACCACCGCCATGGTCGCCGCGATCGCGATGCTCGCCGTGGGGGCCTGCTCGAAAAAGGCGCCCGAAACGCTGCCGCCTGTCCCCGAGGGCACCGGAGGCACCGATACGGGACCGGGGACCGGAGGCATCATCCCCGGCTCGCAACAGGACTTCGTCAACAGCGTCTCGTCGGACCGCATCTTCTTCGGTTTCGACCAGTTCAACGTCGATGCAGAGGACCAGGCGACGCTGGCGAGCCAGGCCCAGTGGCTGCAGCGCAACCCCGCGGTGCGTGTGCTGCTGGAGGGCCATGCGGACGAACGCGGCACCCGCGACTATAATATCGCGCTCGGCGAACGCCGCGCCAACGCCGCGAAAAACTATCTCGCATCGCTCGGCATCGATCCGTCGCGCATCCAGGTAATCAGCTATGGCAAGGAACGTCCGGCCGAGCTCGGCTCGACCGAGGACGCCTATGCCAAGAACCGCCGCGCGGTGACCGTAGTCATCCAGCGCTGAGCAGCGGCCACAAGGCCACCGTCGCCCAGGCGGCAACGGCCAGAAAAACACCGAAGGGGATCGCGCGCAGTGAAAGCGGGCGGTCCCCTTTTCCTTGCGTGCAGAGCGCCCACAGCATCCCGCCCGCACTCGCGAGAAGGATCATCAGCGGCATCGCCTGCCAACCGATCCACGCGCCGGTCGCCGCGGCGAGCTTGGGATCCCCGCCCCCCATGCCCCGTTTCCCGCGCACCCGTTCGAAAAGGAGCGCGACGAGAGCAAGCAGCACACCGCCCGCGACCGCGCCGATCCAGCGATCGAACAGGCTCGTACCCAGCAATGGTCCGGCGAGAAGCAGGCCGGCGACGGCCAGCACACCGTTGAGGCGGTCGGGCAACCACATGAACCGCGCGTCGAGCAAGGCGAGGGGCAGCAGCAGCCAGCCAAACAGCGCCCACAGCCAGCCCGCCATCCCCGGCATGATCGCCAGCGCCAGCGCCCCGATCAGCCCCGACGCGAGTTCGACCTGCATGTGGAACGGATCGATCCGCGCACCGCACCCCCGGCACCGGCCACGCAACGCCAGCGCCGACGCAAGCGGGACAAGCTCCAGTGGTCCCAACACGCGGTCGCAGCCGTCGCAGCGCGAGCGCCCCAGTATCGAACGCCCGGCCGGCCAGCGCAGCACCAGCGTTGCGATGAAACTGCCGAGAACCAGCCCTATCAGCGCGGCAAGCGCGACGCCGGCGCCATGGGGCAAGGCGTCGAGCGCCGCGATCATCGTTCAGAACCGGCCCGAGGCGACCAGCACGAACCCGCCATCACCGGCACGAAAGCCGATCGCCGTCAGCGCCGCCGCCAGAGCGGGGTCATCGGCAGCGATCGCGAAGCGCGCGCGATAGGCGCCGCTGCCGTCAAAACTCAAGCTGAGCCGTTCCATCCCCGACTGGCTGGTGAGGGCCGCCTGCGCCCGCCCGTCGACGCAGCGCAGCGGACCCGACAGGCCACGCGCCAGGTCGAGGCCGGCGATCGACGTGCCCACCGCCAACTGGATCCGCCCGCCCGCGGCGATGCAGCGCCCGCGATCATCGAACCGGGCTTCGACGCCCTCGAACCGCAGGCTGTCGACGGGGACGACCCCGAGCCCGCCCGACAGCGAGGTGGCCCCGACGAGACCGGATACACCGCGCGGATCGCTGCCGTGCAGGCGCCCCGCAAGTTCGCCGAGCCGCGCGTCGGAACGCACAAAACCCAGTTCGACATTTCCGCCCAGCAACGCCAGCGGCGACAGGCTGGCCTGCACATTGCCGAGCGGCAGCGCACCGAGCCGGGCCTCGACCAGTTCGCCGGCCCAGACCGATCCCGTCACCTCGCGCGCGGTGAGCCCCGATCGTTCGGCACCGGCCATGGCGAGCGCGAGCCGCATCGGAAAGGTCGCGACGACCAGGATGAGAGCGATCAAGATCGCAGCAACGATTATACGGCGACGCATCACGCCCCGCCCCGCCGCAATTCGGCGGTCATGCCGACCGTGCCATCGTTCCCCGGCGTAATCGTCAGCTGATCGACGACGAAGCCTTGCGCTTCCAGACCGGCGAGCCAGTCGGCGAGCACCGGCGCCTTGGCGGTGGCGATGGCGATCGTCGCCTGTCCCGGCCCGCGCGCCTCGTTGCGGTCGAGCGTCAATCCGATATCGCCCGCGGATTGCGCGAGAAGCTGGTCGACAGGCGTCGCATCGGCGGCTGCAGCCGCAGCGCCGGCCGGACGCTGGCCGAGCAATTGCACCTTGGCGACGACGCGCCCCTCGCGCTCGACGGCGGCGCGATGGCGGCTTTCGAGATCGACAAACATGGCGATGGCCGGCCGCCCGAGTGCCCAGCCGAGCACGCCGAGCGCGAGCGCGCCCGCCGCGCCGACAAGCCAGCGCTCGCGGCGCGACAACCCCTGCCACCAATTGCCGATCCGCGCGATCATGGCACCGCCCTTATCGTGATATTCGCCGTCTGCTGCCCGTCGGTGCCCGCACCCGCTTGGGCAGTAACCTTGTAACCCCTCGCCTGTAACGCAAGCAGCACCGCATTGAGATCCTCGACGCGCGGCGCCACAAGCATCGCGGTCAGCGTACCATCCGTGCGATGCGACAGGCTCTTGAGCGCAACGCCGGGCGCGCCCTGCATCGCTTCGTAGAGCGCCGAGGCGGGTACCGAGAAAGCGAGCGGCCCGCCCCCCGCCGCGGCGAGACGGCGATCGAGTTCGGCCTCGGCGGCGGCGGCATCGCTCGCGCCGATTCCCGCCTTCTTCGCCGTTGCGACCGCTACCGCGTCCGCGCGATCGGTGTCGGCATAAAGACGGATGGCGTGAACGAGAGGGATCAAAAGGCTGATCGCCACCAAGGCTATGGCGAGACGCTTGATCCATTTGACGAGCAGCGGATCGATCGCCCAGCGCCGCTTGGGCTGCCACGCACCGCTGAGCAGATCGAGCGGCGGAGCCGAGAGCGAGAGCAACAGTGCCTCACGCATTCGGTCGGGATCGAGCGGCACGATCGGCCGCCCCGCCGCGACCAGCTGGTCGAGTTCGGGATCGGATGCGAACGCACGGTCGACGCTGCGCAGCACCCGTTCGCGCCCCACCTCAACCGACCACAGACTATCCTCGTCGGGCGGCGGCACGGTCGCAGCGGCTGGCAGAATCGCTTCAGCGACCAACCCCTGTGCCTTCAACCAGTCGTTCCATGCGGTCATTGCCGAATGCGTGGTAACCACGACGGGCACCGCTTGCCCGATTTGCGCCGCCTGACCGGCGACAATGTGCAACGCCGCCGCGTCGCCCAAGCTGTCGCGCAGCGTATCGATCCGCGCAACCGCCGCCGCCTGTGCAGGCGCGGCGTCGGGATAGTGGCGCCAGCGAAGCGGGGCGTCCGCGGCCGGAGCTAGCGCAATCAAGCGATCGTCGCCCTCTTCGTCAGGCTTTTCCCATGCATCAACCCAGCCGTCATCCTGTCCCGAATCGACGATCACACCGTCATCGACGCGCAGCCATGCGGGCCGCAAAGCCTCACCGCCCGAAAGCGCGGCCTGCGTCGGCAGCCAGATAAGCAGGGTCCGCGCCATATCAGTCGGCTTCGCCCCAGTCGCGGCGCACGATGACGGGACGCGCGGCCCCGGCAGCGGGTGCCCCACCATAGGCATCGATGAGCGAATCCGCCGTCAAGAAACCATCCCCCATCGTCACTTCGGTCGTCAGCGCCAGCCAGCGGCTCGCCACCCCCGCCTGCCCGGCGACATCGTCAGGCGGAGTCAGGCGGGCCAGCGGCCCGGACTGCCAGAATCGCACGCTGCTGCCATAGCCGCCGACAGGGCGCGCGACCAGCGCCGCGCGCGCATCGGCGACGCTCAATTGCCCCGGCAGAAGCATTGCCACGAGCGGTGCCTGTGCGGGCGACAGCGTATTGACGTTGAGCTTCACCGGTTCGGCGACGGGTAGCGTACAGAGCCAAGGCCGCAGCCGGCCGTAAATCCCGGGCGTGACGCCGCGTACCGCCCGCAGTTCGCTGATATCGACCATCGTGCGGTTGGCGGGCAGGTAACTGCCCGGCAGGGAACGGTAAACGCCGTCCTCCGCGCCCAGCGGGCCGTCAATGCTGTCGCTGTCCAGCCAGTCGGCGGTGGCGCCCGCAATCATCCTTGCCTCGTCGGCGCCGACGCCGAGCAAGGTCATCAGCTCGGCGAACTGGCCGGTCGCGCCGGGGCGCTGGCTGAATCGTCCCGGTGCGGTTTCGGCAACCAGGCTGTTGAGATTGAAGCAGTTATTGGCATCGCTCAGGCGCGCCGTGCCGTGCCCGCCCGGGAGCGGCAGAGTGAAATCGCGGCCGAGCCAGTCGCCGACCAAAGTGAGCTTTGCCTTGTCGCGCCCGACAAGGTCGGCAACGCGGCGCAAGGCAATTTCCTCGGCGGCGAAAGCAAAAGCGCGCCCTTGGTCGACCGTCGCGACGCTGCCCGCGATGCGCGTCGCGAGCGTCAGCCGGTCGAGCGCGGTTGCGGCGATCACCGCCATCACCGACACCAGCAGCAGGACGCTGAGCAGCGCCGCCCCCCTTTCGTCGGACCGACGTCCGGTCATGGTGCACCGTCCTTGACCGGAACCGTAGACGGTGGCGGCGCAGGCGCCGTCAGGAAGATCATCACCAGTGGCGCGCGACCCTGGCGCGTCAGCCGCACCTCGACCGCGCGCGGCAGGCGATCACCGGGATCAGAGATCCAGCTTCCGCCCCATTGTCCCTGATCGTCGCGATAGCGGAGCGCAACGCCGGTCACTTCGCCGATCAGGCGATCGCCGTCGCCGGGCGCGACACCGTCGAGCATCGGCTGCACCGCGCGGCGCCATTCGCCGCCGGAAAAGGCATAGGCGACGCGCTCGACGTCGGGTCGCGACCCGGTTTCGAGCGACCCGGCACCGCCGTGAACGAGCGCAAAGCCGTTTTCGGAACCGACGAAGGCAGGAACCGTCTCTCCTGACGGTCCGCGCGTCGCGCGCGGGAGCGCCTGCGCCAGATCATTCGCCATCAGCGCGCGCAGTCGGTTAACACTGCCCATCGCTTTGAGCCGGCCCTGCACCGCATCCTGCGTGTCGATGCTGCTGCGCAGCAGCCCGACCCCCATCGCAGCGATCGCCGCGAAGAGCGAGAGCGCGACGAGCATTTCAACGAGGGTGAAACCGCCGTCGCCTTGCCCCACTCCCGTTTGTGCCGAGCCTGTCGAAGCATTGCCCCTCTTCCGGCGAGGCCGAATGAAACAACTACCCTTCGGCAAGCGCGGGACGACCGGGGGTTGGGATGGATCGCGCCCCTTCATCGGCTGGGCCGGATGATCGTGAGGGTGGCTTGTCCGCGGCCGCTTTCGGGACGCACGGTGAGATCGATACGGAGCAGGCTGTCGTCGGCGGTCGGCGCGACACGCTGCTCGATCTGCCAGTTGCGCCCGGCGTTGGCGACCGACGAGACGTTGCTGCCGATCGTCGGCGGCGCCGGATCGGTCCACAATTCGACCGCGCGGTTCTGCGCGACGATGCCTGCCATCGTACGCTCGTCGAGGTCGCCCGCGCTGCGGACTGCAAAGGCATCGAGGCGCACGAGCGTCAGCGCGGCGATGCTGATGATGCTCAGGGCAACAAGCATTTCGAGCAGGGTGAAGCCGCACTCTGCGGTTTCGGATCGTTCATTCGCCACGGCTGACCTCCCCGGTCGCCGAGACACGCACAGCCTCGCGCGCGTCGCCGCCCGCCAGCACAATCGCCTGCGGCGTCGGGCTGGTGCCCACGCGATCGAAGAGGACGCGTGCCCCCCCCTGCCCGTTTGCGGCGACGAAGTGCACGCCAGACGGCCAGTTGCGCTGTTCGAAGGCTCGGCCCGGTAGCGGTTGCCATTCCCCCGCGATCCGCCGCTCGAACCCGTAACCCGACGGCGCGAAATTCACCGCCACGCTCCGCCCCTCAACCACCGCAACATCGCGCGCGGCGGCAAGGCGCGCGGCGAGCCGGTCGGCCTCGCTGCGCACGCTGCGCTCCTCGCCCGGGATGGTGAGCACGACCGCAGTCGCGGCGAGTCCGAGAATCGCCAGCACAACCATCAGTTCGACGAGGGTGAAGCCGTTCGGCCGCACGGGATCAGCTGTCGGCGCGGATGTCCGCATTTTCATCAGTCCCGCCGGGAGCCCCGTCGGCGCCCATTGACCACACGTCGAACGCCTTCCCGTTCGCACCGGGCGCTTGGTAGTGATAGGGGCGCCCCCACGGATCCTGTGGCAGCGTCTTGATATAGCCACCACGGCGATAGCGTTCGGGCTGGGCCAGCGCGGGAGGCGCGGTGACGAGTGCATTCAGCCCGTCGCCCGATGCAGGGTAGACCAGATTGTCGAGGCGATACTGTTCGAGCGCGGTTTCGAGCGTCGCGATGTCGGCCTTTGCCTTGGTTACCATCGCCTTGTCCTGACTCGGGAGGACGTTGATCATGACCACCGTCGCGAGCAGGCCGATGATGAAGATGACGACCATCAGTTCGGTCAGCGTGAAACCGCGCTCGTCCTTCTTGCGGCGCGTGGCGGCCGATGGGCGGGCGGGGTCGAGCATCAGGCGAAAGAAAAGCTTCATCAGCGACATTTTCAAAGTCCGGCTAGGTTCTGCAACTGGAGGATCGGCAGCAGGATGGCAAGGATGATGAGGGCGACGCACGACCCCATAACGACAATTATGACAGGTTCGAGAAGCGCCATCGAGGCGGCGGTAAAACGGTCGAACTCGCGCTCGAGATAGTCGGCAGCGCGTTCGAGCATCTGCTCGAGGCGCCCTGCGCTCTCGCCGCTCGCGGTCATGTAGACCAGCAGCGGCGGAAAGACTCCGGCATCGCGCAAGGCGGCCGACAGGCTGCCCCCCGCGCGCACCTGGTCGACGATCGCCGCGGTGGCGCCGGCAAGCGCCGCGTTGCGGATCGTCGGCACCGTCAGGCGCAGCCCCTCGACCAGTGGCAACCGGCTGGACACCATCGTCGACAGCGTACGCGCGAAACGCGCGGCGTAGAGATCGCGTAGCAGCCGCCCGAGCACGGGCAGGCGCAGCAGCCGCGCATCGACGCGCGCCTTGAATACTGGACGGCGCATCGCCGCGACCCAGCCGAAAATGCTCGCTGCGAGCAGCAAGGCGATCAGCCACCACCAGTTCGCCGCGAAGTTCGAGACGGCGATCACCGCGCGGGTCAGAAAGGGCAATTGCTGCCCGGTGTCGGTGAACTGCTCGACGACGCGCGGCACGACAAAGATCATCAGCGCCGCGACGACGCCGATCGCGACCACTGCCAGCACGATCGGATAGGCAAGCGCGGCGATCAGCTTGCCGCGCACCTCGGCCTGGCGCTCAAGCAGGTCGGCGAGCCGCGCGAGGATCACTGTCAGACTGCCCGTCGTCTCGCCGGCGGCGACCATCGCACGGTAGAGCGGCGGGAAACTGTGCGGTTGGCGGGCCATTGCATCGCCGAGGCGTCGCCCCTCGAGCAGGCCGGCATGGATGTCGCCGATCACCGCGCGCGCGCTTTCGGCCTCGCTCTGGCGCGTCAGCGTGCGCAGCGCTTCTTCGAGCGGCGCGACCTCCGCAAGTGTCGCGAGCTGGCGGGTGAAGAGCGCGAGGTCCTTGCTGCTCAATCGAGTCCGGCGAAAGGCGAGCAGCGAACGGCCCGCAGGCTTCGCCCCCGCCGCCTCGACCGCAACGATGTGGAACCTGCGGGCGACAAGGTCGGCCCACGCCGCATCGTCGTTGACGGCAGTCAGCCGTCCCTTGCGCTCGCGGCCCTGCGGATCGATCGCCACATAGCGATAATCAGGCATCGACATCCTCGCGCCGCGCGATGCGGATCGCTTCCTCGGCGGTGGTCAGCCCCTTTGCCACCATCGTCCGCGCCGCCGAGGCGAGCGTCGGCGATTTGAGGAAAGCGTGTTTTGCGATCATCGCCTCGTCGCCGCCATTGTAGATATAGCGACGCACGGTCTCGTCGACCTTGATCGCCTCGAATACTCCGACGCGGCCCTTGAAGCCGGTGCCGGTGCAATCGTTGCAGCCTTTGGCGCGCCAGACGACGGTGCCGATGTCGAGGCCGAGCATCGCGGCGATGCTGTTGTCGGCCTGGACCGGCTCGCGACACTGGTCGCAGAGCTTGCGGACGAGGCGCTGCGCGATCACCGCGCGCAGCGTCGATGCCAGAAGAAAAGGCTCGACTTTCAAATCCTTGAGTCGGGTGATCGCGCCCACCGCATCGTTGGTGTGCACCGTCGACAGCACGAGGTGACCGGTGAGCGACGCCTGCACCGCGATGTCGGCGGTTTCGCGGTCGCGGATTTCGCCGACCATCACGACGTCGGGGTCCTGACGCAGGATTGCGCGCAAACCGGCGGCAAAATCGAGCCCAACCTTGGCATTCACCTGCGTCTGGCCGATGCCGTCGACGGCATATTCGACCGGATCCTCGACGGTGAGGATATTGCGCTGGCCGTCGTTCAACTGCTTGAGCGCGGCGTAGAGCGACGTCGTCTTGCCCGAGCCGGTCGGACCGGTGACGAGGATGATCCCGTTGGGTTCGGCAAGCGCCTCGCGCAGGATCTGGTCCGCGGCGCCGGTCAGGCCGAGGATGTCGAAGTCGATCCCGGCGCTGTCCTTGTCGAGGATGCGCATCACGACGCGTTCGCCGGCGCGGCTCGGCAGCGTCGAGACGCGGACGTCGACCGCCTTGCCCGCGAGCGTCAGGCCGATGCGCCCGTCCTGCGGCACGCGGCGTTCGGCGATGTCGAGGCGCGCCATCACCTTGATGCGGCTGACGACAACGGGGGCGACGTGCGGCGGCATGCGCAGATGTTCGCGCAGCACGCCGTCGGTGCGCATGCGGACGACTAGCCCGCTTTCATAAGGTTCGATGTGGATGTCGCTGACGCCCTGCCGCACCGCTTCGGCGATGATCGCGTTGATCAGCCGGATCGCGGGTGCGTCGTCGGCGCTGTCGAGGAGGTCCTCGGCGCTGGGCAGGCTGAAATCCAGATCGCCGCCGTCGAGCGATCCCGCCATCGCCGCGGCCGACGCATCGACGGCATAATGGTCCGAGAGCAGCCGGTCGAAATCGGCACTATCGGCGGTAGTGACGGTGAGCGGCGCCGCGAGATAGCGCTTCACCTCGATCAGCACCGCGGGATCGCTGCCCCCGCGCAGCGTCGCCCGCCACACACCATCCTCCCCCGGCGCGATGACCACGCCGTGGGTGCGGGCAAAGCCGTAGGGGATATCGACCGGCGCCGGGGGAGCGGCGATCGGTTCGGGATCGGTCACGGAAACTCTCCGGGCGGGGGCGCGGGCGCCTCCGAAATCGAGGGGGGAACGTCGGTGGTCGAGATCGTCCCGCCCTCGCTGCGCAGCGCGGGGAGGTTGACCGGCCCGACGGTGATGTCGGTGGGCTGCGGCGGCGACGGCGGGGTCGCGCCCATATAGTCGCGGACGAGCGTGTCGATCGCGGGTTCATCGTCGGGGTTCCGGCGCAGCTGGGTGTCGCGGATATAGCCGTAGCGGCGCGCGGTCAGCGCGGCATTGTCCTCGCGGTTGCGCAGGATCGTCGGCCGGATGAAGACCATCAAATTGGTCTTGGCACGCGTCCGGCTGCGCGATTTGAACAGTTCGCCGAGCAAGGGAATGTCGCTGAGCAGCGGCACGCGCTGGAGCGTCCGCCGCTCATCGTCGTTGAGCAGTCCGCCGATCGCGAGAATCTCGCCGTCGTCGACGGTCAGCACGGTTTCGAAGGCCCGCTTGTTGAGGATGAGGTCGCTGTTGCGCGACGAGACGGGGCCCGCGACGCTCGACACTTCCTGACGGAGGAACAGCTTGACCTCGCCCGCGCCGTTGACCTGCGGCGTGACCTCGAGCTTGATGCCGACCTCCTCGCGCTGGACGGTGCGGAAGGCATTGTCGAAATTATCGCTGAGCGCCTCGCCCGTCGTGATCGGGACTTCCTGTCCGACGAGGAATTTCGCCGCCTGATTGTCGAGCGTCACGATATGCGGCGTCGCGAGCAGGTTCGACGTGGTGTCGGAGCGCACCGCGTTGATGATCGCGCCGAACACGGTGTTCTTGCCGATATCCCCGGCGAAGCCCGCGAAGCCGCCGGTCGCCGACAGGAGCGACGCCGCGGCGGCTTCCTGGAGGCTGTTGCCGAGCGAGCTTGTCGTCTGCGTCACCGTGGTGGTGCCGTTGACCGTCGTCGTCTGCTGCGACAGCTGGTTCGCGGCGATGGCGCCGCCGATCGTCAGAATGTTGGGCTGGGCATTGGTGTAGCTGGTCGCGACAAAGGGAATATTCTTGCCGCCGAGCAGGAACTGGACGCCCAGCTGTTTCGCGGCATCGTCGCCGATTTCGACCACGATCGCCTCGACCAGAACCTGTTCGCGGCGGCTGTCGAGCTGGCGGATCAGTTCGCCGAGCATCCGCTGCACTTCGCTGTTGGCGGCGACGATGATCGCGTTCGCGCCCTCGTAGCGGGTGACGATCGCGGGGCCGCGCGTCGCGATGCTGCCGCCCGCGCCGCCGACCGCGGCCGGGGCGGGCGCAGCAGCCGAGACAGGGGCCGCCGACGTGCTGCCGCCCGACGGGGTCGATGACGAGGAAGCCGGCGGCAAGCCGGCCTTTTGCGCGGGATCGCTGCCCCCGCCGACGAGTTGCTGGATCGTCGGCAACAGGGTTTCGGCATTGGCGTGCTGGAGCCAGTAGACGCGGAGTTCGGTGCCACCCGCCGCCTTGGCGTCGAGGTCGTTCGCCATCACGACGAAGCGCGCGACGAGCGCCTGGTCGCCGCGCAGCGCGATCGCGTTGCTGCTGTCGATCGGCACGATCGCGACGGGCGACTGCGCGCCCTCGCCCGCCGCAGGCACGAGCGCCTGGAGCGCGGCGGCGATTTCGCGCGCGCCGGCATTTTTGAGCGTGACGATCTGGCTGGTGGTCGTGTCGCGGTCGATGCTGCCCGCGAGCGCGCGGATGCGGCGGATATTGTCGGCGAAGTCGGCGACCACAAGGCTGTTGGCGTTGCGGTTCGCGGTCAGCGAACCCTGCGGACTGACCAGCGGGCGCAGCGTTTCGACCGCCGCGACCGCGTCGATGTGGCGCAGGCGGATAATCTCGGTCACGAACTGGTTCTGCGCCGCGCCGCTGCCGCCGATGCGGCCGGGCTGCGCCGCCGCGCCGTCGATCGGCTGGATGCGATAGGCGCCGTTCGGGCCGGGGACCGCGACGAGGCCGTTCGAGCGCAGCGTGGCGAGGAAAATCTCGAAATATTCGCTGCGCGACAGCGGCCGATCGGTGACCACCGACACCTTGCCATTGACGCGCCCGTCGATGACGAAGGTGCGCCCGGTGATCCGCGCCGCATCCTGGATGAAGGCGCGGATATCGGCGTCGCGGACGTTAAGCGTATATTGCGCGGACGCCGGGAGGGGCGCGGCCGAAACCAGTGCGGCGGCAAGCATCAGGGACAGTTTGAGACGCATAAACTCTACTTCGAGACAAATATGGCGATGGGAACGACGCTGGCGCCGCGTTCGACCTCGAGCGAGAGGCGCGCGCCGGGAGTCAGCTGACCCGCGAGCGCGGCGGCGTCGCCCGCCGAGCCGATCGGCCGGCCGTTGACGCCGCGGATCACGTCGCCGGGGCGCAGGCCCGCGGCGCGGAAGGCCGCCCCGTCGCCCTGCGACTGGACGGTGACGCCGGTAACGCGCCCGTCCTCGGTACGCGGCGCGAAGCCGACGCCCGCCTTGAGCGCGGCGGGCGAAAGTTCGCCGCCGGTCGCCGGGGCAGCCCCCACTTCGGGGGTCGGCGCGGGCAACGGGGTCGCGGGCGCGGCGACCGCGGCCTCGCCGCTCTGGTCGAGGAACAGGCTTTCGCGCGCACCGCCGCGATCGAGCAGCACATGGTCGAAGGCGACGCCGGCAAGCTTGACCCCCGGCGCGATCTCGTCGCCGACGGCATAGCTCGACTGCACCCCGTCCTCGCCAGCGATGATCGCCGAACCGCCGCCGGTCGCCTCGTTGAGGTTGATGCCGTAGAGCGTCAGGCCGAGCGCGGTGACGGTGGCGTTCGCGGCGCCCTGTCCCCCGGTACGGAAAAAAGGGTCGAAGCTGGCGAAGAGCGCGCGGCGTTCGGCGGGCGAGGCGATCACCGCCGCCTGCGGTTGCCACGCGCCGAGCGGCGACAGCGGCACGATCAGCGCCCAGACGAGGCGCACCGCCTGCCAGACGAGAAGGAAGCCGAGCAGTCCGGCAAGGAGGAGCGGCGCGAGCGCGCGCGGCGATTTGCGGCGCGGGCGCAGCCATGCCGGCAGCGCACGCGGCAACCGAACGGCCGATCCGGACATCAGCGTCGCCATGAAATCTGCCCAAACCCCCGACTGAAATTGCGTCTCGCGAATCGCCTAGGCGCGATCGGTGACAATCAGTTGACGGGAAGATTACAGTTTTTTGTCAGAGGGGCGAGTCCGGGGTGCGGCGGCTCGCCGCATGGGGCCTTCGCGTGCCCAGGCCACGGGGGGAGCGGCAACCCGCGGGGCCGACGGAGGGGCATGGACGCAGCGTCGACGCCCCTCCACCACGCCCTTCGGGCGTGGTCCCCCTCCCCGCCGCCTTGCGGCAGGGAGGATTTTTCATCAGAATTTCAGCGACGCGCTCAGCGAAAAACTGCGACCGAGCTTGTAACGGTTGAAGAAGATGCGGTTGTCGCCCGATTCCTGCACTTCCTTGTAGGTGCGCCCGGTCAGGTTGCGCGCCTCGAACTTGAGCTCGATTTCCTTCTTGAACAGCGTCAGCCCCTGGCGCGCGACGAAGTCGAGCTGGATTCCGGGCTTTTCCATCAGGTCGGGCTGCCCCGACGGACCACGGCTGGTGACGCGCGGGCTGGCATAGGTCAGGAGCAGCGTCTGCTGCGACAATTTGTCCTGATCCTCGAGTCCGATCTGGACGTTGACCAGATGGTCCGACTGGCCGGTGAGCGGCGTGCCGTCGGTGAAGAAGTTCGCGGCATCCTGGACGATGCCGTTGATCACCGTCGTGTCGCCGTCGCCGACCGAAATGTCGGACCGGGTCCAGGTATAGTTTCCGATCAGCACGAGGCGGCGGCTCTGCCAGAAGGGCGCATCCGACAGCGTGTCGAGCGGAACATATTTCTGCAGCTCGAACTCGGCGCCGTAGAGCTTCGCCTTGGGCGCGTTGGCATAGCTGGTGTTCACCGACGAATCCGAGATCGAGGTATAGGCCTCGATCGGCTTGTCGATCGATTTGTAGAAGCCCGCGACGGTGAAGCGCTGGTCGCGTCCGAAATACCATTCGTAACGCGCTTCGGCATTCCACAATTCGCTGTCGGTCAGCGACGGGTTGCCGCGGAACAGGCGGTTCGATTCGGGGTCCTGGTACACCTGCGCCACGAGTTCGCGGAACTGCGGGCGCGCGATCGTCTTCGACCCGCTGAGCCGCAGCTGCATGTCGGGCGCGACTTCCCAGGTCAGCGTCACCGCGGGCAGCCAATAGTCGTTGGCAAGGTTGGTCGGGACGATCGACGACGCGCCCGAATTGAACAGGTCGATCGGCGACACCGCCTGGCGGGCGTCCTCGTAACGCACGCCCGCGTTGATGTTGACCCCCGGGGTCAGTTCGGCCTGGAGCTGAGCATAACCCGCGTGCGTGCGGAGCTTGGCGTCGAAGGCCGCCGTCCCGTCCTGCGCCGAGGTTTCGAGCAGCGTGATGTCGTAGAGCTGGATCGTCGCGTCGGAGAGCAGATAGTCGGGGCGCAATTGCTGCACCGCGACCGGCAGGTTCGACGCGCGGAACTGGAAGGCGCGGCGTTCGGACACGCGGTGCGTGTCGCTGTAGGCGTAGCCGACCGTCGCGCTGATTTGCGGCGCGATTTCGTACGACAGGTCGACACCGCCCGACCACAGATCCTCATTCAGGTCCGAAAAGGCGATCGTCGCGTCGCCGCGGTTGCCGCCAAGATCGTTGACGAACTTGTCGCCGACCGGGTCCTGCGCGGTGGGCAGGTTGGTGCGGACATAGGTGAAGCTGCGTTCGTATGGCGCTTCGCGCTGCGAATTGGCGTAGCCGCCGCGCAGGTCGAGCTTGAACCGGTCGAAATGGAATTCGCCGACGAACTGGGTGTTGATCAGCTGGCGTTCGTACCAGGCGGTGTCCTGCTTCATGATGTCGCGGCCGACCTGGTTCGCGTCGGTGCCGAGCGCGAGCCGCGCCTGCTTGAGCGTGTCGCGGATATAAAGGTTGGTCCAGCGCAGCTTGTGCTCGCCGAGTTCGAGCCCGAAGCCGAGCAGGCCGTTGACGACGACGCGGTTGTCGGTGACGACGCGGTTGTAGCTCGTCTGCGGATCGCCCGACAGGTCGGCCTCGACCGAGGTCTGTTGCAGCGTGTCGCGCGTGCGCCACTTGTTGCTGATCCCGGCGGTCGCGATGATGCCGAGTTCGCCGTCGGACATCGGGATCGTCAGCCCGCCGGTGAGCCCCGCCGACCAGTTGACCGGGATATGGTTGTTCTGCTGGAGCAGCGCGGTCGGCGCGTTGACGAGCTGCATCGCCATCGCCTGCAGGTCCTGGCGGCTGAAATCGGCGCCGTCGATGATCGGCTTGCCGCTGGCGAAGGCCGATTTGAGCAGGTCGGGCACGTCGCGCGTGCCGTCGTCGAAACCGGTCCAGTCGGCGTCGCCGCCATAATAGGTGTAGCCGAGCTCGTTCGTCGTCTCGCTGTCCCAGCCGATGCCGCCCGAGACGGTCAGGAAATTCTCGCGCGGGGTCGATTTGGTGGTGAGGTTGATCACCCCGCCGCCGAATTCGCCGGGGAAGTTCGCCGAATAGCTTTTCTGGACGAGCGTCGAATCGATCACGTTCGACGGAAAGATGTCGAGCGGGACGACGCGCTTGAGCGGTTCGGGGCTGGGCAGCGGCGACCCGTTGAGCAGCGCGAGCGAATAGCGGTCGCCGAGCCCGCGGACATAGACGAAACCGCCGCCGACCACCGACAGGCCGGTGACGCGCTGGAGCGAGCCCGAGATGTCGCCCTCGCCGGTGCGCGCGATATCGGCCGAGGACAGCACCGAGACGACCTCGGGCGTCGCGCGGACGACATTGGGGGTGTAGCGGCCGGTGACGACGATCTCCTGGTTCGCGCCGCCGGGGATCGAGACGTCGGCCTCGTCCTCCGCCGGCGTCGCCGCGTCGGCGGCCGGCGGCGTTTCGGCGGCCGCCCCCGCGGGCGCGGCGTCCTGTGCCAGTGCGGCGGGCGAGACCATCGCCGATGAGAGGAGCAGCATGCTGGCGAAAAGCGACCTGTTGGTCATGGCCGTAAAAACCCCTGTTATTCGATGATAAGCGGAGCGGGACGCACCCTCGTGGCGCGCCCCGCTCCTGTTCGGGCGCGAAGGCGCGTCAGACCGGGATCGCGTTGCAGGCGCCGCTCGACGAACCGAAGCTCGCGGTCGCGCTGTTGCAGGTCCAGCCCTGGAAGCGGGTGTCGCTCGCGTCGCGGACCGCGCCGATATAGGTCGGGACCGCGAAGAAGCTGCTGATGCTCGTCGGGTTGAACACCGCGCGGCCGGTCTCGCTCGCACCGTTGACATAGACGCCCGTCAGCGACGGCGTGAAGGTCGAGCTGTTGTTGGTGCCGGCGTTGAAGATCGCCGCGACCGCGTCGTTGGTCACGCCGCCCGAGCCGGTGAAGGGCCCCGTGCCGCCGCACTGCATCACGACCGAGTCGAACTTCGGCGGCCCCGCCTCGTCGGCGCCCGTGGTCTGCACCGTCGTCGCCGAGTTGAGGCGGAGGCACGACACGCCCGGCGAGACGAAGATGCCGTTCATCAGGCGATAGTCGGCGCCGCCGCGGATCAGCACCGCCGCGGCATTGCCCGCGCCGTTGGCGCGCTGGACGAAGGTGAAGTTCGAGATCGCGACATTCTGGCGCGGAACCGCGTCCTCGTTGCCGTTCGAATCGGCCTCGATGATCGAATCGCCGACGCCGCCGCCGGCGCGCTGGACCGCGAGCAGATACTGGATGTTGCCCTTGTAGCCGACGTCGGTGTCGAGGCTGTCATCCTCGGCGCCGGTGATCGCGATGTTGCGCATGTTGACGCGGCCGCCGAACACTTCGATGCCGTCGTCCGAGCTGTTGTGGACGTGGATATTCTCGATCGTGGTGCCCGAACCGGTGCCCGACGGGGTCAGCCCCTGCAGTTCCTTGTCGGCGCTGAGGACAAAGCCCGAATAGCGGATCTGGACGTAGGACATGCGGCCCGAATTGTCGGCCGGCTGCGCGCCGCCGTAGAGCGCGTTCGACGTGCCCTCGGTATCGCGTTCGCACGCCACGGTGCCCGGCGTCGCGGCGGGCGCGAGGCAGTCGGTGACCGGCGCGCGGCCGAGCAGGACGACCCCGCCCCACATCTGCGACGCATTGTCGTCGGGGGTGGCGACGACGTTGCCGCGACCGGTGAAGACGATCGGCTGGGTCGGGGTGCCGACCGCGTCGATGCGGTTACCGCGGTTGACGACGAGGTAGGAGACGCCCGTCGCGCCGAAGATGGTAACGCCCGGATCGATCGTCAGCGTGACGTCGGTGTTGGTGCTCGCCGCACCCTGGTCGGTGCCGACGTCGACGCGGCCGGGAAGCGAGTAGATGACACCCGCGACCTTGGGGATCGCGGTCGAGGCCGTGAAGCGCGCGGGGAAGCCACAATTGCGCCACGTGCCCTGCGGGCCGCTGATCGTGCCAAGATCAGTGAGCTGGACCGCGCCGGTGATCGACGGGCAGTTGGCGGCGGGGGTGACGCCGGTCGGGGTCGGCGTGGGGGTCGGCGTGGGGGTCGGGGTCGGGGTCGGCGTCGGAATCACGATGACGCCCTCGCCCGGCGAGGCGACGCCATCGGCACCGCACGCCGCGAGAATGGAACAGGCCACGCCGCTGAGCATGACCAAACGAACGCGCGCGAAAGCCGCCATGAAATTCTCCGTTGTCCGCTGTGCGCCCCCAAAAGGTCGAGCGGCGCCCCTGCTGAAAATCACCGGCGGGTGCGAAGGAGGAATCCCTCCACACCCCCGATGCCGCCGCCACTAGGGTGATTCGGTGACGGTCTGACGCCAGAGCGATGACAGTGCGGTGACGGTTTGGAGTCGTTTCGGTGACAGGCGCCGCGGCGCGCGCGGCCGCGACTTCGCGTCGGGAAAAATAAATGCGCCACAGCCCGCTTGCATCACCCGGAAAGCTTTGCTAGGCGCCCGCTCCTACCTGGTGCCGGCCCGTCCGGACCATCATGATGTGCGGTCGTGGCGGAACTGGTAGACGCGCAACGTTGAGGTCGTTGTGGCCGAAAGGCCGTGGAAGTTCGAGTCTTCTCGACCGCACCATCATCGCCAGAATATGGCGTCTTTTCAGAAAATTGGACAGATATCTCTTCCCCTTGAGGGGAGCATTGTTCGCGCGCGCAAGCCGCCCTCCGCCGATGCACGGGGAGGCCGTACCGACCCGGTTCGCAGGCGCAGCCTGGAAAAGCCGCCGCACGGACCGCGGGCGGACGCGTCCGCCTGCGGCCTCATGCGGCGGGAAGCGGGGACGACGTCCCCATTCGGTCCGCTACCTTCAGGGTATCGGGGTTCGGCTCGCAATGGCGGCTTCGATCAGCCCCTGCATCTCCTGTTCGAGCTCGACCCCCTTGCGGTCGCCGCCGCTCGATATCTCGGTTGCGATGAGACCGTAATAGCCGGTGTCGCGGTCGATCCATCCGACCCAGCCATACGCCCCCGGCGACGAATTGACCTTTGACGTCGCGCAAGCCGCAACCGTGTCGCATTCGACGAACGATCCCAGCGCATATTCCCAACCCGTCGCGCCCGACGGAACGAAGATGCGCGGCAGCCCCGCCGTCCGTTGCTGGGTGAAGCCCGCCATGTCGGTGACGAAGGCCCCGCCGAGCAGCGCGCGCAACAGTTTCGCATAGTCGCGCGGCGTCGAATAGGCGCCCCCCGCGACCCATGGATTGGTCGGCGCGCTGCCCGCGGGATCGTACCAGGTCGTGCTGGCCATTCCGAGCGGGGTCGTCACATGCTGGG
This sequence comes from Sphingopyxis sp. YF1, assembly GCF_022701295.1. NCBI lineage: Bacteria > Pseudomonadati > Pseudomonadota > Alphaproteobacteria > Sphingomonadales > Sphingopyxidaceae > Sphingopyxis > Sphingopyxis sp. YF1. Next base: position 2,640,554 of record NZ_CP033204.1, read on the forward strand.
CGAACAGTTCGTGGAACGTGCGCTCGCGAGCGGGCGATGTTCCCGGCTGGATGCTGCTGTCCTTCGCCTCCAGATAGGCGCCCGCAACCTGCATCGCATGCGGCCCATAGCTGTATTGCGCGCCGGGCGCATTGCCGGGACGCAGGATGTCGTAGCGCAGGTCGTGAATATTCTTGGCGCAATTATAGAGGACCAGTGCCGGCGTCAGCTGGCAGCCGCCGACGAGCGGGCTTCCGTTGAACCCCGAGGTCATCGACAGCGCATGCTTGAGCTTGACGTCCTTCTTTGTCCCGCTCGTCGTCCAGAAGGCCAGCGATGGCCGCATCGGATCGTCGAGCGTCACGATGCCGGCCTGCACCATCCGCATCGCCAGCACTCCGGCGAACCATTTGGACGCCGAGGCAAGCGGGGTGACACGGTCGATCCCGAAACTGCCCTTTTCATATGCGAACAAATAGTCGGGGTCTGTCGCGTTGCCGACGATGAAATAGCCGTTGGCGACCTCGCTGTCGGCGTCGATCGCGGCCTGAAGTGCCGTCCAGTCATAGGTATAGCCGCCGGCGGTGGTCGTCAGGCCGGTCAAGGCCGACGGAACCACGGCCGGCGACGCGGTCCTGGACGAAGGCACCGCCAGCGGGGGTAGCTGTACCATCGGAGGCGCGTCGCCGCCGTCCGGACCCGCCATGCGCGTTTGCGCGGCGAACGCCCCTGCCCCGACCACCGCGACACCGGCCGCGAGCCACGCCAATATCTTTCGTTCAGCCATCTCTGCTCTCCCGTCTTCGTTGCACCGTTTCGAAAAGGAGGGGCCGCGCCGCGCGGCCGGCGGGTCAGAAGGACATGCGTCCTTCGACGCCGATCACGCGCGGCTGGCTGTAGCGATTGATCGTCGGCGCCTGTGCGACATAATAAATCTTGTCGAACAGGTTGTTGGCGAAGACGCTGATGCCGACCTTGCCGAACTCGACCCCGACGCGAAGATTGACGAGAACATAGTCGTCGAGGTCGACCGAGGTCGCGGTCAGTTCCTGTTTGCCGCCCCATTGCCCGCTCACGAGAATATTGCTCGTCAGCGTCACCTCGTTCGCGACCGGATAGCGAAGATTGAGATTGGCCGACGCGAGCCAGTCGGGAACCTGCGCGAGGTCGAGCCCGTCGTAGCGACCGCTCCGGACCTGGCCGCCCTGCCGCGATCCGCTGAACGCGAGCCGTCCACTGCCGGGTCCGAGATCGAAGCCCTGGCTATATTCGGCCTCGATCCCCCAGCTTTTCGCATCGCCGGCATTGGTCAGGTAGCTGACCGCCGCGACCGGGCAGGTCGGGTTGGTCAGCGCGCAGCCGTCGTCGACCTGCGCGATCAGATCCTCGAGATCGGTATAATAGCCCGCGATCGCGAAATAGCCGCGGCGCATCGGGCTGCCCTTGATGCCAAGCTCGTACGACGTGCTGTTCTCGTTGCCGAAGAGCACCTCGACCGGGTTCGGCGCGCGCGGATCGGAAAGGCGCGTGTTAAAGCCGCCGGCGCGATAGCTGCTGCCGACCTTGGCATAGGCGAGGATGCCCGAAGCGAGCTTGTACGACAGCGTCGCATTGTAGGAGAGATTGTCGGCAGTGATGCTGTCGTCGATGATCCGCGACGGTCCGCCGGTCGGCAGCCCCGTTCCCAGATCATAAAGGCGCGCGGTGATGCTGCGGCTGTCGTGCGTGTAGCGCAACTCGCCGGTCAGGTTGAGGCTGTCGCTGATATCGAAACCGAGCGAGCCGTACGCGGCATAGCTTTCGAAATGGAGCCGCGCGGGGGCGATGTTGCCGGGCGAGGGATTGGCGGGGGTCGGGGTGCGCGTCGTCGTGACCGAAAAATCGCTGTCGAGCAGGAGCATGTCGGCGCCGACGAGCCAGGTCAGCCGGTCAGACCTGCCGGCGACATGGATGTCCTGCGAGAAATTGTCGGTGGTGTCGACGACATAGGAGGCGCTGTTCGGATCGATCGGGGTCAGAGCGCCGACCTGGCCCGCGGCGCGCGCGCGCGCCAGTTCGGCCGGACTGACCGCGTCATTGTCGAGATCATATTCGCTGTGCCGCCTGCGGTACGAGGTTGTCGAGCTGAGGTCGGCACCGCCGAGGTCGACGCGCACGATCGCCTGCAACCCGTCGATGTCCTGCGACGCGCGCGGCGCGGTGTTCCACGGATAGTTGAAGCGGTCCTGGACATAGCCGCCCGGGAAGCCCGGCGTGCCGGCGGGAATGAAGATCTGGTAATGGATCGCGGGCGTGGTCAGCCGCTGCGTTTCGGCCATGACGATCGCATCGACCGGCCCGCGCTTCACGCGGATCTGGCCGCGCAGGCCGTGCCCCTTTTGCCGATCGAAATAGACGTCGTTGTCGGGGTTGTAGAAGAAGCCCTTGTCCTGTTCGACCAGATCGCCGCTGAGCCGCATCGCGATCCCGTCACCGAGCGGGACGTTGACCGCACCCTGCAATTGCAGCGCGTCGGTTTCGAACGCGTAGCGCGCGCTGCCCCAGCCCGAGAGGTCGAATTCGGGTTCGGCCGAGATGATGTTGATCGCCCCGCCGACCGCGTTCCGGCCATAGAGCGCGCCCTGCGTACCGCGCAGCACCTCGACGCGGCCGATGTCGAGCAGGTCGAGGCGGGTGAAGTTGCGCCCGCCGACCGGGCCGCCCGCGATATAGGCGCCGCCCCGATAGAGGCCGACGCTCGGATCGCCGTTGGTCGCACGCGCGGTCGAGGACGCGCGGATCGAGATTTCGGACGTGATCGAGGAACTGAGGTTGTTGAAGCGGACGCTCGGCTGGTCGGCGAGCAGTTCGCCGCTGCCCGTCGCGCCGCCGCGATCGGCGAGCGCCGCCCCGTCGATCACCGACGCCGCGGTCGGAATATCGGCGAGCCGCTCTTCGCGGCGCCGGGCGGTGACGACGATCGCGCCGTCGTCGCCGGTGTCGCCGGTGTCGGCGACGACCGTGTCGGCCGACGATTCGGAGCGAGGTGCGTCGGCCGCCGCCTCCTGCGCGAAGGCCGAAGCCGCCGTCGCGGACCAGACCGCAACCGTGCAGAACAGAAGATGCGCCTTGCGCTCCATGAATCCCTCCCAGATGTATTGTGCTATTATTATCGATAATTTTGTGCATCAAGCGACGCGAGTCAAGCCGGAAAGCGCCGGAGACGCCTTTCAGCGATCAGCGGTGAGCAGGAACCGCGTGGAGAAGGAGGTCACGAAAGCCGCGCGCCGTAGCGGCGAGCGGCTCGGCCGCGACGGTCGAAAAATCGTCGGTTGCGGCATGGTGGTGACGATGCGCGCCGAAAATCCCGGCATGGCGCGGATAGCCGGCCCTGACGATCTCGGTGAGCTCGCCCGCCGTTCCCTCGCCCGAGGGATACGCCATTTCGATTCCCGGCTGCCCCCTGAAAATCTCCCGCGCGCGCGCGACGAGATCGGGTGAGAGCATGAGGAAACGATTGGAATCGGCGCTCGGCAGCGGCAGCAATTGCCCTGGAATCTCGTGCCAGTCGCGCGTCGCGGCATTGGCCCCGAGATGCAGCCAGAAATCGGTCTCGGCCGGCGGAGGACCGAACGCCTCGACGAGATGCGACGCGCCGAGATTTTCATATTCGTGCCCGCTGTTGGACACGAACAGCAGGCTGTGCCGCCGAAAGGCGCGCGACATCCAGCCGGCGAGCGCGAGCCAGATCGCAATCCCGGGCCCCCGTTCGCCGGCGCAGTCGGTCCACCCCGATCGCGGGGTCGACACGACGATCCATCGCTGCCCCGGACGCAGAATCCGCCCGATCACATTTTCCGCCGGGCGCGTACCGCCCTCGCCCGCCAGAATGAGGCGCGCCTCGCGGCCGTGGCGGGCGGCCTCGACGACCGGCGCCGCAAGGCGCGGCGCGAGCAGCGCGAGCGGCCGCGCCGATGCCGGGCGATCGGCGGGAACGTTCAGCAGCAGCGCTTCGCCGGTCGGGCCCATCGTCACGAGAATGACGGCCGCCGCCCCCCGCTCGATCGCGTCGGCCAGCGCGGCCCGCACCGTGCGGTCGAGGAGGCTGGACCAGCGCCGGTGCGGCAGGCGAACGAGCGCGATGGCGCCATCGAGACGCCCCGGAAGCTCGGCAAGCCGGAGCGGCGCGGCCAGTCCGCCCAGCGCGGTCGGCACGGCGAGCGGCTGCGCGACCAGCTCGACGCGGAGATCGCCGATCCGGAGATGGCAGGCGCTGGCGTCGAACCAGGGCGCCTCGAAACGCTGGCGCTCGACCGCGAAGCCGGCCCGCTCGAGGCGCTTCGCCGTCCAGTCGGCGGTCCAGCGGTCGCCGGGCCCGCCCGAGCGCTTGTTCCCGGCACCGGCATAGGCTTTGACATCGGCAAGGAGGCGTTCGGGTTCGAACATCGCCATGTCCGCGGACCGGGCGGCGGCGGGCACCGCCGCGCCAGCCTGAAGCGCGAGCGGCGCCGCGAGCCCCGCCTTCAGCAGGCTGCGCCGGCCGGTCGGGCCGCGCGTCATGTCGCCTTGGCGCGGCGGCGCCCGGGCTTCGGCCTGACCCGCCGCGCCTTGTAGTCGGCCAGCGCCTCGGCGAAATTCTGCTGCGAGGTCGCGATCAGATCGCGCGCGACGCGGTCGGCGTCGTCGGGTTCGCGCGCCACGATATGGCGGCAGAGCTGTTCGTAGAGCACCGCCGAACGGCGCCCGACCTCGCCCTCGCCATGCGCGGCGACGAATTCGTCGGTATAGACATTATGCTGCCAGCGGGCGAGCAGCGCGAGCCGGTCGAGCAGCTCGAGCGCCAGCGGTGCGTTCGACCGTTTGGCGATGAAGCGCCCGATGCGGTTCGAAACGCGGAGATGCTCGGCCGAATTGGTCGTCCGTTCGGTCACATCCTTATATTCGACGAGCCGGTGCATCAGTTCGCGCCCGTCGCGATCGCTCATCGCGGTGCAGGCGAGCCGGCAGACGACCCCGAACAGCGCCTTCCACAATTCGTAGATCTCGTCGGCCCCGTGATCGTCGACGTCGATCGCAAAGGCGCCGCGCCAGGGCACGACCTTGATCAGGCCGAGGCTCGCGACATGGCGGAACGCCTCGCGGACCGGGGCATGGCTCACCCCGAAGCGCGCGGCGATCTCGCGTTCGCGCAGCCACGACCCCGGCGGGATCCGCCACGCGACGATATCGTCGATCAGCAGCCGCGCGATCACGCGGTCCTGCGTCGGCGCATTGTCCTCGTCGCTCGTCATCGCCGCCATATGCCTTGCCTGCTCCCCATCCGGGCGTCCCATCCTAGCCCGGGTGACGAGCGGGACAATCTTCGATTGCAACGACGTTTATTATCGATAATATTTGCGAAGACAAGTCAGCGAATCCCGGGAGCGGAAGATGATCGCACGCCACCTCCTTGTGCTTGCCGCCGCTGCGGCGACGATCCCCCTGCCCGCGTCGGCCACGGCGAGCGAGACGATCCCCGGCTGCGCCGCGGCGATCGCCTATTCGAACGCGAACAGGGGGCTCGCGCTGCTCGTCCTGCGCGACGGCGAGGCGGTCTGCGAGACAGAGGACACGGCCACGCCGCACGAGCTCTGGTCGGGGACCAAGAGCCTCGTCGGGCTGATGGCGGCGGCGGCGGTGCAGGACGGGCTGCTGACGCTCGACGAGTCGGCGGCGGCGACGATCACCGAATGGCGCGGCGACCCCGAAAAGGCTGCGATCACGCTGCGCCAGCTGCTCGCGATGACCAGCGGCCAGCCCTCGGCGGTCGGCCGTCCGCAGGGCTATGCGGCGTCGCTCGACATTGCGCTCACCGCAAAGCCCGGCGCCAAATTCCAGTATGGCCCGACGCCCCTGCAGATCTTCGGCGAGGTGATGCGCCGCAAGCTCGCCGCCGCGGGGCAGGCCCCCGACCCGCGCCGCTATCTCGAACGGCGGCTGCTGACCCCGCTCGGCGTCAGGGTCGGCGGGTGGAGGAACGGGCCCGACGGCCATCCGCTGATGCCGCAGGGGCTAGCGCTTGCGGCGACCGAATGGGCAAAGATCGGCGAGTTCGTGCGCCTCGGCGGCCGGTCGGGCGGCAAACCGCTGGTCGACGAAACCACCTTTGCCGCGCTGTTCCGGGGCAGCGAAGCCAATCCGGCCTACGGCCTCACCTGGTGGCTCCCGCGGGCGACCGCATCGGACGATCCCGTCACCCGGTCGACCGACATCATCGACCCCGCCGGGCTGCCCGCCGACCTGGTCGTCGCGGCGGGTGCCGGCGACCAGCGCCTCTACGTCATCCCGTCGCTGCGACTGACCATCGTCCGCCAGGCCCGCCTCGACGTCGCCGCGATGCTCGCCGGCCGCGAGGACGAATGGTCGGACAAGCGCTTTCTGTCGACGCTGCTCGCGCAATAGGGCAGCGCGGCGCGAGAACCCGGTCTACACCGGCGGATCGCGCGGCAGTCGATCGCCGCACCACGCTGCTCCGCGGTCAGGCCCGGGTGTCGGCCAGCCGGCTCCGCCGCTGCCCGTAGCCGGCGTAGAGCAGGAGGCCGATCGCGTTCCAGACGAGGCACCACAGCAACGTTTCGACCGGCAGGCTGAAGAAGAGATACAGGCAGCCGCCGATCGTGCCGAGGCCGACCAGCCACACCGCGCGGACACGGAACGGGCGCGGCGCGTCGGGAGCGCGGCGGCGCAGCACGAGCAGGCAAAGCCCGACCGCCATGAAGGCGATCAGCGTCCCGGCGTTGGCGAGCGCGGCGACCTTGCCGATCGGCAGCAGCCCCGCGAGCACCGCGACGATCACCGCGGTCAGCAGCGTGATCCGCGTCGGAGTACCGCGCCGCGAGATGTGCGCGAGCCGCTGCGGCAGGAAACCGTCGCGCGCCATCGCGAGGAAGATGCGGCTTTGCCCGTAGAGGAAGGCGAGCAGCACGGTCGGCAGCGCGACGACCGCGGTGGTCGCGACGACCTGTGCGATGCCGCCCTGCCCGATCGAGCGCAGGATCAGCGCGAGCGGCTCGGGGCTGTCGGCGAAGCGCGCGAACGGCAGCGCGCCGACCGCGGTCGCGGCAACGAGCATGTAGATGAGCGTGCACACCGCCATCGACCCGATGATCGCGATCGGCAGGTCGCGCGCCGGGCGCCTGGTCTCCTCTGCCGCGGTCGAAATCGCGTCGAAGCCGTAGAAAGCGAAGAAGATGATCGCCGCCGCGGCCATCACCCCGCGCTGCACCCCGTCGCCATCGACATGCGCCGCATAGCCATAGGGCATGAAGGGGTCGAAATTCGCCGCGTCGAAATAGGGCAGGCTGTAGCCGACGAAGAGCAGCAGCGTGACGATCTTTACCACCACCAGCACCGAATTGATCCGCGCGCTTTCGCGCGTTCCAAGCAGCAGCAGGCCGGCGACCACGGCGATGATCGCGATCGCGGGCAGGTTGATCAGCCCGCCGAGTTCGGGCCCGCGCGTCAGCGCTTCGGGGAAACCGATCCCCATCAGGAGCGGCGACGCATAGCCCGACCAGCCCACCGCGACGGTCGAGACCACGAGCGAATATTCGAGGATCAGGCTCCACCCGACCACCCACGCGAAGGCTTCGCCGATCCCCGCATAGGAGTAGCTGTAGGCGCTGCCCGCGGCGGGCATCATCGACGAGAGTTCGGCGTAGGCGAGCGCGGCGCAGGCGCACACCACGCCGGCGATCGCGAAGGAGATCAGCACCGCCGGACCCGCCCGGTCGACGCCGACGCCGATCAGCGTCAGGATTCCCGTCCCGATGATCGCGCCGACACCGAGCGCCATGAGCTGCGGCCACGACAGGCTGGGCGGCAGCGCGTCGGCGCTGCGCCCTTGCGCTGCCACCACGGGTTTGCGGCGGGTCCAATTGTTCACGGTGCATCTCTCCCCAAATTCGCGGCCCGATCGTTCGGGTCCGCCGCCTGCCCGGTCGCGTCAGTTCACGGCTTTTCGTTCGGGAACAGCAGCACCCAGTCGGCTTCGGCCTGGATGCGCGCGAAGAAGCTCCAGCTGTCGACGTTGATCGAGCGCTGCAGCCAGGGCTTCGCCTTTTCGGGCTCGCCGCTGAGGATATAATAGTTGGCCAGGCTGTATGCGGTCGATGCCGCGACGCCGTCGGCGGTTGCGAAAGCCCGGCCGCTGTCCTTGTCGCTGAAGAAGCTGTCGGCGGCGCGGTTGCCCTTGAACAGCTGGATGCCGTCGAAATAGGTATCCGATCCGCCCTTCGGATGCACTTCGAACAGCGTCAGGTCATAAGCATCGAGCAGCTTTTGCGCCTCGCGCAGCTTGCCCGCGCGCGCCAGCGACAGATATTCCCAATAGGTGTTCGCGGTGCGCGCCTCGACATCGTGCGTGAAGGCCGCCGATTCCGCCGATTTGGCGAACCATTTCGCGGCATTTTCGAAATCATGCTTGCCGAAATAGGCCTGGCCGAGGTGGTAATAGAGATAATATTGCACGACATCGGGGTCGCCCCTGAAATAGTCGGGACCCGGCTTTTCGCGCTCGAGCGGCTGGTTCTCGTAGAGCTTTGCCGCCTTCAGCCCCAGTTCGATCGACTTGTCGAATTCGCGCAGCGAGAAATGGCGATGCGCGCGGTGGCGGAGCAGCTTGCCCGAATTGGGGAAGCGCTTGAGCGCCTGATCGTAAACCGCCGCCGATTCCTTCGTATAGCCCTGATAGAAGAGGATACGGCCGTACCAGGTCGCGCTGTCGACGGTCATGTTCGCGTCGAACGCGGCCTTGGCGTCGCGCGCCGCGCGCTCGAGCGTCTCGGTCGCGGCGACATTCGCGTTGCGCGAGGGCGCCGTATACATCGGTTGGCCGAGCAGCGAGGTGCCCTGGAAGCTGCCGTCCTGCGCCGCAGCGGGGAGCGGCGCGGCGACCAGCAGCAGGCCGGCCGACGCAAGCAATTTCAAATGGCTGGATTTCATCATAGATCCTCTCCGAACAAATTCCGTGTCTTCAGTCGATGTCGAGATCGAACTTCACGCCCTGCGCAAGCGGCAGCGAGGTCGAGTAATTCACCGTCGCGGTAACGCGGCGCATATAATTCTTCCAGCTGTCGGACCCCGACACGCGGCCGCCGCCGGTGACCTTCTCTCCCCCGAAGGCGCCGCCGATCTCCGCACCGCTCGTCCCGATATTGACGTTGACGATGCCGCAATCGCTGCCTTGCGCCGACTGGAACTTCTCCGCTTCGCGCACGTCGCCGGTGAACACGCACGACGACAGCCCCTGCGGCACCCCGTTCTGGAGCGCGATGGCATCGTCGAATGCCGTGTAGGACAGGACATAAAGGATCGGGGCGAAGGTTTCCTCGCGGACGATGTCGGTCTGGGCGGGCATTTCGACGATCGCGGGGCGGACATACCAGGCGTCGGGCGATCCCGCGACCTCGATCCGCTCGCCGCCGTGGACGGTACCGCCCTCGCGCCGCGCCTGTTCGAGCGCCCTCTGCATCGCGTCGAACGCCGCCTTGTCGATCAGCGGGCCGACGTGCGTCGCATCGTCGAGCGGGCTGCCGATGTTGAGGCTGCCGACCGCGGCGATCAGTCGCTTCACGAATCCGGCACGGATATCCTCGTGCGCGATCAGGCGGCGCAGCGTCGTGCAGCGCTGGCCGCAGGTGCCCGTCGCCGCAAAGATGGTGCCGCGCAGAGCCAGCCCCATATCGGCGCTCGGCGCGACGATCGCGGCGTTGTTGCCGCCGAGTTCGAGGATCGGGCGGCCGAAGCGACGCTGGACGCGCACACCGACGTCCTGCCCCATGCGCACGCTGCCCGTCGCGCTGAGGATTGCGACATCGGGGTGATCGGCGAGCATCGCGCCGCACGCGGCGTCGCCGATCGCGACCTGCACCAGATGATCGGGCGCGAGGTCGTATTCGGCCGCAACCTGCTGCAACAGACCGGCAAAGGCGAGCGCGGTGAGCGGAGTCTTTTCCGACGGCTTCCAGATCGCGCTGTCACCGCATACGAGCGCGACGGTCGTCCCCCATGCCCACACGGCGGCGGGGAAGTTGAACGCCGAGATCAGCCCGAGTACGCCCAGCGGGTGCCAATATTCGGTCAGCCGGTGCTCGGCGCGTTCCGACGCGATGGTCAGGCCGAAGAGCTGGCGCGACAGGCCGACGGCATATTCGCAGATGTCGATCACCTCCTGCACTTCGCCGCGCGCTTCGGTGAGGATCTTGCCATTCTCGATGGTCAGAAGCCGCGACAGCGCCTCCTTGTGCTCGCGCACGAGCAGGCCGTAGCGGCGGACCAGCTCGCCGCGATGCGGGCCGGGCACGTCCTTCCAGGCGGCAAAAGCGGTGCGGGCGTTTGCGACCATGGCGTCCATGTCGCCCGCCCGGTCGGTGCGCAGGAGCGCGAGCGCGGAACCGTCGATCGGCGAACGAACCTCGAGGTCCGTACCCCGGCTGGCATCGAGCGACAGCCCGAGTTCGTCGAAGATGCCGGCCACCTCCTGGGCAAAGGCGCCCGGTGCGGCGTGATGGGAGATTTTCGTATCCAGAGCGTTCATTTTATTGTCCGTTGAAATGGGGAGAATGAGGGAGATACCCGAGGGTGGCATCACGGGCTGGCAGCGCCTTCCTGTACGATGACGCGACCGCCCTTGATGACGGTGGAAACATGTTCGAGCACCGTCACATCGCGATAGGGATCGCCCGCGACCGCAATCAGATCAGCGAACTTCCCGGCCTCGATCGTACCGATATTGCCCGACTGCCCGAGCAGCGCCGCGGCATCGACCGTGGCGGCGCGGAGTGCGGCGGCCGGCGTCATCGGCCCCTGTTCGACCATATGGCGGAACTGCCGCGCATTCTGCCCGTGCGGCGACACACCCGCGTCCGTACCGAAGGCGATGTTGACCTTGTACCGGACCGCGAGGCGGATGTTCCGGCCGGCAACGGCTCGCGCCTCGGCCATCTTTGCCTGCACTTCGGGGGTCGCATCGGCGTCCTTGCGCCCGTCGAGCAGGCCCAGCGTCGGCACCAGCCAGGTCCCGCGCTTTGCCATCGCCTGTGCGGTCTCTTCATCGAGCCAGGTGCCATGCTCGATCGAATCGACCCCGGCGCGCACCGAAGCCGCGACGCCCGCGCCACCATGCGCATGCGCCGCGACCTTGAGACCGAGGCTGTGCGCGGTGGTGACGATCGCGTTCAGCTCCTCGTCGCTGAGATGCTGGCCGAGGCCGCGCGCCTGTTGCGACATGATGCCCCCCGTCGAGGTGATCTTGATCAGGTCGGCGCCATATTTGGCGGCTTCGCGGACGCGCAGCGCACACTCGACGCCGCCGGTGCAGGCGCCGGTATAGTCATAGGGATAGAGCGCCTCGGTCGTCTTGCGGTTGAGCCCCGACATGTCGCCATGCCCGCCGACGATCGACAGCGACGTGCCCGAAAGGAAGATGCGCGGCCCGACGAGCGCCCCCTCGTTCACCGCATCGCGCAGCGCGTGGATCGAATAGCCGTCCGAGCCGACGTCGCGCACCGTAGTGAAACCCGCTTCCAGGGTCCTTTTGGCATTGGCAAAGGCGAAGAGCGCGACATCCTCGGGCGTGTCGATCGCCGCCGACCATAGTTTCGTTTCAGGCGAAAAGCTGAAATGGACGTGCGTGTCGATCAGCCCGGGCAGCACCGTCCGGCCCTTCAGGTCGATCGCGCGCGCGCCGGGCAGCTCGATATGGCCGGCGCGAATCGCTGCGATCCGGTCGCCTTCGACAATGATCGTGCTCGGCCCGAGCGGCCGCTCGCCGGGTACCGCGATGACCGCACCCGCGTGGATCAGCAGCGTGTCGGCCCGCGGGGCTTCGGCGGGCACGGCCCGCGCCGCGGGCACCGCCAGCAGCCCCGCAGCGAGCGCGACCGCCGCGGCGGAGCCCCGCCCCCACCGGCCCCGAGCCGGCCTTTTTTCCGTGCCGTTCACGCAAATTCTCCTGTCGGCCCTCGCCCCGCGGACCCCGTCTGCGGCGCCACTCCATTCGCATAGGAAGTTATTGCTGGAGGGGCAATAAATTTTATGATAGGAAAATTATGGAAAATTTGGCATGGACCGGAAATCAGAAAAGATTCTGGCCGGGAAAACGGGTCCAAAAGGAGGGAATATGTCGAAAATCGTGTCACGCCTGCTGCTGTCATCGACTCTCGCATTCGCGATGGCGCCAGCCGCTTATGCACAACAGACGCCGCCGCCGGCGGATGACAGCGCCGACGCCCGCGATGGCGGCAGCGACATCGTCGTCATCGGCACGCGCCGCAAGGATCGCTCGATCACCGACAGTTCGGTCGCGATCGACGTCATCTCGCCCGAACAGATCAACGCGACGGGCTATTCGGACGTCAACGATGCGCTGCGCACGCTGGTCCCCGCGTTCAACGCCCAACGACTCCAGGGCAACGACGGATCGTCCTTCGTGCGTCCGATCACGCTGCGCGGCTCGCCGGCCGATCACGTGCTGCTGCTGATGAACGGCAAGCGCCGCCACCGCGCCTCGATCGTGCAGATCGGGACCGGCCACGCCTCGACCTCGGGTTCGCAGGGGCAGGATTTCAACGTCATTCCGCCAATCGCCCTGTCGAGCGTCGAGGTGCTGCGCGACGGCGCGTCGGCCCAATATGGCTCGGACGCGATCGCGGGCGTGATCAACATGGAGCTCAAGAAGCAGAAGAGCGGCGGCTCGCTCATCGGGCAGGTCGGCGAATATTATTCGTCGGGCGGCCGCACCTATGACCTTCAGGGCCACCTTGCGGTGCCGGTGGGCGACAACGCCTATTTCAACATCGCCGCCCAATATACCGACCAGGCCAAGGCCTATGCCAAGAAGGCAACCCACGCGGGGGCCGAGGCGCTGCGCGCGCAGGGCGTTCCGGGCGTGCCCGAACATCCCGAGGGCAACCTCGACCCGCGCTACAAGGCCTTCAAGGCGGTGTGGAACGCGGGTGTCGAACTCGGCGACGAGCTCGAACTCTATTCGTTCGGCAACTATATGACGGGCGAAAGCTCGGTGACCTTCGGCCTGCGCCAGCCGTTCGCGGCGGGCGGCCTCAACGGCCACAGCACCTACGCCAATTCGGCGTTCGACCTCAGCCCCGCCCACCCGCAGCTGTTCAACCTCGCCGCCATCTATCCGGGCGGTTTCACCCCCGAATTTTCGGGCGACCTCGAGGATTTCAGCGCGCTCGTCGGGCTGCGCGACGAGGTCGGCCGCCTGAAGTGGGACCTGTCGGCGCGCTACGGCACCAACACCGTCGACTATACGATCACCGGCACGATCAACGCGTCGATGGGGGTCAATTCGCCGACCTCGTTCAAGCCGGGTTCGCTGACCCAGCGCGAACTGCAGTTCGACGCCGAGCTGTCGTATGAACTGACCGACAATATCCTCGCCTTTGCGGGTGCCAGCTACCGCAAGGAAACCTATGTCATCGGCGAGGGCGACCTCGCCAGCTACCTCACCGGGCCGCTGCGCGATCTGCCCGCCGGATCGAACGGCTTCCAGGGCTTCTCGCCCGAATTCGCCGGCAGCTTCGATTCGAAGAGCTATGCGGTGTTCGGCGAAGTCGATGCCGACATCACCCCCTGGTGGAACCTGTCGGTCGCCGCGCGCTACGAGGATTATGACCAGTTCGGCGACAATTTCAGCTACAAGGCCGCGACGCGCTTCGAGCTGAGCGACGCCTTCGCGCTGCGCGGGTCAGTCAGCACAGGCTTCCGCGCCCCGGCCGCCGGTCAGGTGTTCGGCACCAGCCTGACCTCGCAGCTCGACGGCCTCGGCGGCTTCATCCTCGACGCCGTGCTGGTCCCGGGTTCGCCCGCGGCCAAGGTGTTCGGGTCGAACGCGCTGACCCCCGAAACCTCGTTCAACATGTCGGCGGGCATCGTCTTCACCGGCATCGACGGGTTCCTGACCACGCTCGATTTCTACCAGATCGACGTCGACGACCGCCTGCTTCTGACCCCGTCGCGCAACACGACCGCGGCCGAACGCGCGGCGCTCGCCGCGATCGGTTTCCCCAACGGCGCCGACATCGAGCAGGTGCGCTATTTCCAGAACGAGATGGACACGCGCGTGCGCGGTTTCGACCTGGTGAGCACCTATCGCCACAGCTGGTCGGACAATGCCTCGACCGACTTCAGCCTGGCGGTCAACTACAACGAGCAGCATCTGCGCGGCGCGCCGCCCCCGGGCTTCAGCCCCGCGATCGTCACCGAGTTCGAACGCGGCACCCCGCGCTGGCGCGGCAATTTCTCGGCGACGACCAAGGTCGGCGACTTTGCCTTCATGGGCCGTGCGATCCATTATGGCGCCTGGCGCCGGCTGGACGGCGCGAGCTTCCTGCCGCGCAAGGCGGTGACGCTGTTCGACGCCGAAGTGACCTATTCGGGTATCGAGAATGTCGACCTGAGCATCGGCGCGCGCAACCTGTTCAACATCTTCCCCCCGGGCCGCGGCGCAGCGCGCGCGCGCGCCGGCCTGATCTACGACAACCACAGCGTGTTCGGGGTCGCGGGCGGATTTTACTATTTGAACGCCAAATTTAAGTTCTGATCCCGTTCGTTCGAGACGAGCATGGATTTCCGGTAGGCACGGCGATGAAAGGCATAGCGTATATGCCAATCCCGTAGCCTATCGGAAATTTGTGTTTTATAGATTGCGACGGACGATTGATCGGATCATTCCCCGTCCCCGATCGCCGCACGATCTCGAGCAAGTTGAGGATTGGAGACTTATGCCGCCCAGGAGTGGAAACGAGCCGGACGTTCTGGACGCTGTGCGCAGCGCCCGGCGGCCTCGTTCCGAAACCTTTCATCTGGGCGAGCGATTGCGCCAGCTGCGCCGCGAAAGGGGCATGACGCTGGAGGATGCGGGGCGCCTGACCGCGCTCGCAGCCTCGACCCTTTCGAAGATCGAGAACGACCAGATGTCGCCGACGTTCGACGTCGTGCAAAAGCTGGCGGTCGGTTTCGACATCGACATCACCGAATTGTTCGCAAGCAATTCGGGCCAGGGCGCGACCGGACGGCGCAGCGTCACGATGGACGGCGCCGGGCGCCTGATGGAAACCGCGGTCTATCGCCACCGGCTGATCGCGGCCGAACTCAAGAACAAGAAGCTCCTGCCCTTCGTCACAACGATCAAGGCGCGCAGCCTCGAGGATTTCAAGAGCTGGTCGCAGCACAGCGGCGAGGAATTCCTCTACGTGCTCGAAGGCGAAATCTGTTTCCAGACCGAGCATTACGAACCCGCGATCCTCGGGGTCGGCGACAGCATCTACATCAACAGCAGCATGCAGCACGCCTGCTATTCGACGAGCGAGCAGGACGCCGTCGTGCTGTGGGTCAACACCGGCTGATTCCCCGCCGCCGGATCCGATCGACGCTTGCAATAATTTTCCGATACGCTAATTTCTTTCCAATAGAGAATTGGAGAGGGCGAAGCTATGGACAGACGGAATTTCATCCTGTCGGGGGCGGCCTTGTCGGCCACGATGGCGCTGGCACCCGCGACGGCGGCGTTTGCGAAGGCGCGCCCCCTCACCTTTGACGCGATGGGCGAAGTGCGCTTCGAATATGATGCGGCGCTGATCGGCGAGATGCGCGCGAGCGGCCTCGACGCGATCACCGTCACCCTCTGCGATCCCAAGGTCTATGAAGGTCAGGCCTATGAGGAAGCCATCCAGGCCGTGCTCGACCATGATGCACACATCGCGAAACACCCCGAGCTGTTCCTGAAGGCGACGAAGGCCAGCGACATCGAAGTCGCGCGCCGGAACGGTCAACTCGCGCTTTTCTACCTGTTCCAGAACAGCACCCAGTTCGGCCGCGATCTCGACAATGTCGACCTGTTCCGCAAGCTTGGCGTGACGTCGGCGCAGATCACCTACAACGACCAGAACTGGGCCGGCGCGGGATGCAAGGAACTCGGCGCGAACGGCCTGACGCACTTCGGCCGCGACCTCGTTGGCCGCATGAACGAACGCCGCATGCTGATCGACCTCTCCCATTCCAACATGCAGACGATGGCCGACACGATCGCAGCGTCGAAGGTGCCCGTGATCGTCTCGCACACCGCGTGCATGGCGGTGCACAGCAATATCCGCAACACGACCGACGCGAACCTGCGCCTGCTCGCCGACCGCGGCGGGGTCGCCGGAATCTGCCAGATGCGGCCGTTCCTGACGACGAAGCGCGATGACGCGCTGCCCGAATATTTCCGCCACATCGCGCATGCGGTCAATGTCATGGGCGCCGACCATGTCGCGATCGGCAGCGACCGCGACCACCGCGTCGTCGAAATGACCGATGCCTATATCGCCGAACTCAAGGCCGAAGAGGGTGCCAATTTCAACGACGCCGACTGGCCGTTGTTCATCAACGAACTCAACGGCCCGCGGCGCATGGAAGTCGTGTGGGACGGCGTCCGCAAGCTGGGATACCCCGAAAGCGTCGTCGAAAAGATCATGGGGACCAACGTCCGCCGCATCTATCAGGAAGTGATCGGATGAGCCGGCTCCCGCTCCGCGCCGCCATCGCCCTGTCCATGCTGCTGGCGGCAGCCCCCGCGTCGGCCGATGTCCCCGGTGCCGACGCGGGGCGTTGCGCGACGAGCCTGATCGGCACCCAGCTGACCATCCCCGAATATCCGGCCGCGACGCAGAAGATGCTCGACGAGGATATCGCGATCGCGGCGGCGGCGCTGCGCATCGCACCGGGCCGCGAGGACAGCCATATCTGGTACGGGCGCCGGCTCGACTATGCCGGTCGCATCTGCGACGCGGTCGATGCGTTCAGCGCCGGGATCGAGCAGTTCCCGGACAGCTACAAACTCTATCGCTTCCGCGCCCGCGACCTGACGCGCGCGCGGCGCTTCGAGGAAGCGCTCGCCGACTATGAAAAGGCGCTCGAACTGATGGGCGACACCCCCGACAGCTTCGAACCCGACGGCATGCCCAACCCGATCGGGCTGACGATCAGCACCTATCGCGGGAACATCGTCTATTATCACGCGCAGACCAGCTTCGCGACCGGCGACTATCCGACGATGGTAACCGGAATGGCCCGGTCGCTCGAGCTTGCGGCCGATTTCGCGCGCGACGACATGCGCGTGCCGACCGCCTACTGGACCTATATCGCGCTGCGCAAGATGGGCCAGCACGACAAGGCGCGCGCGGCGATCGACGCGATCGAACCGGGGCTGAAACTGATCGAGAATTTCACCTATTACCAGGCGGTCCAGATCATGCAGGGCCGGCTCGACCCCGCGGATTTCAAGGACACGCGCGACAGCACGATCAAGTTCGCGATCGCGATGGAGCGCCGCTTCGCCGGCGACGAGGCGGGCGCAAAGGCGCTGCTGACCGAGATCATCCGGGAAAATCCGCAGGGACACTGGCCCTCCGAAGCCGAACTCGCGCAGCCCGGCCGCAAAGGCTATTAGCCGGGACGGCGCCCTCTCCCACGGGCAGGCGTCATGACGACGCGTCGAACCTTGGCATTCTCGCCGACGGATCGAACCCCGCCGCGGTGGGTGGCGATTTTCGCCGCCGCGGTCGGGTTTCGGCCTGTTCGCCATCGCCCGAACGGTGGGCTGGATAGCGCATGCCACGGAGCGGGCGTCGACCGGCATGATCACCAGACCTCGCGCGCGATATATCGGTAGAAACCGAGGGGCCGGTGAGCCGGCCAACCGGATCGGGGACGGAAGGATCGTGTCCCGATTGCCATTTGCGGATCGGCGGCGTTCAGGCGCGGGGACGAGTTCCTGCCACCCCAAGCCATTGCGCATCCCGACAGCCGGTCAGAAACGCTTGATCGAGAGCACCTCGAAGGTCTGGCGCAGCGTATCGATCGCATGGTCATAATCGCCGAGCGCGAGCGCCGCGATCAGGGCATCGACGACGCAGAGCTGGGCGATACGACTCGTCATCGCCTCGGTGCGAAAGCGCGTTTCGCGCGCCATCGTAAAGAGCACGACATCGGCATGCGCCTGGATCGGTGAACGCGCGAAATTGGTGATGACGATGGTCCGCGCGCCCGCCTCCTTCGCGAGCCGCGTCGCGGCGACCGTCTCGTGCGTCGCGCCGCTGTGCGAAATCGTCAGCACCGCGACATCGGGGTCGCAGCGCGAGGCGCTGATCGCCTGGACATGGCTGTCGGTGACCACGCGGGCGTCGAGCCCGATGCGCAGCATGCGATAATGCGCGTCTTCGGCCATCGGCGCCGAGGATCCGATGCCATAGATTTCGACACGCTTTGCCGTGCGGATCGCATCGACGGCGCGCGCGAGCGACTGCGGATCGAGCACCGAAAGCGAATCGCGCAGCGCCTGAATCCCCGAATGAAAGACCTTGCGGCAGATCATATCCATATCATCGTCGCGCCCGACGTCTTCATGAATGAACTGCACCGGCTCGACGATCTCGCGCGCCAGGCTGAGCTTCAGATGCTGAAAGCCCGAGAGGCCGATACCGCGGCAGAAATTGACGATGCTGCCCTCGCTCACCCCGACCGCGTCGGCGAGTTCGGTGATCGACATCCGCACGATTCCCTCGGGCTGCGCAAGGATATAGTCGGCGATGCGTCGCGCGCCCTTGGCCATACCGCCATGCGCCATCCTCATTCGTACAAGCGCATTTTCGACCGGCCCCCGATCATCGGCCGCGCCCCGTTCTTCCGTGATTTTCTCGGTCATATCCGGAAATTCTCTGACTGAATCCGTTGCCCAACCCCCTTGGGACCGATCATGCTACCCCGGAATCCCCCCATCTCAAGAACAAAATATCCTCATTTAATGATATCATAAAAATGAGAAAATTTCATTCAACTGTCACATGCCGCGCCTAGCCGGGCCTCGAACATTGATGCGGCGCAGCATCGAGTCGCCCAACGCGACCGGCCCCTGCACTGCCAATGTGACCGCGATCCTTCAACAGGGGCAATATTGTGCAAAACTCTCCCAAATTTCGTGCCGCCGTTCGTCTTGGCCTGTTCCTGACCGCCAGCGCGCTGCCTTGCGCCGCGTTCGCCACCGAAGCGGCAGCGGACGCCGCCGAGGCCGGGGACGAGATCGTCGTGACCGGATCGGTGACGGCCGAAGCGACACCGACCGCGGCGCAGGCGATCGAATATGGCAACGCCGTCCAGATCATCAGCGCCGAGCAGATTGCCGAGACCGGGGCGACCAACTTCGCCGAAATCGCCCAGTTCCTGATCAAGGGCGCCAACATCGGCTATTCGCCCGACGAAGGCGAATATACGATCCGCCTCGACGGCGGCAGCGACCGCGACACGCTGGTCGTGCTCGACGGGGTGCCGCTTTACGATCGCGGCCCCGCGCTCGAGGATATCTGGGGCACGACGACGATCGACCCGCACATGATCGAGCGCGCCGAGGTGTTCCGTGGCGGCAACAGCCTCTTCTTTGGCAGCAACGGCGGCATCGGCGTGATCAGCCTCGTCACCAAGCGCCCCGACGGCACCAGCAAGTTCGAATTCGGCGCGCAATATGGCGCGTTCAACACGCGCGAAATCTGGGGCAACGCCAGCTTCCCGCTCGACGCCGACGGGCGCCACAGCCTGATGTTCTACGGCGGCAGCATCCAGACCGACGGTCCGCGCATCTTCGCCCCCGAATCCTATGTCGACAATGTCGCCAAGGCCGGCGGCATCCAGAAATATCCGCTCAACCGCGGCAATCTCGGCTTCAAATATCTGTGGAAGGTCGACGACAGGAGCGAGTTTCGCGTGGGTGGGCAATATACCCAGATCGAGTTCCACGATCCGTTCCCCGACGCCGAAACCTATTCACCGAACCGCGTGCGCTATCCGATCATCGACGTCACGCTCGACCGCCGCTGGTCGGACCATGTCTACACCGAGATCGCCGGCTACTGGAGCAATCCGCGGCTCAACAACACCGAAACCTACGCCGAAATCTGCAAGGTCGCCACGGGTTGTACCGATCCCTCGACCGGCAAGCCGATCGCGTTCGGCGACGCCACCGGCAAGTCGATACCCTTCCCCAACAAGGGCTTCGGCAAGGATTCGAAGGTCGGCGGCTTCCGCGAACTCGGGCTCAACCTCCGCAACACCCTGTCCTATCCCGACCTGTTCGAACTGGTCACCGGCGTCCAGGTCGTTTCGTACAAGAATGATTCCGACCCCGTCTTCCCGATCTCGAACAAGTCGAACACGATCACCGGCGTCTACGCCGATTTCCGCCCGGTGCTTCCGTTCAGCCGCGACACCAAATTGTCGCTCGCGCTGCGTACCGATTTCGCCGACAGCTTCGGATCGCGCACGATCTGGAAATTCGGTTTCCGCCAGCCGATCGGCGACTTCTATATCCGCGGCAACGGCGGCACCTCGTACAGCCTGCCGCGGACCAACGAACTGTTCATCGATACGCCGACGCTGGTCGGCAATCCCAATCTCAAGACCGAAGAGACCGAAACCTATAATGGCGGCGTCGGCTTTGCGACCGACTTCGGCAATGTCGCGGTGAATGCCGAAATCGGCGCCTTCCGCACCGACGTCACCAACCGCATCCAGAGCACGTCGGGCCTGACCCCGAACACCTTCTTCAACAACGACCGGATCACCCAGATCCGCGGGCTGACCGCCGAACTCGACGTGCGGGTCGGCAACGGCCTCTCGTTCAGCGTCAACTATACCAAGCAAAAGGCGCATCTCGACGGCAGCAAATTGCAGATCAACGAGACCCCCGAATATATGATCGGCGGCAATGTCAGCTGGCGCAGCCCGGACGAGCGTTTCCACATCACGCTGTTCCCGCGTTACCAGGGCGCCGAATATGCGACCGGCGGCGTCAACCAGTCGCTGCGCCACAATTTCGGCAATTATTTCCTGATGAACGGATCGATCGGCTATCGCGCGGGCGACGAGCGCCAACACCAGTTCCAGCTGCGCATCGTCAACATCTTCGACAAGAAATATGCCGAGCGCTACGGCTATGGCAACATGCGCTACAGCTCGGCGTTCAACCGCGGCGAGATCGCGCTCAACAGCCCCGAATATTTCTACGGCTATGAGTTCGAGGGCAAGCCGCGCAGCGTCTACATCTCCTACACGACCAAATTCTGATCGTTCGCGGGTCCGGCACCGGCGACGGCGCCGGGCCCGTTTGGAGTCCGGTTCATGGCATTGTCACAGCCCGCCCCTAGCAGCCCTCCGTCTTACGGGTCGATGGAGGTTGCATATGGGACGCTGGATCTTCGCGGGCGTGCTGGCGGCGATGCTCGCCGTCGGCGCGGGCTGGCTGGCACGGCGTCCGCAATCGGCACAGCCGCCGCCGCTGCGCGTGCTGCTGATCCCCGCCGACGGCGGGACCGAGAGCGGCACGCTCGCCGACTATCGACCGATCTTCAACGCGGTGGCACGCCGCACCGGGATGCGCTTCGACCTGAAGGTCGCCCAATCCTACGGCGGGGTGGTCGAGGCGATGTGTAACAATGTCGCCGATATCGCCTTCGTCGGCCCGGTCACCTATTTGCAGGCCCGCAAGCGCGGCTGCGCCGAACCGCTGGCGGTCGCGGTCAAATCGGGTCGATCGGTCTACTATGCCGGGCTGTTCGTCCGCCCCGAATCCTCCATCCACGCGATCGCCGACCTGCCCGGCAAACGCGTGGCCTTTGGCGACGTCAACTCGACCTCGGCCTTCGTCTTTCCCGTCACCATGCTCCTCGATGCCCGCATCGATCCGGCGCGCGACCTGTCCGCGGTGCGCATGACGGGCACCCACGCCAACAGTCTCGCGGCGCTGATCAATGGCGAAGTCGACGCTGCGGCGCTTTCCTTCGATTCCTACGACAAGGCGGTACGCGCCAATGTCCCCGGTGCGCGGTCGCTGCGCGTGATCGCGCGGAGCGACCCGATCCCCTATCCGCCGCTGATCGCGAGCCCCCGCCTGCCGCCTGGACTGCGTGCGCAACTGCGCGCGGCCTTCGAGAATCTCGACGACCGGCCGGACGTCGCGCCCGCCATGATCCGCGGCTATGGTGGCGCGCAGGTCGATTCCTACGTCGGCCAGATCGCCCCCGACCATTTCGCCCCCGCGGCGCGGAAAATGGCGCAAATCAGCGATGCGCTGAAAAACGAGATGCTGCGCAAGTCAGCCGCGAGGCCGCGCCGATGATCGACATCCGCATCATCGATCTCGGCGTCCGCCATCCCGGCGGCGCCGAAGCTCTCGCCGACATATCGCTCGACATTTCCGCAGGCCAGTTCTGCGCCGTGCTGGGGGCATCGGGCGCGGGCAAATCGACCTTGCTGCGCGTGATCGCGGGAATGACCGCCCCCGACACCGGGGGCATCTTGTACGATGGCGCGCCTCTGGGCGCCGCGCTCCGCCGCCGCTTCGGGCTGGTCCCGCAGGATTTCGCGCTGTGCGGACGGGCGCGCGTCGCGGGCAATGTCATGGCGGTCGCCGATATCGCGCTTTGGCGCTCTTTCACCGGCCTCTACCCGCGGCCCGCACGCGAGCGCGCGGCCCGGCTGCTCGCCGCGCTGGGGCTCGACGAAACCCATCTTGCGCGCCGCGCCGACAGCCTCTCGGGCGGCCAGCAACAGCGCGTCGCAATCGCCCGCGCGCTTCTCCACCGCCCGGCGATCATCCTTGCCGACGAACCCGTCGCCAGCCTCGACCCCGCGACCGGCGAAGCGACGCTGGCCCTGCTTCGCGACGAAGCGCGCGACCTCGGCGCAACGCTCGTCTGCAGCCTGCATCAGCCCGACCTCGCGCGCCGCTTCGCCGACCGCATCATCCTGCTCGACGCCGGTCGCATCGTCTTCGACGGGACCGCCGCCATGTTCGACGGCGACATGGCACGGCCGCGCCTGGTGGCAGCGCGGTCATGAATGCGCCCCTCCCCTGGCGCTTCCCGGCTGTTTTCAATGCGCGGACCGCCGCGCTGCTCGTCGCAGTGCTGCTGCTGTTCGGCTACACCGGCCAGCGCGTCGAAATCGGGCGGATGCTGGCGCTCAGCGGCGAAGCGGTACTGGCAGAAGCGGGGCTCGTCGATCACTCGCAGGTCGCCGGGGGGCTGGCGTCGACGCTCAGCCAGCTGGTACCGATCCAGCTATCGTCGCGGCGCGAGGTGAGCCGGATCGAGAATTTCGATCCCGGGCGCCTCCCCCTCTTCGCGCATATAAAAACGGTCGAAACGCGCGTCAGCGAGCTCGATCCCGACACATTGCGCCACGAGGAGCGCGTCGTGCGCACCGCGTGGCTGGTCGAACCCTTCGGCTATGCCTTTCACGTTGCGGCGAAGATGATCGAGACGATCGAGATCGCGCTTTGGGGCACGCTGATCGCGGTGCTGATCGGGCTGCCGCTGGCGCTGTTCGGGGCACGCAACGTCACGCCGCACCCCGCGGTCCGCACCGCCGCACGCGCCGCATCGGCTTTTCTCCGCGCGGTGCCCGAACTCGTCTCCGCCCTGTTCCTTGTCGTCGCTTACGGCTTCGGCCCGATCGCCGGGGTGCTCGCGCTTGGCCTGCATGCGGCGGGTTTCCTCGGGAAATTCTATGCCGACGACATCGAGGATGCCGACCCGCGTCCGCAAGCCGCGCTGGCGGCGATGGGCGCCGGGCGACTGACGATCTGGCGCACGGCCGTCCTGCCGCAGATCCTGCCGCAGCATATCGCCTGCACGCTCTACACTTTCGACCGCAACGTCCGCATGGGCGCAGTGATCGGCCTCGTCGGCGCGGGCGGTATCGGCCAGGAATTGAAGGGCCGCTTCGACATGTATGAATATGGCCATGTCGGCACGATCCTGATCGCCATTTTCCTCGTCATCCTGACCCTCGACCTGATCGCGTCGCGGGCGCGTCGGGCGTGGCGATAAAACCAGCCCTTTCTTCCAACCCGGAGTAGTTTGCATGAGCGAGTCGAGACGTAATTTCCTGAAAGCGGCCGGCGTCGCGGGATCGGCCGCGGCCTTCCACGCCAGCATCGGCCGCGCGCTGGCAATCCCCGCCAAGCGTACGACGGGCACGATCAAGGATGTGCGCCACATCGTCATCCTGATGCAGGAAAATCGCTCGTTCGATCATTATTTCGGGACGATGAAGGGCGTGCGCGGCTTTGGCGACCGCCACCCGATCCCCCTCCCCGATGGCAAGAATGTCTGGTTCCAGAGCAATGGTGCGCGCGATCTGCCGCCCTTCCACCTCGACACCGCGCGCACCAACGCGCTGAAGGTGCCCGGCACCCCGCACAGCTTTTCCGACGCGCAGGCCGCATGGAACCAGGGCAAGTTCGGATTGTGGCCGAAGTTCAAGACCGACTATTCGATGGGCTATTACAGGCGCGAGGATATTCCCTTCCAGTTCGCGCTCGCCGAAGCCTTCACCATCTGCGACGCCTATCATTGCTCGATCACCACCGGCACCGATCCCAACCGCATCGTCTTCTGGTCCGGCTCCAATTTCGATCCGGAGGTCGCCGCCACCGGGACCAATTGCCGCGACGACAAATCGGAACCCAACAACCTCCGCTGCTGGATCAAGGGCGCGTTGCCCGAACCCGGCTACACCTATGCCGGCAACGCGCTCGAATGGGCGACGATCCCCGAAGTGCTCGAGGCGGCGGGCGTCGACTGGCGCATCTATCAGGACCCCAATGACAATTGGACCGGTGCCATGCACGGCGGCCTCGCGTTCAAGGGTTTTCGCGACGCGAAGCCGGGTTTGCCGATCTACGAACGCGGCATGTCGCATCATTCGCTCGAAAAGCTGGCCGAGGACGCGAAAAACGGGACGCTGCCCGCGGTGTCATGGGTGCTGCCGCCCAAGCAATGGTCGGAGCATCCCTCGGCCTCGACGCCGATCGAGGGCGCCGAATTCACCGCGCGCGTGCTCGATGCGCTGACCGCCAATCCCGACACATGGGCGGGCACCGTCTTCTTCCAGACCTTCGACGAGAATGACGGATTGTTCGACCATCTGCCCCCCGCCGCGCCGCCGTCGTACAACGCCGACGGCACGCTCGCGGGCAAGGCGACGCTCGCGCTGCCCGGCCATTATTTCGACGATCATGAGGACAAATATCTGTCGCGCGACGACACTATTTCGGGAACGACGCGCCCCTTCGGGCTCGGCCCGCGCGTGCCGATGTATGTCGTCTCGCCGTGGAGCAAGGGCGGCTGGGTCAGCAGCGAGGTCTTCGACCACACCTCGGTGGGTCAGTTCCTCGAAAAGCGCTTCGGGGTCACCATCCCGGCGATCAGCCCGTGGCACCGGTCGGTCTGCGGCGACCTGACCTCCTGCTTCGATTTCTCGAAGGGCGCCGACGCCGCCTTCCCCGCACTCCCCGACGTCAGCGGTTCGACGACGATCCTCGACGCGCATCTCCAGCGGCCGAAGGCGCTGCCGCCGCGCGCGCCGCAGGAGCTGTTTCAGGAGCGGGGCATCCGCCGCTCGCGTGCACTCCCCTATAGACTCCACGTCGACGCACGCATCGACGCGGGCGGCCAGTCGATCGTGCTCGATTTCATCAACGAGGGCACGGCGGGCGCGGTTTTTCACGTCTACGACAAGAACCGGCTCGACCGCATCCCGCGCCGCTATACGGTCGAGGCGGGCAAAGCGATCAGCGACAGCTGGGACGCCGCATCCGGCGGGGCGTTCGACCTCTGGATCCTCGGCCCCAACGGCTTCCATCGCGCCTTCCGCGGCACGCTCGGCGAAGCCGCGGCCGCGCCTGCGATGACCATGCGCCACGCCGGGCAACAGCTCGCTTTCGCCTTCACCAACGACGGACGCGAAGTGCAGCAGATACGCATCGCCGGCGACGCCTACACCGCCGCAGCGGCGCGAACGGTGACCGTCGCGAACCGCGGCAAGGCGGTAGCGAACTGGCCCACCGCAAAGGAGCATGGCTGGTACGACGTCACCGTCACGCTACCCGGCATGGAAGCCCGCCTCGCCGGGCGGATCGAACGCGGCACCCATGGCATCAGCGATCCGCTGGCCGCGACCTGACAGGCGACACAGGCCGGACGGCCATATGGTCGTCCGGCTAAGGTCGAAATATCGTGGGGTGAAGACGAGTCTGCGGCTCAACGAGGAGAAGAATGCTCCCATTTTCTGCGGACGCAACGGCCTGCGCGACGAATTGAGCCATCGCGAATTCTCCGCTGCGGACGCAGAAGCAGTACCTCTTTGTCGTCCGTGCCGAAGAATATCTGGTCGGAAAAATTCCGGTAGCTATGGTCGTTCCAATCGCCCCCGTCAGGAATGATCGCCCCGACTCTCCTCGAACGCGTCGGGAAGCTCGACGCCGAGCTCCGATTTGGGCCCACGCTCATTCTTGGACCGAAGGACGAACGCACACCCGAGCAGGCGGAGGTGGCCTTTCTGCCGGCCGGATGGGCGCATTTGATAGATATCTGAAATCGAATGCAAAGCAGCGTCCGATGGCGAAGTTCGTTTCACAAGGAAAATGCTGCGAAGCTGCGCCCAGACGCCGTTCCGTACCGCCGAAGGCTCCCCCATGGGGCCAGGATCAGTTTCTGCGCGAGGGTGCTTGTCTTCGTTCCGGCACGCTGGTAGAGGCGCCCCTCGTTGCCGCTTTAGCTCAGTTGGTAGAGCACATCATTCGTAATGATGGGGCCACAGGTTCGAGTCCTGTAAGCGGCACCACAAATCCCCGAAAATCCGTGACTTTCTCCACCAACAGTTGGCAATTGTGGCGCTCAAAAGCGTCCCCAGCATACGCTCAGCATACGGTCGGGCTAATTTTTGGGGTATTTTTGGCGCGAGTGCGCGCTGAACGATAGCATCCAATAATCCTCGAATGCCATGCTCGCTGCGTATGCCAGCATACGGTGATCGGCATGGTCAGTTGGAATCATAAAGGGCTCATGGCCGTCAAGCACGGGGGTGAGGATGCGATCATCCTTGATCCCCATGGCAATCGCTTGGCCCTCAAAGTTACAAAATCGGGGAAGACTTGGGTTTGGAGGGCACGAGTTCGCGGAATACCTCGCGTGATTACGCTTGGGCGGTTTCCAGCGCTTGGTCTGGCCGACGCACGCATCAAGGCTTGCAAGATTGTTGCCGACCTTAATGCAGGCGAGGATGTCTACCTGACCCATGGCGTCGGAACGAGCGACATTAGCGTCTCAGCAACCGCAATGACCTGTGAGGAAGCTTGGGATCGATATATCGGCGGCCTTGAAACTGGCACGAATGTGCATGGAAAGTCGGGCAACAAACCCAGCACCATTTCCTACAAGAAAGGAGCGTGGCGCAGGCGATTTCAGAGCGAGATCGGCTCAAGCCTCATTACCGACGTGACTGACGACACGCTGTTCGACATTATCCAGTCAATTCGAGACGACGGCGATATGGCAGCAGCTAATTCCGCCGCCGCCTATCTCAAGGCATTCTTCAAATGGGCCAAGGCGGAACGACGAACGACGGGGTTGCGCTCCAATCCTGCTGAAGACTTGTCCATAGGCGCGACACGAAAGCGACAGCGCTTCCTCAATGCTATGGAAATTCGGTGGCTGTGGATGGCTCTCGATGACCAACCGCTGGTGTGGGCAGATGCATACAGACTTGGCTTGCTTACAGGGCAACGCAGGACCGAGATTTTCGGCCTCACCTCCTTCGAAATTAATCCCGCCGAGCGGCATCTTGAACTGTCAGGTGCGCGGATGAAGAACGGTAATTCCCACATCGTCCCGGTGGGCGATCAAGCTTGGGCGATTATCAAAAGACGTCTCCAACAGTCGACGAGCCCCTATCTATTTCCATCCCATCGCACAGGCGAAGCCCCGCGTCACATCTCAGGGTTCAGCAAATCTATGGAACGAATTCGCGAGGCCGTCGTCAAACTCGCCGCGCCGGAGGGGTGTGCGTTTCCTCATTGGACATTCCACGATCTGAGGCGAACTTTCTCGTCTCACGCCAACGGCATCCGCGACCCTCAGGGCAACCGTCTCATCGCAAAGGACCACATCGAGCGGGTGATGAGCCACGCGATCGGCGGCGTTGAGGGCATCTATGACCGCAATGACTACTACGCCGAAAAGCGTCGTGCGCTACAAATATGGGAAAAGCGGCTCTCGGAAATTGTGGGACGCTTTTGAGCGCCACAATTGCCAACTGTTGGTGGAGAAAGTCACGGATTTTCGGGGATTTGTGGTGCCGCTTACAGGACTCGAACCTGTGGCCCCATCATTACGAATGATCAGAAGCGCCATTTCTGACGGCTCTGACAATCACCAACTCACCCGAATTCGCCGAATTTCGCCCTGCCCTGTTGCAGCCTATTTCCCGATGTCATCCCGAAAGGACGAGCACCGTATGCTGAGCGTATGCTGGTAACTCCAATTGGCCGCCTACATCAAGAGCCCGGCAGCACCTTGGATTCAGTCGATCACTACGCGAAGGAGGCGTGAGACATCTCGACATGGTCGAAGTCCCCCCAGTTAAGCCATAGCTTGTCACCCTTCACCTTAGGGAGCGCCTTGCGATCGATCAGCTTGCCCTGCACTTCGAAAGCGCTGTCGATCTTGACAATCAACACTTTGCTGAAGTTGCGTTTGAGGTTGAGCGTGATCGTGTCGTTGCGCTTGAACGGAGTGATGGTCTTCACTTCGACGAAGTGATTGCCGAGTTTGCCGTCTGACCCTTGCGCATAATTGCGATGCAGTTTGATCCCGTGGGTGATCGCACCATAGAGTTCACCGAGATCGCCATAGACCTGTAAATGGCTCCCGGTGAGCCAGTGATAGTTCTGAGCCACCGAAAGCAGGTCTTGGAAGATTGGCACCAGATCAACATCGAGGTTGGGGAAGCGCGCTTGGAACTCCAGCCGTTCGAGATGCGAATTGATCTCGGTCCACGTGATCCATTCACCATCGTCATAAATGGCGTTGTCTTCGTTCCACATGTCGGTCGGGCCATACATCATGATGACCGGACATTATCGCCCGAACGGTAAACGACCCATTTCTGCATGCACTCGATTCCGAGACAACAAATGTAGACTGAGGATTCTGGGTCCCGATGCTTTTTGCCTTTAGTTGATGCTGGTCCGCGCATAACCCAGTGCCTTGGTTCTATCGGAACGGGAGCATCAGAATCGATGGCAATGCCATGGGAACATCACCACCAGATTATTGTCGAGAGCTATTCGGCCCGGAAGGCTGGGAGCAAATTCGAGGTCCGTCTGCGACCGATTGCCGGTCAGATGTTCCCGCAGGACATGAAGGTGCAATGGTCTCGAAAGTTGCGCGATCTGCATCCTGTCGGGTCCCGTTTCCGCATCTGGGTCAAAGAGTCCGACATCAAAGGTGGAACACCCTTCCTGCAATCTCCTTGGCAATGGCCCTATGAGATTGTTGAATAGATCAGCTTGAGGTGCGCGGTGGCCACGTTCCCCAATCACTCGATTCAGGAATGGCCAAAACAGGCCGTCCGCATCGGTGGAAAAACGTCGATCAAAATGCTCAGCGACAACGAGGGTTTTGGAATAGGGATCGATGCTCAATTGGGCGTCATTGCTGAGAACATCTCAATAGGGTCTATCCACATGTTGCCGCGTGATGGTGGGAAGCGAAATGATCCGCTCAGATCGGTATACCGCTTGAGATGGAC
The DNA here is from genome assembly GCF_022701295.1 of Sphingopyxis sp. YF1. Taxonomy (NCBI): domain Bacteria; kingdom Pseudomonadati; phylum Pseudomonadota; class Alphaproteobacteria; order Sphingomonadales; family Sphingopyxidaceae; genus Sphingopyxis; species Sphingopyxis sp. YF1. The sequence continues at coordinate 2,670,200 of NZ_CP033204.1, forward strand.
GATGGATGCTTGGTCAAGCGCTCCTAATCGCGTGCAGAATGTTTCAAAAGGGTATTGCGGACAGCCAGATTAGCCGAGATATGGACTGCCACATTGAAACGCTGCGCATCGCAGCGCACTAAAAAGGATGTGGTGATGAGCGAACCAAACTTTGACAATCCACTCGGTTATTTTTCTTTCAGCGTAACCTTTGGCGGCTTTAAACTTGGTATGGAGCTATACGATTTTGCTCGCTGCTTTGAATTGAGGGACCTTTCAAACGACAACGAACTTGTAGCTGAGGGCTATAATTCGGAAACATTACCCGCTGAATTTCCTCCAGAAGCGGTTGAGGCAGTTCGCCGGTTTGAGGAATGGATTTCGAACAGCGCGGGTGAGAAATCGTGAGTAGATGACTTGCAGCTTCATGCCAGCGGTATGAGCGCCGTTTCGATCACTGCTCCAATGGGCTCGCCCACCTGTGAGGTTGATCAGAGCCGCAAATATTGGAAGCTTTTCTATAAACGGGGAGCCTTGAGGACCCGCGCAAGGGTCATCAAGAAATGCGCTTTCGGTAGCTCCTCGACGTAACGCGCGATCTGTTCCGGAGAAATGCCTCGCGCGCGCAATCGTTGTTTTATCGTCGGAATAATCCGGTCGAGATATGTCTGGTGCTCCTGCTGAAGGAGTTGGAGTTCGGTGGTTGAAAAGGTCATATCTTATTTAGTCAGGCAAGAACCTCTTCTTCATAATCCACATATCCGGCGATCCTTCGCAAGCTGCCCCAGCGATGCGTGGAATCACGGCGAAATTGGCGCGCCGTGATGTTGTGCGAAGCAAGAAACTTAGTCCACCGCTCGACGAGACGACGATCGGGAGGCATGTTCTCACGGGCGTAGAAATCGTCGATGCACCAGCGATCCTTCTGCCGGACCAAATGAACAACCGATTCCACTGCGCCATTGGAGACCACCGCAAATGCCGACCTTCCTTCGAGCGAGTTCGCGAGATAATTGCGCGCGCAATTACGAAACTGGATCGACAGCTTCCGAAGTTCAGCAGTTTCGACGATCGGACGGTAGCCGTCGATGGCCGGAACAGGATGATCCGGCAGAGCAATCCGAAATGCCCAGCGTTTCGCAAATTTTCTAACGCCGTCCATGTCGGAGACTTCTGCGAGGGCCGCGACCATCGCGGCACGGCTCGCCCCCGCCTCCTCCAGCAAGCCGATAAGAACGGAAAGATCGCGCGCCGCGTCCACGCTACGAAGTCCCATTACCAGCGGCGCGAAGTGAAGGTCGGCGGGCAGCGCACGAATGATCCTGAGGCGAGTAGGATTGACGCGCGCCAACTTCGGCAGAAGGCGTTGAACGGTGGGCCGCGATGATGCGGACATTAGCCCGTGAAGATACCTGTAATGCCGTGGTTTGTAGGGCTGAGCACTGCCCCGTCCGAGTGCTGCGCGAAATCCGGTCGGCACTTCTCCAAACGCGGCTCCGAGAATTTCGTCGTGTGAAGCGCGGGAAAGAAATGCTCCAAGTTCAGCATCTGAGCCGATGCGCCGGATAGGTTTTGGAACTGACAGATGGGCCGCAATAACATGACGGCGTTCAATCGATGCGCGGAGGAGATGACCCGCAAACCCTGCATGATTTTCGTCGATTTCGACCGCGCGGTCGAGCAACCATCCGTTGAATGATGTGATGTTTGTCATTTCGGTCTCCGATTATCGTAATCGAAGACCGGGGGCCTTTCCGTGCGGCTTTTGCATGCGGCTATTATACCACGTTTACCCGGACGTGGGGGAACTTTCGATTGGTTAGCCCGAAATCTGACGGGTGAAGAAAATCAAGCCTTATGGATGATCGTGAATCGCTTGGCGGTTCCGTCGTCGAACGACAGGTAGCGACGTGGGAGAGGCATCAGGCTCCACCGCCTGACGCCTCCCACCCCCTTTATCGACGCCCCTTTACCCACAATCTACGCTGCGCTGAATTTTCCTTCATTTGATCTTGCGCCATTGCGTTTCGTGCTCGCTGCCTCCGCTTCCGGTTGCGCGCTTTGGACCTCGCTTTTTCGTCGCGAGCGGCTTTCTGGGCGGCAGACTTCGGTTTGATCTTCGGTCCGGGTTTCCCGCGCGGCGGTAGCGCATCAGCGAAACCGAGGTCGATCAACTCCGTCGTCGCGTCCACATACCCCGTCGCTGCGAACAGTTCGGCGAGATACGCGGCCTGATTTCGGTCGTATACGTGAACCGTCAAATCTTGATCGTTTTCAGGGTCTCGCACGGCGCAGCGGCACACAAATTGGAAGATCGTTTCAAACTCGCGCGTCTCGGTGGCGACGTGCGGATCGATGCCGAGATCACGAAACAGCGTCCGCTCGGCTGGCGTCGCCTTGGCGGTGTAGATGGCGGACACCGTAGTCGCCGCCGCGAAAGAATTGCTGCCCGCTTGGCGAGGGGACAGTCTCGTCGGCTCGCTAAGATGTTTTTGAATCACGGCGGCGTCGGCCTGATTGCATGTCCAAATATGCGATGCAGGTTCGACTTCGGCGCTGATCCAGCGCGCCACTTTTGCAAGACGGTCTTTCCCAAGGTCTGATGAAAACAGCGACCGTGACGCCGCGTGCCTATCGGCAAAATATCGAATCACCATCTTGCGCGGACGGTATTGGCGGAGCGCCAGCCTGTGATGAGGAACCCATTCTATCTCAGGCCAGACCCTTTTCAGGATCGCGAACGTCAACGATCTCTCGAAAGCATTGGCGAGGATCAAGACGCTGCTGAACACCGCCAACTGGTCGGGCGACCAGATCGAGGTCCAAGTCCATTGTCCATCCTCGCTAAGTTCCTTCCAATCCATAATGTCAGTCAACACGACTGTGCGATCGGACAGCACACGCGAATGCATCACTGCGATGGGACTCGCGAGCGTGTCCCGACGCAGGTCAGCGGCGGTCGTTCGGCTCACCGAAGTGATCTCCGAACGTTTCCCATTCGCATTCAGCTTATAGTGCTTTTCAAAGAAGTCGCGGGTTAGATCGGTTTGGAGACCTTGCTGATCGAGAATGGACGGGGTCTCGTCGATCACGAGATGCCATCCCGAAAAGCCGTCGAGGTCGGCGAGTTTCAGCGCCTCATGACTGATAATCACAACGACATGGCCAATGTCGTGAACGAAGGGGATGGCAGCGACAGCAGCGCGGACCGATGTCGACACCTGAAACGTCGTTGAGCCAGCACTCGATTGATGATTATGATCACCGCTCATCAGGATTACCGTGGCGACGCGTTTTCCTGCCTTACGCGCGAGCCTCTGAATTTCTTTCTCACGGTCACGCATCGCCTCCTTTCTATCGACGGCAAGAAGGTATTTCCCTCTGTTAACTACCATATATAAAAGCTCTGCGTATGTCTTACCTGATCCGCACGGCCTATTATCATAATAAACTTTCACCATTATACGATCCATGTTACTCCATGCTTTCGATTGATTCCGAAAGGCTGTAACTTTTTTGGATCACTTGGTCTCCATAAGTCGATATGTTTCTGAAAATGGCGCTACTATTGATAGGTCACGCTCTATTCCCTTACAATCTATAGCTAATTCACCGTGACATCCACATGAGTTCAATGGAATGCCGAGAGCGATGTTTGGCGGCTGCGGGACGCAGGCGACTGAGATCGCGCTTCGGGTGATCGGGCACGCAATTCGGCGTGGCCGGTCATGTATGTTATAACCTCGATCCGTCCCCCGTCGTCATCGACTTCGAACGGATCGACGGCGAAATCAAAGGCTCAATCAATGGCATCGCTCTCGCTCTCCATTGCCTGAACCTTCGTTTTCGCGGGTTCCATTTGTTGCTGCTTCAATGGGGCGGCGCAGCCGCGACAAGGGCTTTGCCCGAGTAATCAGTAGCGCGAACCCGCACTGGCGGGGCGAGCAAAATATGATACCAACTTGTTTATGAATTTGCTTTCTGAAATTTCGGCTACGAGGATCGCTTGCGGAATGTCGCAGCGCGAACTGGCATCCAGATTGGGCGTCGCTCGACTGGCGATTACGCGGTTGGAGGCTGGGATCGGCTCGATTCCGCTGCTGTGCAAAGCCATGGATGAGATCGGATTTCGCCTTTCAGGCGTGGCGCGAGGGGGGCGTTTGCCCGATCAATTACGAGCACGGCGCATTCGACTTGGCATGACCACACGCGACGTTGCTCAGAAATCGATGCTCGATCATCGAACTGTTGAAGCGATCGAAAATGGCCACGGCACCGTTGCGTCGCTGATCCTATTGCTCAAAGCTTTGGCTCCTGCCGCGAAAAAGACGGAACCAGCCCGAGCCTCATGGGCCTTCGATCCACGCAGTCATGACGAGCGCGACAAGCGCTTCACTCCGGCATGGTTTTTGGCGCACATCGTCGAAGCGTTCGGCCCAATCGATCTTGACCCCTGCGGACATGAACTGGCTGCGGTTTCGGCACGCAGGCGCATAATTCTACCCGAATGCGGCTTATCTTCGTCATGGGCGGGCCATCGGCTTGCTTTCGTCAATCCACCTTATTCAGCGGTGACGAAATGGATGGCGCGAGCAGCAAGCGCTTGGGCCGATCAAGAAGTGCAAACGATAGTGATGTTGGTCCCGGTCCGCACCGATTCTGAAACGTATCAGGCGCGAGTTAGCCGTGAAGCTCACACGTTATTTCTCGGCGGACGAATGCGTTTTGAAAGTGCCCAAGGCATTGCATGGCCCGCACCATTTTCCCTGATGCTCTTGATTTGGGGAGGGTCTGAAGAGCAGATTGCTCGCCTTCGAAGCCTTGTTCCTTCTGTGCACCTGCGACCATGGGCACGGATTGACGATCAGTCAGGACTACCGCCAGAACCCTGAGAAGGTTCGCCGTGTTCACGGCGATCCAAGGCTTCCTCAAGCAGCAAACGAACGAAGTCGCCCTGCCGCATATCACCTCGAAGCCGATCGATACGCGCCCTCGTTCCCTTACGCGCCCGCACGTGTAAGGCTTCGTCGAAGATTTTTGGCTTCGTCACTCGGCGAGAGATAGCGGTATCGGTTTCTCGCATCCAGTCCCCAATCAATGATTTCTGCAATTGACGTTTAACCGATACCGCTTAAATAAGCGGTATCGGTTAAGAGCGCAAGGGGGTCACGAATGAGCGTGCTGGATATCTCGACATGGAGCGCCGCACGAAGATTTGGCTTCTATTGCCTTCTGGGCCTCTGCTGGATTGCATATCTTGGGCAGGTGCTGGGACTTACGAAAGGTGAGCCGATAGAAGTATCGACGATTCTGGTGACGTCATGCGTCATCTATCTCGGCTTCGCGTTTGTCGGTCGGGAAGGCGATGACGATAACTTTGGCTACGATGACCGGGCTCGCGAGATCGCGAGACTGCAACGGAAACTTAGCGACGCGGCATATTCACTGTCACAGGCGGAAGCTCGCGGCGATCACGGTCGCGCGGCCCAGTTTCGCGCGATGGTTCACGAGTATGAGAGCCGCTTGCGTCATTTGGGCGCTTAACGCCCAGACAGCACCCCGAGATCAAAGCACTTTTGTCTGCCCAACTGGCCGACGATAGAGGCGCTTTGCTGCGCGTTCATCACAAAGTGCTCATCGGCTGGGCTTGGCGCGGCTGTGACGGTAACGGCCTTGCTGGTCAGTAAATCACACGAAACGCCATTTTCAATTAAGCCTGCGACACCATCTACGATCACCCTGCGTGGAATTTGGCAATCGCCGTCCATGTTGATCCCATTGGCTGCGGCGGAGGCGATCACAGCAACTGCTTGTCGGAGCGATAACTGGCGAGATTTGTTGGGGAACGGGATTGTCGGGCGAGCGATGAATTGCCCGATCGGTTTAATGACAACCGAATTCATATGCGCGATACTGAGAACGAACCCGTTCAGGGTCGCGCGTTCGGGATTATCATCCGGGATGCCACCCAGCGTGGCGGAGTGCCGTTCTACGGAAGCTGGGGCCGGTCCCGCTGTCGAACCACCTCCCGCCGCAAGGTTTGTCAGCGGCCCGCCCTCGTGAAGCCGTTTGATCAGGCCGATCAGAGCAGCTTCTCGTGCATAGGCTTCGTCCGCCGACGCAGTGACCAGATCGATCTCGTAGAGGGGCTTGAGACCGGCTTTCCAGATCGAGCGAATGACATTCAGCTTGTAGGCGTTCGACAGGCGATTGTTTGGATGCCGTGCCTCATTCTCATGCTGAAAGACTCGCGGGCCGTAGCCCTTACCGACATAAAACGGACGCCCATCCGGACGGCGTAAGATGTAGACATAGTGTGCAGGTTGTCCGGCGAGGAACGCCTTGCAGCCCAGATCATCGCCGTGGAACAGAAGTCCCGTCGTTATCGGGGCCATTATGCTAAACCAGCAGTAGGCCAGTTGTGTCTGGCGCACTCGAACAGCGTTGCATCATGTAGCGGGTCCGCTGCGTGAAAACATTCGTTACCCAGATGTAGCTGGGCTGCATGCGTCCCCCTTCCATCGGCTTCGCGTCAGGCGCAGCCAAAAATCAAACAACTAAGCGCAATCGCGGCTTGCTCGGACCATCGTCGGCAAGGTCATACATCTTGACGAATTCCGCCTCATGCAACGGCACGAGGCGACTCAACTCCGCCATGGTGAAACCCAGATCAGAAAAGTGCGCATTAATGATGGCATTGAGCACGGTCGGGCGCTCATGCGGGAAATCTAACTCGGATGGCTCTCGCGTCCGCCAGCCACGCGAACTGATCTGCTGCCAAAGATATCGGTTCTGATTATCTGTAAGATAGCCCAACCCTTTTGCGCGCATGAGCAGCGCCTGCATTGCCACGCGCCATTCGGGTTTGAGCGCAGCGAGCAATTCCAGCGTGATCCTGCGACCAGCGAACGCTTCGCGCATCTCCCTTTCCGGGAGAAGGAGAGCGGACGCAAAGGCATTCGCTTCGTCTTCCATCTCGGGGGTTGGGAAGCGGTGCATGACCAGATGCCCAAGCTCATGCGCAAGAGTGAACCTCATGCGGTCAGCCGGGTGATTCCTGTTCAGCAGCACCAACGGTGGCTGACCCGGCACACGAAAAGTCATGCCGCTGACCGATGCACCGCTGAAATCCGATGTGCCCACAATGACGCCTGATCGCTCCACCAACGTGGTCAGATTCTTGACTGGCCCAGATGGAACACCCCAGTGCGCCCTGACCACACTCGCTACTCGCTCTGGCAAGCCATATTGCTCGATCTCCAACGACGGCAGCGTGCTGGTGGGAGCGTAGTCCACCGCGTCGAGAAAGCGGCGCACATGCATGACCCGGAGATTCATCTCTGAAACCACCATGTCGAGATCACGCGCTGAGATGTCGGCCTTTGCTCGCAACATCGGGTGGACACTTACCGGTGGGCCATAAACAGGGTCGCGCAGGTCAAAGAACTCGCGGGGCAGGCTGTAGACCGATGCGGCCTTGTGCAAGAAGCTATCGTCAGGTTCCGTAGGTCCGTTCTCGAAACGAGATAATACGGGCTGGGCTACGCCCATCCGTTCGGCAGCAGCCTTTTGCGTAAATCCCAATCGCTGCCGCGCTAAGCGCAGCATATCGCCAACAGTAGACACAATCCCTACTTCGCTTCGGGCATGATCTGCGGAAGAACCTTTGGCTTGACCAGATCGCTCGCATCGTCCGGCTGGTCGCTGCGGCCCGTCAGAGTCAGCGGGGTGATCTCACCCTCACCGGCGTCGGCCACGATCTCATAATCCCACAGCAGACGGTCACCATCACGAGCGACGACCAATACCCGCTCAACCTTGGTCCAGATCGCGTTCGGCTCCCAGATCAACTCAATCTTGGCAGTCTCAGGAGGAAGGCCGGGGAGGGTGCGCTCCGCATCCATGAAAGCCATCGCCGCCTGCGTCGGAATGTTGCAACCGAGGCCGTCCTCTCCCGCCTTTTTGAAGCGTGCAGCCACACCGGCGATGACGAACTTGGCGGTCTGCGCTTCCGTTTTAACGAAGACGCGCTCCTCAGCGCCCAGTAGCGGAATCGCACGGCGCATGATGGCGTCGAAGATGTCGTTCGAGTTGGTGCGGGAGTAGAGGTTCGGCGCGTAGCCCTTCGAGACGCGGAAGGCCTGAGTGTCTCGCCATTCAGCAAAGCCACCCAGCACACTGGCATGAATTTTTCCGTGATAAGGCGTAAGCGCCTTGCGAACAGCATCGATATCAGCGGCCACGCCGACCTCCCCGTCTAAGTCACGTGAACGCTAAGCCATCAGTTTTGCAGAATCAACAAAAAATATACAAATTCTATGCTGAGCAGCATTTTGGCTGAGAGGTTTTAGGCAGATACCAACGCCGCCTGCTTCGGATCGTAGATGTAGCCGGTGATTGAACCATCGCGTATCCGATCCACGGCCTCATCGATTACCTGCAACGGCACGAGAAACCACTCGCGCGGCTTGACCGGGCTTCCAACCTGCACCGTCAGATCAACCTGCGCCGCCGCGAACACGCGGTGGATCAGGGCTTCCAGCTTGGCGCGATTGATGTTGAACAGTGTGTAGCTGGCAACGACATCCACACCCGCGAAAAGGTAGGTCGCTTCCTTCGCCGCATTTGCGATCCGGGCCTCAATGGACCCACCTGTCACTCCGATCTTGTGGATCAGGTCGCGATGCTCAGCAATGGTCGGGTGGTCTGATTTGCTGCGCAGGACATAGATGGTGCCGCTCTCCAAATCGCCATCTTCCGCCGTGGCTGAAAACAGCGGGCCTGCCTCGGGTTCGGTGATCCGCCGTCCCGCATCATCCTTATAGAGCGCCCGCTGCAACGAGCGCAGGAGGAGGTTGCTCTCCGTGGCGTTCGAATAGACCACCTTCAGGCGGGCGTCCGTCTCACCGTTGGGCGCGCGGATGGGATCGCCCACCTCGGCGACATAGGCGATCTGCCCGCCAAGAATGAAGAACTGGCCCTTGGTGATGTCAGCCTTGAGGAACCCGGCGTCTTTCACGAATGGGCGCGTCACGCGCGCGCCGCTGTCGAGGTCGCGTTCGACCTGTTCGAACAGGGGTTTGAATGCGGCGAAGTTCTCACACTTCTCGCGGTTCGCAATTTCCTCAGCCGCACGGCGCTCGTCGGCGGACGGCACATGCCGCAGCACGCGAATGTCATCAGCGGCAGGATCGACCGCGATCCCAAGCTCGGCGAGCAGGGCGTCGTCGTCGATGTTCTCGACGGGCATCGCAGCTTCCGCCTCAGCGATATTCAACAGGCCATGGGTATCAAGTGGCGTGAGAAGCTCGCGGCATTCGTCGAGTTCCCGCAGGCGGTCGAGGCGAACGGCATAAAGGCGCTCGAAGATGTCGCGATCCTCACCGTGCAGGGGCGCGCGACCATGCTCGTCATGGAAGCGCACAACATCCTCAAACCCCGCGATGATCCGTTCCTCGCGGGGCGTGTAGGTCCGGGCCTTGGGTTGCTCGATCGCTACGCCAAGTTCGGCGAGCAGTTCATCATCAGAGAGGTCAGCCATTGGCAGCAGCCTCTGCGCGATAGCGGGCGAAGGCGGCAACCCCTTCCGCGAGCCGCTTCTCCCATGCATCCTGCGCGTTGATGTCGGGCAGGCGTCCGCGCTCCTTCTTGAACCGCAGCGCGCGCTCGGCGAGGTCGCGGGCCTCCTCGGGCGAGATTTTCACCTTCCGCGCCGAAATCACGGCCTGCACCTGCTTGAGGATGTTGGCATCCATGGACCGGGCGAGCACCGAATAAGCTGCTTCGAACGGATTGATGCTGTCGATCAGATCGATGTCCAGATCGCGGACATCCATCGCAAACTTGCGCACGCCATCGATCAGGGCGGTGTTCAGCTTAGGCTCGCCATCCTCAGCATCACCTCCCCCGGCGAGCTTCTTCGCGCGCTGGGTCAGATTGAGCGCGGCGATGGCGTGCTGGCGAACAGCCTCCTGATCCTCGGCGCTCAACTCGGGATAGCGGTCGCGCACGATCTTGCCCATGCGAAGCTGGGTCAGTTCCTCGGGCACCACTTCCTCGTCGAACATACCGCGCTCAAGGGCGGTCTTGTCCTGCACGAACTGCGTGATGACCTCGTTCAGGTCTTCCTGACAGATGCGGACGGCCTCTTCGCTCTTGGGTTCGACAAGGCCGTTGATCTCGAAGTGGAATTGGCCGCGCTCCTCATTGAAGCCGACATTGGTCTGCCCCTCCTGATAGCCGCCGGGGCCGTAGTCGAAATCTTCGATCGGGCCGCGATCCTTGGGCGTGAAGGTGAACCTCGGCGCAAGCACCTGTTCCATCAGCAGGCTGGCGGCTATGGCCTTGAGGGTGTCGTTGATCGCGCCGACCACCGCCGCCTCGGATGCATCCGGCTCAGCGATCAGGTTGGTGAAGGTCGCGGTCTCCTTCCCCGGCGCATCGCGGGTGGCGCGTCCGATGATCTGGATGATTTCGGTCAAGCTCGACCGATAGCCGACCGTCAGTGCATGCTCGCACCAAATCCAGTCGAAGCCTTCCTTCGCCATGCCCAGCGCGATGATAATATCGACATGATCGCGGTCGTTGCGGTGTGCCGGGTCTTTCAGCGCGGCGAGCACCTTGGCCCGCTTCGCGGGGTCGCTGTCATCGACCAGATCGGCGATCTTGATCACCCGACCATCAGGGAGCTTCACATGGTGAAAGCCGGTCTGGGGATCGGCACCTTGCCATTCGCCCAGATACTCCATGATCTCCTCGACCTCCTTGATCTTGTCCTTCGTGCTTTCGCGCGAATTCACCGAGGGGATGTGGACGATCGTTTTCTTGGCTGGATCGAGAACCGCCTCAATCGCGCTCAGATAGCGGTTGGAGTAGAAAAAATAGCCAATGTTGAGGGTCTTGAGATGCTCATAGCCATTCAACTGCTCATAATATGTATAGGTGACCGTCTCGAACCGTGCCTCATCCTCCGGCATGAGAACCGGCACCGCGTCACCCCGGAAATAGCTGCCCGTCATCGCGACGATGTGCGCCTTGTCGCGGCGGATGAAGTCGGCAAGCTGGCTTCCGAGGCGATTGTCGGCGCTGGCCGAGACATGGTGGAACTCGTCCACCGCGATCAACCGGTCGTCGAACGCCTCGACGCCAAGCTGCTCGACCGCGAAGCGGAAGGTCGCATGAGTGCAGACCAGCACGTGGTCGTCGCTGGCGAGGAATTGGCCGACCGCGCGGACCTTGGAGGGATCGACGCGCTCCTCATCCGGCCCCGGCGCGTTGCACAGATTCCACTGCGGCTTCACCGTCCAGTCGGCCCAGAAACCGAATTTGGAGAGCGGCTCGTCTGAGAAACTGCCGCCGATCGACTTCTCAGGCACGACGATGATCGCCTGCTTCAGCCCCTGATTGTGGAGCTTGTCGAGCGCAATGAACATCAGCGCGCGTGACTTCCCCGAGGCGGGGGGCGACTTGATCAGCAGATACTGCTCACCCCGTTTGTTATAGGCGCGCTCCTGCATCTCGCGCATGCCCATCGCATTGGGCTTGGCTGAGATGCCGGTGCGGGCGGTCTGAAACGAGACGGCGGGTATGGGCTTGGCAGTGGTCATGATTTCCAATTCTCGGCTGCAAGGATCGCAGCCTTCCATGCGCGATCAACTGATTTTGTCTCGGCGAGGAAAAATTCTCCGCCGAGCGATTTGCCCTCGTTAGCAAGCAACTTCTTCATCTCACCTTCCCCGGCCAGCGCGTGGCGCGACGAGGGAAACGGAGATCGCTGCTCCGCATATGTGGATTTCTCGATCTTCCATTCGAACGCACAGGCCGGGAGCGCGCCGTTATGCGCATCGCACCGGGTCTGTGGGCTGACCGAGAAGCCGACCTTTATGATCGAATGACCGGATGCCTCATAACCGAGAAACTTGTCGGCGTCCCCGTGCAGGCGGAGGATGTAAAGGTGCTTCGGTCCCTCAGCCTCACGGACCATGTAGCCCGATTGAGACACCGGTCCCGGTCGACTTGGGAGCAGCACCTGTGTGGCAGGACCGGGAAGCTGTGGCTCGACGTGGGCACCGCCATATACGGGAATCTCAACAAGGTTGAGGTCCAGCACCCGCCGCGCTTCGGAGGGCGTCAGCCGCAAGCACATCGAGCCGATGGCCCTCGCGTTTCTGGCATTATAGGTTTCGGGCGCGAATTCCTCGATCGACGGGCGACATTCGGGCGCAACCCGCCACCCGCGTATCAGCTTCAGCGCATGAAGCCATTTGGCCGCGCGATCGGGATCGGCGCGCTCCACACCCACCCGCTCGGGCGCGAGGAAGTCCCACTTCGTTCCGATGCGGTGGGACACCTGCTGGACGCCCAAGACCTTGCCGCGCAAATCCGCTGGCGCTCGGCCAGCCGCATACACCACGACCAGCGCCCCCGACTTGCTCTTGTTCAGGAAGGCCGTTCTCATCCTGACATCGGTGAAGCCGAGGAAACCCCAGCTTTCAGTCGTGAAGCCATACAGGCTAGTCAGCCAGACTTCGGGCGGATCACCCGCGATAGCCGCCATCGGGTTGAGCATCGGATTTTGATCGATGCCATCCGCATGGGCGCGCGCGAACGCTTCGACACTGCCATAGGTCTGGACGACCTTGGTCGGAGCGATCTGGCTGATGACGCGACCATCTGTCGTCCAGCCATGAGCGTCGAACAGTGCGCCGAGACCGCCATAGAGATCGCTGGCGATGCGATTAACCTCTCGTTTGTCCCATCCCGGTGAGCGATCCTGATTCGTCATGAAGCGCCCCGCGCTACGCGCGCGCCGATCACTTCGCGCGTTCCTCTTGTTCCTTCTTCAGAGCGCGTTCGAGCCATTTCGGCGGCTCGGCGACCTGTGAGAAGAAGATGTTCTCCGGCACATCACGCCAGAACGTGCCGATGGCGTCGGCAAAGCGCGCAAGGTCTGCATCCCCGACATTCAGCGATGTGAAGTCGAGTGCAGATACAAAAAACGCGGGGAGGTCATCCGTTTTGCCGACCAGATCGGGCGCAAGCGCCTTCAAAGCCTGAAATGACGCGCCGTTGCCGTGCTTGTAGACATTGGTCACAAGGTGACACAGGTGCAGATCACGAAAATAGCGGCGCGCCCTCACCGGCCACTGGCAGCATTCGAGCAAATCAATCAGATCATCAAAAGTGACCCGCCATACAGCGCCGTGCGTGTGATTGCCGAAGCCGTGATGCCCGAATTCCTTGCCCAACCAATCGCGAAGTTGTTTCTCCCACTCGTGAGACATGCCCGCGATGATGCTTAGCCGGGTGTTTTCGCGCAACCCGACGAGGCTGAGATAGAAGCTTATGTTTTCGTCGTATGCCCGTTCATAATAGTCGCCCGGATCGTCACGGTCGGGATTGAAATATCTTCCTCGCTCGGCCAGCCACGCATCCGCGTGACGATCGGCATCGGCTTTCATCGTCTCGTCGTCGAACGGATCGAGTAGCCGACGCTTCGCCTCCGCGACATAGAAGTCGTGGTTCGCGATCAGGTGATCGCGCGTCGGTCCCCACATTTGGAGAAAAACTCGATCCGGCTTGCTCACGCCGCCACCTTCTTGGCGGTCATCTTGGTGTAGAGGTCGAACAGCTTTTCGAGACGCTCGGTGTCGTTGCGGAAGCGGCGACCGATGTAAATGCGTTCGAGCACTTCGTCATTTTCCTCATGAGCATGACGCAGGTTCTCGGGCATTTCGTCAGGATCGTAGAGGTCCGCGATCGTAGCCGGGAAATGCGCTTCGCGAGCTAAGAGGATGCTCTCTGCGCAGCGCGTGAGGTCAGCCCGGTTCTGATCGGTAAGCTTTGGAAGCGGGAAGGTATTCCAGCCAAGCGTGTTAGAATAGGAGAAGTCCGTTCTCATTCTCACGCATACCGTTCCAATCCACACCCAATGAAGGCGCGATGCGATCAGCGCCATATTCCAGAGATCAGCGTCATACAGCGCAAAATTTCTATCGCCCAAAATTACTGAACGATCCACCAGATCGACTGGGAGGTAGGGACGGTTTTCCGATGAAACACGAGGAATCACTATTGCCCGCTCTTCACGATTTGACCGAAATGCAAATTTATGAGGCTCGTGTGCTGATGATTTCGCTCGCGGGCCTGCTTTGGGATTGGAGCGCTTAGTTCTCACTTTCTCAAAACGCTCGGTAAAATTCGATATTTGGTTCGCGATCTCAAGATCGCAATCTTCAATCCAGAGGCAATATCGTTGTTTTCCATTAATAAGTTCACTTGACCCGAGGAACCTTCTGACCATGTGTCGCGCATTTGGTGGAATTTCGCCAAATTCTTCAATCGACGCAGCAAATAAAGCTCCGTCGTCGTCAGCAACATTGCCTGAAATGAAATCGGGCCTTCCGTCAGCAGTTTTCGACATGCCGCCAACGATGATATGCGGCGCAGCAACGAGATAAGCGTTGATATTTTCGACCTGCTTTGAAACCGTTTCGCCATCCTCGCTGATAGAGTAGAGAATTTTAGCCCGGTTAGAATTATTTGCGATGGCAACGATTGCCACCGTGACACCCGCATTGTGACTCGCGAGATTTTTCCATTTGAAGGATGTGTGCGCAAATCGGATTTCGTAGCCTAAAGAGAAAATGATGGTCCACAGGCTTTCGACTTGACGCCCTTGGCAAATAGAATTGGTGGTGACGAAAGCTGATACAGTTTGTGTATGAAGACCATAATCGGCTGCTTTAACAAACCATCCAGCCACATAATCGAGTGACTTCCAGCTTGTGATTCGACGAGAGAAGAGTCTCTCCAGATCGGCTTTTTGATCCTCGTTTTGCCATGTGCTTCCGAGATAAGGTGGATTTCCGCAAATATAGGTTTCTCCACCAGCATTCTCAAAATCGATCTCAGACTGATCGAGAGGCGTTTCGAACAGGTCGTCACCCTTGAGCTTTACACCTGTCCCGGTTGGCGGACAGATGCTTATCCAATCAAGTCGAAGCGCATTGCCGCAGGTGATCCAATTATCGGAATTCAGAGGTAGGAATTCGGCGAGTGCTTCCTGCTGCCCGCGATGTAATACATCGCACTGAAACTCTGCGATAATGAGAGCAAGCCGCGCGATCTCTGCCGGGAAGTCGCGAAGTTCGATCCCTCGGAAATTTGTCAGCGGAATGTCGCTTCGCCGATCAGGTTCGCCCCGTCGCCGGTTAATCTCGGCCTCTATCTCTCGCATCTGCTTATAGGCGATGACGAGAAAATTGCCCGACCCACACGCTGGATCGAACACCCTGATCCGCGCCATACGGTTGCGCAGGTTAAGCAGCTTGCGGCCATTATCGCCCGCCTCTTCCAGCTTCCCACGTAAATCGTCGAGAAACAGCGGGTTCAGCACCTTCAGGATGTTCGGCACGCTTGTATAGTGCATGCCCAGCGCACCGCGCTCCTCGTCGTCGGCCACGGCTTGGATCATCGACCCGAAGATGTCCGGGTTGATCTTCTTCCAGTTCAGGTTGCCGATGTGGTTAAGGTAGGAACGGGCAATCTTGGTGAAGCGCGGCACCTCGGTGCTGCCGCTGAAAAGCTGGCCGTTCACATAGGGAAACTGATTGGCGTAGCGCGCAATCCCCGCCGACTGGCGATCCGCGATCTTCGTATCCATCGAGCGGAAAATCTCGCTGATGACGGTGTGGGTGTCTGATGAATCCCGCGCACTCATCTGCTCGACGGTCTTGGTGAACAGCCCCTCGCCGACGAAGATGTCGGTATCCTCCGCAAAGAAGCAGAAGATCAGCCGTGCCATGAAGTGGTTCATGTCCGGGCGACGCTCGGCCTTCGCCCAGTCAGGGTTGTCCTTCAGAAGCTCGACATAGAGCTTGTTGAGACGCCCCGTCGCCCGGATGTCGAACGAGCTTTCCCGGATTTGCTCGACGGTGGTGATGCCCGCGAGCGGCAGGAAGAAGCCGAAGTGATCCGGGAAATCGGCATAGTTGCACGCGACCGTCTCACCGCTCGTCCGATCTTCAGCCTGAAAGGAATCGCCGTCCGTCGCGAGGATGAACTTGGCCTTGGCCGTCGCCGTTTTCGGGCTGTCGCGTAGCAGGCCGAGCGTAGCCTCGACCTCACCGGCATCGCAGGTCGCGATGTGGATGTTGCTGCGCTGGAGCACGCCGCCGACATCGGACTGGTTGGTCGAACCGGCGCGCAGTCGCTTGATGGTCGTCTCGGGGTTGCCGAAGGCGCGCAGGAACGAAAAGGGAAACTCCCCCCGGTCAAAGGGTTCAAGCGCAAGCTGCGAAACGGCTTCTTCGATCTCAACAGGATTCATCCCGACAGCATAGTGACGAGGGCAGGATGTCGCCAGCAAAACGCATTCCTCGTTGCAAATTCATACCCTTCCGACCACTCTCTCACCCAAGGCATCGGGGGACGCCGTGGGGCTTACGCGCGAGAGGATCATTGAGGCGTTGACCAGCGAGCGGGCGCTGACCCTTCAGGGTGCGCCGTTCACCGTGCTGGGAGCCGAATGGGCGGACGAATTCATCGTCCTGTCGATGAAGCCGGGAGCCGCACGGAAGAAGGTGCCGCTGGACGAAGGGCTGGAAGGCGGGCGCATCCGCTGGGGCCGCGAGCTTGAGTTTGGCGGGATAATCAAGTTCGTTGATGTCGATAATGACCGGGTGGTGGTGCAGCCGCTCGAAGGTGCGGCACCGAAGGAGGGTGAGACCGCATGGGTCTTCCTCAATGACTTTCTCGGCCCGCTCATCGAGATGTGGCAGGGGCCGATGGCGGATCGAGCCGCCAAAGCGCTCAAGCAGTCGAAGCTGGATGTCGATCCCATTCAGGAGGTCAGGCCCCTTCCGCCTGACTTCGCGGACCTTCGAAAACGGCAGGTCGAGGCGGTCCAGAACACCGCCTATCGATGCTCCATTGTGATCGGCCCTCCCGGCACCGGCAAGAGCTATACGATCGGAGCCATCGCCGCCTATCTGCTGCGCCGTTTCCCCAAGGCCCGCATCCTCGTCGTCGGGCCGACCAATGTCGCCGTGGATACCGCGATCCTCTCGATCGACGACTGGCTACAGCGGATCGGCAAGGGCGATCTGGCCGCACAGGTGAAGCGGATCGGCGCGCACTTCGATCCGCGCAAATATGTCGATCGACCACATCTGCTGGCACCGGGGATCGCGCAGAAGGTCAACGAATACCTCGTGCTCGAAGCCTCCGAGCCGCCCAAGGCGAAGATTGCCGACTATGTGAAGTGGAAGGGCCGGATGGATGCTGCCCGCCAGAATCTCAGTGCCGACATCGAGACGACCGCCGCCTCCGCGCGCGTCGTCGGTGTCACCGTCGCCACGGCGGTGCGCTGGCATCACTGCCTGCAAAACCCGCGCTTCCCCTTCGTGCTGTGCGATGAAGCCTCACAGGTGCTCGGCCCCGCCGCGATGATGATGGCCGCGCTGGGCGCGCAGACGATCTTTGCGGGCGATCCCCAGCAGCTTTCTCCCATCGCCAGATCGGACAGCGCGGCGGTTCGCGGGGCTCTCACCCGCACCGCCTTCGATGTTTTCGCCCATGCGAGAACTGAGCGGCTGAACGAGCAATCGCGTATGGCGCAGGCTATCTGTCATATCGTAGGCACGACATTCTACGGCGGCGACCTGCTCGTCTGTAAGAAGGCCAACCGCGATGAGGGATGGCGGGCGAGCCGTTCACCCTTTTTCGTCAACGGGCGCGAAGTGCCGAGGGTCTGTTTCGATCCGGTGCGCGAGGAAGCGACATTCTCGACCAAATATGGTGGCTTCATCCGGTTCGAATCCGCCAAGCTGGTGCTCGCCGCATTGGATGAACTGGCCGGTTCCTATGTGGACCCGAAGGACATCGTGGTCCTCACGCCCTACCGAGCGCAAGTGGCTCTATTGAGATCGATGCTGCGCCGCGATCACGGGCAGGTGAGCGTGAGCACGGTGCATCGTGCGCAAGGCAGCGAGCGGACATTGGTCATCTTCGACCCGGTGGATGCGTCGAGCACATTTTTCAACGGGGCGGAAGGCGACCGCCTGATCAATGTCGCGATCTCGCGCGCTAAGGCGCATGTCGTGATCCCCTACCACGCAAAGGACCTTCGTAAGCCAGCTATGAGGCAGATGCACGGGATCGCCATGAAGTTGTGGCAAAGGTCCGGCAATTACGTCGCGCCGTTTAGCTTCCAACGAGTGTAGGACGCTTATCACCTCGGTCTCGCCCACCCTTTTATCTCTCCATGTATACCGATCTGAGCGGATCATTTCGCTTCCCACCATCACGCGGCAACATGTGGATAGACCCTATTGAGATGTTCTCAGCAATGACGCCCAATTGAGCATCGATCCCTATTCCAAAACCCTCGTTGTCGCTGAGCATTTTGATCGACGTTTTTCCACCGATGCGGACGGCCTGTTTTGGCCATTCCTGAATCGAGAGCTTGGGGAAAGGACGAGAGCGCTTAGGGTTCAGAACCGTTCGTAGATTTTTGATTGCAGCCGAGGCGAAGCATCAAGATGTCGGTGCGCTCATCCATCTCGCTTCGAGAACCATCGCCATACGCAGAACGCGCAAGACGCGCGCACTCTTCTAATCTCGGGTCGGGGGCAGTTTGGATGACTCGCGGCTGCGCTTCCAACTTCGCGACCCGTTCTTCCAGACCGTCCACGGTGTTCATATAGACGCCAACTGTAATGAGAATGGCGGCGATAGAAATCACGATCGGGCCGTATTCTTTTATTGACTTCCAAAGCTGCTCCACCGTCATTGTCTCCCCCATGATGTTAGGAAGCCTTGGCTTCTCATCGAATTACATGCAAGCCTGCCGTGAGACGGCTCGTTGCTTACGACCTGATGCGCAAGATGAACTGCTTGACGAACTGCCGATCTGTGAGACCCTTCCCGGATGAGCAAACGCGTCGCCATTTACACCCGTGTCTCCACCGACACCCGGACCGTCGAAAACCAACGCATCGAACTTCAAGCGGTCGCCGATCGTCTAACCAAGCTGCCGTTCTCACCGTCCCATTGAGGCAAACCCTCACGAGACATCACCGGCGAGACGATCGCCGCGTCTCATTAGAATTAGTTCGACATTTTTGAAACATATGAGAGTCTGGGTCTACACCTTATTGAGACAGGAGACCCGATGTTCGTTGGCTATGCGCGCGTAAGTTCAACCGGGCAGTCGCTCGACATCCAGAATGAAGCTCTGGTCAACGCCGGGTGCGAGAAGGTGTTCGCCGAAAAGCTGAGTGGACGGTCAATGAAGGATCGTATCGAACTGGCCAATGCGATCGACTTCGTCCGTGAAGGCGACACGCTCGTCGTGACGAGACTTGATCGTCTGGCCCGAAGCGTCGGCGACCTCCACCGGATCATCGAGACGCTGACCGAGAAGAAGGTCGCGTTCCGCTGCCTCAACCAGTCCGGCGTCGATACTGATTCCAGCACCGGGCGCTTGATGCTCGCGATCCTCGGGGCCGTGGCTTCGTTCGAAAACGATATCCGGCTCGAACGCCAGCGCGAAGGAATCGAAAAGGCCAAGCTCGCCGGGAAATACAAAGGCCGGAAACCAACCGTCGATCCCGATCGTGTCCGCGAGCTTCATGACAATGGTCTGGGACCGGCAGCGATCGCACGTGAGATGGGTATCGGTCGGGCGAGCGTATATCGGGCGCTGGCAGCATAGGAGCGGCTATATGGAATGGACGAAAGAGAAGATCGAAGCCTTGTCTCCCGAAAAGCGGGAGGCATTGTTCGATAATGCGCGAGCCAATGCCACACCCGAGGCACAGCGCATCATCGACATCTTCGTCGAGCATGATCTGCTCACCCGTGCCGGTGGTGGTCTTCCGCGCGACCATCCGACGATCCAAGAGATCGAAGAGATAATCATGTCGGACGAGGCGCGCGCAGCAGGCAAGCACGCGTCAGATCAGGGTCTTCCCGCAATGGCAGGGGTGGATGCCATGCTCAGCAACGCGCTGGGCTCTCGGTATGGCAACCATGATACGACAAGCTGGGCTGGCACCTTCATGGCCGAGGTCATGGCCGAGGCGGGTTATGTGCAGACGAAGAGAAAAGCGATGCCCGAAGGCTGCATTGCAAAGACCGCTGCGTTCTTCGAGCCGAGGAAGCGGTGAACATAGCAAGGGCCGGAACGAAGATCGTCCCGGCCCTCATAGTGATCTGACTTCTGGTGGGATTAGGTTGCGACTTCCAAAGCAAGCTTCCCGCCGAACGTGTAGATTGATCCGCTACCGTAACGCGAGATCACCGTCACCTTTACGCCGCGACGGACAAACTGACCGCCGAGATGCTCAATGATTTGGCGGACGACGCGTCCGGTATACTTCTTCATCTCGTCAGTGAATGCAGCATCGCCGATCAGCTTGGCGACGAATGGCTCGGTCGCGATTACCGGAGGACGCGACGGCGCGGCGATCACCGCGCCCATCAGCACTGCCACACCCAAGCGCGAGGTCAGGAAATCATGGATGGCCTGTCCGGTCTCCGACTCGTATGCGGCGGTGTGGGAGCCGGGATAGAAGCACAGATCGGACATGTTCGGGTCCGATTGCAGCGACACGGAATCGATCGTGTAGGTCTTATTCGACATTGTATTGTTCCTTCTATGAGGTAGCCGTAATGGCGTAGCCGTCGCGTTGATGCGTTAGGCGCATCCTGCTCGGGCAAGGCGGCATATAAGCGACCAATGTGGCAAAAGAAAGGCGTCATATATGCCGCCTCTAAAGCCATTGGCTATTGGAAGCCTTCGTGTGTAGCTGAGTTGGCCTCACTCACAACGAACGAGGCTGAAATGAATCAAGATCTCAAGCTCGCCCTGATCGACAGCGATGGCGACGAACGCTTCGCCGCCATCATCGACGGCACTTTCCAATTCGGGAAGGACCGCCGCAGTAAACCGACTAGCATCACAGACTTCGCCCGTGCCATCCTGATCGACGGCGAAGATGGTCGCTTCGTTTGCGCCGACGGTCGCAAGCCCGGCATCCTGAAATTTAGCGGTCGCGCACGCGAAGCACGGTCCTATCGCCTCGATCCCATGATCGCCGCACAGTTGGGCATCCCTGCCTTCGGCACTCGATAAATACCACCGCACTATCGATGACTGTCATCTTTCCGGTCATGGATGGGGAATGAGGCCGTGCCAGTCGCACGGCCTTCATTTTTGCGCACGATCCTCCGACGCCACGAACTCATTGACGAACTGACGATCCATGTGACTGTGGCGGCATGATCGATCCAAACGCTCCAAACATCGTTACCTCAATCGTCAGCGCAGAAACGGTCGAGCCTGATCAGATCGGCATCGGCGTAGGCTCGGAGAGTGATCGGATAGCCTCCGGAAGTGCTAACCGAGACGATGATAAGACCGTCGATCAGGTGACCACCAGTGCTGTCCCTTCGCCTGCCCAAGTAGGGTCCGCAACATCGGTGATGCTCGATCCTCTTCTGGGCACCAGCTACTCTCAAAGCATTGAAAATGCACGGGGATCGTCGGAAAGACGGTCCCCAGAGAGCGTTTGCTACGACAAACTGCTACGGGAAAATGACCAATCATCGGGCGGAAAGTCGCGGAAAAACGTCCTTATCGAGCGCCGTGACTGCTACCCGCCGAATTGGGGAACCAAGCGACCTGCAATTTAGTGTTGCGCAAACGGAAATTGATGCTGTGTTGCTTTGGGTAGTTAAAAATCGAGAATTAAATGGCGAAGAAGCATGGCAAGAGTAAACAGCGCGACGATTACGTCTACGGCATCGTTGACGCGCGTGAAACCGGCGAGATACACGTTCGTTATGACTCCCGAACCGGGAAAATCGAACTTGTAGGAGCAGAAGCCGGATCAACGAGGGTGGTGCGCAGCTACAAGCGTGACACTGGAAAGGAGGATAAGGTTGTCTCCTCAGTTCCACACGAACCCGGTGCACCTTTTGATCCCGACGATGCTCTGAAAAGCTTCGAGAACGTCGTTGCGATGGATACCAACAAGCGCACTATAGGGGGCAAACAATGTGCGGTTTGCTTTTCCTATTTTATCCCCGTGAAGCTTAGCGAGCATACTGGCGATATCCCTTACAATCCGCTTGCAGCCTATTTTATCGTTGGCATCGAAGACGGCGTAAACCCCGAGCGGATCGGCTGGCATCTTACGCTCATGAACAACATTTCTCCTGCATATGATCCCAGCCGACATGGCAGGCTGGCTCTTGTGACCGACAGCGAGCTTGGGCTGCATAGCGATATCAACGCACGGAAAATTGGCTATTACGGTGACCAATTGCTGCCTGAATGGGCGACGCTGGTATATGCCTCCGATCGAGAGACAGACACGCTTGGCGGCATGCTTCTGAAAGCCTGTCATAACGCCGCGACATCCGTGATCGAGGAAATGCGTAAGCGCGCGAACCCATTTGAAAAGATTGGAAACGGCGGGGTCGGCTTTGAAGGTTATAGCCAAGTCGTTTTTCAGACAGCTTAGGCGAGCGGTAGTGGATACGAGAGACTGGATTACACTCGGGCTTGGCCTTTGCACCGTCCTGAGCAGTGGGATCACATCAGCGGTCGTCACGTCATGGCTCAACCGGCGCAAGGACCAGCAACAGTTCATGCGCACAAAGGCAGAAACTCTCTATCTCGCCAGCGATGAATTTGGTCGAGCGCTGTCAATCTACAGCATACCCTTCTTCCCGCTTGTCAAAGGTGAGGCGACTTGGAGCCAAATGCGTGAGATGCAGGCCGGTTATTCGCAGAAGCGAGAGCATGGAGGTCATGAGACAATGACGATGCTCGTCGAGATATATTTTCCAAGCGTCCGTCCCGCCCTTGCCAAAGTGCTCGATGCCCGTGGTAGTTTCAATCGGTTCGCGTCGGAGCTTGAGCAGGCCTATCGAGCGGATGGCGATCTTGATCGGCGCGCTTGGATGCCGCGCCTGAACAAGGAATGCGCAGACATCGACACTGCGGTTGCGGAGATGAAAACCGCGATCGTTGTTGCTGCGAGAACATATGCCGGTGTGAAGCAAGCGTAGGAGTGTCGCGCTCAGATCGTCGGGAAAGTTAGATTCTTAAGCCCCCCCCCCCCGTTGGCCTTGCGACATATCGGCACTTCCACGAGACGCGTCGGCCTCGTCTTGAATTGAAATAGCGCGAAGAAGCAGATGGCGGACATCCACTTGATCGAACGTAAGCTTGCGCACGGCCTCATTGAGGGCTGCTACGCGATAGCCGCTGCCGTAGTTTTCATGGACAGCGGTTCGGGACGAGCCCGTTGTCCATCCGCCGAGCAGCAGGGAAATGCCATGATCGATGCGCGCGGCGCGTAACTCGTCCCTGAAGTTGTGGCGGAAAGAATGGAACGAGGTGCGGCTCCGCTGCGCACCGCAGGCACGGAGGAACTGGGTAAACCATTTGCTGAAGGCCACCGGTCTCGACCCGGTCGAGCCCGTTGCAATATCGTTGAACAACTTCTTTTCGCCTTTCTCCCGTTTCGCCTCGACGAAGCCGAGGAGACCGCAGCCTATGAGGGTGGGGTGGACCGGGATAAGCCGATCGCTGGCGGTGGTCTTCAACTGCTTGTCGGTGGTCCCCACCAGTGACCGTAGGCTAACGACAATACATTCGACGCCATCAACTGCTCGGATATCGGTGGTATCAAGCTGGCAGATTTCGCCGAGCCGCGCACCCGAGAACAACGCGATCAGCGGCACCCAGAATCGCGCGTCGCGTGGTCGCTGGTCACCGACCTTGTTGTAACCACGTCCCCCATCGACGCAGCCGCGATAGAGCGGCGCGTCGAAGATTGCATGAAGCTGCTCTCGCTCGAACGGCAGGCGCTTGTCGCGTTTGTTAATGGGATCAGGCAAGCGCAGCCCGCGAGCCGGGTTTCGAGCCAGCAGTTCCTCATTGACGGCCCAGTTTAGGAAGCTGCTCATGTTCGACATGAGGGAGTTGGCGTTTGCCGCGCTGATGATCTTGATGTTGCCGCGCAAGCGTGCGCGCTCAGCCGCCTCGCGCGGCGAGAGTTTCGGGAAAAGTTTGCTCGCGTTAGCTGGAAGGAAGCGCAGCACATCGAGCATCTCGCGGCAGTGCGCGCGCGAAATAGACGCGACGGGCACCGCCCCACCAATTAGCGAGATAGCGAGCTTTCGGCTCGTCTCATACGCCTTTCGCGTGTTTGCGGTCCACGCGCGTGTCGGATCGTTTATATAGTTACGATACGCCTCAGCGAGACTGAGCGAACTCTTGGGCTGAAGGATCGCGGCGGGCGAAGTCGTCGTGATCATGCGCGTGGCGGGATCATCCCTTGCCGGTCGAATGAGCGTTGTATCAACCGGTTGGCCAGCCATGGCGCGAGCATGCTCAATCTCCATCTCGATCCGAGCCACGACTCCCGGCATTCGACGCAGAGCGACAGCGAGGCTGTCAGTTCGCAGCGAGCGCCAGATTTCCATCCGGTTCAGCAAGCAGCGAGCGTCAACCGGGACGGTGTGGCGATAGTAAAGTATTTGGCCTCTTCGAAGCAGACCACGAGGCAATTTCCGTAGCAGCTTACCGTAGCAGTCACGGCGCTCGATAAGGACGTTTTTCCGCGACTTTCCGCCCGATGATTGGTCATTTTCCCGTAGCAGTTTGTCGTAGCAAACGCTCTCTGGGGACCGTCTTTCCGACGATCCCCGTGCATTTTCAATGCTTTGAGAGTAGCTGGTGCCCAGAAGAGGCGTAAAAATTCTGTCTCAGGCAATGCCGAGGCATCCCTAACCACACTGTAATTTTGCCGATTTGGCTTGTAAGGTGTTCGCGGTCGGTCGCCCACATTTGCCTGAAATCCCACCGATTTGTGGGAACGAATGTGGGAGCATTTTCGGCAGCCATTCCGTGGGAACGGATGCCGAAGATTCCCTAAACGGGACTCGAACGATGGCACTGACAACACTGAAAGTGAAGAACGCGAAACCGGGCCGTCATGTCGATGGCCGTGGCCTTTGCCTGCTGGTCAAAGAGAGTGGCGCGGCGACCTGGGTGCTGCGTATGCAGCACAAGGGCAGGCGGAGGGATTACGGGCTTGGCTCTGCCTTGGACGTGTCCCTTGCCGAAGCCCGAGAGGCGGCGACGGCGCTGCGGAGCAAGGTCAGGGCTGGTGCTGATCCGGTGGCTGAGCGGCGCAAGGCCCGCAAAGTCATACCCAGCTTCGAAACGGCAGCGCGCGACTGCTACGACGCCTTGAAGGAGGGTTGGAAGAACCGCCGCTATGCGAACTGGATCTCCAGCTTCGAGAACCACGTATTCCCGCACATCGGCACCAAGCCGGTTGATCAGGTGGACAGCGCCTGTGTTGTCACCGTGCTGTCGCCAATCTGGCTGGAAATCCCGGAAACGGCGCGTCGCCTGTTACAGCGGATAGGCGCTGTTCTGGATTTCGCGCATATCAAAGGCTGGCGGGCAGAGGAGGCTTCCTTGCGTTCGGTGCGAAAGGGCCTTCCGCGCCAGACGGCGAAAGCGGTGCACCTTGAAGCAATGCCGTTTGCCGAGGTGCCCGCGCTGATGGCCCAATTGGCGGCAGCGTCACCTACAACCGGCAGGGACGCACTGCGCTTCACGATCTACAACGCCGTGCGCTCGAACGAGACACGCTTCGCGGTATGGACCGAATTCGACCTCGATAAGGCGACTTGGACAATCCCTGGCGAGCGCATGAAGGCGCGTGAAATTCATGTCGTGCCGCTGTCGCCGCCCGCCGTCGCGTTGCTGCGCAAGCGGTGGGATGAGCGGACCAGCGACGACGGGCTGGTGTTCTCGGCAGATGGCGAAAAGCCGATCAGTGACATGACCATGACCAAATTGCTCCGCAACGAAGGGATCACCGGCGCAACAGTTCACGGCTTCCGCTCATCATTCACGGACTGGGCAGCGGAGAAAACGGATTTCCCGAAGGAAGTTGCCGACAAGGCATTGGCGCACAAGCTGAGCAATCAGGTCGAAGCCGCCTATCGCCGGACTGACTTTTTCGACAAGCGCCGCGATCTGATGGCGCTGTGGGCCGAATTCCTTGGGGCAAGTCCCTTCACAACTGAATCCTGAAGCTGGTCATTCTCGGCTGTGGCAAATCGGCGGTTCGTTGCTTAAGGTTGGCGGCTCAGAAGGGTAGGTCAGTATCTACATGGTGAAGCAACTCACAAGGACGGCAGTTCGGGTATATGGCGCGCTCTCTGCCCTGGGAAATGGCAACGGCAACGTCATGGAGAGCTTACTGCCCTTCTTTGTCCCAATACTGCGGAAGCACGTAGGCGAAAAGCTGAACCCAAATGTTATTGCTGCGGAGGTCCGGGATACCTACAAGTGGAATTTCAACGCCGATCTAGTCGAGGCATTTGCGCCGCTGCTTGAAAGACAAGGGTATCTCGTTGCGGATATTCCAGGAAGGAACGACACAACTTACACCGTCGTCGCTGAAGACGATGGTTCCGATGACGGAACTTCTGTCGGTGTCGAATTAAGAAATATTGCAATTCAATTCAAGGAATTTTCTGAATCATTATCCCCTTTGACAGCAATTCCAAGAGATATTGAGGAATTCGAAGATATACTGGTTGAATGGCTCCTGTATGTCGAGGCTTTCAGCGAGAAAAGTATCGAGTTCACTGTCGGATATAAGCCAGACGAGAATGGCAAGCTCGTTAAAAGGCTTGAAATACCAAGAAATACATCCCTACGCGATGAAGAGCAATTTTTATGCGCTCGATTTGTGCAGCACATGATCATGGAAGATCAGGGCGGTGCAGAAACATTAGCGCGAATCGCTTCAATTGGCTTGATAACTGAAGTTGTTCAAGACTTCATTAGCCCATCTACATCTGTAGATAAAACAAACTTGGCCGTCTATATCGACGCGCCTGTCGCCATGGAGCTTATCGGCGTTTCGGGTGCTGCGGCGAAAGATAACGTTGAGCCCATTATCAACGAGCTCATTCGCATGGGTGCTTCAGTCAGAATATTTGGGCAGAGTATCGAAGAGATTAAACAGAACCTGGGTGCGGTACTCAGAAATCCGCGGCCAACAGGGCCGACTGCACAAGCAATGCTGCGGCGTGAGGTCCTGAAAGAATACGTCATTTCTGCTTCGCAAAATCCAGAAAATATACTGGAGAAATTTGGCGTCCGACCGACATACAGAACTCTCGAACAAACCCCGTCAGAACATAAGTTTTTTACGGAGACTGATAGGCAAAATCTTTATGGTAGACTTAGCTATGCTGAAAATTTTCATGCTCGGGACCATGATGCTGACATCACAACGCTAACCGTCCGCCAGCGGTCCGGCAGGACGTCTTCCGACCTGTTTCAATCGCATGCAGTCATATTAACCAGGAACGGACTGCTAGCGCAAATTGTGCGAAAGCAATTTCAGGAAATGCAAAACGGGGCGACAAACCTTGTGCCCCCGATTGTTCACAGGCGGGCATTTGCCACTGCAATGTGGCTTCGCACCGGCATGGGGGCGGCTGATCTCAATATACCGAAGCGAATGCTTCTCGCAAATTGTGAGAGGGTGCTCGCGATAAGGCCTGGCGTCGTAGAGGCCGTGAAGCGCTTGACCGATGCCATGTCAGATGAGTCGAAGGCGCAGCAACTCGACTTGCTAATCTCGCAGGACCGGAGCGCTCAGGCACTCATGGACAAGACCTTGGGCTTGGCCAACGTAGTGACCGAAGAGAATTTTCCCGCCTTGTGGCAAGAGATGCTTCATCCGCACCTTGAGGAAGAAAGAGAAAAGGGGAAAGCTGCCCTGGCTGCTGAGAAAGCCGCTGCGCGCAAGCATATTGAAGAAGAGCGGCGGAAGTTGCGCGATCTCAAAGAAATTAGCGATAATGAGAAAACAGATTTGATCGCAAAATTGGAGCTCGCTCGATCTGAAGATAAATCCGCTGTTGAGGGCTTGTGCGTCGAGGTAAGTACAAAAATCCGCAGGTGGGGGTCAATTAGATTAATACTCGGAGTTCTGATAGCAGTAGCATTCTCTGTTCCCTTGTTGCTCGAAACGACCCCGCTCGTGCGATGGGTTTCGTTTATTTTTGGCATAGCGATGGCATTTTTGACTGCTACTGGAGGTAGATTGGTGACGCTGGAGACAACCGCCTTCAAAGCGAATTCCATTCTCAATCGTGTCGCGCGTCAACGACAGCTAGATAACAAGGTCGCGCAGTTTGAAGTGACATGGGATGGTTCGCAATTTGCCGTGAGCGACCCACTGGAAGCCGCGTCAGCGACAGAAAGAACAAGTCTTTTTCCCGCTCAATAATAGTTGGTGTTCCACGCATGCGCGAGACCTGCGGCTGTAGTTTGGCTCTCAGTCCAGAGAAACATTGCGCTCTACGAGGTTTCTCAGGCTTGCCGTCGTGATTCTCGTTGATTTGCCCAGTTTCACGACGTCCACTTCACCAGCGGCAATCAGCTCGTAGAGCTTGGTGCGACCGACGCCGATCATGCGCGCAGCGTCATTGACCTTCACGCAGATCGGCTCCACCGGCGGCGGCGCTTTCACTGCGCCGCGCCGTCGTTTCGGTATGCCGCGGGATCATCGATCCAGCGATTGATGGCGGATTCCCTCCAGCCCACGCCATGGATGCTGATCTTCACCTGGGGCGGAAAAGTTCCCTCATCGATCTTGCGATACATGGTGGATCGCGAGAGCCCGGTCCGGGCGAGGACGGTCTTCAGGCGGATGATCTTGTCGGTGCTGGACATGGGACTTGCTTCCATTCGTTGACGTTCATTGGCTGCCCCTGACGCAAGAATTCATCGCGGAAATGCTTGGCGCAAGGCGATTTTCAGAGCCCCACCCCGACATCGCAAACGCGGATAGAATGACTGGAATAAGGATAGGCACGGCTACGGACGGATAGAGAATGTGGCGGACGGAAGCCCAGGCGTGCTCAGTGGGACAAAAATCTCACCATCTTTCCCGCTCCGAAGACCCGTCACCCCAGCGGTCACCGTAAGCGGCGGAGATTTGCGCCATGACTGGCGGGAGTTGCGCGCGAATCAGCCGCAAATGCGCAGCCTGTCGCCACCAGGTTTACCGATAGCCGGAAACGCAAAGCCAGCCTGCGGCTTCTGCCCATTTCATAAACCCGAGCTGCCCCCGCACACTCATTGGTTGCCCATGTGCCGCGTCCTCCGCTACCCATGGCCGACAAGGGGAATACGGTTCAATGGCATCGCAAAGTAATAGCGGCAGTGATCTTGGTTTCGAGGCAGAGCTGTTCAAGGCGGCGGACAAGCTGCGCGGCAATCTGGAGCCCTCGGAATACAAGCACGTCGCCCTTGGCCTGATCTTCCTCAAGTATATCTCCGAGGCGTTCGAGCATCATCGCGCCAAGCTGATGCAGGAAGAGTTCGCCGATCCGGAAGACCCGGAGGAATATCTCGCCTCCAACGTGTTCTGGGTGCCGCCGGAAGCCCGGTGGGAGCATTTGCAGGCCAATGCCAAGCGCCCGCAGATCACCTTTACCGATGTGACCACCGGCAAGGAGCGCGTGGGCGACATCGGCAACCTGATCGACAACGCGATGGACTCCATCGAGCGCGCCAACTCGGCGGTGCTCAAGGATGTGTTGCCCAAGGAGTATGGCCGCCCGCAGCTCGACAAGACGATGCTGGGCGAGCTGATCGACCTGTTTTCCAAGGTCGGAATGCACAGCCCGGACGGCAAATCGAAAGACCTGCTGGGCCGCGCCTATGAGTATTTCATCAGCCAGTTCGCGGGTGCGGAAGGGCGTCGCGGGGGCGAGTTCTTCACCCCCCGTTCCGTCGTTCAGACCATTGTGGAGATGCTGGAGCCGCACAATGGCCGGGTTTACGATCCGGCTTGCGGATCGGGCGGCATGTTCGTGCAGTCCGAGCGGTTTATCGAGAGCCACGAGGGCAAGCGCAGCGACATCGCCATCTATGGGCAGGAGCGCAACCACACCACGTGGAAGCTCTGCAAGATGAACCTTGCCGTGCGCGGCATCGATGCGGACATCAAGTGGAACAACGAAGGCTCGTTCCTGAACGATGCCTTCCCCACGCTGAAGTTCGACTATGCGATGGCCAACCCGCCGTTCAACATTTCGGACTGGTGGCAGCCCCAGCTTGAAGGCGATGTCCGCTGGAAATACGGCACGCCGCCCGCAGGCAATGCCAACTTCGCCTGGCTACAGCACATCATCCACCACCTGGCCCCGCGCGGCACGGCTGGCGTGGTGCTGGCCAACGGATCGATGTCATCCCAGCAATCGGGCGAAGGCGAAATCCGCAAGGCCATGATCGAGGGCGACGTGGTGGATTGCATGGTCGCACTGCCCGGCCAGCTCTTCTATTCCACGCAGATTCCCGCCTGCCTGTGGTTTCTGGCGCGGGACAAGAGCGCGAACGGCCACCGTGACCGGCGCGGCGAAATCCTGTTCATCGATGCCCGCAACCTTGGCCACATGGTGGACCGCACCCGGCGCGAGTTCTCGGAAAAGGACATCGAGACGATCACCGGCGCCTATCACCGCTGGCGGGCCAAGCCCGAGGCGGGACTGGGCGAATATCAGGACATCCCCGGTTTCTGCAAATCGGCAACGCTTGAGGAAGTGCGCAAACACGGCCATGTCCTCACGCCAGGGCGCTATGTCGGGGCGGAGGATGCCGAGGACGACGGCGTGCCGTTCGCCGAACGCTTCGCCGCGCTGACCGCGACCCTGGAAGATCAATTCAACGAAAGTGACCGGCTGACCGCGCTGATCCGCAAGAAGCTGGCAATGGTGGTGCCCGATGCCGATTGATATCTCCCCGCTCGTCAATGCCGTGGCCCGGCTGGAGGAGGGCTATGCGCGTTATATGCAGGACATCACCGACCAGCAGATCAGGGACGGCCTGATCCAGCGGTTCGAGTTCACCTATGACCTCAGCGACAAGATGCTGAAACGGTTTCTGGAGGAAACGTCGGCGACGCCGGAAGCCATCGATCTCTTGTCGTTCCAAGCGCGCATCCGCACGGGCAACGAGCAGGAATTGCTGCTCAACGACTGGAGCCGATGGAAGCTTTACCGCGACATGCGCAACGTCACCTCGCACACTTACGACGAGGCGAAAGCGCTTGAAGTGGTCGAGGGTATCCCCGCCTTCATCGAAGAAGCCCGCTTCCTGCGTGACAAGTTGGCGGAGCGCATCGCGGCAGCATGACCAAGCCTGTCGATCTACGTCCCGATCATGCCGCGATCGTGCAGGAAGTGCTCGCCCAGCATCTGCCTGCCGGGGTTTCCGTGCGTGTCTTCGGCAGCCGCGCGAAATGGACGGCCAAGACTTTTTCCGACCTCGACCTAGCGGTGAAGGGCACGGAGAAGCTTCCCTACAAGGTGATGGTCGAACTGGCGGATGCGTTCGAGGAAAGCGACCTGCCCTTCCGCGTCGATGTTGTCGATTGGCACGCGGTCACGCCCAGCTTTCAGGCCGTGATTGACCGCGATGGCTTGCCACTTCTGCGAGAACGCCAAAGCCGCTGGCCCGTTAGGACACTGGGCGATCTCGTTACGCTTCAGCGCGGCATTGATTTGCCAAACCAGAATCGCAGGCTTGGCAATGTTCCGATCATGGGGTCATTCGGCATCACCGGATATCACGATCAAGCTCGCTGTAAGGGGCCGGGTGTTACTGTCGGGCGTAGCGGAGCGTCAGCTGGTACCGTCTGCTATATTGATCGGGACTATTGGCCACTGAATACATGCCTGTATGTCCGAGATTTCAAAGGCAATGATCCCCGCTTTGCGTTTTACTTTCTTCAGACTTTCAACCTGGCAGGTCTGAATTCTGGCAGTGCGCAGCCCTCGTTGAACCGAAACTACATCCACCCCGTGGAAGCCCGCTTCCCCGACCCGCCGGAACAGCGCGACATCGCATCGGTTCTTGCCGCACTCGACGACAAGATCGAACTCAACCGGCGGATGAACGAGACGCTGGAGCGACAAGCGCAGGCGATCTTCCGGGACTGGTTTGTCGATTTCGGCCCCGTGCGCCGGAAGATGGCGGGGGAGATGGACGCGGTGGCCATCATGGGCGGCCTGACCTCGGACCCCGTCCGCGCAGCCCAGCTCGCCGCCCTCTTCCCGGATGCCTTCGGCGATGATGGCTTGCCGGTGGGGTGGGCGGAGACGGCCATTGGCGACCTTGTGAAGCCGCAAGGAGGATCTACGCCTAGCACAGGCGATGAAACGCTGTGGTCCCCGCCGCGTCACTATTGGGCGACCCCCAAAGACTTGTCGAACATGACCGACCTTGCTCTGTTCGACACTGCCCGCCAGATCAGCGATGCCGGATTGGCCAAAATTACCTCAGGTCTATTGCCTCCCGGTTCAGTGTTGCTGTCGTCGCGTGCACCGATTGGATATCTTGCAATCACTCAGGTGCCGGTTGCCATCAATCAGGGCTTCATCGGCCTTGTTCCCACTGCCGAAGTCGGAAGCAGCTACCTCTATTGTTGGTGCAAGGCCAATATGGACAAGATTGTCGCCAACGCCAACGGTTCGACCTTCCAAGAGATCAGCAAGAAGAACTTTCGCCCAATCACTTCAGCCTTCCCAGCGGATCGACGCTTGATTGCCGAGTTTGGTTTGGTTGCCGATCCGCTGTTCGCCCGCCTGATCGCCGCAGCCATTGAAATCCGCACCCTTACCGAAACCCGCGATTATCTCCTCCCCCGCCTGATGTCCGGCACGGTGCGCGTCGCCCGTGAAAGCGAGGCTGCGTGAGCATCACCGAGGACATCGTCGAGCTGGCGGCCATCGAAACGCTTCAGGAACTGGGCTGGAGCTATCTTCACGGCTCGGTCATCGCGCCCGATGGCTCCGCCCCGGAGCGCCGCTCGTTTGGCGATGTCGTGCTGACCGGCAGGCTGGAAGCAGCGATTGCCCGGATCAACCCGGACGCGCCGGATGCCGCGCGCGCGGAAGCCCTGCGCCGCGTGCTGACCGGCGAATTGCCTTCGCTGGTCGAGGAAAACCGCCGCATCCACAAGCTGCTGACCGAAGGCGTCGATGTCGAATATCGCGCCGACACCGGCAAGACCGCCGCCACCAAAATCTGGCTGATCGATCTTGACCGCCCGGACGCGAACGACTGGCTTGCTGTCAACCAGTTCGTCGTGGTTCAGAACCGCGCCAATCGCCGCCCGGACCTGGTCCTGTTCGTCAACGGCTTGGCCGTGGCCGTGCTGGAATTGAAGAACGCCGCCGCGCAGAACGCGACGATTGCTGACGCTTACAACCAGTTGCAGACCTATCTGCACCAGATCCCCAGCCTGTTCAGCACCAACGCTGTTCTGGTGACTTCGGACGGCATGGAAGCGCGCATCGGCTCCATCACCGCCAATGCAGAACGTTTCATGCCCTGGCGCACGGTGGACGGTGAGGACTTTGCCCACCGGGGCACGCCAGAGCTGGAGACCTTGCTTCGCGGCGTGTTCACCCGCGCCAACCTGCTGGCGCTGATCCGCGATTTCATCGTGTTCGGGGACAAGGGCGAAGGCCCGTTCAAGATCATTGCCGGCTATCACCAGTTCCATGGCGCACAGAAAGCCGTGCGGCAGGCGGTTGAAGCATCGCGGCCCGATGGCGACCGCAAGATCGGCGTGATCTGGCACACCCAGGGTTCAGGCAAGAGCCTGTTGATGGCGTTCTTCGCTGGCCTCGCCGTGAAATCGCAGGCGCTGGAAAACCCGACACTGGTTGTGCTGACCGACCGCAACGACCTGGACGATCAGCTTTACGGCACCTTCGGCCTTTGCCGCGACCTGATCCGCCAGAACCCGGAACAGGCAGACAGCCGCGCAGACCTCAAGCGCCTGCTCGACAAGGCGGCTGGCGGCGTGGTGTTCACCACCGTGCAGAAGTTCTCGCCAGAGAAGGGCGAAGAGAGTTTTCCGCTTCTGTCCAACCGGCGCAACATCATTGTCATCGCCGACGAAGCGCACCGCAGCCAGTATGGCTTCGAGTCAAAGCTGAACCGGGAAACCGGCCTCAGGCGCTATGGTTATGCCCACTATATCCGGCAGGCCATGCCGAACGCCTCGTTCATCGGCTTTACCGGCACGCCGATTGAAGCCGCCGATATCAACACGCCCGCGATCTTCGGCGAATATATCGACATCTACGACATCAGCCGTGCGGTGGAAGACGGGGCCACGGTGCCGATCTTCTATGAAAGCCGCCTCGCCCGGATCGAGCTGGATGATGATGAAAAGCCGCTGATCGACAGCGAGATCGAGGCGCTGGTTGAAGACCAATCGTTGACCGAAGCGGAAAAGCTGAAGGCTAAATGGTCCGCTGTTGAGGCGCTGGTCGGTTCGGAAAAGCGGCTGGCGCAGGTGGCGGAGGACATGGTCGCGCACCTGGAGGCGCGCATCGAGGCGATGAACGGCAAGGCAATGGCCGTTTGCATGAGCCGCCGAATCTGCGTTGCCCTCTATGAGCGGATCGTCGCTTTACGGCCCGAGTGGCATTCGACCGATGATGCCGAGGGCGCGGTCAAGATCGTGATGACCGGATCGGCATCCGACCCGCTCGACTGGCAGCCGCATATCGGATCGAAGAAGCGCCGCGATGACCTCGCCAAGCGTGCCCGCAATCCCGATGATCCGCTTCGCCTGGTGATCGTCTGCGACATGTGGCTGACCGGCTTTGACGCGCCGTGCATGAACACCATGTACATCGACAAGCCGATGCGCGGACACGGACTGATGCAGGCAATCGCCCGCGTGAACCGCGTGTTCAAGGACAAGCCCGGCGGGCTGGTGGTCGATTACATCGGCGTCGCGCAGAACCTGCGTAATGCGCTGAGCCAATACACCGATTCCGACCGCGACAAGACTGGCATCGACGAGTCCGCTGCCGTCGCGGCGATGATGGAACGGTACGAAGCTATCCGCGATCTGTTCCATGGTTTCGACTATCGCCCCGGCATCACAGGGCAGCCGCGCGAACGGCTGATCTGCCTTGGCGGTGCCATCGACTGGGTTCTGAAGTGGCAGGAATCGCAGGCTGCACGGCAGAAGACCGACGAGGACAAGAAGCGCGCTCATCGCCGGTTTCTCGACATGGTGCTGGAATTGTCGAAGGCCTATGCCTTGGCTTCAGCCAGCGACGAAGCCCGCGCCATTCGGGACGAAGTCGGGTTCTTCCAGGCCATCCGGGCGGCACTCGCCAAGACCACTGCAACCGGCAAGATCAGCGAGAAGGACCGCGCCTTTGCCGTGCAGCAGCTCGTGGACCGGGCCGTCGCATCATCCGAGATCATCGACATCCTGAAGGTGGCCGGGCTTCAATCCCCGGACATCTCCATTCTGTCCGACGAATTCCTCATGGAAGTCGGCAAGATGGAGAAAAAGAACCTCGCTCTGGAAGCCCTGAAGAAGCTTCTCAACGGTGAAATCGTCAGCCGTTCCAGGACCAATCTGGTCGAGAGCAAGGCATTCTCGAACCGGCTGGAGGAAGCCGTTGCCCGCTATCACGCCGGGGCCATTTCTGCGGTGGAGATGATCCAGGAACTGATCGAACTCGCCAAGGACATGAAAGCCGCCCGCGCTCGCGGCGAGGAAATGGGCCTCAGCCAGGAAGAAGTCGCGTTCTACATGGCCCTCGCGGAAAACGAGAGCGCGGTTGAAGCCATGGGCAACGAGAAGCTGCGCGTCATTGCCCATGAGCTGCTGGAGCAGTTGCGCAGCAACGTGACCGTCGATTGGCACCAGCGGGAAAGCGCCCGTGCCCGAATGCGCGTGTTGGTGAAGCGTATCCTCAAGAAATATGGCTATCCGCCAGACCTGGCTGACGAGGCGGTTCAGACGGTTCTGGCGCAGGCGGAAATCCTGCTGCGGGAAATCGGGCAGTGAACCTCACTCAGTCGCTTTCCATCTCGAATGCCCGCTTGCCCTTGCGTTTCCACAGCAGCAGTGCCTGTTCCCGCTCCTCGCCGCGCAGCTTGGCCGCGACGGTGAGGAACGCGCCGTAGAGCGTGGCGCGATCATCATCGGCCAGTTCGACCAGCCCGGCCTTCACGACCAGGCCGCCCAGTTCGATCAGTTGCCGGGTGCGTTCGCGTCGCTGGACCTGCCATTCGCGCATGTCGGTTCGCGCCTTTCGTGCCTCAAGCCGATGCCGCGCCGCCGTCAAGCGGGAGAGCGCCATCCGGCTGGCCTTGAGGTCCGCTGCCACGCTTGCGCGCCTTGCTCTGAAAGAAGGCCGCGCCACGCTTGCGCCATGCCTCCTTCCTCTGGGCTTCACTGGTTTCGGCAATGACGAGCAACGCACCGGCCAGCGTTTCCGCATCGGTCGCATCGGCCCCGGTGGCGATCACCAGTTCGCCGAGTTGCTGCACACGGCGTTCCTTCAGTTGCTTCGCCTTGTCGGCAAGCGCCTTCAGTTCCGAATCAATGTCACGGGGTTTGCGCATCGAAGTTCTCCATTGAGAGGTGATGCGCTGATGATAATATCGATGCTCTCCCAATGCTGTAGAGTCGTCGAGACGGCCTGATACTGCATAGTCCCGAGCAGGATTTTATCATGGGAGGGCGCGCTTATACGTCGTGCCGACGTGCGCTTGGTGGCGTAGATGGATTGCCGTCATGGCGATCTTCCACCTCTCCGTCAAAGTCATCAGCCGTTCGAGCGGGCGCAGCGCTGTGGCCGCAGCAGCCTATCGCGGCGGCGAAAGGCTGCACGACGAGCGCCTCGACCGCGACCATGACTTCACCAACAAGGACGGGGTCATCCATTCCGAAGTGCTGTTGCCCGAGGGCGCACCGGGGGAATTCGCCGACAGGGAAAAGCTCTGGAACGCGGTCGAGGCTGCCGAAAAGCGCAAGGATGCGCAGCTGTCCCGCGAGGTTGAATTCGCCATTCCGCGCGAGCTTACCAAGGAACAGGGCATCGAGCTGGCGCGGGAGTTTGCCGAAGCCGAGTTTGTCGAAAAGGGCATGATTGCCGACCTCAATGTCCATTGGGACATTGGCGCTGACGGCCAGCCCAAACCCCATGCCCATGTCATGCTCACCATGCGCGAAGTCGGCAAAGACGGGTTCGGCGCGAAGGTGCGCGACTGGAACAAGGCCGAACTGGTCGAGCAGTGGCGCGAGCGCTGGGCCGATCACGTCAATCAGCGCCTGGCCGAACTCGATATTGACGCACGGATCGATCATCGCAGCCTGGAGGCGCAGGGCATTGCGCTGGAGCCGCAGGACAAGATCGGCCCCGCCGCTTCACGCATGGGAGTGCGCGGGCTGGAGGCCGAACGCATCGAGGAACATCGCGCCGTCGCGCAGCGCAACGGCGAGCGGATCATCGCCAATCCCGCTGTCGCACTGGACGCGATCACGCACCAGCAAGCCACCTTCACCAAGCGCGACCTTGCCATGTTCGTGCATCGGCACAGCGACGGAAAGGAGCAGTTCGACCTGGCCATGGGCGCCGTGCGCGGATCGTCTGACCTGATCGCGCTGGGCAAGGACGGACGCGGCGAAGAGCGGTTCACTTCGCGCCAGATGATCGAGACTGAACAGCGCCTTGGTCGCGCATCGGAATTGCTCGCGGAGCGCGAGCGGCATCAGGTCGAAGATCGTGGCCGGGAAGGCGCGCTGGCGCGCGTGGCGGAGCGCGGCCTTGCGCTTTCCGGCGAGCAGCGCGCGGCGTTCGAGCATGTGACCGATGGGCGCGGCCTCAGCGTCGTTGTCGGCTATGCCGGGACCGGCAAGAGCGCGATGCTGGGCGTAGCGCGCGAGGCATGGGAGAGCGCTGGCTATACCGTTCACGGCGTGGCGCTGTCCGGCATTGCCGCCGAGGGGCTGGAGCACGGTTCGGGCATTGCCTCGCGGACCATTGCCAGCCTTGAGCAGCAGTGGGGCCAGGGCCGCGAAATGCTCACCTCGCGCGACGTGCTGGTGATCGATGAGGCAGGCATGGTCGGCACGCGCCAGATGGAGCGTGTGCTCTCCCATGCAGCCGATGCAGGCGCGAAAGTTGTTCTGGTCGGCGACCCGCAGCAGCTCCAGGCTATCGAAGCCGGGGCCGCCTTCCGCGCAATCCATGAACGCCACGGCGGCGTCGAAATCGCCGAAGTGCGCCGCCAGCATGACGGCTGGCAGCAGGAGGCCACGCGGCATCTCGCTACCGGGCGCACCGGTCTTGCCATTCAGGCCTATGGCGAACGGGGCATGGTCCATGTTGCCGAGACCCGGGAGGCAGCGCGCAGCGAACTGATCGAGCGTTGGGACCGCGACCGGCAGGCCAGTCCTGGCGATACGCGGATCATTCTCACCCACACCAATGACGAGGTGCGCGAACTCAATGACGCGGCGCGCGGAAAGCTGCGCGCCAGTGCCGAGCTGGGCAACGACGTGACCGTCCGCACCGAGCGGGGCGAGCGTCAGTTCGCCAGCGGCGACCGCATTATGTTCCTACGCAATGAGCGGGGCCTGGGCGTCAAGAATGGCACACTCGGCACCGTCGAGCAGGTGACACCGCAAGGCATGGCTGTGCGCACCGACGATGGCCGCAACGTCGCTTTCGAGACCAAGGATTATGCGCACATCGATCACGGCTATGCCGCCACGATCCATAAGGCGCAGGGCATGACGGTGGATCGGGCACACGTGCTGGCCACGCCAGGCATGGATAGCCACGGGGCCTATGTCGCGCTTTCGCGCCATCGTGACGGCGTGGCCCTGCACTATGGCCGCGACGACTTCGCCGATCAGTCGAAACTGGTCCGCACGCTGAGCCGCGAGCGCGGCAAGGATATGGCCAGCGACTACAAGCCCGAGCAAGCATTCGCCGAGCGGCGCGGCATTACCTTCCGCGAGCGGATTGTCGAAATCGCCCGTCAGTTGCCGGAGCGAGCAAAGTCGATCTTCGCCAATTTCCGGCCCCAGGCTCAGAAACTCGAAGCACTGCCAAGCGATCAGGCTGGCCTGTCCGATCAGCGCCGAGCGGTCGAACGCTATGCCCGCGCCGCCGCCGACATCGGGCAGATGCGTGAACAGGGATTGCCGGTCCTCCCGCATCAGCGCGACGCGCTGGAGAAGGCCGGGAAGGCGCTTGATGCGATCCGGCCATATGGCGCCGCCGACCTCGCCAGCGCCTTGCAGCGCCAGCCCTCGCTGGCTCGTGAGGCCGCTGATGGACGCAGCCAGGGCGCGATCCGCGCCATGCAGCTTGAAGCCGAAATCCGCATCGACCCCACACAGCGCGCCGACCGCTTTGTCAGCGACTGGCAGCGCCTTGGGCAGGCACGACAGGCCATGCAGCGCGATGGCGACACCAGGGGCGCGCAGAGGCTCACCAGCCGCATGACGGACATGGCGAAGAGCTTGGAGCGCGACGCGCAAGTCGAGTCCCTGCTGCGCGGTCGCACCCGCGAGCTTGGCATCAAGACAGAACTCGGTCGCGATCTGGCCCGCGACCTAGCCGCTTCCATCACGATGGAACGGAGCCGGTCAATCGGCATGGGCCTGTAGGAGAAGCACGATGGATACCGATGACGTGGACGTGGACCTGAAACTGGACCTTGAGCCGGAACCTGCCCCGCGCGCACCGGATGCCACAGGCGATCCCGCTGCCGAGGCATTTGCCCGCCTTGAAGGGGAGCTGGCCCTCATGCGCCGGGCGGTGCAGCACCTTGCCGCCGAGCGCGCCGACATTGTCATTCCCGACTACGGCACGACCCTGACCGACATGGCCAAGCGAATGGGCGCTATCGGCGAGAGCCTGAAGGGCATGGCTGGTCATCCGGCGATGCAGATGACACCTGACAGCATTGGTAATCGGATCGCCGCCGCAGCAGAATCGGCACGGCGGACAGATCACGACCGGATCAGTCAGGCACGGGACGATTTGCACCATGCAACCCAGGCGATGCGCAGTGTCACCGCCCATGCCCGCACCGCCGCCGAGCAGCGGCAGCAGCTTTACCAGGTGGCGGGCGGAGCATTGCTGGCAGGCATCCTGCTATGGTCTTTCCTTCCCGGCACAATCGCGCGCGCCATGCCCGATAGCTGGCATTGGCCCGAGCGCATGGCCGCACGTATGGTAGGCGCACCCTCACGCTGGGATGCTGGCGCGCGTCTGATGCAGAGTGACAGCGCCGAGGCATGGAGCGCGCTGGCGCAGGCCGCTGACATCCAGCGCGACAACCGTGATGCCATTGACGCTTGCCGAAAGTCTGCCGCAACCTCGCAGCAGCCAGTTCGATGCACAGTCAGGATTCGTGCGGCGCAACAGCCAAAGGGCAGATAATGGGATCAGCCAAGTTGAGTTGGCGTCCCAGCAAGGGCCGACAGCGCTCATTCCAACCCACACAAAATGTGGGAATCAATGTGGGATCACATTTTCAGAAAGTCCACTTTATCGTGTAAAAACAACACGATAAAGTGGTTGACTGGTGCCCAGAAGAGGACTCGAACCTCCACGACCTTGCGATCGCCAGCACCTGAAGCTGGTGCGTCTACCAATTCCGCCATCTGGGCACGGGGTAGGAGCGGGCGCTTAGCGGGGGGTCGGGCGGCTTGTCAACCGCGCCGCCCGTTTCGATGCAACTTTTCTTTCATGCCCACGCATTTGCGCGGGTGAAGCAGCGACGCCCCCTTGCCCGCCGCGGCGCTTCGCGGCATGGGGATCGCCGGACGGCGCCGCACGGCGCGACGGAATCGGAAAAAGATGGGCGCCATGCGACAACTCGACGGACAATTGATCACGGTGCTGGGCGGCGGCGGCTTCGTCGGCCGCTATGTCGTGCAGCGCCTGCTCGCGCTCGGCGCCCGCGTGCGCATTGCCGAACGCGAACCGCGCAAGGCGCTGTTCCTCAAGCCGCTCGGCGGCCTCGGGCAGACGCAGTTCGTCGCCGCCGACGTCCGCGACGCGGCAAGCGTTGCGCGCGCGGTGCAGGGCAGCGACGCAGTGATCAACCTCGCCGGCAGCTTCGACGACATGCAGGCGGTGCAGGCCGAGGGCGCGGGCCATGTCGCGACGGCAGCCCATGCCGCTGGCGTCCCCACCCTCGTCCATATCTCGGCGATCGGCGCCGATGCGAACAGCTCCTCGAACTATGGCCAGAGCAAGAGCGTTGGCGAAAACGCCGTCCACCTGGCCTTCCCCGATCCTGCGATCCTGCGTCCCTCGATAATATTTGGCCGCGAGGACAAGTTCATCAACCGCTTCGCGGGCCTGATCCGTATACTGCCCGTCGTCCCGGTGATCGCGCCGAACACGAAGTTCCAGCCGGTCTACGTCGGCGACGTCGCCGATGCGGTGGTTGCGGCGCTCGACACGTCGGCGGCGGGCCGCACCTTCGAACTCGGCGGACCGCAGGTCCTGTCGATGGGCGAACTCCAGCGCTGGATCGCCCGGGCAACCGGGCGCCAGCCGTTGTTCGTCGACGTGCCCGACGCAGTGGCCGCAGCCTTCGCAACCGGCTTCGGCTGGGCGCCCGGGGCGCCGATCACCAGGGACCAGTGGCTGATGCTCCAGCACGACAATGTCGTCGGCGCGGATGCTGCAGGCCTGGGCGACCTTGGTGTCACGCCGACTTCGCTCGCCGCGGTCGCCGATGGCTGGCTGGTGCAATACCGTCGCCACGGCCGCTTCGCGACGCTCGCATCGCGCTGACCCGGCCGAAGCCGGAAACACCGCCGCGCGATCCGCAGGCGCGCGCGACGGTCGGGGGTCGGCCGATATGCCGGACGCGTGCGACGCGCGGTTCAAATAGCGACTGGCAAAAGCCGCCCCGCCTGCCTAGTCTGGCAGCGGACAAGGGCGTCCGGCTGTCGTCGGATGCCCTTTGCTTTTGACCCTCATCGCAGCCAGGATCCGCATGCCCTCCCTTATGCCCGTCGCCCGCCCGCCCTTCGCAGCCCCCGGCGCGGAGGGTTGATCCGATGAACGAGATCATGACCGCGATCATCCTCGGCATCGTCGAGGGGCTGACCGAATTCCTTCCCGTCTCATCGACGGGGCATTTGATCCTCGCGACCGAATTGCTCGGCTATGACGCATCGCGCTGGGCGATCTTCAACATCGCGATCCAGCCCGGGGCGATCCTCGCGATCGTCGTGCTGTACCGGAAATTATTCTGGGACATGTTCACCGGCTTCTTCCGCCGCGATCCGGTGGCGATTGCGTTCGTGCGCAACCTGCTGCTCGCCTTCGTACCCGCGGTCGCGCTCGGCCTCGCCTTCGGCGACTATATCGAACTGCTGCTCGAAAACGCGGTCGTCGTCGCATGGGCGCTCGTGATCGGCGGCTTCGCGATCCTGCTCGTCGAACGCTTCGCCAAGCCGAAGGAGAGCGGCGGGGTCGCCAACCTGTCGGCGCGGCAGTCGATCTTTGTCGGGCTGGTACAGTGCATCGCGATGATTCCGGGGGTCAGCCGCTCGGGCGCGACGATCATGGGCGCGATGGCGATGGGGGTCGACCGCAAGACCGCCGCCGAGTTCAGCTTCTTCCTCGCGCTGCCGACGCTGAGCGGCGCGACCGCGCTCCAGCTCTTCAAGCATCGCGATGCGATCACGACAGGCGACCTCGGGCTGATCGGCATCGGCGCGCTGGTGTCCTTCATCGTGGCCTGGGCGGTGATCAAGGCGTTTCTCGCCGTCGTCACGCGGTATGGCTTCGCCCCTTTCGCCTGGTACCGAATCATCATCGGCGCCGCGGCGCTGGTGTGGCTCGCCGCCAGATAGGTCCGAAACGGTATTAAATGACGAAAGAATGTTGCGCAGCACCATTCAGGTGGTGATTTGGTGCAGATTTTAGGTCAAGAAAACTGACTTAAATGATGATTTCGCCGTGACAGGCATTTGCAGGACATGCATTTGCCCCTTCCAACGAAGGGGAAACTGCACATGGCCAGCGATCGCATGCTCCGGTTCGTCGAGCGCGACCAACATTATCCCGCCAAGCGCAGCGCCGAAGAGCGCGCGCGCGACTTCCGCGAAATCGCGGAACGCTATGCCGCGCCCGACGCCGACGCGCAGGCGGCGCGCTGTTCGCAGTGCGGCGTCCCCTATTGCTCGGTGCACTGCCCGCTGCACAACCATATCCCCGATTGGCTGCGCCTGACGGCGGAAGGCCGGCTGCGCGAAGCCTATGAACTGAGCAACGCGACCTCGACGATGCCCGAGATCTGCGGCCGCATCTGTCCGCAGGACCGGCTGTGCGAAGGCAATTGCGTGATCGAATTTTCGGGCCACGGCGCGGTGACGATCGGCAGCGTCGAGAAATATATCACCGACACCGCCTGGGCCGAGGGCTGGGTCGAACCGATCCAGGTGGCAGTCCCGACCGGCCAGTCGGTGGGGATCATCGGGGCCGGCCCCGCCGGGCTGACCGCGGCCGAATATCTGCGCACCCAGGGACATGAGGTTCACGTCTATGACCGGCACGATCGCGCGGGCGGGCTGCTGACCTATGGCATCCCGGGCTTCAAGCTCGAAAAGGATGTCGTGATGCGCCGCATCGACCGCCTCGTCGAGGGCGGCATCCATTTCCACCTCCGCTTCGAGGTCGGCAAGGATGCGACGCTCGACCAGCTCCGGCAGAAGCACGACGCGGTGCTGATCGCCACCGGCGTTTACAAGCCGCGCGAGATCAACGTGCCGGGCAACAAGGCCGACGGCGTGGTCGCCGCGCTCGACTATCTCATCGCCTCGAACCGCAAGAGCTTTGGCGACAAGGTCGCCGCATTCGAGGACGGGCGCCTGAATGCAGCGGACAAGCATGTCGTCGTCATCGGCGGCGGCGACACCGCGATGGACTGCGTCCGCACCGCGGTGCGCCAGGGCGCGAAGTCGGTGAAATGCCTCTATCGCCGCGACCGCGACAATATGCCGGGATCGCAGCGCGAAGTCGCCAACGCCGAAGAAGAAGGCGTCGAGTTCGTCTGGCTTTCGGCCCCCGAAAGCTTCACCGCCGACAGGCATGTGAAAGAGGTCGCCGTCGCCGGCATGCGCCTCGGCGCTCCCGACGCCAGCGGCCGGCGCAGCCCCGAGCCCGATCCGGGTCGCAACTTCGACCTGCCCGCCGACATGGTGATCAAGGCATTGGGCTTCGATCCCGAGGAACTGCCGCACCTGTTCGGCGCGCCCGATCTCAGCGTCACGCGCTGGGGCACGCTCCGCGTCGATCACCAGACGATGATGACCAGCCTGAACG
This sequence comes from Sphingopyxis sp. YF1, assembly GCF_022701295.1. NCBI lineage: Bacteria > Pseudomonadati > Pseudomonadota > Alphaproteobacteria > Sphingomonadales > Sphingopyxidaceae > Sphingopyxis > Sphingopyxis sp. YF1. The sequence goes on from NZ_CP033204.1 coordinate 2,714,441, forward strand.
GCGTCTTCGCCGCGGGCGACATCGTGCGCGGCGCCAGCCTGGTCGTCTGGGGCATCCGCGACGGCCGCGACGTCAGCGCCCAGATGTCGAAATGGTTGAAAGCGAAAGCCGAAAGCGAAATGAAGGCGGCATGACCAACAGGGAAGGAATCACCACAATGTCGACCTTGAAAACCATGCTCCTCGCCGGCGCGATGGCGTTTGCCCCCGCACAGGCTTTCGCCGCACCGCAGGAAGCCCCGATCGCCGAGGTCGTCACGACTGATGCGGTCACAACCGACGCGCAGGACGAACCGACGAGCGAGGCCGCGATGGCCGAAGCCAAGGCCAAGATGCAGAAGGAAATCGACGAAGCGATCAAGCTGGTCGAGAAGGTCTTCGGCACCGACAAATTGCCCCCGATCGCGCCGGCCCAGCTGGCGCTCGCGGAGACCACGACGGGCGCGCTCGTCCCGCCGGGCAGCCTCGAAAAGATGATCGACAATCTCTACGGCAAGCTGTTCCGCGGCCTGCTGGGCGAACTCGGCGGCATGTCCGACCTCATGCTGTCGATCAAGACCGGTGTCGAAAGCGAGAAAATCGAAGCGCTCGACGCACCGACCAAGGAAGCCATCGCCGACATCTTCGACCCGCACCGCAAGGCGCGCGAAGAAAAGATCATGACTTCCATCAAACCGATCGTCAGCGAGGTGTTGCGCGACTTCGAGGAACCGACCCGCGCCGGCATGGCCCGCGCCTTCGCGCGCAAGTTCAGCGCCGATCAGCTCACCCAGATGAACGCCTTTTTCGCCACGCCCGCGGGCCAGGCCTATGCCAGTGAATGGATGGCGTTGCAGGCCGATCCCGAAGTCATCCTGGCGATCATCAAGTCGGTGCCGCCGATGGCGAACAAGTGGATCGACCGGGTGCCCGAACTCGAAGGCAAGTTCAAGGACGACCTGCCCAAGGAAAAGCAGCTCGGCGACCTCAGCGACGCCGAACTGACGAAGCTTGCCAAGCTGATGAAGGTCGACGTCAAGGTACTGAAGGAACAGCGCGACATGTGGAACAGCGAGACGACCGAGGCGACCGCCGCCGACGACGTCGCCTATGCCGACGCCGCCGCAGCCGAAGCCGGCGATGCGGCCGATGCCGCAGCGGCCGCCGCCGACGCCGCGGCAGCCGACTGGGATCCCGCCTACGAGCGCGACAACTGGTCGGAGGCCGATCGCCAGCGCGTCGAGGAACTCGAAGCCGCGTCGGACGCCGCCGCGACCGCAGCCTATGACGCCCAGCAGGCGGCGATCGAAAACGCCCGCAAGCGCAAACCATCTTCATAAGAGCCTCGGCCGAACCGTCAGGATTCAACGATGACCCACTACCCCACCCCCGACCACGCGCGGCTCGCCGCAGAGGGCATGTATCGCCCCGACCTCGAATCCGATGCCTGCGGCGTCGGCATGGTCGCGGCGACCGACGGCAAGCCGTCGCGCCGCGTCGTCGAGGCGGCGATCGAGGCCCTGCGTGCCGTGTGGCACCGCGGCGCGGTCGACGCCGACGGCAAGACGGGGGATGGGGCGGGCATCCATGTCGACCTGCCGGTCCGTTTCTTCGACGATGCGATCGCCGCGTCGGGCCACAAGGTGCGCCCGAACCGCCTCGCCGTCGGCATGGTCTTCCTGCCGCGCACCGATTTGGGCGCGCAGGAAGAATGCCGCACGATCGTCGAGGCCGAGATCATCGACGCGGGCTATACCATCTATGGCTGGCGCCAGGTCCCCGTCGACGTTTCGGTGATCGGCGACAAGGCGCAGCGCACGCGCCCCGAAATCGAGCAGATCATGATCGCGGGGCCGCTGCCCGAGGAACAGTCGCTCGCCGAGTTCGAAAAGCAGCTCTATCTGGTCCGCCGCCGCATCGAGAAAAAGGTGATCGCGGCGCAGGTCGCCGACTTCTATGTCTGCAGCCTGTCGGCACGCTCGATCATCTACAAGGGGCTCTTCCTCGCCGAAAGCCTCGCCGATTTCTATCCCGACCTTACGAACAAGCTGTTCGAAAGCCGCGTCGCGATCTTTCACCAGCGCTATTCGACCAACACCTTCCCGCAATGGTGGCTCGCCCAGCCCTTCCGCTGCCTCGCCCACAATGGCGAAGTCAACACGATCCGCGGCAACAAGAACTGGATGAAGAGCCACGAGATCAAGATGGCGAGCCTCGCCTTCGGCGAGCATTCGGAAGACATCAAGCCGGTGATCCCCGCCGGCGCGTCCGATACCGCGGCGCTCGACGCGGTGTTCGAAACGCTGTGCCGCGCCGGCCGCGACGCGCCGACGGCAAAACTGATCCTCGTTCCCGAAGCGTGGGGCGGCGATGCCGACACCCCCGAGGCGCACAAGGCGATGTACTCCTATCTCGCCAGCGTCATGGAACCGTGGGACGGCCCGGCCGCGCTCGCGATGACCGACGGCCGCTGGGCGGTCGCGGGCATGGATCGCAACGCGCTCCGTCCGCTGCGCTACACGCTGACCGCCGATAATCTGCTCGTCGTCGGCTCCGAAAGCGGCATGGTGCTGCTGCCCGAGGCGAGCATCCGCAAGAAGGGCCGCCTCGGCCCCGGCCAGATGATCGCCGTCGACCTCGACGAAGGCCAGCTCTACGACGACCGCGCGATCAAGGACCGGATCGCGGGCGCGCAGGATTATCCCTCGCGCGTCAAGGGTTTCCGCACGATGGCGGACCTGCCCAAGGGGGGCCGGTCGAGCCTGCCCGTCTTCGACCGCAGCGAACTTCTGCGCCGCCAGGTCGCGGCGGGGCTGACGATGGAGGATATGGAACTCATCCTCTCCCCGATGGTCGAGGACGCCAAGGAAGCCATCGGATCGATGGGCGACGACACGCCGCTCGCGGTGATCTCCGACAAGCCGCGCCATGTCGCGCAATTCTTCCGCCAGAATTTCAGCCAGGTCACCAATCCGCCGATCGACTCCTTACGCGAACGGCATGTGATGAGCCTGAAGACGCGCTTCGCCAACCTCGCGAACATCCTCGACGAGAAGGGCCAGAGCGACCACGTCCTCGTCATCGACTCGCCGGTTCTGGTCGGCGACGACTGGGATCGACTGCGCGCCTATTTCGGCGACGCGGTAGCCGATATCGACTGTACCTTCGAAAAGGGCGGCGATGCCGGCACGCTGCGCGACGCGATCGCGCGCATCCGCCGCGAGGCCGAGGAAGCCGTGCGCGCCGGACGCAGCGAATTGTTCCTCTCCGATCAGGCGATCGGCGAAGGACGGGTCGGGGTCGCGATGGTGCTCGCCGCCGCCGCGGTCCACACCCACCTCGTGCGCAAGGGGCTGCGCAGCTATGCCTCGATCAACGTCCGCTCGGCCGAAGTGCTCGACACCCACGCCTTCGCGGTGCTGATCGGCGTCGGCGCGACGACCGTCCACGCCTATCTGTCCGAAGCCGCGATCGCCGATCGCCAGGCGCGCGGCCTGTTCGGTGACCTGTCGATCGACGATTGCCGCCAGCGTTTCCGCAAGGCGATCGACGACGGACTGCTCAAGATCCTCGCCAAGATGGGGATCGCCGTGATCTCCAGCTATCGCGGCGGCTATAATTTCGAAGCGGTCGGTCTCAGCCGCGCGCTCGTCAACGATCTTTTCCCCGGCATGCCGGCGAAGATTTCGGGCGAAGGCTATCAGTCGCTGTTCATCAACGCGACCGAGAAGCACGAGGCGGCGTTCGACGCGCGCGTCACCACCCTGCCGATCGGCGGCTTCTATCGCCAGCGCGCGGGCGGCGAGACGCACGCCTATTCGGCGCAGCTGATGCACCTGCTCCAGACCGCGGTCGCCACCGACAGCTATTCGACCTATCTGCAGTTCGCGCGCGGCGTCGCCGACCTGCCGCCGGTCTATCTGCGCGACCTCGTCGAGTTCAACTATCCCGCGCAGGGCGTCGCGCTCGACAGCGTCGAGGCGATCACCGAGATCCGCAAACGCTTCATCACCCCCGGCATGTCGCTGGGCGCGCTCTCGCCCGAAGCGCATGAAACGCTGGCGATCGCGATGAACCGCATCGGCGCCAAGGCGGTGTCCGGCGAAGGCGGCGAAGCGAGCGAACGCTACCAGCCCTATGCCAATGGCGACAACGCCAACAGCAACATCAAGCAGATCGCGTCGGGCCGCTTCGGCGTCACCGCCGAATATCTCGGCGCGTGCGACGAGATCGAGATCAAGGTCGCGCAGGGCGCCAAGCCCGGCGAGGGCGGACAGCTGCCCGGGTTCAAGGTCAGCGAATTCATCGCGCGGCTGCGCCATTCGACCCCCGGCGTGACGCTGATCTCGCCGCCGCCGCACCACGACATCTATTCGATCGAGGATCTCGCGCAGCTCATCTACGACCTCAAGCAGATCAACCCGCGCGCGCGCGTCTGCGTCAAGCTCGTGAGTTCGGCCGGCATCGGCACCGTCGCGGCGGGCGTCGCCAAGGCGCACGCCGACGTCATCCTCGTGTCGGGGAACACCGGCGGCACCGGCGCCAGCCCGCAGACGAGCGTCAAATATGCCGGGACGCCGTGGGAAATGGGCCTCAGCGAAGTCAATCAGGTGCTGACGCTCAACGGCCTGCGTCATCGCATCCGGCTGCGCACCGACGGCGGGCTCAAGACCGGGCGCGATATCGTGATCGCGGCGATCCTGGGCGCCGAGGAATATGGCATCGGGACGCTGAGCCTCGTCGCGATGGGCTGCATCATGGTGCGCCAGTGCCATTCGAACACCTGCCCGGTCGGCGTCTGCACGCAGGACGAGAAATTGCGCCAGAAGTTCGTCGGCACCCCCGAGAAGGTGATCAACCTGATGACCTTCATCGCCGAGGAGGTACGCGAAATCCTCGCCAAGCTCGGCTGCCGCAGCCTCGACGAGGTGATCGGGCGTACCGAATTGCTGCGCCAGGTCAGCCGCGGCGCCGAACATCTCGACGATCTCGATCTCAACCCGATCCTCGCCAAGGTCGACGCGCCCGACGACCAGCGCCGCTCGCAGGGACCGAATTTCCGGAATCCGGTTCCCGACAGCCTCGATGCGCAGATCCTGCACGATGCACAGCCTTTGTTCGAACGCGGCGAACGGATGCAGCTCACCTATAACGTCCGCAACACACACCGCGCGGTCGGCACCCGCCTGTCGGCCGAGGTGACCAAGCGCTTCGGCATGAAGGGGCTTGCCGACGATCACGTCCAGGTGCGGCTGCGCGGCACCGCGGGCCAGTCGCTCGGCGCCTTCCTGTGCCAGGGCGTCACGCTCGAAGTCTTCGGCGACGCTAACGACTATGTCGGCAAGGGCCTGTCGGGCGGCCGCATCGTCGTGCGCCCGACCGTGTCGAGCCCGCTGGTCAGCCAGCACAACACCATCGTCGGCAACACCGTCCTCTACGGCGCGACCGCGGGCACCCTGCTCGCCGCGGGCCAGGCGGGCGAGCGTTTCGCAGTCCGCAATTCGGGCGCCAATGTCGTCGTCGAGGGCTGTGGCGCCAACGGCCTCGAATATATGACCGGCGGCGTCGCGGTGATCCTCGGCGAGATCGGATCGAACTTCGGGGCCGGCATGACCGGCGGCATGGCCTTCGTGCTCGACACCGACGCCCAGTTCGAACGCCGTGCCAATCCCGAATCGATCGTCTGGCAGCGCGTCGACAGCGCGCACTGGGAAGGCGTGCTGAGAGCGCTGGTCGAGGATCATGCCAAGGCGACGGGCAGCAAGTGGTCGAGCGAGATTCTCGCCGACTGGGACCGCTGGCTGGGCCAGTTCTGGCAGGTGTGCCCGAAAGAGATGATGACGCGGCTCGCGCATCCGCTCAGCGACGCCGCAGCCGAGGTCGTCGCGGCGGAGTAGAACACCGCCATCATGGATGCCCGTCGCAAGCCTGCCGGAGGGGCGCCTTCTCCCCGGCCGCCCTGCCGCAGGGCCTTTTGATCGTCGCATCATTGGGGCATCCCGCCGCACGGCCCTGCAGCGTTCAGCGCAGCGAAAGCGTCCGGCCTCTAGGAACGCCGCTTCGCTGACCCGCGCTGGTGCGCGCGAAAGGATATGCCGATGCCTCGCTGGACCTTGCTCGCCGTCCCCCTGCTCGCGATCGCAGCTCCGCTGCCCGCGCAGGCGGCCGATGTACGAGACGCCGCCGAAACCCTCACCGATCCGGTCGAACAGGATCGCATGGCCGAGACCGTCACCGCGCTCGTCGATGCGCTGATGCGGCTGAACGTCGGGCCGCTCGCCGAGGCCGTCGCACGCGTCGATCCCGAATCCGGTGCCGCCTATATTCCGCACGACGCGACGCTGGGCGAGGTGGCGGGCCGCGACCCCGATTACGGCCGGCGCGTCGGTGACGACGTGCGCGCGACCGGCCGCATGGCGGGGCATCTTGCGACCGCCGCCGCGGCCTATGCGCCGGTCCTCAAGGACATGGCGCGCGATCTTGCCGCACAATGGGACTATGAACGCGACGCCGCACGGCGGCGCTGACCCCATCCACAGGCTTTGCGCCGCGGTGCAGCATAGGCGTTGGCGCGGCGCGCCGGTGCGGCTATGCCGGGATCATGTGGCAACTCTATCAATTCCCCCTCTGTCCCTTTTCGCGCAAGATCCGTCTGCTGCTCGGCGAGAAGGGCGTCGGCTATGAACTCGTGCGCGAATCGCCATGGGAACGGCGCGACGAGTTCATCGACCTGAATCCCGCCGGCCGCACGCCGGTGATGGTCGACCAGACGCGCGGGCAGGTTCTGATCGACAGCAATGCGATTGCCGAATATTTCGAGGAAACCGTCGAAGGCAAGGCGATGATCAACGGCACGGCGGCGAACCGCGCCGAAATCCGCCGCCTCGTCGCCTGGTTCGATCAGGACTTCTACTATGAAGTCACCGGCCCGCTGCTCTTCGAGCGCATGCAGAAACGCATCGTCCACCGCCAGCCGCCCGACGGCGGCGCGCTGCGCGAGGCGATGAAGGCCGCGAACCAGCATCTCGACTATGTCGATTATCTGATCGACCATCGCACCTGGCTCGCGGGCGCGACAATGAGCCTCGCCGACCTTGCCGCCGCGGCGCATATCTCGGTCGCCGACTATCTCGGCGGCATCGACTGGACCGGGCACGAGCAGACCAAAGGCTGGTATTCGGGCCTCAAGTCACGCCCCAGCTTCCGTCCGCTGCTGGCCGAACGGATGGAAATCGTGACACCGCCGAAATATTACGAAGACGTCGATTTCTGACCCTCGCCATTGCGAGCGAAGCGAAGCAATCTCCAGCGATCCGGCTTCCGCAATCCCGATCGCTGGAGATTGCTTCGTCACTAGGTTCCTCGCAATGACGAATGGGTCTATCAACAGGCCTTGTACTTCCAGTTCCGGTCCTTGCCCTCGGCGACCTGCGCGACGATCGTTTCGATGCGCCTGCTCCGCGTTTCCGCGCGCTTCGCTTCGAGCACCCATTCGATATAATCGCGCCGCTTGCCCGGCGAGAAAGCGTCCCAATGGCCCTGTGCCGCGGCATTGATCCCGAGCGCCGCGCCCAGATCCTCGGGCAGGTCGAGCGCGGCCTTCAGTTCGGCTTTCGCTCGTTTGGGTCGGCTCTCGCCGCATAGCGCCGCCGCCTTGGCGATATACGCCGCCATCTGTGCGTCCGAAGGCAGGTCCGCCAGCGACGCCACTCGTCCCATGCTGCCCATCGCGCCGGTGTCGCGCGGCGATCCCGTGACCTCCTCGTCGCGCCAGAAGCCGAAGGTCGCATGTCCCTTGAACGCCGCCATGCCCGCCAGATTCTGTCCGTTGAGCACGAAATGCGGCACGCTCCATTTCAGCGTCTCTTCGGCGCCGGGCGCATGATCGTGCACCAGCGCGCGCAAATGGGTCAGGATCGGCTGCGCGAAGGGCGCCGCCTTCGCGATATAGGCATCGACGCGCGGGTCGCGTCCGCCCGTCACCGAACGCTCAGCCCGGCCACCGCGCGGTCACCAGATAGTTGAGCGCCTCGCTGCCGCCGAGCTTGAAGCCTTTTGCCGCCGAAGGCGACAGGCCGGTGCGGTCAACCACCTCCAGCCCCGCACCCTCGATCAGCGCGGCGAGTTCGTCGGGCTTCAGGAACTGGTCCCAGTCGTGCGTCCCGCGCGGGACCGCACCGACGCGCTCGGCAGCTTCGACCAGCAACAGCTTCGACCACATGGTGCGGTTCGGGGTCGACAGGATCATCAATCCGCCGGGTGCGAGCCGCGCCGCAAGCTGACCGATGAATTCGGCGGGGTCGGCGACGTGCTCGACGACCTCCATCGAGGTGACAAGGTCGAACCGCGCGGGCGGCAGCGTCGCGAGTTCACCGGCAAAATAGTCGATCGCCAGCCCCTGCCCTGCCGCGTGCGCGCGCGCCGCGGCGATATTCTCCGGCGCCGCATCGATCCCGGTCACTGCGCCGCCCAGCCGGGCCAGCGGCTCCGCGAGCAGCCCCGCGCCGCACCCGACGTCGAGCGCGGTGCGTCCCTGCAAGGCATGGCGTTCGCGCGCATCGACATGCCAGTGCGCGTCGATCTGGTCCCGAACATAGGCCAGCCGTACGGGATTGAGCTTGTGCAGCATCGCCGACGATCCGTGCGGATCCCACCAGTCGGCGGCGAGAGCCCCGAAATGGGCGGCTTCTTGCGGATTGATCGTCGCGGCGTTCATGGCCCGCGATGTGCCACGACCGCCCGGCGCACGCAAGGAAATCGCCCGTTGGACAATCGGCGCCTGCGCCGGAATCCGTGAATCCGTTTGGACTGTCCAAGAAAATATATCCGGGCAGGACAATCGCCGCCTTGCCTTCGTACCGCCCCTTGCCTAACAGCCGAGCGCCGCAGAAAACTTGGAAAAGTTGCGGTCGAAACCAATTTGCAAAGGGCGGAACGAGATGGCGCGGATCGTGATGAAATTCGGGGGCACGTCGATGGCGGGCACCGAGCGGATTCGCACCGTCGCGAAGCTCGTCGCGCGCGAGGTCGCGAACGGCAACGAAGTCGCGGTGGTCGTTTCGGCGATGGCCGGCGAGACCGATCGTCTGGTCAATTTCTGCCGCGAGGCGAACCCGCGCTACGACCCCGCCGAATATGACGTCGTCCTCGCCAGCGGCGAGCAGGTCACGTCGGGCCTTCTCGCGCTGACGCTCCAGGCGATGGGCGTGCCTGCGCGCAGCTGGCTCGGCTGGCAGCTCCCGATCCGCACCGAAGAGGCGCATGCCCGCGCGCGCATCCTCGACATCGACACGGGTGCGCTCGGCGCCGCGATGGCACGCGGCGAGGTCGCGGTGATCCCGGGCTTCCAGGGCATGATGGACGACGGCCGCGTCGCGACGCTCGGTCGCGGCGGGTCCGACACCAGCGCCGTCGCCGTCGCCGCGGCGGTCAAGGCCGATCGCTGCGATATCTACACCGACGTCGACGGGGTCTACACCACCGATCCGCGTATCGTCGCGCGCGCGCGCAAGCTCGATTTCGTCACCTATGAGGAAATGCTCGAGCTCGCGAGCGTCGGGGCGAAGGTGCTCCAGACCCGCTCGGTCGGACTCGCGATGAAAATGGGCGTTCGCGTACAGGTCCTGTCGAGCTTCGTCGAGGGCGACGAAGCCCCCAAGACCGGAACGATGATCGTCAGTGACGAGGAAATAGAGGAACATCAGATGGAACGGCAGCTGATCACCGGCATCGCCCACGACAAGAACGAGGCGAAGATCATCATCACCCGCGTGCCCGACCGGCCCGGCGGGGTCGCCAATATCTTTGGCCCGCTCGCCGCTGCCGCGATCAATGTCGATATGATCATCCAGAATGTCGGCCGCGACAAGGGCGAGACCGACGTGACCTTCACCGTTCCCGCCGCCGACCTGCTGCGCTCGATCGACATCCTCGAGGCGGCCAAGGACAAGATCGGCTTCAACCGCATCATCAGCGACGACAAGGTCGCGAAGATCAGCGTCGTCGGCGTCGGCATGAAGAGCCACGCGGGCGTCGCGAGCACGATGTTCCGCGCGCTGGCCGACCGCGGCATCAACATCCAGGCGATATCGACCAGCGAGATCAAGGTCAGCGTGCTGATCGACGAAGACGAAACCGAACTCGCGGTGCGCGTGCTGCACACCGCCTACGGGCTCGACGCGGAATAGGCTATTCGGCCGCGAGCGGCTGCAGTTCGCCGCCGGCGCGGCGGCGCAGCCGTGCCTGCGTGATGAAATGCACCACCGCGATGTGGATCGCGAACAGGCCGAATTTCGACGCGAGCGGGAAAATCCCGATGAACAGCGGCCACCAGCCGGTGAAAAAGAGCGCGACGACAAGGTTGAGTCCCGCACTCGCGAACATCAGCGCCGCCCAGATCATGCCGAAGCGGTCCATGACATCGCCGACGATCGCGAGCTGTTCGGGCGGAATATAGCGGTTGAGCCAGCCGCGACGAAGCATCACGCTCCCGACGATCAGATAGACGATCGTCGGCTTGGCCATCACGAACCGCGGATCGCCGGTGAAGAGCGTGGCCGCCGCGGTGAAGAGTACCGAGGCAAGGCTGATCCATTGCAGCGCCGCTACCTTGTGTCCGCGAACCAATTCATAGCCGACCACGGCGATCGCGATCGCGGTTCCCGCTATCGTCGCCGCAACGATCCCCGCCCCCAATCCGAGCAGCGCGGCAAAGACGATCACGCCGAGCGAGTCGAACAGCATCGGTCCGATGGCATAGAGCAAGGTTCGCATGGCGCATCCTTTCGCGACTCAATGTTATCAACGTAAACATTGCGCAAATGACCCGGCAGGTCAAATCAAAATTTACATCGTCAACATGGAGGCCATTCCGTGCCCCCGGCACGGACGGATTGTCGCAGGACCTCCGGACGCCGGCCCCGCGCGGACAGGCAGCCGATTCCCGGGCCTCGCCTAGGCCTCGAACCCCACGAAGATCGCCGCCTCGTCGACGGTCTTGCGCGTCGAAACGACGGCGTTGGCTGGAAAGTCCCCGTCCGGCCAGCCGATCGCAATGCAGATCATGATCGTCTGGTCGTCGGCGATGCCGGCCTCGCGGCGCACGACCTCCGAATGCATGATCCCCTGGCTGTTGATCACGCAGCCCAGCCCCTTCGACCAGGCGGCGTTGACGATCGCGGTCGCGACGGCTCCGCAGTCGAAGGGTGCAATGTCGCTGCCGACGAGGACCTTGTCATAGGTGACGACGATGCACGCGGGCGCGTCGAACTGGCGAAAGCCGCGCAGCACCCAGTCGGTGCGCTTCGGCCTGTCGTCGCGCGCGATCCCCATCGCGCCGAACAATTGCTTGGCGATGCCGACCTGCCGGTCGCGGTGCACGCCCTCGTAATTTTCCATGCCGCGAAACTCGCGCGTCGAGGGGATGCGTTCGAGGTTACGGCGCGTATTTTCGGCGCGAATACGCTCGAGCGGGTCGCCGGTGACGACGTAGAAATTCCACGGCTGGGTGTTGAGCGACGAAGGCGACCGCATCGCGAGCGCCAGCACGTCGCGCAGCAGCGCCCGGGGCACCGCCTCAGGCTTGTACCCCCTGATGCTGCGGCGCCCGTTCACGACCGCGGCATAGGCGCGTGCCACCGCCTCCCGGTCGTCCATCGGCTCAGCCGATTTCCGCGATGACGACGCCGACCTCATAGGTCTCGCCGACCTCGCCGATGATCTTCAGCTTGCCGCTCGCGGGGCTTTCGACCTCGTTCGTCGATTTGTCGGCCTCGAGCGCATAGAGCGGCTGCCCCTCGGTCACCTCGGCGCCGTCTTCGACGAGCCATTCGGCGAGAATTCCTTCGTTCATCGAAAAGCCGATCTTCGGCACGGTCACTTGCACAGCCACGTCGCAGCCTCCTTAGCTGATGATGGTCTTGATGGCGGCGAGAATGCGTTCGGCATCGGGCGCATAGGCGCTTTCGAGCGGCCGCGAATAGGGTACGGCGCTGAACGCCCCGCCCAGCCTTTTCACCGGCTTCTTGAGCTCGCCGAACAATTCCTCGCTGATCACCGAAGCGATTTCCGCGCCGACACCATGTTCCTTGACCGCTTCGTGGACGACGATCACGCGCCCGGTCTTGCGCGCCGAGGCCAATACCGTCTCGCGGTCCCACGGCGCGATCGTGCGCAGGTCGACGACCTCCACCGAAATGCCTTCGTCCGCCGCCTGATCGGCCGCGGCGCGCGCCTGAACCGCCATCCGCGCATAGGTCACGATCGTGACGTCGCTGCCCTCGCGCTGCACCGCCGCCTTGCCGAGCGGCACGCGGTGGTCGCTCGCCGGCAGTTCGAACGCCATCGGCACGCGATAGGTCGGCAGATTCTCGATGAAGATCACCGGATCGGGATCCTCGATCGCGGCGCGGAGCAGGCCATAGGCATCTTCGGGCGTCGAAGCCGCGACGACCTTGATCCCCGGCGTGTGCGCAAACCAGGCTTCCAGATAGTCGCAATGCTGGCCGCCCGACCCGAAACCGAGTCCCGTCATCGTGCGGATCACGATCGGCACGCTCGTCTGGCCGCCCGACATGAAGCGGAGCTTCGCCGCGTGGTTGACGATCATGTCCATCGCCACCGTGGTGAAGTTCATCAGCATGATCTCGGCGATCGGCTTGTAGCCCGCGAGGCTCGCGCCGATCGCCGCGCCCATGATCGCCTGTTCGGAAATCGGCGTCGAACGCACCCGGTCGTCGCCGAAGGCGGTCGACAGCCCCTTGGTGATCTTGGCGATGCCGCCGCCTTCGGGGTCGGCGAGGTCCTCGCCGAGCGTGACGACCTTCGGGTCGTCGGCAAAGGCATCGTGATAGGCCTTGGCGATCGCCTCGATGATGGTGACCTTCGGCTTGGCTGCCTTTTCCGCCGCGACGTTCATGCCGCAATCTCCTTTGCGAAAACGTCGAAGCGCAGGTCGTCCGGCTCGGGCCATGGCGAGGCAAGCGCATGCTCGATCGCGTCGTCGATCCGCGCCTCGATACCAGCCTCGACCGCCGCGAGCTCCTCTTCGGTCGCGACGCGGTCGGCAATCAGCCGTGCGCGCAGCACCGGCACCGGATCGGCCGCCATCGCCGCGGCCTTCTGCTCCTTGGGGATATAGCTGTCGTCGTCGCCAAAATTGTGACCGAAAAAGCGGAAGGTCATGCATTCGAGCAGGGTCGGCCCCTCGCCTGCCCGCGCGCGCGCCACCGCTTCGGCAAAGGCCGAATACATCGCCCCGGGATCGTTGCCGTCGACGCGCACGCCGGGCATGCCATAGCCTTCGGCGCGGGCCGCAATATTCCCGCCGCCCGTCATTTTCTCGAATTTGGTATGCTCGGCGAACAGGTTGTTCTGGCAGACGAAGATCGTCGGCAGCTTCCACACCGAAGCGAGGTTGAGCGCTTCATGCACCGCGCCGATGTTCGACGCGCCGTCGCCGAAGGTGCACACCGACACGCGGTCGCTGCCGTCGAGCTGCGCCGCCCACGACAGGCCGTTGGCGATCGGCGCCGACGATCCGACGATGCCGGTGGTCACCATGATCCCCTTGGGCGGGTAGGTCAGGTGCATCGGCCCGCCCTTGCCCTTGCACGATCCGGTGGTGCGGCCGGCGAGTTCGGCCCACAGTTCGCGCAACGGAAAGCCCTTGCCGAGCATGTCGTGGATGCCGCGATAGATGGTGCAGATCGTGTCGTCGTCGCGCAGCACTTCACCCATCACCGACGGGATGATCTCCTGCCCGCGATAGCTGTAATAGACCATCGCGATCTGGCCCGAGAGAATCACTTTCCGGGCGCGTTCGTCGTTCGCCTTCAGCAGCGCGGCGCTTTCGTAAATCGAACGCAGAACCGCGGAATCCGCCACAAACTGCTTGCCGGCCATCCGTCACACTCCCTCGTACAGAGATTATTATCAGTGCAATTAGCTATATGATTACACTGCTTCTGTCGAGAGAATATGTCGGTGAAAATCAGTCGATCAGATCGACCACCGAATTGGGCCCGACCTGCGCCAGCCACACTTTGCCGGCGGCGATCATATGCGCCTTCCAGTGCCTCTCGGCCCCCTCGGCGTCCTTGGCCTCGATCAGGTCGACCAGCTTCGAATGCGACTTCAGGCCGTAGCGCAGCTGGCGCATCGAGAATTCGGGATCGATATGCGAATTGCGGCGCTGGGCAAGATTGAGATGCTCGTCGGCCAGCCCGCGCAGCGCATTCGAAAACATGATCAGCGTCTTGTTGCCCGCCAGTTCGATCATCACCTGGTGGAACTCGGCGATCTTCGCCGTCACCAGGAACCGGTCGCGGATGTTGGAAAGTTCCTCCTCGATCATCCGGCGCAGGATCGGCACCGCGACCTCGCTGTTGCGCTGCGCCACGAGGCCCGCGGCGGGCGGCTCGATCAGCGTGCGCATCTCGTACAGGTCGCCGATGGTGACGCCCTTTGCCTGCAGCGTGATGCCCGCCGCGCGCTCGATCATCTCGTAATTGGGCGAACTGACCCGTGCCCCACCGCGCGCGCCGCGCGCGACCGTCACCAGCCCTTCCGATTCGAGAATCCGCACTGCTTCGCGGATCGTCGGGCGCGAGACCTCGAACTCGGCGATCAGGTGCGATTCGGCGGGCAGCGTGTCGCCATCGACCAGTTCGCCCCGGATGATGGCATTGCGGATCTGCTTCGCGACAAGTTCGGCCGTCTTGGGAACGCGCACGGCTTCAGCATTGCTGCGATTGCCGATGGGAATAGCGACAAAAGCGTTAGACAAGTTTAATTCCTTTTTGGATTTTCGACCTTTTGCCTCGAAATCCGCGCGCGCGCAAGCAGGGTTGCCAACTCCCTCTTGCCAACAGTCATATTACCTAGTTAGATGATAAAGACAGGCGCCCGGCAGTGGATGGCGTTGCGACGTCGGCCCATTCAGTATACTGAATTCCGACAAGGAGAGGAAATCGATGAACGTTCAGACCAAGGACGGGCTCCAGCAGGATGGCGCGGGCTATGTCGTGGGGGCCGACCATTATATCTCGCCCGAATTCGCGAAGCTCGAAGCCGAAAATCTCTGGTATCGCGTCTGGCAGATGGCCTGCCGCGAGGAGGAAATCCCGAACGTCGGCGACTATTACACCTATGACATCGTCGACCAGTCGATCATCGTGATCCGCATCGCAAAGGACGAGATCAAAGCCTATTACAACGTCTGCCCGCACCGCGGCAGGACGATCACCGAAGGTTGCGGCCACGCCGCGCGCCTGTTCTGCAAATATCACGGCTGGTCATGGAAACTCGACGGGACGATCGCCAAGGTCGTCGACCGTCACGAATGGCCCGCGGAATCGCTGACCGACGACGACCTCAACCTCGTCCCCGTCAAGGTCGGACGCTGGAGCGGCTGGGTCTATGTCAATCTCGACCCCGACAGCATCAGCCTCGAGGAGCATCTGGCGCCGGCCAAAGCCTATCTCGATCCCTATGACATCGGCGGGATGAGTTATCACTGGCGCAAGTCGACGGTCTTCGACTGCAACTGGAAGGTCGCACTCGAAGCATTCAACGAGGGTTATCACGTCCAGACCACGCACAACCAGATGCTGCGTTACATGGACGACTGGACACAAAGCTATGCACGCGGGCGCCATTCGCACTTCGGTTACTGGGAATCGATGCCCATGGGTTCGCGCTCGGCTCGACTGACCGACGGCAAGCCGACCGAAGACATCCGGCCCGGCATTCGCGACTATATGGAGGACATGGCGGCGACGCTGAACGCGGGTTCGTCGGTGCAGACCGTCTTTGCCGCGCGCCGCGTCGAGCAGGAGGTGCCACCGGGTACGCCGCCGATGGAGGTGCTCGCCAAGTTCGGCCAGTTCATTTATGAAAATGCCGTCTCGCAGGGTCTGCAATGGCCCAGCATCACCCCCGAACAAATGTATGCCGCGGGCGTCGACTGGCACCTGTTCCCCAACCAGATCATGCTGATGGGGCCGACCGGCCTGCTCGGCTATCGCGCCCGCCCGTTCGGCACCAACCCCGACAAATGCATCTGGGATGTCTATTCGCTCCAGCGTTACGCCCCCGGGACCGCGCCGAAGGTCGAGCAGGAATGGAGTCAGGACCACGGCGACGTCGATTTCTGGGGGCTGATCCTGACCCAGGATTACCAGAATATGGCCGAGGTCCAGAAGGGCATGAAATCGAAGGCGTTCAAGGGCGCCAAGCCCAATCCGCGGCAGGAGATCGCCGTGATCAATTTCCACCGCAGCCTCGATGACTTCATCGAAAATGGATATGGCGCATGAGCGGCGGCTGGGACGAGAGCGCCGACTTCGTGATCGTCGGCAGCGGCGGCGGATCGATGCTCGCAGCAATCGAAGCCGTCGATGCGGGCAAGAAGCCGCTGATCCTCGAAAAGACCGATCGCGTCGGCGGCTCGACCGCGCTGTCGGGCGGGGTATTCTGGATTCCGAACCATCCGCTGCAGGCGCGCGAGGGCATCGAGGACAGCGACGAAAAGGCGCGCACCTATCTCGATGCGGCGGTGGGTGACGTCGGCCCGTCGACGTCGCGCGCGCGCAAGGACATGTTCCTTCGCATGGGGCCGCGGATGGTCCACTATCTCGAAGGCAAGGGTATGCCCTTCGTCCGCTACGGCGGCTGGTCGGACTATCACGACGACCTGCCCGGCGGGCTCGGCGAAGGCCGGTCGCTCGGCGTCCAGATCTTCAACATCAAGTCGCTGGGCAAGGAATGGTATCCCAAGCTGCGCCGCGGCGAGTTCGGCGTCCCCGCCAAGCGTACGGAATCCAAGCATCTGACGCTGATGAAGGTCACCTGGGCGGGCAAGTTCGCAATGGTCAAGATCGGCCTCCGCATGATCCGCAACAAGCTTCTGGGCATCCACCAGGTCGGATCGGGCGCTGCGATCCAGGGCCGCATGCTCAAGATGGCGCTCGACCACCGTGTCGACATTCGTACCGACATGGGCGTCACCGATCTGGTCGAGGAAGATGGCCGCATCACCGGTGTGGTCACCGAAAAGCATGGCAAGCCCTGGCGGATCGAGGCGCGCGACGGCGTGCTGATCAACGCCGGCGGCTTTGCGCGCAACGCCGAACTGCGGAAAAAATATGGCCCGCAGCCGTCATCGACCGAATGGACCAACGCCAACCCCGGCGACACGGGCGAGATGATCGAGATCGCCCGCGTGCACGGTGCCGCGCTCGACCTGACCGACCAGGCGGTGTGGATTCCAACCTCGGTCCCGCCCGACGGCCCGCCGCTGATGAACGTCCCCGACCTGCCCAAGCCGCACTGCATCCTCGTCGACAAGGCGGGCCGGCGCTTCGTCGACGAAGCGCAATCCTATATGGCGAACGGTCAGGATTTCTACGCGCATGGCGCGGTGCCCGCGCACGCGATCATGGATGCCTCCTATTTCAAGAAATACAGCTGGGGTTTCCGTATGGGGGCGGTGCCGAAAATCTGGCACGAGAGCGGCTTCCTGAAGTCCGCATCGACGCTGCGCGAACTGGCGGAAAAGATCGGCGTCGACCCCGACGGGCTCGAGGCGACGGTCGCGCGCTTCAACGGCTTCGCCGCAGCAGGCAAGGATCTCGACTTCAGGCGCGGCGACAAGGCCTATGACCTCGTCTACGCCGACCGCACGCACAAGCCGAGCCCCACGCTCGGCCCGATCGAGACCGCGCCCTATTATTCGATCGAGGTCTTTCCCGGCGACGTCGGCACCTTCGGCGGCATATTGACCGACGAATATGCCCGCGCGCTGCGCGAGGACGGATCGGTGATCCCCGGCCTCTATGCGACGGGCAATTCGACCGCGTCAGTGATGGGCAAGACCTATCCGGGCGCGGGGGCGAGCATCTCGCCCTCCTTCGTCTTCGGCTGGGTCGCGGCGCAGCACGCGCTGAACCGCATCCCCAACTGACGGCGCGCGAGATGGAACCCGCGCTGGAGGCCATGGTCCGCGAACTTTACGACAAGCAGAAGATCCGCGAGGTCGTCACCCGCTATTGCCGCGGGGTCGACCGGATGGACCGCGCGTTGTTCCTGTCAGCCTATCATCCCGACGCGATCGACGACCATGGTTTCGTCGTCGCGGGGCCGGAGGAATTCTGGACGTGGGTGAACCATTATCACACCACCGCCCAGTCGACCCACCAGCACATCGTCACCAACCACAGTTGCGAACTCGATGGTGACATCGCGCACGCCGAAACTTACTGGCTGTTTGCCGCACTCGACCCGAACGGGCAGAATCTGACCATCGGCGGCGGGCGCTATATCGACCGCATGGAAAAGCGCGGCGGCGAATGGCGGATCGCAGCGCGCAAATGCGTTCCCGACTGGGGCGGCCAGCCCGTGGCGACGCAGATCAGTCCCGAGGCACGCGCGATGCTTGCGCAAAGCGGCACGACCGCGCGCGACGCGACCGACTGCTCGTACGAACGGCCGCTGACCATTCCCGCCGAACGGGTCGGCATCAACCTCGATATCCTCGCGGGCGCGTGACACCGCGACGCGAGGCCGGCCGATGAAGCTCTACCGCCTCCGCGATCACGGGTCGCTCGACAATCTGGCGGTCGAAGACGCGCCCGAACCCGCGGTCGCCCCCGATGAAGTGCTGGTCCGCATCCGCGCCGCTTCGCTCAATGCCCGCGATCTGATGATGGTCTTCGGTCCGTCGCCCTATGGCCCGAAACCGGGACTCGTGCCGCTGTCCGACGGCGCGGGCGAAGTTGTCGCGTGCGGATCGGCGGTGACCGACGTCGCGCCGGGTGCGCGCGTCGTCATTCCCTTCCGGCCGGGCTGGATCGACGGCCCGTTCGACCCCGCCGCGATCGCCACCGATCTCGGCGGCGCGGTCGACGGGGTGCTCGCCGAGTATGTCGCGGTTCCCGCGCGCGCGGTGGTACCGATCCCCGACGCACTGTCGTTCGAACAGGCCGCGACGCTGCCCTGCGCCGGGGTGACCGCATGGGCGGCGCTCGACCGCGGCGCGCCGCTCCGCCCCGGGCACGGTGTGCTGATCATGGGCAGCGGCGGGGTTTCGCTGTTCGCCTTGCAAATCGCGCACACCTTGGGGTGCCGGGTGATCGCCACCACCTCGAGCGACGCCAAGGCCGACCGCCTGCGCGCGCTGGGGGCGAGCGACGTGATCAATTATCGCGAATATCCCGAATGGGACGCGCGCGTACGCGACCTGACCGGCGGGCGCGGGATCGAGCGCATCGTCGAAGTCGGCGGCGCGGGCACCCTGCCCCGTTCGATGGCGGCGCTGGCGCCCGAGGGCGAAATCGCGCTGGTTGGCCTGCTCGGCAATCCGACGCAGGCGATCAGCCCGCTCCCGCTGATGCGGACGACGGGCACGATCCGCGGCATTTCGGTCGGGTCGCGCGCCGACCTTGCTCGCCTCCTCGACCGCGCCGCGCACCATTTCGAGCCCGTGATCGACCGTGTTTTCGGCTTCGATGACGCGCGCGATGCCTTTGCCCACCTCGCCGCGCGGCGGCACTTCGGAAAAGTGGTGATCCGGGTCTGAACGACCCGGACCACCCTTCCCCCCCTATTTCCCGGTAAAGCGGTTGCGGATGTCCCACGTCAGCGCGCGTGTGGTTCCCTCGCTGCACAGGCCCTCGAACGTCCAGCCGTCGACCGCGAACTGGCTGCGCACATATTCGGGTTCCTGCACCAGCGCGACGTGGCCGCCGTTGATGAAGAGTTCGCGGCCGTTGAGATTTTCGGACCGGTCGGAGCAGAGCCACGCGGCCACGGCGGCGACATTCCACGGACGGCCGTCGGGGCCGCTGTTGCCCATCCAGTGGTTCGACAGCGGCGGAATCTTGAGCGTGTTCATCGCATAGCCGAGCGTCTCGTAAACCTCGGGAATATTCATGTTGCTCGGCCCCGAAATCGGGCGAATGACGTTGGTGCGCACGCCATATTCGGCGAGTTCGCGCGCGACGGTACGCGACATGCCGACCACGCCCTCCTTCGCGGCGCTGTAATTGACCATGCCGTAATGGCCGAAGCCCGAAGGCGAGGCGAAGTTGACGATCGCCCCGCCCTGTTTTTTCAGATGTTCAGCGCCCGCGCGCATTGTAGCGAAATAGCCCTTGAGATTGACCGCGAGGACGATGTCGAAATCCTCCTCGCTCATCTCGATCAGCCGCTTGGGCCGGATGATGCCGGCATTGTTGACCAGAAAATCCAGCCGCCCGAAATTGTCGATCGCGCAATCGACGACCGCCTGCCCGCCCGCCATCGAGGCGACGCTCGACGTTTCGGCGACGGCTTCGCCGCCCGCCGCCTTGATCTCGTCGACGACCTGCTGCGCGAAGCTCGCGTCGCCGCCGCCGCCCTGCGGCCCGCCGCCCAGATCGTTGACGACGATCTTTGCGCCTTCGCGCGCCATCAGCAGCGCGATTTCGCGCCCGATTCCGCGCCCTGCGCCGGTGATGACGGCGACGCGTCCCGCAAATTCTCCCATAGTCCGCTCCCACTTGTGCTTGCCGGCGATTCTCGCCTAATGGTATAAAAGGTTTATATGATTATAGCCGTGATTCAACATGGCATGTCACAGGCCGGCGCACCAGCGCCGGACCGGAAATGGAGATGGGGTGCCTGGCCGGATCGCGTGGGATGCGACGCGGCGGGGTATCCGACAGTCGAGGAAGAACAGCATGACCGACACCGGAAATTCCACCAACGCCGCGCTCGCGCCCTTCGCCCTGACCGGAAAGGTCGCGCTGATCACCGGCGGCGCCTCGGGGCTCGGCAAGGCGACCGCCGCGCTGTTCCTCGACGTCGGCGCAAAGGTGGTGATCGCCGACCTCGACGCCGAAGGAGCAAAGGTGGCGGCCGCCGAACTCGCCGGCAAGGGCGAAACCTTGGGCGTCGGCATGGACGTTTCCGACGAGACGGCGGTGCAGGCGGGATTCGCTGCCGCAGCCGCCGCCTTCGGCGGCGTCGACGTGCTGGTGAACAACGCCGCCTATCGCGGCAAGGCGAACACAATGGATATGTCGGTCGCCGAATGGGACATCATGCACGCGGTCTGCGCGCGCGGCAGCTTCCTGTGCCTGCGCGAAGCGGTGAAACAGATGCGCGGGCGCGGCGGCGGGTCGATCGTCAACATCTCGTCGATGAGCGCGCAGCACCCGACGATCTTTCCCAACATGCATTATGATTCGGCGAAAGCCGGGGTCGATGCGATCACCCGGCTCGCCGCGGTCGAGTTCGCCAGCGACGGGATCCGCGTCAATTCGGTGCTCCCCGGCGGCATGGCGACGCCCGGCCCCGACAAGATGCGCGCGGCGCAGGCGGCGGGGGGCGCGGTGATCGCCGGACCCGCGACGATCCCCGGCCGCAACCCGATGGGCCGCGTCGCCGACCCGATCGAGATGGCGCGCGCCATCCTGTTCCTCGCCAGCGACGCGGCGAGCTATATCAACGGCGCCGAACTGCTCGTCGACGCCGGCTTCACCAAGGGCTGAGCCGATGTCGGACCTGCTTTCGGACAGCCGCCCGCTGATCGGCGCCACGCGGCCCGCAATGACCGGCCCCGACACGCGCGATCATGTCAATCCGACGACGGGCCAGGTGCAGGCGTCGGTGATGATCGGCGGCGCGGCCGAAATCGACGCCGCTGCCCGCACCGCGGTGGCGGGCCAGAACGCGTGGCAGGCGCTCGGCCCCGAGCGGCGCCGCGACTGCCTGCTCCGCCTCGCCGATCTGGTCGAGGCCGACACGCCGCGCCTGCTCCAGATCGCCGCGCGCGAATGCGGCACGCCCGTCTCGAGCAATTCGAGCGGGCTCGCGCTGTCGTGGATCCGCTATTATGCCGGCTGGGCCGACAAGATCGAGGGCACGTACAGCGAGCCCTTCGGCATCACCGGCCTCGCATACGCCCGCCACGAACCGATCGGCGTGATCGGCGTCATCATCCCGTGGAATTCGCCGCTGGTCGCGATATCGATGACCGCGATCCTCGCGATGGCGGCGGGCAATGCGGTCGTCCTCAAGCCGCCGACGCAAACGCCCTTTGTCGCGCTGCGCTTCGGCGAACTGGCGCTCGAGGCGGGCATCCCGCCCGGCGTACTCAACATCGTCCCCGGCGATGCCGAAGCCGGCGAAGCGCTGATCGCGCATCCCGCGGTCGGCAAGGTCAGCTTCACCGGCGGCGACATCGTCGCCAAGGCGGTGATGCGCACCGCCGCCGAGCATCTGAAGCCCGTCGCGCTCGAACTCGGCGGCAAATCGGCGAACCTGATCTTCGCCGACGCCGACCTCGACGTCGCGGCGACGATGGCCGCGACGTGCAGCCTCGTCCCGCTTGCGGGGCAAGGCTGCGTGCTGCCGACGCGCGTCTATGCGCAGGCGGCGATCTTCGACGAATTCGTCGATCGCGTGCGCGCGCAGGCCCAGGCGTTCACGCTCGGCGACCCGCTCGATCCCGCGACGGTGGTCGGGCCCGTGATCAACGAGGCCTCGGCACAACGGATCATCGGAGTGATCGAGCGCGCGAAAACCGAAAGCGGCGGATCGCTCGTCGCCGGCGGTCGGCGCGGTCAGGGCGCGCTCGCGGCGGGCAGCTTCGTCGAGCCCACCGTCTTCGCGGGCGTCGCGCACGACAGCCATCTCGCGCGCGAGGAAGTGTTCGGGCCGGTGCTGTCGATCGTCCAGTTCGACAATGAAGCCGATGCGGTCGCGATGGCCAATGACTCGCGCTTCGGCCTCGGCGCCTATGTCCACACCCGCGACCTGTCGCGCGCGCACAGGGTCGCGGCCGAACTTGAGGCCGGATGCGTCGCGGTCAACGGCATGCTGCCGATGGCCGCCAACCAGCCCTTCGGCGGCGTCAAGCAGAGCGGCTTCGGGCGCGAGGGCGGCCGTCCCGGGCTCGAGGAATTCATGCAGATCAAACAGGTGCTGCTGCACCTGCGCTGAAGGAGCGCCGCATGGAGGAAGAAACCGACTTCGTCATCATCGGCGGCGGCAGCGCGGGCTGTGTGCTCGCCGCGCGGCTGAGCGAGAACCCCGCACATCGCGTCATCCTGCTCGAAGCCGGGGGCGAGGGGCGCGATTTCCTGATCAACATGCCTGCGGGTACCGCGAAGCTGATGGGGCACCGGGATTTCGACTGGTGCCTGCCGACCGAGCCCGATCCCTCGATCAATGACCGCACGATGCAGTGGGCCGCGGGCAAGGCGCTCGGCGGCAGTTCGGCGATCAACGGTCAGGTCTATATGCGCGGCGAGCGCTCGGATTACGACCGCTGGGCGGCGATGGGCTGCGCCGGCTGGGACTATGACGCGGTCTTTCCCTATTTCCTGAAAGCCGAATGTTTCCATGGCGCTCCAACGCAGTCGCACGGACGCCACGGCCCGCTGAGCGTCTCGCCGATCCGCGATCCGCAGCCGATCGGCCAATATGTCATCGACGCCTTCGTCGCGGCCGGAATCCCGCTCAACGCCGACTATTGCAACGGCAGCCAGAGCGGCGTGTACCGGATCTTCGCGACGCAAAAGGACGGACAGCGCTGTTCGGTGGCGCGCGCCTATCTCGAACCCGTCCGCGACCGCCCGAACCTGACGGTGATCACAGGGGCCCATGTCGACCGGATCCGGGTCGAGAACGGCCGCGCGACCGGCGTCGAGATGCGGGTGGACGGGGGTCCGCGGATCATCCGGGCGCGGCGCGAGGTGCTTCTGTGCGCGGGTACGATGGTATCGCCGGCCATTTTGATGCGGTCGGGGATCGGTCCCGGCGCGCATCTCGCCGATCACGGCATCGCGGTGCACGCCGACCTGCCCGGTGTCGGACAGAATCTGCGCGAGCATAACAGCGTGTCGCTCGCCAAACTGGTCAGCGTCCCGACGATGAGCGCCGAACTCGGGCCGGTGAAGCTCGTGCGGCACATGCTGAACTATCTGCTGTTCCGCCGCGGACTGCTAACGACGCCGGCGGTGCAGGTAATGGCGGCGTTCCGGACCGATCCCGCGCTCGCCGATCCCGATATCATTCTGTCGATGCTGCCCGTCGCGGTGACCTTCAACGACAGGGGCGACGCGGTGGTCGAAAAACGCCCCTCCTTTTCCTTCGGCTTCCACGTCGCGCGCCCCGCCAGCCGAGGCGAGATTCGACTGCGCAGCGCCGATCCCGACACCAAGCCGGTGATCGATCACCGGCTACAGGGCGCACAGGAGGATGTCGACAAGCTGGTCAGGGCGCTCAGGATCGTCGAGGGCATCTGCCGCACCCGGCCGCTCGCCGACATCGTCACCGGCACGCTGCGCCCCGATCCGATGCCCGACGACGACGCCGGCTGGGAAGCCTATGTACGCCAATGGGGCGGCATCGGCTACCATGCCGTCGGCACCTGCCGCATGGGGCCGGATGGCGACCCGATGGCCGTACTCGACCCGCAGCTTCGGGTCCGCGGCATTGCCGGGCTGCGCGTCGTCGATGCGTCGGTGATGCCCGAACCCGTGTCCGCCAACACCAACGCGCCGACGATCATGATCGCCGAGCGCGCCGCCGAATGGATAGGAGCAAGCCAATGACGCTCGACAGGATTTTCGGAGTCGCGGGACTGCGCGTGCTGATCATCGGCGCCACGCCGATCGGTCAGGCAACCGCCGCGATGTTCGGCGATCTGGGCGCGGCCGCCGAACTTGCGGACATCGTCCCCGACGAAGGCAGCATTGCAGCAACAGTGAGCAGCTTTGTCGAACGGCACGGCGGCATCGACCTGCTCGTCTATGCGGTGACCCGCATCGGCACCTATGCCCTGCCGACGATGGCGCTCGATCAATGGGACGCGGTGCAGGACGCCAATCTGCGCGGCGCCTTCCTCGCGATGCGCGCGGTCATCCCCGCGATGCGCACGCAAGGTGGCGGCGCGATCGTCGCAGTCTCGACGATGGGATCGGTCCATCCGGTGCTCAAGGGCAATGGCGCTTATGGCGCGTCGAAGGCCGGGCTCAACGCGCTCGTCCGCGCCGCGGCGCTCGACCATGCCGAGGACGGGATTCGCGTCAACGCGGTCCTCCCCGGCGCCGTACCCGTCGGCGACCCGCCCGCGGACATGGAAAGACTCGGCGGTCCGGCCACGCAGCCGGGTCGGCTGACGCTCGGCATGGGCAACGCCGACGATGTCGCGAGCGCGATCGTCTATCTCGCCTCCCCCGCCGGACGCTTCATCACCGGGCAGGCGCTGACACTCGACGGCGGATTCCTGATCGGCTGATGAAAGGCTTGCAAACGTCTAAATGATTCGTCTAAATCAGATAGACGTTAATATTGCAGACAGGTGAGGATTCCGGCTTCATGCCCACGCTCAATTCGATCGTCCGCCAGGTCATGGCGATCGATCCCTCCGCTCCGGCGCTCGAGCATAAAAAACAGTGGCACAGCTGGGGCGAACTCAGCGCGGTCATCGACGCGGTGGATGCGATCCTCCTCGCCAACGGCATCGGCGCGGGCACGCGGATCGGCGGCATCCTGCGCAACACGCCGCAGATCGCAGCGGTGATCATCGGCACGATCATCGGCGACCGCTGCGTCGTGACGCTGAACCCCGCGCTGCCCGATGAAAAGCTGGCGAACGACATTGCCAGCCTCAAAACTCCCGTGGTGATCGCCGAAAC
Organism: Sphingopyxis sp. YF1; assembly: GCF_022701295.1. Taxonomy (NCBI): domain Bacteria; kingdom Pseudomonadati; phylum Pseudomonadota; class Alphaproteobacteria; order Sphingomonadales; family Sphingopyxidaceae; genus Sphingopyxis; species Sphingopyxis sp. YF1. The sequence goes on from NZ_CP033204.1 coordinate 2,740,104, forward strand.
CGCCGACTGGCAACGCGCGGCGGTGATCGAAGCGGTTCGCCGCAGCGGCGCGCTGGGGATCGAAATCACCGGCGACACCGGCGAACCCGCACGGATCATCGCCGCCATGACCGGGACCGATTTCCGCAGCGACGCCGAAGGCATCGGGATCGAGATGCTGACCAGCGGCACCACCGGCACCCCGAAGCGCGTGCCGCTGAAGGCCAGCAATTTCTCGAAAATGGTGCTCGACGCTGCGGTGTTCGAAAAGCGCGACGTCGATGCCCCGCCGAAGCTGTCGAAGGCCGTGACCATCTCGAACACGCCCTTTTCGCACATCGGCGGGATTTTCGGCCTGTTCGTCTCGCTGTCGGCGGGCCGCAAGTCGTGCATGCTCGACCGCTTCCGCGTCGAGGAATTCGTCGACGCGGTGCAGCGTCACAAGCCCAAGGTCGCGGGTGCCCCGCCCTCGGCCTTGCGGATGATCCTCGACGCCGGGGTACCAAAGGAAGCGCTGGCGAGCCTCGTCGCCTTTCGCACCTCGACCGCGCCGCTCGACCCCGAGCTTGCCGATCAATTCTTTGAGCATTTCGGCATTCCGGTGCTGCAGAACTATGGCGCCACCGAATTCGCCGGCGGCGTCGCGGGCTGGACGCTTCCCGATTTCCTGAAATCGGGCCAGCTCCGGCGTGGCAGCGTCGGCAAGATGAATCCCGGCGTCGATGGCCGCATCGTCGATCCCGAAAGCGGCGAGCCGCTCCCCTATGGCGAGAAGGGGTTGCTCGAACTGCGCGCGCGCCATCTGGGCGACGGCCGAAACTGGGTGCGCACCACCGATCTCGCGCGCATGGACGAGGATCAGTTTCTGTGGATCCTCGGGCGCGCCGACAATGCGATCATCCGCGGCGGATTCAAGATCATCCCCGACGATGTGGTGAAGGCGATCGAGGCGCATCCCGCAGTGCTCGAGGCTTGCGTGGTTGCACTCGCCGACCCGCGGCTGGGACAGGTTCCCGCTGCGGGCTACCGAGTCAAATCGGGGCAGGCGGTCAGCGCCGACGAGCTGCGCGACTTCCTGCGTGAACGGTTGACCGCCTATCAGGTGCCGACCAAATTGCTGGAGGTGCAGGACTTCCCGCGCACCCCCTCGATGAAACCCAGCCAGCCCGAACTCAGGAAACTGCTCGAAGCCGCTTGATCGGGAGCGACGGGCATCGCATCGGGTGATCGTGGACTATATCGCCCTCCCTTTCCGGCCGCACGGCTGCCGTTTCGAATTTCGCGACGACGGCTCCGCGCTGATCACGCCGGGATATGCGCTGCCCGAGCTCTGGCCCTCGATCCCGCACCTGTTCATCGACCGCGCGCAGCGCTTTCCCGACCGGCCGTTCGTCGCTCGCCGCGAACGGTTCGAAGGCGGCAACCGCGGCGAATGGCGGCGGCTGACCTATGGCGACGCGCTGCACCGGTCGCGCGCACTGGCGCAGGCCCTCCTCGATCGCGACATCGGTCCCGATGCGTCGGTGATGGTGCTGTCGGGGGGCAGCCCGGACCATATGGTCGTCAACCTTGCGTCCCAGATGGCGCGCGCGCCCTACGCCCCCGTGTCGGTCAATTATTCGCTGGCGGGCGGCGACTTTGCGCGGCTGCGCCACTGCTTCGCGACCTGCCGCCCCCGACTGGTCTACGCCGACGACTGGCGCACCTTCCTGCCCGCAATGCGCGCGCTGCGCGAGGAAACCGAACTGATCCTCGTCACCGACGAAGCCGCCCCCGGCGGCGAGACGATCGCGCTTGCCGACCTGCTCGCGACGCCCGCAACCGACGCGGTCGACACCTCGATCGCGGCGATCACTCCCGATACCCACGCCAAGACCATCTTCACCTCGGGCTCGACCGGCAAGCCCAAGGGGGTCATCCAGACTCAGCGCATCCTGACCGGCGTCGTGGCACAGCATCAGGCAATGTACGAGGAATCGGACCATTCGGCGCATGCCCGCGCCTTTCTGTCGTGGGTGCCGTGGAGCCATGTCGGGGGCAACAATATCCTGCCCGCCGATGTGCTCAACGAAGCCGCCTGCCTTTACATCGACGACGGCCGGCCGCTGCCGGGCCAGTTCTCCGAAACGATCCGCAACCTTCGGGAAATCCACCTCACCGAATATAATTCGACGCCGATCTTCTTTTCGGAACTGGTCATGGCGATGGAAACCGACCCCGCGCTGCGCGACCATTTTTTCCGCGACCTGCGTTTTCTGAGCTACGGCGCAGCGGGCCTGTCCGACGACGTGTTCCGGCGCCTGCAAGCGCTGGCGGTCGCCGCGACCGGACGCCGGATCCCGGTGATCACCAAATATGGCACGACCGAAACGCAGGGCACGACGATCGTCGGCCGCCCGCTCGAAAGCACCGGCGCGATCGGCCTGCCCTTCGCCGGCAATGTCGTGAAGCTGGCGCCGGTCGGCGACCGGCTCGAAATCCGGGTCAAGGGACTGACCGTCACCCCCGGCTATCTCGGCGACCTAGGAGCGACCGCGGCGGCGTTCGACGAGGAAGGCTTCTATCGCACCGGCGACGCCGCACGCTTCGTCGATCCGGCACAGCCCGAACTCGGCCTCGCCTTCGACGGGCGGGTGACCGAGAATTTCAAGCTGGAATCAGGCACCTGGGTCCATGTCGGCGCGCTGCGCATGGCACTGCTCGATACGCTCGGCCTGCTCCACGACGTCGTGATCGTCGGCGAGGGCCGCGGCGAGGTGCGCGCGCTCGGCTGGCTGCGCACCGCCGACGCGCAGCGGCTCGCCGGCGCCGACCTCGACGCGGCGGCGCTTGCGGCGCATCCGGCCGTGACCGCGCACCTCGCTACGCGGCTGGCGGCGCACAATGAAGCGGCGGGCGGCCAATCGCGGCAGGTCGCTGCGGTGCGGGTGCTGGTGGAGCCGGCCAGCGGTGACGAGATTGCAGACAAAGGCTATATCAACCAGCGCGAGGTGCAGCGGCGCCGCGCCGACGAGGTCGCGGCGCTGTACCGCGGCGAGGCGGTTTTCCCGGCCTGACGGTCAGTCCCAGCGCAGGTAGAGTTCGTCGAAGCCCGGCACCGACCCGCAATGCTCGACATTGCGGCGGTCGGGGTCGAGACGGAATTCGGGGATTCGCGCGATAAATTCCTCGAGAAACACGTCGATCTCGGCGCGTGCGAGATGCGCGCCGACGCATTTGTGCGGGCCGTTGCCGAACGTGTTGTGCGACGGCGCGTTGCGGTCGAAATCGACCTCCATCGGCCGGTCGTACATCCGCTCGTCGATCCCCGACAGATTGTTGGGGACCATGATCATCTCGTCCTTCCTGAACAACACGCCCTTATATTCGAAGTCGCGGGTGAGGATGCGCCCGGTGTTCGAGAGGCCGAAGCGGCGGATGAACTCCTCGCGCGCGGCGGGGATGATGTCCGGTTCCTCGCGCAGCCGGCGCTGCTGTTCGGGATGCTGCGCAAGGTAATGGACGATGTAGCTGAGTTCGGACGCCACCGTGTCGAGCCCGCCCGCGAACAGCAGGGTCGCCATCGACAGCACCTCTTCCTCCGACTGGAAGCGCGGATTGCGGCGCCAGCCCGCAACGCGGGTGAGAAGATCGTCGCCGTCGCCCCCGTCGCGCTCGTCGAGGATCGTCTTCAGATATTCGCGCACGCGCAGCTGCGCCGCCATCCGGTCGGCGGGATCGTAGGAGGACATGATCGCGATGCCCCATTCGACGAACTCCTCGCGCCGGTCGAGCGGCAGGTCGACGATGCGCAGGAACATCGTCACCGGCATGACGCGCGCGAATTCGGACAGGAATTCGCAGCGGCCGTTGGGCTTCATCTTTTCGGTGAGTTCGATCGTCAGGTCGCGCGCATCGTCGCGCATCTTGGCCACCTTGCCCGGCATGAAGCCGGGGTTGATCACCGCGCGATAGCGCGCATGATTGGGCGGGTCGACCGCGAGCGGCAGCGGCTTCAGCGGCATCAGCGTGCGCGGAATCATGAATTCCTCGTGGCTGAAAATCTCGTAATTTTCCTGTACGAAGCGGATATCCTCGGCGCGCGTCACCATCCAGTGACCGCCGTGGCGCGGCGACCAGATGATGTCGGGACCGTCGTGCAGCCGCTTGACGGCGTTGTAGACGCCGACCTCTTCCATGCCCGCCGGACGAATATAGTCGTAATCGACGACCAGTTCCTCCGGGACATGGTCAGGCCGCGGCGTGAGGACGGGGATGGGGCTGTTCATTTCCTGCTCCGATTGCATTTTGTTGTATATATCATCTATCTGTTTATAGCGAAAAGCAAGCACCCTGCGCAGACGGGGCAAGAATGGGAAGAAGATGGCGGATACGGGCTATCGCATCGGCGACCTGGCGCTGTCGGCGCGCGAACGCAGGCCTGCGGGGCGGCCGCGCGGAATCATCCTTGCGCTGCACGGCGGCGGATATGGTGCGGGATACTGGGATTTCCCGCCGACCTCGCTGCTCGACGTCGCGGCCGAGCGCGGCCATCTGGGCGTCGCGATCGACCGGCCCGGCTATGGCGCCGCCTTCGATCGCCCGATGCCGCTGGCCGAACAGGCCGATGCGATGCTCGACCTTGCCGACGAACTGCGCGCGCGCGAGGGCGGCGTGCCGCTGCTGCTCGCGGGCCATTCGATGGGCGGCATATTGGCGCTGACCGCCGCGGCGCGACCGCGCGCCGCGACCGCCCTCGCCGCGATCGACGCGTGCGGCGTGCCGCTGCGTTACACCGACGCGATGCAGGCAGCGCTCGACGCACGCCGCTTGAACGCGGGCGAGACGCATTTCCCCTCGCTGGGCGATGCGCACGCCCGCCAGGCCTTTTTCGGCGCCGACGCCGATTTCGATCCCGCCGCGCTCGCTTATGATGCGGCGCTGCGCGCCCCGGTTCCCGGGGCGGAGCTTCCCGACGCCGCCGACGCCCCGCGGAACCTGCCCGCGCTGATGCGCCGAATCACCCTGCCCGTCCGCCTGAGCTTCGCGGCCGATGAGGCCAGTTCGGTCGCGGACGCGGCGGTCGCGGCCGAGGCGCGCGCGCACCTGGCCGCGAGCCGGCGCGCGCTGGTCCGTTTCGAAGCGCATAGCGGGCACAATATCAGCCTGCACCATGTCGGCCGCGCCTTTCATCACGCGACGATCGACTGGCTGGAGGAGGCCGCCGCATGACCACATCGTTCCCCGAACCCGGCTTTCCCGCCACCATCCCCGGGCTGATCCATGCCTTCGCCGCGCACCACGGCGAAGCCGAGGCGATGGTGCGCGACGGCGAGCGGGTGAGCTTCGCCGATCTCGACCGGCAGTCGGCGGCGGTCGCGCGGGCGCTGCTCGAACGCGGGGTCGGCAAGGGCGCGCGGATCGCCATCCTCGCCCCGCCCTCGCCCGAATTCGTCGTTGCGGTGCTCGCGGCGGGGCGCATCGGCGCGATCGCCGGACCGCTCAGCACGCTCTATCAGGCGCCCGAGCTGCGCTGGGTGCTCGCCAACGCCGAGTTCGACCATCTGATTGTCGCCGACGCCTTCCTCCGTCACGACTATCTCGCACGGCTCGAGGAAGCGCTGCCGGGGCTCGCCGAGGCAGGCGGCGGTCCACTCCATCTCGCCGCAGCGCCGCGACTGCGGCACATCCATGTCATCGGGGCGCCCGCCCGCCCCTGGTCGCAGCCCTTCGCGGCACTGCTCGCGGGGAGCGAAGTCGTTGATGCGGCAATGCTGCGCGCGGTCGAGACGCTGGTGACGCCCGCCGATCCCTTTTGCATCATCCACACGTCGGGCAGCACCGCGCACCCCAAGGGGGTGATCCACGGCCACGGCCCGCTGGTCCGCCACAGCCGCCAGATGGGGCTGGACTTCACCCCCTTCGGCCCCGGCGACCGGGTGATCACGACGCGCGCGATGTTCTGGGTCGCGGGTTTCGTGGCCACCCTTTTCTACAGCCTCAACAACGGCGCCTGCCTGATCGTCACCGGCGACGGATCGCCCGCCAATGTCGCGCGGCTGATCCGCGACGAGGGCGCCAACGCGCTGGCCGGCGATGCCGGCTGGTTCGACGTGCTGCGCGATTCGGCCGAGCTGCGCGCGGCGGGCTGCGACGTCGTGCGGCTGAACATGGACAGCGCCGGCATCGCACGCGCGGGACGTTTTGCGAGCGACCATCTGGACCGGCGCTGCGGCGCGGCAACGCCGGTGCCCAACGCCCGTTTCGCGCGCACCTTCGGCATGACCGAGACGCTGGGCGGGCATACGTCGGCGCGGTTCGACGAACTGCTGCCCGAAGACCGCCCGTCGTGGCAGGGGCGCGCGGTGCCCGGGGTCGAGCTCAGGATCGTCGACCCCGACACGCGCCGTCCCCTGCCGCCGGGCGAGGTCGGCGAATTGCTCGTGCGCGGCTATTGCCTGATGCTCGGCCTCGCGGGGCGCGAGCGGCACGAGACCTTCGATGCCGACGGCTATTATGCGACCGGCGACCTCTGCCGGCTCGACGCCGAGGGTTATCTGAAGTTCGAGGCGCGGCTGGGCGAGATGATCAAGATCCACGGCGCCAATGTCGCGCCGCTGGAGGTCGAGCTGGCGATGACCGGGCTGCTCGGCATCGAAAAGGCGGGCGTTGTCGGGATCGCGCAGGGCGACGACACGCAGCTCGTCGCGGCGGTGCTGATGGCCCCGGGGCGCACCCTCGACGAAGCCGCCGTCGTCGCCGAGCTGAAGCAGCGGCTGTCGTCGTTCAAGGTCCCGAAACGCATCGTCGCCCTTGTCGAAAGCGAGCTGCCCGCGACCGGATCGGGCAAGATCAAGAAGGCCGAACTCGCGACCCTGATGGCCGGAATGTTCCGCGGACAATCATGATAATCATATAACGAATTTACTTGATTCAACCTCCCGGCGCCTGCATGGATTCGGAAACCAGAGGCAGAGGAAGCGAGAAGAGAGAGATGGTAGAAGCCAGCACCAAGGAGCGGCCGGACACATACGGCATCCTGACCGACGAGGGCATTGCGAAGCTGCGCGAACGCGTCGGCATCCAGGTCAACAAGCCGACCCCGCCGCACAATTATGAAGTCACGTGGGACGGCACGCGGCATTTCGCCTTCGGCTATGGCGACGACAATCCCCTGTGGTGCGACAAGCATTATGGCGAGAAGACGCGCTGGGGCGGACTGATCGCGCCGCCCAATTTCCTCTATACCATGGGCGTGTCCGACGCGCCGCCGATCACCCCCGAGGTGAAGGCGATGATGAAGGGCGATCCGCTCGCCGGGCTCGGCTCCTATCAGGCGCAGATGGAATTCGAATGGTGGCGTCCGCTGCGCCTCGGCGACCAGCTCAAGCAGCGTTTTGCGCTGATCGGCGTGCAGGTGAACGACAAGAGCGGCTTTGCCGGGCGCACCGTGTCCGAAGTCAACGGCTACATCTATCGCAACCAGGACGACGAACTGCACGCGATCCAGCGCGGCACGTGGATCCGCGCCGAACGCCATGCGTCGAAGGAGAAGAAGAAGGAATATGACCTTCCGACCCCCTACACCGATGCCCAGCTCGCCGAGATCGACGCCTGCTACGCCGCCGAAACGCTGCGCGGCGCCGAAACCCGCTATTGGGAAGACGTGATCGAGGGCGAGGAATTGCAGACGATCGTCCGCGGTCCGCTGCGCACCAGCGACATCGTCGTCTGGCACGTCGGCTGGGGCATGCAGCTCACCCCGCCGGGCGCGTTCCGCCAGAGCTGGAAGATCCGCGCCAAGGTCCCGGGCCTCTACACCCCCAACGAGCTCAACGTCCCCGACACGGTCCAGCGCCTGCACTGGGAAAAGGCATGGGCGAACGAACTCGGTATCCCCATCCCCTATGACTATGGCGGGCTGCGCGAAACCTTCCTGACCAACATCTGCACCAACTGGATGGGCGACGACGGCTGGCTGTGGAAGATGTCGTGCCAGCACCGCAAGTTCGTCTACACCGGCGACACCTATTGGATCAAAGGCAAGGTCCGCAAGAAGGTGCAGGAAGAGGGCCGCAACGAGGTCCACCTCGACATCTGGGTCGAGAACCAGCACGGCACTGTCGTGTCGCCGGGCAACGCCGTCGTCCTGCTGCCGACCCGCGACGCGCCGGTCGAGCTGCCGAAGCCGGCGAAGGAAAATATCGACGAGATGTACGCTTATGAAGTCGAGCGGCTGAAGCAGTAATCCCGGCCTTTGACCGCGGCGCCGCGCGCGCCGCGGTCCAGACATGGACCGAGCATGACATACGACCATATCCGGTACGAAAAGCGTGGGGCCGTTGCGGTCATCACCTATGACAAGCAGGAGCGGCGCAACGCGTGGAGCCCGCCGCTCTATCGCGAAACCGAGCGCGCGATCGAAAGCGCGAACGGCGACGACGAGATCGGCGCGATCGTGCTCACGCACGAAGGGCCGATCTTCTGCGCCGGGACCGATTTCAAGGCGGGGCCGGAAGTCGACCCCGACACCGGCAAGAAGCTCAACATCGCGCAGATCTGCATGATGCAGGACACGGGCTGGATTCACCTGCTCGCACGGTCGAAGCCGATGGTCGGCGCGGTGCACGGCGCGGCGATCGGGCTGGGGGTCACCCAGTTGTTGCCGATGGACATCCGCGTCGGCGGCGAAAGCTCGACGTGGAGCTTTCCCTTCCTGTCGCTGGGCTTCATGCCCGAACTCGGCTGCACCGCCCTCCTTCCGCGGCTCGTCGGCTATGGCCGCGCGCTCGACATCTGCCTGACCTCGCAAAAGCTGACCGCGGCGGAGGCGAAGGAGATCGGGCTGATCAGCCGCGTCGTGCCCGACGAACAGGTTCTCGACGAAGCGGTGGCCGTCGCGGAAAAGCTCGCCGGCGTACCCAAGCTGCAGATGCGGCTGACGCGCGGGCTGTTCGCGGCGAACGCGCTCGAGGCCGATACCAACGCCTATCTGCGGCGCGAGACCGACGCCTTCATCGAAATGCTGCGCGCCGCCAAACGCGCGCGCGAGGCGGCGGCGGCCAAGCCCTAGGGCGGCGGCCGCGCTCAGCGCAGCAGCACCGTGACATCCTCGAGCTTCGCGTCGAACGCGAAGGGTATGCGATAATCCTCGCTGACCGGGGTGCCGGTATCGACCCCGACGTCGAAGGTTTCGGAGAGCGGCATCAGCAGGCGGATCGTCGCGGGGACGCGCAGGCTGCGCGGCGGCGCGCCGTCGACCGACAGCCGCACCGTGCCGCCCTTGCCGAGCCCGCCGCCGTCATAGTCGAAGTCGACCCGGATCTCGTGGCGTCCCGGCGCCAGCGGACCGCTCCAGTCGAGCGTGCTGCGCTCGAGCCCCAGCCGGTTGTAGACGAAGCGCGGGACGCCCCCCCGGACATAGAGGCCGTAGCCGCCGAAGCGGCCGCCCTGCGTGACCAGCATGCCGTTGCCCCCGCCCGCGGGCACCTCGACCGTCGCGACGAGCGAAAAGGACCGGTTGAGCACCGCGGGCGCGATCGCACCCGGGATGCGGCTGACCCCGGCGGGATAGGAAAAGCGCGTCCGCCCGCTGTTGATGTCGGGCGCCGGCAGCCCGCGCGGCGCGCGCGCGATCGGCAGTGCATGGTTGCGTTCGGCCTCGCGCCCGAACAGCGCCTTGAGCTCGGCGAGCTTCGCGGGGTGGCGCGCCGCAAGGTTGACCGACTGGCTGAAATCGCGCGACAGGTCGTAAAGCTCCCACGTCCGGTCGGCGAAGGGCACGTCCTTGAGACCGGTGAACTGCCACGGCATCGACACGGGGCGCGTGTTGGCGAGCCAGCCGTCGGCATAGATCGCGGCATCGGCCGACAGCTCGAAGAATTGCGTCCGCCGCGCCGGTGGCGCCGCCGCATCGCCGAGCGCATAGAGCATCGAGACGCCGTCGAGCGTCATCTGCGGCACCCCGGCGACCGTCGCGGGCGCCTCGATCCCCGCCGCTTCGAGGATCGTCGGCACCACGTCGGTCAGATAGTGATACTGGCTGCGCACCCCGCCGTGCGCGTCCGGCGCACCGCGCGGCCACGACAGCACCATCGCGTTGCGCGTCGCGCCGAGGTGCGAGGCGACGCGCTTGAAATAGGGAAAGGGCGTCGACATCGCATGCGCCCAGCCGGTCGGGAAATGGCCATAGGTCATCGGGCCGCCGAAGCGGGCGATGTTCGCCAGCGCGACCGGATAATCGGCCTCCCCTTCCTCGTTGAGCCCCGCGGTTTCGTTGAACAGGCCGTTGGCGCCGCCCTCGGCGCTCGATCCATTGTCGCCCTGGACGAAGATGACGAGCGTGTTGTCGAGTTCGCCCGCGCGCGCGATCTCGTCGAGCAGGCGCCCGATCTGGTCGTCGGCATAGGCGATCGCGCCGGCATAGGCCTCCATCATCCGGGCGTAGAGGCGCCGCTTTTCGGCGGGCAGGCTGTCCCACGCCGCGATCTCGGGCGGGCGCGGCGTCAGGCGCGTGCCCGCAGGGACCGTCCCCGCCGCGATCTGCCGCTTGAGCGTGCGGGTGCGCAGCGCGTCCCAGCCGATGTCGAACTGCCCGCGGAACCGGTCGATCCACCCCGGCGGCGCCTGGAACGGCGAATGCGCGGTGCCCGTCGCATAATAGAGGAAGAAGGGCTTGCCCGGCTCGGCCGCGTGCTGACGGCGCAGCCACGTCACCGCGCGGTCGGCGAGATCCCTGTCGAGGATATAGCCGGGATCGTCGGCGGGCGGCTCGACGGGTTCGGTGCCGAGATAGAGCTGCGGCGCGAACTGGTCGGTGTCGCCGTCGAGAAAGCCGTAGAAATATTCGAAGCCGAGCCCCGTCGGCCAGCGATCGAACGGGCCGGTCGGGCCGGTTTCCCACTTGGGCGTCAGATGCGCCTTGCCCACCATCGCACTGTTGTAGCCGCCGTCGCGGAGGATGCGGGCGATCGTCGCGGCGCTCGCAGGCAGGATGCTGGTGTAGGCGGGGTGCGAGCTCGCCGCGTTGGTGACCCCCGACATGCCGACGCGCCCCGGGTTGCGCCCGGTCAGCAGCGCGGCGCGGCTCGCCGAACAGATCGCGGCGGTGTGGAAGCGGTTGAAGCGCAGGCCGCGCTGCGCGAGCCGGTCGAGCGTCGGGGTCGGGATCGGCCCGCCGAAGGTCGACGAGGCCGCAAAGCCGATATCGTCGGTCAGCACGACGAGCACATTCGGGGCGTTCGCGGGGGCGGTGCGGCGTTCGGGCCAGGCGGGCCGCGGGTCGGCATCGGGCGCGGCGACGGCGGCGACGGGTACGACCAGCGCCGCGCAGGCCGTCAGCGCCGCCAGCGAGAGCGAGCGTCGGATCATCGCGATACCTCTTCTGGCAGCGGCGGGACGAATGCCGCCGCGGTTTCGGAACGAGGCGCGCGCGCCGCCCGGTTAAGGGCGGCGCGGCACGATCAGCGGGCGTCGCTCCCGAACCGGTATTTCAGGCTGACGCCCCACATCCGCGGCGGTGCATAGATGGCGCCGCGCACCCCCAGCGACGAGCGCTGGGTCAGATCGTTGCCGCCGATGCGATAGAGCTTGTTCGTCGCATTGGTCAGGAAGACGCCGAGGTCGACGGGCTGCCCCATCACATCCTTCCAGTTGAGGGTGAAATCGAGCGTCGTGTAGGCGGGTTCGATCGCCGCGGGATTGAGGCGACTGGTGTCGGTAAGCGCGACATTCGACTGGTGATAGAGCCGGCCGCCGACGCTGACCTTGCCGATGCTGTCGTCGAGCGGCAGCACATAGTCGAGGTTCAGCGTATATTGCGTCTTGGGCACCGAGTTGAAGCGGTTGTCCGAACAGAAGCCGACGATCGACACCGAGGCCGGGTCGCACGGATTGCGGACTGCGTCGGGCGTGGTCCGGTCGAACTTGGCATCGGTGTAGGCAAAGGTTCCGCCCAGCGTCAGCCCTTCGACCGGGATCAGGCTGACCTCGAGCTCGATGCCCTTGATCCGGCCGTTGTTGACATTCTGCACCTGCGACACCGGCACCGCGCCGGGCAGCACGACATTTTTCTGAATGCCCTTGTAGCGGTCGGTATAGGCCGCAAGGTTGGTGCGCAGGAAGACGCCGTCGAAATCGAAATCGGCCTTGATGCCCGCCTCGATCGACACGTCGGTTTCGGGCGCATAGGCGGGATCAACCCCCGGGGGCGCCGACGAATTGACGCCGCCGGGGCGATAGCCCTTGCTGACCTTGGCATAGAAGAGCTGGCCCGCGTCGGTGTTGTACGACGCGCCGAAGGTCCAGGTCGTCGACTTGAACGATCCGCGCGTCTCGACGCAGCGCGCCGTGCCGAGGACATTGTTGAGCGGAACGACGCCGACGCCCGGGCCGAGGTCGAGCGAGCCGAAACCATAGTCGCGGCACTCGCCGTGCGGGATCGGCGCAAAGGTCGAGGCGACCAGGACGTTGGCGAGCGGTTCGGGGACGTTGCCGCCGCCTGGTCCCATCAGGAACGCCTTCAGCGCCGCCTCGCCGCCGGGGAGCGGACTGAGATAGGTCGCCTGCCGCGACAGCACCTTGTCGTGCGTGTAGCGCAGGCCGCCGTTGATCTTGAAATTGTCGGTCACCGCGAATTCGAGCGAGCCGTAGATCGCCCGCGACTTGGTGGTCAGCTCGTTGACCCCGACGCGCTGGAGGACGGCGACGTTGATCGTCGCATTTTCGGACGGACCGCCGGGGCGCTGTTCGTCCATATAGCCGCCGAGCGCCCAGTTGAGGCGCCCGTCGATCGCGCGCCCCGACAGCCGCAATTCCTCGCTGAACTGTTCGGCGTTGGTGAACAGCACGTCGGTGTTCGGACAGGAGGAATGGCAGGTCAGCACCGCGGCACCGTTGGCGGCGCCGAAGTTCGATGCCTCGTCCTCCTTTTCGCGGATGTAGCCGAAGATGTTGGTGACCTGGATATCGTCGGTCAGGTCGGCGACCGTGCGGTTGACGATATAGAGATTCTTGCGCTTGCTGTAGAGCGGGTCGACCAGCGACACCGCGCGCGGACCGCGGGCGTTCTGCGCCGCGAGCTGCGCCTGTTGCGACGCAAGATAATTGGCGGCGGTGAAGGGCGTGAGCCCCGGCGCCATCGCCTTGACGCTGCCGTTGGCGTCGATGCCATAACCACCCGCGAACAGCGCCGCCGGTCCGCCCACATTGGCGCCCAGCGCCGCCGCGTTGAGCCCGGTGAAGACCACCGCGGTGCCATTGTCGTGGGTGTTCTGGTACGACACGATCGTCGTATTCTCGAACGTGTCGGTCGGACGCAACGTCAGCGAACCGCGGAAGCCCTCATAGGCGATATTGTCGTGCCGCAGGCCGGTCGCAACATTGCGCGTGAAGCCGTCGCGCCGGGCGGTTTCGAATGCCCCGCGCAGCAGCACCTTGTCCTCGACGATCGGGATGTTGATCGCGCCGTTGACCGTGCGCAGCCCGTAGTTGCCGAGCTTGACCCCGATATAGCCGCCGAATTCATCCTTGGGGGTCTGCGGCGACACCATGACGTTGCCGCCGTCGGTGACGCGCCCGAAGTTGACGCCCTGCGGACCGCGCAGCACCTGGACGTTGGCGAGGTCGTAGAACTGGCCCTGCGTCAGCCGCGAAATCGGCACTTCGGCGAAATAGGTGATCACCGCCGGGAAGACGGTGCCGAACGAATAGCCCTGCCCGCGGATCGTGTAGGTCAAATTGTTGCGGTCGGAAACCGACGCCGACACCGCAAGCCCCGGCGTGGTCTGGACAAGGTCAACCGGATTGAAGGCGCCGCGCTGGTCCATCTGTTCCTGCGACACGACCGAGACCGCGACCGGCACGTCCTGCAGCCGTTCTTCCTGGCGGCGCGCGGTGACGACGATTTCGTCGAAGCCGCCACCGGCGGTTTCGGCTTCTGCGGGCGCCGATGCCGCGCCCCCGTCCTGCGCCAGGGCAGGCTGGGCGAACATCAGGCCGGCCGTGCCCGCGCACAGCATCGCTTTCCAGTTTTTCATGCGGTCCTCTCCCGTTCGGGCGCGTTGGCCCATCCTCTGCGAGTCTCCTTTGCGGAGCTATCGGGGGACGAGCGTAACGGCGAGCAAGCCTCTGTCAATATCGTATATATTATTCGGTAAATTGATATGAAAAATTCGACAGATCGACGGTTTATCGCGCTTCCTTTTCGAATTCGGGTGGCCGTCCGAGCGACAGAATCAGCCCCACGGCGATCGCGACACCGACGATCAGCACCATCAGTGTCGCGTGATAATTGCCCATGGCGTCGAACGCCTTGCCCGCCGCCCACGACGAGGTGCCGACCGCAAAGCCATAGACGCTGATCAGGATCGCAAAGACCAGCCCGTAGCGGCGCAGGCCGAAATAGCGGCTGGACATATAGGCGACGACGTCGACCTCGCTGCCCATCGCGACCCCGATCAGCATCGCCAGCGCGACCGCGCTGCGGAAATCGAGCGGGACGAGCCACAGCCAGAGGCAGGCCAGCGCCGGCAGGCTGAAGGCGACCGCCGCCACGAAGCGCGTCGGCAGGATGTCGAACAGCAGGCCGGTGCCGAGGCGACCGACGATCATCGCAGGACCAAGGAAGAGCGCCACCGTCGCCGCATCGTCGCGGCTCAGCCCCGCATCGGCCAGCATCGGTTGCAGATGGACGATGAAGGTGCCGACGCACGAGGCGATGAACAGAAAGGCGATCGCCAGACGCCACAGGATCGTCGACCCGACGACCTCGCGCCAATCCGCCCGGGGCACCGCCTGCGCCGCGACGCGCGCCGCCGCATCCTCGCGCGGCAGGAACAGCCAGCAGGGAATGAACATCAGCGCGAACGCGCAGGCCGCCATCGCGGGATAGACGCCGCCGAGCCCGAATGTGCGCTCGAAGCCGAGGACGATCGACGGGATCGTGCTGACGAGCACGCCGGCGCCCGCGAGCGACGTCGCGAGCGCGAGCCCGCGCCGCTTGGAGAAATTCTGCACGATCAGCTTGGTGAAGACGATCGAGCTGGCCGCGAACCCGAGCAGGCTGAAGGCGATATAGCCCGCATACCAGGTCCAGACCGGTCCGCCGACCAGGCCGAGCAGCGCGGTCCCGATCGCCCAGCCCGCGATGCCCGGCAGCGCGATGCTGCGCGCGCTGTAGCGATCGACGAGCATGCCCAGCAGGATGTTGGTGAACGGGTGGATCACGCTGGAAATGGTCAGCGCAAAGGCGACCTCGCCGCGGGTCCAGCCATAGGCCTCGCCCAGCGGCTTCACCATCGCGCCGACGACGTGGAAATGCACGCCGATGATCGCGATCGATATGGTGGCCGCGAACAGCACGCCCAGGCTGCGAAGCGATTGCGTGTCGAACGCCGGCATCAACGAATCTCCATATTCCCATATTCGCGGTCCAGCGCCGCGCGGACGATATCGCCTTCGTCGATCCCGCTTTGCGGTTCGTGCCAGAAGGCGGCGTCGCCGATGGCGCCGACATGCGCCGCGATATCTTCGGCCGACGGCGGCCCGCCATCGCGCGGGCCGGCCCAGCCCGCCGTGCGGCCGCTGAACATGCGGGCATAATGACCGCGCAGCACCGACCAGGTCTGTCCCGTCAGGTTGCACGCCGGGCTGGCGAGCCACGTCACCAGCGCCGCGCAATAGTCGGGCGCCGAACGGTCGGCATAGGCGTTGCCGCGCGCGAGGATCGCCGCGATGAAATCCTTGTCGACGCGATCCTCGCCGGGCGCGCCCATGCGGCTGCCGCTGGCGTTCGGCATCACGCAATTGATCCGGATTTCGGGCGGTGCTTCCTGCACCAGCACGCGCATCAGGCCGATCACGCCCATCTTGGCGGCGCCGTAATTGGCGCGATAGGGATTGCCGAAGGTTCCCGACTGCGACCCGGTGAAGATGATGCGGCCATAGCCCTGCCGCTTCATCAGCCGATAGGCGGGCTGGGTGACGAAGAAGGCGCCCTTCAAATGGACCGCGAGCACCGCCTCGATATCCTCGTCGGTCAGGTCCTCGAACAGCGCGTTGCGCTGGTTGCCGGCGTTGTTGACCAGAATGTCGATGCGTCCGAAATGATCGAGCGCCGCGCGGGTGATCGCCTCGCCGCCCGCCCGCGTCGCGACCGTGTCGGCGCTGGCGACCGCGCGCCCGCCGCGCGCGCGAATTTCCCCGGCCACCGCTTCGGCAAGCGCCGTGCCCGTGCCCGCGCCGCGCGTGTCGCCGCCGAGGTCGTTGACCACGATCGCGGCGCCGCGCGCGGCGAGCGCGAGCGCATAGGCGCGGCCGAGCCCGCCCGCCGCGCCGGTGACGATTGCGACCTGTCCCGACAGGTCGATCCGGCCATCACTCATGCCATCCACCCGTCGACCCGGCGACGGCCGCGCTCATTCGCCCCCGAACCTGTAGGTCAGGCGGACGCCGTACATGCGCGGCAGGCCGGGCGAATAGGCGGTGACGCCGAGGCTGTTCTCGATCGCGAGCAGGCGCTGGATATATTTCTTGTTGGCCAGATTCTGCGCATAAACCGCCACCTCGACGTTCGGATTGTCGAGGCGATAGGCGATCTGGCCGTTGAGCAGGCCGTAGCTCGGGATCTTCGCCGTTTCCCGGAACTGTTCCTGATAGCCCGGGCCGACGAGCGGGCCGGTCGCATAATGCTTGCTGCGCCAGGCATAGTCGGCGCGCAGGTTGAGCTCGCCGCCGCCCACCGGCACACTATAGTCGGCATAGAGCGAATAGGAGGTCTTCGACGTGAAGGAATAGGGCGTGTCGGACACGTCCTGGAAGGTCGTCGGGGTCAGCGGGATCGTGAAATCCTTGAACTTGGGATCGAGGAAGGTCGCCGAAACGCCGAGTTGCAGCCCCTCGGCCGGGAGCACGGTCAATTCGGTTTCGAGGCCGCGAATGCGCGCCGTCGCCGCATTGACGATCGTGTTCGACAGTATCCCGTTCACGATCGTCGGCACGGTGCGCTGGATATCGTCGTAATTGGTCTGGAACACCGCGGTGTTCAGGCGCAGGCGGCGATCGAGCAGGTCGAGCTTGAAGCCGAATTCATAATCGACGACCGTTTCGGGGTTGAAGACCAGCGGCGTCGTCCCCGTCGCGCGCGGATTGAAACCGCCCGCGCGGCTCGCCTTGCTCGTCTTCAGGTAGAGGAAGATATTGTCGTTCGGGCGCCAGTCGAAGCCCGCGGTGTACGACCAGTAATCGAACGACGCCCTGGTGAAATCCTCGCACGGCGCGCCCGCGGGGACGACGAGGCTGCACACGAAGGTGCCGTTGGGCAGCCCGGTCACCGCGTCGGTGTTCTCGGCGCGGTTGCGGCGCAGGATCGAGCGCTTGTCCTTCGTGTAGCGCAGCCCGCCGGTGAAGCGCACCTCGGGGGTGATGTTGAAGTTGAACTGGCCGAAGCCGGCGTAGCTCTTGTTGTGGATGTCGCCGTCGTTGTAGCCGAGGCGCGAGCCCAGCGGAAACGCCGAATAGCTCTTCGACAGGTCGGTGCCCTGTTCGGTGAAATAGAAGGCGCCGAGGATCAGCTGCAACCGGTCGTCGAACGCCGCGGTCGCGAGCTGCAGTTCCTGCGAGAACTGGGTCTGGCTGATGATATTGCCGTCGCCCGCGCGCAGCCCGCCGGTGAGCACATAGGGCGTCCCGTCATTGTCCGACAGCGAATTGGTGTCGACCCCGCGCCACGCGGTGATCGCCTTGACCGAGGTCGCGTCGCTGATCTCATATTCGCTCGTCACCCCGACGCCCCACGACTCGGCCCTGCTGAACGGGATCATGCTGACCGCGACGTCGTAGAAATTGTCCTTCCCGACGACGTCGATCGCGTAATTGCCGTAGGAATCGCCCGCCACCGGCCCCTTCACCGGACAGCGCGGGTTGGGCGTCGCGCCCGAACAGAGCCCGAGCACCGCCTGCGCCGTGCCGTTCAGATTGGCGCCGTTCGCGGGGTTGCGATAATAGCTTTTGAGCCCGGTGATCTGTCCCTGCCCCTTGCGGTTGGTATAGTCGCCGATCACCGTGATCGACAGGCCGCTGCCCCCGGGGGCGATGCGCAGCGTGCCGCGCAGGAAATCGACATTGTCGCCGCCGAGCGGCGTATCGAAGCTGAGGGTGCGGCCATAGCCGTCGTTCTGGACGTGCTGCGCGACCAGCCGCACGCCGATCTCGTCGCCCCGGATCGGCAGGTTGACGATGCCCGTCGTCTCCCAGCTGTCGTGATTGCCGTAGCGCAGCCGCAGGCTGCCGCCGAGATCGCCGGTCGGCTTGTTCGAGATGATGCTGACCGCGCCGCCGGTGGTGTTGCGCCCGAACAGCGTCCCCTGCGCCCCGCGCAGCACCTCGACGCGCTCGACGTCGACGAAGTTGAACAGCGCGCCCGACGAGCGCGCGATATAGATGCCGTCGAAATATTGCCCGACCGCCTGGTCGAGCGCGAGCAGCGCGTCGGACGAGGACTGGCCGCGAATGCCGATGAAGGCCGAGGCCGGCTGGCCGGTGGTCGGCTGGACGACGATGCCGGGGACGAGCCGCGGCAGCGATTCGACCGACATCACCTGCGCGCGGTCGAGCGTGTCGCCGGTCGGCACGGTGACCGCGACCGGGGTCGACTGCAGATTCTCCGATGTCTTGCGCGCGGTGACGACGATATCCTCGATCCCGACGCTTTCGCCCGCGGGCGCCGGCCCGGCGGTCTGCGCAAGCGCCGGTGCCGACGCCAGCGCCAGCGCCAGCGCCAGTGCGCCCGGCACGATCCCCGACATCAGCGACTGTTTCACGGTTCGCATTTCAGCTTCCTCCCCAGATCCATTTGCTCTTCCCGCCCGCAGGGGGCGGCACGCGTCGTCGATGATGGGAACTTGCCGGCGCGGACCGCGTGCGCGGCCGCTGGCCCGACGGGCCGGGCCCGGCCTTTCGGATCGCTCTCCATCCTGTGTCCATCCGGCTTGCAACCGGATTTGTTATATATATGATTATATTGATCACCCTGATTTATGAGTCAATATGCTTCGAACCGACAGCCGCGGAAAACCAAGCTATCTGCCGGATGGCGCCGCGGAATAATCATATATCTACGTTATTGGATACTTGCGTCGAGCGCGGTTCAGCGCCACGTTTTCGGGCAAAGGAGAGGATTGATGAATCGCATTCCCCTGGTCGCGGTCGAGGACCTCACGCCGCAGCAGCGCGACGCCTATGACAACAAGCCCGGCGGCAAGCTCAACCTTTCGCGCCTGCTCGCGCATGCGGTGACGATGCAGCCGGGCATCGGCCTCGCGGTGCAGGGCATGATGACGGGGATCGAGGTCCCGCCGCTCGAGCGCCAGATCTGCGTCCTCGCGGTGCTCCACCTCGACCGCGGCGCCTATGAATGGGCGCAGCATATCGAGGTGTCGAAGGCGATGGGGATCGCCGACGCCAAGGTCGCGGCGATCGCCGACGACCGCTTCGGCGACCCCGTCTTCGACGCGCGCGAACGCGCGCTGCTCGCCTTCACCCGCCAGGTCGTCAAGACCGTGCGCGTCGATGATTTCGTCTTCGCCGCGGTCGCCGCCTTCTATTCGCCGCGCCAGATCGTCGAACTGATCCACGTCATCGGCATCTACATGCTGTTCGCACGCGTGTCCGAGGTTGCCGAGCTCGAGATCGACGCCGTCGCCGGCGGCGATTTCTGGAAACAGGCCAACCAGCAGGCGGGGCTGGTCGAATGACCGGGCCGGGCATCGAAACGATCGACTATGCCTTCGTGCGGCTGGCATTCGACGGCGCGCTGGCGGTCGTCACGCTCAACGACCCCGACCGGCTCAACGCGATGGGCGACGAAATGGCCGAATCGCTCGCCGCGGCGCTGGCCGAGATCGTCAAGCCGCGGCGGCGCTGCCGCGCGGTGCTGCTCACCGGCGAAGGCCGCGCCTTTTGCGCCGGCTATAATCTGATGGTGAGCCGCAAGGCCCTCGCCGCGGGCCAGTCGACGATCCGCCCGCTCGGCGGCGCCGAGACGCTCTATCACCCGATGCTCCGCCGCCTGCACGCGCTCCCCATCCCGCTGATCGCCGGGGTCAACGGCCTCGCGATCGGCATCGGGCTCGGGCTCGTCATGGCCGCCGACCATGTCGTGATGGCCGACGAGGCGTGGATGCAGACGCCCTTCGCCAGGCTCGCCTCGGCGCCCGACTCGGGCCTGTCGTGGCTGCTCCCGCGTGCGATCGGGGTGCCGCGCGCCAAGCGCATGCTGATGCGCGCCGAACGGATCGATGCGGCGACCGCACTCGCGTGGGGGCTGGCGGCGGAGAGCGTGCCGGCCGCCGCCCTCCCCGATCGCGCCCGCACGGTGGCGCGCGAGTTCGCGGATGGCGCGACCCTCGCGCTCGGCGAGATCAAGGCGCTGGTCGCCGACGGCCTGCGGCAGGACCTGCACAGCAGCTTCGAAGCCGAGGCGCGCGCGGTCGCGCGAACCGCGCGAACCAAGGACAATCTCGCCGCGGTGCGCGTCTTCGCCTCGAAGGAGCAGCCCGTCTTCACCGGCGAATAGGTGCACCGATTTGACATTGTGACAAAAAACGTCATTGCGTTAATACCTGCGCCGCCCCAGCCCGGACGGCGGACATCGGGGGCAGCATGGCGTCGGAAACCAAGATCGATCGCGCGGTGGCGGCGGCGGCCGACCAGTTCATCCGCTACGGCTTCGCGCGCACGACGATGGGCGACATCGCGCGCGCGGCAGAGATGTCGCGCCCCGCACTCTACCTGCTTTTCGCCGGAAAGGAAGAAGCGTTCGAGGCGGCGGTCGAGCATCTGAACCGCATCCGCATGGCCGAAATCCGCGGCGCACTGGCCCCCGCGGCCGGGCTTGCCGACCGGCTGTCGATCGCCTGCGACCTGTGGCTGGTGCAGGTCTTCGACCTCCAGCAACGCACCCCCGACGCGCGCGACATGGACGATCTGTCGATCCCGGTGGTGCGCCGCGTCTATGCCGAACTCGAAGCGCTGATCGCCGAGCTGATCGCGGCCGGCGCGACCGGGCCGCTTCCCGCCGCCGCGACGGACCTCGCGCGCGGGCTCGTCTTTGCGGTGCGCGGACTGGGCGCCGCGACCGACGATGTCTCGACCTTCCGTTCGATGATGCACCTGCAGGTCGACCTGCTCTGCCGCGCGGTCGCGCCGCGCGGCTGACGCGGCGTCAGACGCCCAGTGCGCCGAAGGTATCGAGGTCCGACACCGCGGCGCCGAAGCAGTCGCCCTCGGCGGTGACGATCTCGATCGGCTGCATCTCGAGCGGAGTGAAGGGCCACATGAACCCGTGCATCGCATGGCGCCGATACGCCTCCCACGCCTCTTCGCGGCTCGGCGGACGCGCGACGCCATGGGTGTTCAGCGCCGCCAGATAGCCCGCGAGCAGGTCTTTTTCGGCCGCGCGCCGGTCCTCGACCCGCAGGTTGCCGATAATCGAATAGGCGACGTCGTGCATATACGGCCCCTCCTGCCACGCCTGCCAGTCGAGGAAGCCCGGGCGCCCGTCGGTTTCGAAGAACATGTTCCCGAGATGCGCGTCGCCGTGCGAGAAGCATTGCGGGATTTCGGGCGAGCGCCTCCACTGCGCGCGCAGCCCCGCCATGATCCGCTCGCGGTCGCGATAGGGGCCGACATAGGCGGCGCAGCGGCGATGGTTGATGCAGGCTTCGAAATAGGCGGGTTCGAGCATCATCATCACGACGCGGTCGGCCGCCTGCCAGACGGTCGAGAAATTGCGCAGCGTCTTGAGTTCGGGCGACTGCCACCAGCGCGCGTGCATCCGCGCGAGCAGGTCGAGCGTCTGCGCCTGCTGGTCGAGGCTGATCGGCCGCGTGGCGTTGCCGAAGGCGATGTTGCGCGCGGCCAGATCCTCCATCAGCACCAGCCCCTGCACACCCTCGTGCCAGCCCGACCAATAGGCGCGCGGGATATGGATGGTCATTTCCGGCGCCCAGGCGGCGAAGAATTTGGCCTCGTTCACGAAGGATTCGTCGAAGGTATAGGCGTGGCGGATAAAGCCGCCCTTGAGCCACATCGTCGGCGGCAGCCGGTGCGCATGCCCCGCGTCATTATAGGCAAGCAGCAGCCGCACCTTGGTCGCGGTGCCCGCGATGACGGTCCCGATATGCAGCTCGGTGACGACCGTGCCGGGAAAATTTTCGGCGAGGACCGACGTCAGCCAGTCGGCGGTGATCTCCTCGATGCGCAGCGGCAGGTGGCTCCGGGGTGCGTCGGCCATTGGCGGCTCCTCTCTCGTTCGATTCCTTGTATCGCTTATTTAGTATACTCTTTCAAGATTTGGCAAGCCGCCAAATGGAGCGTGCGATCGGCATGGGGCCGGCAGCGCGGAAGGTGGCTTTGGGGTGGGAAGCGGACGTTCGCTCAATCTCTTTCGTCATCACGGACTTCGTGGGGACATCTAATGTTATAGAGAGTTGGAAGTCGCTATTTGAACCGCACTGCCCCCCATGCCGTTTCGTGGAAGCCTCAGACTACCGAGCACAAACCGGCAGTAGGACACGTCCCTTCGCACCTTATGTTTAAACACACCAGTCAGGACTACGTTTTTCCTTGCGCTAGCTGCGTCGGCCGGCCAGAATAATCCTCCTAATAGGTTATATAATTATTCTGAAGGATGTAGTGATGTCGGATAGCTTGCAGTCGCTGCGCGTGGGAATGATTGGTGCCAACTGGGGAATCGTCGGCCACCTTCCAGCCTGGCGCAATCTGCCGGGCGTCGAGGTGACGGCGATCTGTACCGCTCAGGAGGAGACCGCGCGCGCTGCTGCCGATACCCACGGGATTCCCAACGCTTACCATGATTATCGACAGATGATTGACGAAGCACCTGTCGATATCATCGACGTCGGCACGCGCCCGGCCTTGCGATATGACATGGTTATGCACGCCCTCGCCGCTGGCAAGCATGTGATCAATGCCAATCCTTTTGCGCCCGACATCGCTGCGGCGCGTGCCATCCGCGCGGCGCAGCAGGCAGCGGGCGTCGTCGGTATGGTCGAAGCGCAATTCCAGTGGCTGCCGCAATTTCGTCAGATGAAGGCGCTGATCAAAGATGGTGCTCTCGGCGACCTGATTGGCGTCGAACTGCGATGCCACTTCCCGCTCATCCGCGACGGCGATGCGGTATTCCCATTCGTTACCCGGCCGGGCTATACCTCGAACTACAATTGGCTCGGCATGACGGGCGAGGGCGCGAGCGCGCTGCGCAACCTTGGGGGGCATTGCCTCCACGCCCTGATATATCTCTTCGGCGACGTAGCCAGTGTGTCGGCGACGCTGGAGCGCGGGCTGCGGGAATGGCGCTTTGATGATGGCAGTCACTTTGAACCCCAAACCGTCGACACGGCCTTTTTGACGCTGCGTTTCCGGCATGGTGGCATGGCACAGATGAATATTGGCTGGAGCGTGGCCGGCGCGCGTGGGTTTGCGCTTGAAGCTTATGGGTCGAAGGGGCGGTTGCGGATCGAGGCGCCCTCGGGATTTCCCGATGCGGCCAATGCAACGTTATCCCATGCGCCTGCGGTCGCCCGAGCCGATCTAGGCAGGGCGGCACAGCCAGTCACATTACCGAATTCGCTGACGCAGTTGCGCGGCGCCGACATCCCGATGCTCGATGACGCTCGTGTCATAATTCCGATGACGCTGATGCTGGACGAGATGGTTTCGGCCGTGCGCGAAAATCGTGACTGCCATCCGGGTTTCGAACAGGCGCTTCAGGTTCAAGCGATTTGCGAGGCGGCGGAGGAATCCGAACGCAGCGGACAGCGAGTCACCGTGGTCATCTAACCCTCCGTTGGCTAAGCATCCCCGGCGGCGTTCGCCGTCGAACTGGATCAGCAACGGTCTGGCCTGCTGCCGGTTTGATGGACGCCGAAATAGGGTGTTTCGACCTACAGGATGGTCGGCGAACGCGGGGTGACGATGGATTCGGGGTCTGCAATCGGTCGATAGCGGCCATGGGTGTCGCACCGACCGGCAACTTCCGAAACGGGGTGGTGAGTTCTGGGTCAGCTTTCAGGGCGAGCGGAGCATGACGGACTAAGGCCGAACCTCATCGCCTGCGGCATACCGTGGCAGATTGGCAACAGCTTCTCGAAACGCCGAGGTAATTTCGGTGACGCTAAAGCTGCGATCCCACAGCTCCGTGACCAAGGTGTTGATTGCTTGACCGAGAACGGGATTGTCCGGCCACGGGTTTGCCTTGTGAAGCTCGCTCACCGCGAGCGAATAACGGTAGGACGCTTCATACAGCGCCGTCTGCCAATCATCGCGTGTAGCCTGCTCGCGCTCGTTATTCATCAGGCTCTGATGCCACCAACTCGCTACGTCCGCAATTAAGAAGCCTATTCCTCGGCTTAAACGGCAAAAAACGGTCGCTTCCTGACCTTCGTCATTCCGGACCTGAGCCAAATCCATCGGACCGACATCGGCCCGAAACGCCAGCCAGGTGGGCGGCGCAATCCGCCGCCACTGTCCAGGCGCGGCTCAGTTACCGGTACATGCCTTCGCGCAGGTTGATGCCATGCTCGAGCCAGGCCTTGAGCGCGCAGAGCATCTGCGACCAGCCCTGGCAGTTGCCGTAGCTCGCACCCAGCGCGCCCTGATTTTCGCGCCAGCCCTCCTCCGAAATCTCGACCAGCGTGCGGCCGTCGTCGAGCGCCTCGAAGCGCATCGTCACGCGCGTGCGGTAATCGGCGTCCTTGAGCTCGCCGCCCTCGACGTTGGGGGCCTCGCCTTCGCTCGCCTGCCATTCGAGCACGATCTTCTCGTCCGCGACCACCTCGATCACCCAGACCGGAAAGGCCCCGGGGAAATCGTGGAAATCCCATGTCACCGTCGCGCCGGTCGCGAGCCGCCCCTCGGCGCCGCCGGTGGTGAAATAGTGCGACAGCTGCGCGGGGTCGGCGACCGCCTCGAACACATCGTGCACCGGCTTGGCGATCCGCGCCGCGACTCGGAATTTCAGTTCCATCGACAATCTCCGCTTGATTCCCTTTTCATTATGTTATATATTTATAACATGTCAATCCACGAAGAATATGACAATATTTTCAAGGCACTGGCATCGCATGTCCGCCGCCAGATCCTCGACAATCTGAAAGACCAGCCGCTGACCACGGGCACGCTGTGCGGCAATTTCGCGCATCTGGACCGCTGCACGGTGATGCAGCATCTGAAGGTGCTGGAGGATGCCGGGCTGGTGATCGCCGAACGCCGCGGGCGCGAGCGGTGGAATCACCTCAACGCGATGCCGATCCAGGATATCCACGACCGCTGGATCGGCCCGCACGCCGCCGCGGCGAGCGCGCGGCTGGCGCGGTTCAAACAGGCGATCGAGGCGGGCTAGGGTCCTGACCCTGACCGCGCTCAGCCCTTGCGATATTCGGCGAGGAAAATGGCATCGGGCGCGGCGCGGCACCGCGCCACGGCGTTGGTCCACGACGTGTCATGCCCCATGAAGCCCGCGGATGGTTTCGAACCCGCCGGGCGCGGCGGTCCCAGCACCTCGGGCACCAGCAGTTGCATCCCGCGCAGATAGGAATAGAGCGGAAACCGGGCCGGTTTTTCGCCACCGTGCACGCTCGTCCACCAGTCATATTCGCGCAGGAAGGTGTCGCAGCGGTAGCTGCGTATCGCGGCGAGATAATTGTCGCCGTCGCCCGCCGCCTGGTTGAATTCGAACTCGAATCGCACCTCGCGGCGCAGCGGGCGCCCTGCGAGATCCCTGGGCGGCGCATAGCGCCACGCCGCCATCGCGGCGAGCGTCGCCGCGTCGAGCAGGTCCGACCGAGTCGATTCCTCGACGTGCGGTTCGACGATGCGACCCGCCGCATCGATCGTCGCGCGGACCACGATCTTGCCATTGTGGCCGAACGCCTTCGCCGCGTCGGGAAATTCGGGGTTGGCGCCTTCGATCCGCCGGAGTCCGCCGACCGGAAGCGGGAATTTCGCCCGGACCGCAACCGGCTTGCCCGCCGCGTCGCGTCCCGGGGAGAGTTTCCATCCCTGCAGCGCCGCGATCGCCGCCCGATCGATGCCCGCGTCGCCCGACGGTTCGATCAGGACGATATCGGACAGCGCGCCGTCGGCACCGACCGTCGCCTCGGCCAGCAGCCGCCCCATCCGCCCGTCGGCCACCGCGGCGGCGACCACCGGGTCGGCGCCCGGCATCTTGCCCGACAGATATTTGGGCGGCGACCGGACGGCGCTCCTGTCGACGATGACCGATACGACCCCCGCCGGCGCCGCCGAAGTCGTGCGCGCGGGTGCCGACGCACCGCCATCGGACTGCGCGACCGATACGGCGGGCGACAGCAGAAGCGTCGCCGCACCCATCGTCGGCCGGAGCGCGCGCTTCACCACCCGGTCGGCTTGCCCTTGTTCTGCTCGTCGAGCCAGGCCTTGAGCGGCGCGAAATACTCGGCCATCGCCTTGCCCGACATCTCGCGCGTCCCGGTGAAGGCTTCGAGCGCGTCGGGCCAGGGCTTCGACATGCCCATTTCGAGCATCGCGTTCAGCTTCGCGCCGACCTCCTTGTTGCCATAGAAGGAACAGCGGTGCAGCGGTCCCGTCCACCCCGCCTGATCGCACGCAGCCTTGTAGAACTGGAACTGCAGCACGCGCGCGAGAAAGTAGCGCGTGTACGGCGTATTCCCCGGCACATGATATTTGGCGCCCGGGTCGAACGCGGTCGCAGGCCGCTCGGCGGGGGGCGTGATGCCCTGATACTGCAGGCGGAGCTGCGTCCACGCCTTGTTGTAGTCGGCGGGCTTGATCGTCCCGTCGAACACCCCCCAGCGCCAGCGATCGATCAGCAGGCCGAACGGCAGGAAAGCGACCTTGTCCATCGCCTGCCGCAGCAGCAGACCGATATCCTTGTCGGCGCTCGGCACCTTCGCCTTGTCGAGCAGTCCGATGTCGACCAGATATTGCGGCGTGATCGACAGCGCGACGAAATCGCCGATCGCCTCGTGGAACCCGTCGTTGGCGCCGTTGAGGTAAAGGAACGGCTGATCCTTGTAGGCACGCTGGTAATAATTGTGGCCCAGCTCGTGGTGAATGGTAACGAAATCGTCGGCGTTCACCTTGATGCACATCTTGATGCGGATATCGTCCTTGTTGTCGATGTCCCACGCCGAGGCGTGGCACACGACCTCGCGGTCGGCGGGCTTGGTGAACAGGCTGCGCTTCCAGAAGCTCTCGGGCAGCGGCGCGAAGCCGAGCGAGGAATAGAAATTCTCGCCCGCCTTGACCATGTCGAGCGGCGCCTTGCCCTGCGCGGTCAGCAGGTCGCCGATGTCATAGCCGAGGTCGCCGGTTCCCGGCGGCGCGACGAGCGGATAGATATTGCCCCATTCCTGCGCCCACATGTTGCCGAGCAGGTCGGCGCGGATCGCGCCGGTCTTGGGCTGCACCGCATCGCCATATTTCTCGTTGAGTTTCCAGCGCACATAGGTGTGAAGCGCCATGTAGAGCGGCTTCATTTCCTGCCAGATCGTCTCGGTCGTCTTCGCGAATTCGGCGGGCGGCATGTCGTACCCCGATCGCCACATCGCGCCGACGTCGGTGAAGCCGAGTTCCTTCGCGCCGCCGTTCGCGATGGTGACCAGCCGCGCATAATCCTCCTTCATCGGCGCGCCGACATTGTCGTGCCAGCTCGTCCACATCTCGGCGAACTCGGCGGGCGTATGCTGGAGGTTGCCCATTTCGGCCTCGATGTCCGAGCCCGATATCTCCTTGCCGTTCAGCGTGCCGCGGCCCTTGCCATATTGCGACTGGAGATCGGTCGCGATCTTGCTGAGTTCGACCGCCGCGCCCGGCTTGGTCGGCGCGGGGAGCACGATGCCCGTGCGCAGGATATCGAGC